>NZ_CABHXX010000096.1 GCF_902170565.1 Yersinia thracica
AGTTTACAGTGCTGGATTAGACGGTCATTTCTATTATAAGTAAAATGGTAATCGGTATTTTTTTAAAGTCGGCCGTGTCGAAAGTAATTGAAAGTGAAGAGGGTAGAGTAACTTATAAAATAATGATTTTTTACCTCAGGCTGATTTTTACTCATGAGTAGTAGGTGATTGTTGTGAGTAAAGTATGTTTATAACCAAGAGTTTATCTTGGTTTAGTTAGCTGTTTGGATTTAAAGCACATATGGATCTTATGAAAGGAACGAGTTCATAAAATTGCCCTGATAGGATCGGTTATAAAACCCAAAGGAGGTTAGATAACATGGATAAACGCATCGTGATTTATTCCGAATGTCCGCATGCTGCATTGGGTTTGGTTAGTTTATGCCAAAACTTGCCCGGCAAATCAGAATGCCAAGTGGTCACTACGCGAGATGCTTTACATCAAGCACTGATTCAGCCAATTGTGACTTTGTTGCTTTGTGTAGCGAAGGGAACAACAGAGGAAATGGCCGACCTGCTTGAGGTATCGGTACCAAAGCATTGTCATAGAGGCGGCGTGACACTACATGATACACCAGTGCTGAAAAGAATGCTTGATGCTGCCGGGTTCGATATGGTGCTGTCCGCTCGTGAACCATTGGCATCATTAGCAGAACGTCTACGGCTTATGTGGCGTAGAACGCCACAGCAATATAAACAGCAATGTAGAAAGACAACCATTTATCTGGCCAAAGAACGCGCCGTGTTATGTGAGTTGTTGCGTGGTAAGAATTTGAATTATATCGCCGATAATATCGGCTTGTCATATAACTCAGTCAGTCGTTATAAACAAAGGGGGCTTCGGCGCACCGGAATAGACTCTTTGAATGCCATGATATGTGAGCTAAATGGCAACCGATAATTTTTATCTTTAGGATGGATTATTTTTTAAATTAATCTGGAGTATAAATCCCCCAGAGGGAATGACTATTTTCAAAATGTACTTTGAATGATGATGTGGTGAGTAATGGATAGATAAATTACACCATCATTCATTTGTGGTAACGCTATCTTTTTATGTTTTTATATCTACATGTCAGATAGGGTTTGATGTTTATTTTTTCAAAAACAAATAAGGAAATAATTTTATGAAAGTCTCTAAATTAGCTATTATCGCTGTACTGGGTGTGATTTCTTATGGCGCAACGGCGGCGACAGGTAATAATGGTAAAATAACCTTTAATGGTGAAGTAGTAGATTCACCTTGTAATTTAGCACCAGGCCAAGATGGTATGGATGTCAAAGTACCCTTCGGTCAACTTTCGCTATCCCAGCTGAATGCCAATGTTGTAACAGCCAAGAAGTTTCAGATCCATCTGGAAAATTGTAATTTAACAGGAAAAACTGCTGATATTACATTTGCTAGCACTGACTTGCTAAGTGGTAAAAATCTACTCACCACTCATGGCGCAGCTACCGGGCTTGGAATCGCTATTTCTGGCATCATTTTTGGTACTGCCAAACCTATCATTGGGATGAATCCGACAGGTGATAATATCCTGACTTATACCGCAGAAGCCAAAAAGGCAGATACAGCAACCAATGTTACTGTGGGTAATTTCGAAGCGACAACCAATTTCGTCATTGCCTATAAGTAATCTTCTGACTCCTCTTCCATATAGGAAGAGGGGGATTGAATAGATGCTATTAGGCTGTTTGAGTTAATGTTGTACTGTGCCTTTTCTAGAGGGTTTTTCTCTGGAGCCAGGGAATAATTATGGCGTATTATCTCCTAGTGGGTTAATACGCCAAACTAACTTTAAAATAATCATTTCATTTAAAAATAAAATTTATATCTGCTCAGGTGGCTTACGAGTCATTCCTCTGTGCGGAAGGGTACGCTCGTGTCAATAGCAGGAATTAATGATACGGAATTCAAATAACTATTCCGGTGATAATTATGAAACAGCGTGTATTGAACACAAATAGAATCTCTGTCTTAATCATTATGTCACTATTCTCTATCAAGGTTTTTTCAGTGGAGTTTAATACTGACATTCTCGATACGGATGATAAGAAGAATATAGATTTCTCCCGGTTTTCACGGGAAGGCTATATTTTACCTGGTGTATACCAGATGGAAATGAAATTAAATGGCGAAAGAGTAGGGAATGATATTGCGATTCCTTTCTATATTCGTCAGGTCTCCGCGGAGGCTTCATCTCCTTTAAATATGCCAGAGGCTTGTCTGTCGCCAGAATTGCTTGGCAACTTGGGTTTGACAGAAAAGGCCCTGAAGCTGGTAGGTGTCTGGCATCAGGGACAGTGTGCAGATTTTGCACCACTGAAAGGCACCACTTTGAAAGGCGATATCGGCAATAGCACTCTGAATATCAACATGCCTCAGGCGTGGTTGGAATATTCAGATGCGACTTGGTTACCCCCCTCCCGTTGGGATAATGGTATTCCAGGGGTGATGTTGGACTACAACATCAATAGCACGATGACCCGGACGCAGAGTCATGGTCAACAACAAAATACAGGTTTCAGCGGTACGTTGGGCGGGAATATGGGGGCATGGCGTCTACGAGGAGATTATCAGGGCAGCTACGTCCGAGCCAGTGATAAGGGCGGTTCACAACATACCTTTGACCTGACCCGTATTTATCTGTACCGACCATTACCGACAATTGAAGCGGTTCTGACCTTAGGGGAAAGTAATGTCAACTCTAACCTATTTGACTCATGGCGTTACTCTGGCGTTAGCCTGGCCAGCGATGAGAGTATGTTACCACCGCGCTTGCGCGGCTATGCGCATGAAATCATTGGGGTGGCGAGAACCAACGCCAGAGTTACGGTAACACAGCAGGGAAGGATGGTTTACGACAGCATGGTACCTGCCGGACCATTTCGTATCCAGAATCTGGACAGTGGTATCCGCGGTCAGTTGGATGTGAAAGTGATAGAACAAAATGGCGAAGTGCAGACTTTCAGTGTCACTACGGCATCGGTGCCCTATCTGACTCGCCCGGGCCAGGTCCGTTATCAAGTGGTCACTGGGCAGCCCAGTACCTGGAACCGTAATACAGAAGGGCCGTTGTTTACAACGGGAGAGGCATCCTGGGGGATATCTAACAGCTGGTCGGTGTATGGCGGTGCAACGGCGTCGGATGATTATCAGGCTTTGGCGATAGGTGCTGGTCGCGACTTATTCCAGTTTGGTACTGCGGCACTAGATGTTACCCAATCATTAGCAAACTTACCCCTGCAAGGGCGGCGGGAAGGCAAATCATGGCATGTGAGTTATTCCAAGCACTTTGATGATGCTAATACTGATGTGACCTTCGCTGGGTACCGTTTCTCCGAGCATGACTATATGTCCATGCAGCAGTATTTAGATGCCCGGTTTCGAGACAATGACACGACTCATCAGAGGGAACGTTATCAGATCAATATTAGCAAGCGATTTGATGAGTTGGTTTTACCGCTATCCCTCAGTCTCAATTATCAATTCCAGAACTATTGGGATCGCGGAGGTACCGGTCAGTATGGCGTTAGCCTAAATACCTGGTTTGATCTGCCGTCACTCGGTCTAAGGAACCTGTCTCTGATCGCAACGGGTAGCCGTAGCCAGTATCTGGAGCGTAATGACGATACTATCAATTTGACGTTGTCAGTGCCGATAGGAAAAGGAACGGCCAACTACAGTAGCGATTATAGCGGGAAACGGGTCGGCCAGCGTGTGGGATATTACGCCCCTGTCGGGCGGCTTGACAGCTACAACCTGAATGTGGGGCTAGATCAGGACAATGGGCAAGCTACACGCAGCCAGTTTAGTGGCATGTACACCCACAACGGTTCTCTGGCAAACATGACCGGTAATGTGACAATGGCAGAGAACAGCTATACCTCTTTGGGCGTCAGTGCTATTGGAGGGATGACGGCGACAAGTAAAGGCGTAGCGCTGCACTCTGGTGGATATAACGGCAGTACCCGTTTGATGATAGATACCGATGGAATAAGCGGAGTACCGGTGGATGACGGCCGCGTGGTCACTAATTCGTGGGGCATTGGGGTGTTAACTGATGTTAACAGTTATTACCGCACCACGGCGCGAGTCGATATCAACAATATGGCCGATGACATAGAGGCAACCCAAGGCGTTGTGGAAACAGCACTAACCGATGGTGCCATTGGTTACCAGCATTTTAGTGTATTGAAAGGGGAGCGGCTGTTTGCGGTTCTCCGGCTGAAAGACGGTACATATCCCCCATTTGCTGCCAGCGTGCGTGACCGAAAAGGTAGGGAGTTGGGTATCGTCGGAGACAGTGGTCTGGCATGGCTGAGTGGGGTTAACCCCAATACGGTACTTGATGTGGCTTGGGATGGGCAGAGTCGTTGTGAAGTCAATATTCCTTCAGATTTAAAGGGTAAGCAGCTGCTATTGCCGTGTGGATCCGTTGTGGCAGCTAAGCATTAACAGGCATACAGCCTTAATATATAGGATAAGACAACATGATAAGTATACATAAGGTATTAAGCCTGGTTTCGATAACAATACTGTTTGCGATACACCCGGCGGTACAAGCGGCTGTGGGATTAGACCGAACTAGAGCAATATTTAATGCAGATAATAAGTCTCTTACCCTAAATATTAGTAATGAAAATAAGCAATTGCCATATTTGGCGCAAGTCTGGCTAGAGGGAGAGCATCAACAGAAATTGGTGCAGGGACCGTTAGTGGTAACACCACCGGTACAGCGTTTGGAGCCGGGAATGAAAAGCATGTTGCGGGTGTCGTCAACTCCGGATGCCAAGCAGCTTCCTCAGGATAGAGAATCATTATTTTATTTTAACTTACGGGAAATTCCACCACGTAGTGACCAGCCCAATGTGTTGCAAATAGCATTACAGACCAAGATCAAATTATTTTATCGTCCGAAAGGGATAGTTGCCGCTCCTGGCGCGGTCTGGCAAGACCAACTGATCTTGCATGAGGAGGGCGGCGGCTACCGAATAGAGAATCCGACACCTTATTACATCACAATAATTGGTCTGGCTGGCAGTCAGCGACAGTCTGAGAATGAGGCATTTGATGTGGTGATGGTCTCCCCCAAAAGTAATTATCAGGTGAAAATTGGTCACTACGCTACACCTTATCTGACCTATATCAACGATTATGGTGGTCGACCAGTGTTGAAGTTCAGTTGCACTGGTGGGAACTGTGTTGTGAAAAAGGTTTAGCCAAAAGCTTCCTGTTTCAGGAGTGACATTGCGTGTGGAGAGGATGATGAGTAGAGGCAATGTAGGATGTGTGTTGGCGCTGCTGGCTGCTATCCCCCAATGGGGAGCCGCAGCAGGGGGAGGAGTCGATCTGACATTTAGCGGCACGCTGTTGGACACTCAGTGTCAGCTTGAGCGGGGGGATACGCCCTTATTAGTGACGCTACCCTCCCACTCGGTACAAGCTTTTATAAAAGATGGACGTACGCCGAGCGAGCCATTTGATATCGGGCTGAAAGATTGCGCAGCAGCTATGCAGGGGAAACTGGTAACGATGACGTTCAGTGCAGCCAAAACCCAAAATGTTGGCGGGATAACGATGTTGGCAACAGAGGGCGGAACCGGTCTGTTGATCGGACTGGAGGATGGCTCCGGTGCCTTAATCTCGTTGGGTAAACCAGTCTCTGCGGGGCGAATAACAGCAACAGGTAGTGAGCAGGTCAACCGATTTCGTTTTGGTGCTTATGCGTTAGCACCGGATACGACAGCAGTGAAAGAAGGGCCGTATACAGCGACGGCGACGTTTGAGGTGTCCTATCAGTAAAAATATGTCAGAGAATACAGAGGTAAAGCTTCAGTAACGGCAATTTGGCTCTAATTTGAGGAAACAGATGATGAAGCAATTAATACACGGCATGTGGTTGTGTATGTTGTTCTGGAGTGCACATGGACAGGCCGTAACTCTCCCTATTACGATTAAAGCGATTATTCTGGAACCGGTATGCACAGTGACAGGTAATAATGGTGAATCGGCGGTAGAGGTTCCATTCGGCGAGCTAAGTTTGGAACGAGTGGGAACGGTGGATGCTGAGCAGTCGGTGAATCTGAAGATAAGTTGCGACAATTCCGCACCGACTGGCAAAATTCTTAAAATGTATATAAGTCCAACGAGTTACGGAGTGATGAGTGCTATGGGAGCAAACGTCCTTTCTACCTCGCTGAACGGGTTAGGAATAGCACTAACATCGGGTAAAGCGGGTACAACACCGGTAAACCTGAATCAGTGGGTGCCAGTAGAAAGTATAGTTGATGGACAACTGCAGTTGAAAGCACGGTTGGTGACGCCGTCCGTAGGGCAATTGCAGGCCGGTGCTTTTCAAGCGACGGCCAGCCTGATGATAAATTATCAGTAGCTTTTAAAACGCCTGTGATAAATATCGGTACTGAAAGACACAAGAAAAAAGTGAACTTTTGAGTGGAATTAGATTCTTTTCGATAAACCTATCAGGAATTTATTATGCTATATAGTAGAATGCTAATTAAATGCAGTTATTTTTTTATGCAAATAACAAAGTTGGCAATAATAGCCACAATGTTTTTTTATTCTCAATTTTCGCTGGCTTATAACTATGTGCAAGAATCATCAAGAATAGAACATACGTGGTCATTACCCTCGGGAGACGTTATTTTGACTCCAGGAGGAAGTGCAGAAAAGATTTATATATCACTAGATATTCTTGGAAACTATAATTCTAATGGGGAGAGTGCATCCTGTGTGTCAGGCTGTAATAATGGTACGATCTATTCTCATCCTGGTATAGAGAATGACCGCTGGATGATGGGAGTGGCTATAACAGCACCAGAAACCATTAATGCTAATGGGGTTATATTTAATATTAAAGGACAACCATCATCAGGTCGTAACTATATATATAGACAATCACGAAACTTGTCCTTTACCGATGGGGTCGCGTATCACTATAGTCCCTGGATTGGATGGTTTAATGTACCAGAGACAAGGCCATACGTTTGGCATAATGAGAACTATACCGCACCAATAGAAATATCAGCGCCGGAGAATACGCCTGCTGGAACTTATATTTATCGGGGGGTAATTGCCTCATTTAATCATCAATACTGCGGGACAGCATCATGTTCTATGCGACATGAAAGGGGTAACTATTGGTTCGATTATACCGGGAGTCTTCGTATTACCGTCAGAGATACATGTAAATTCACTGCCAGCAATTTAGTCATTGACTATGGTTCTATACATGAAAAAGAGATTCAGGGAAGCAAAAAAACAGTATCGACAGTGCTAACCTGCAGTTCAAGTGTAAAATCGGGGACACTAAAACTCATCTCTTCGTCAGGGAGCAATTGGAGTTCACTTGATGGAACATCCGTCAAATTAGGTAAAAATATTGACGCTGTTATCAAAATTAATGGAAAGAATGCATCACAGGGTATACCCGTGTCGTCGTCTGCAACGCCTATTTCAGAACCAATCGAAGTGACCTCTGAATTAACGACTCAGGGTAATAAGGTTGAACCGGGAACTTACTCAGGAAGTGCAGTGTTAAGTTTTAATATTAATTAGTTTTTTTGAAAAAATATAATGATAAAAATACCATTTCTATCATGAAGTCCGTAAAGGGATTTGCAGTATTTTCCTCACAGGATGATTCTGTCTATAAGTCAACACTTGTGAAAGCATCAATACATCTTACTAATGGGTGGGTTGATGAATTATTGTGATTACTCTCTCATTTTTAGCTTTTATAGTTTGTTGAGCGATCTCTACCGTTATTAGGGTAAGTTGTGCCGGTTATACGGCATCCTTAAGCTTTTTTATTGCCGATTTTAAAAACGGTATTCCCCGCCATTAGTTCATTCATTTGGACTGTTGTCTCAGCAAAAGATGATGATACGAAGTTCCTTGTGTCGATGGCGGGATATTTTTAAATACAAAAGCACATTGGATTAAGTCGACGATGGGGGCGCCCGGAGATGTTCAGTGTGCTTTTGTATTATGGCTCTTTTGTTCTGTGGGTTAGAGCACTAGACTTATAATTATTGGGTTGCGGGTTCTATCCCTGCTGGCCGCTCCAGACTTCCACTACACAGGACGAGACAATGAAGACATTACTGGCTGTGTTGGTTTTGTCATTGGGCTTTATTGCGACTAATGCTAACGCGGCGACACAAAAGAGGCTGAAATCACCAGTTTCTGGGGTGGTATGTGATAATTTTGTGTGTGCGGACACGAAAGGTATTTCGGTACCACTGACAGAACGGTACTTAGGCAAGAAAAAAAGTGAGCGGATAGTTGCCCTAGGCGATTTCGACCATACGCGATTCACCTTTGCAAATGGTGTTTTCTGTGATGTAAAAGAAAGGTTATGCCGCAAAGATCGTTATCACGGAGTTGACGGAAAGAATAGCGGTGCCGTTGACAAACAGACAACCAATTTGTTGTTTGGTCAAAATAAATAGAGAGTATAAATTTCACTTTTTCATCAGGCTGCTGTTGAAACAAAGCTCCAAATTTTAAGGCTCACTTCGGTGAGCCTTTTCATTTCTGCGGGGGTAGTTGGGTGGCCCAACCCTAGTTTTCCAAGCTAATGACTGAATAGGCCGGGTTTCGTAGACTTGGCAAAAAGACTTGGTAAAGAGGTCTGAAGCCCCATCGAACGAAAATATATGAGCTTCAGACCATCAACGGCGTGCGATTATCACGGCGCGTCAGTTGATAAACGGATCCCAATGGTAGCCGCCGCAAGGGTCGCAACCGCCGCCACCACCGC
>NZ_CABHXX010000097.1 GCF_902170565.1 Yersinia thracica
GGGGTGACCATAGATTTTTATGCATCCACTTAAAACAAAATACAATATGAGTATATTGGTCGGTTAGGCTAGCGCCAGAGCCAGTAAGAATGAGTACTTAATGTTATGTCGAATCAATGTTCCCCGCTAAAACATCTCAATACTTTCGCGTTATCAGCCTATGCGAACAATGTCATCAGTGCCAACTCTCCTGAAGAATTGGTTGATGCATGGCGTGAGTCTGTCTCTAAGCATCAACCTGTACTTTTGCTTGGTGAAGGTAGCAATGTACTATTTATCGAAAATTATTCAGGAACAGTGTTACTTAATCGCATCAAGGGTATCACTTTCACCGAAGACGATATTGCCTGGCATCTTCATGTTGGAGCAGGGGAGAATTGGCATCAATTAGTATGCTATTCGTTGCAAAATAACATGCCGGGCCTAGAAAACTTGGCTTTGATCCCAGGTTGTGTCGGTTCTGCGCCAATTCAAAATATTGGTGCATATGGTGTTGAGTTGCAAAAAGTGTGTGAATACGTTGATTTACTTGATATGGAGAAGGGCACGGTTCTGCGCCTTTCTGCGCTAGATTGTCAGTTTGGCTATCGTGATAGCATATTTAAGCATCGCTATGGCAATGGGTTCGCCATCGTCGCTGTGGGTATCAAGTTAGTGAAGTCTTGGATACCAACATTGGGTTATGGTGATTTAACTCGGATGGATCCATTGACTGTGACAGCAAAAGATATCTTCAACTCCGTCTGCGCGATGCGTAGGAGCAAACTACCTGACCCGACGGTGACTGGCAATGCCGGCAGTTTCTTCAAGAATCCCGTTGTGGATGCAACTGTGGCTGCAGATATCGTGAAGCTCTTTCCCAATGCCCCTCATTACCCACAGTCCGATGGATCCGTAAAGCTGGCTGCGGGCTGGCTTATTGATCAATGTGCACTCAAAGGATACCAGATTGGTGGTGCCGCAGTGCATCAGCAGCAAGCTTTGGTGCTGATTAATCTCGCAGAGGCTACAGGCCAAGATGTACTAGGCCTTGCTAGCTATATTCGTCAGCAGGTCGCAAAGAAATTTGCCATCTGGCTGGAACCAGAGGTGCGCTTTATCGCTAGTGATGGTGAAGTTAATGCTGTGGAGTATTTGTCTTGAAAGATATTAAAGTCCCCTTGCGATTAATTGGCGTACTGGCCGATGGTGCTTTTCACTCAGGTGAGCAATTGGGTGAAATGCTGGGTATGAGCCGCGCTGCAATTAATAAGCATATGCAAACTATCAAAGAATGGGGGCTAGATGTCTTCACAGTGCCTGGTAAGGGCTATAGTCTGCCAGTACCTATCCAATTACTTGATGAACAGGCCATATTAAGTTATTTACCCGCCGGTCAAGTCGCGGTATTACCAGTAGTTGATTCGACGAATCAATATCTCTTAGATCGTATCACTGAACTTAAATCTGGTGATGCATGTGTCGCTGAATATCAGCAAGCAGGGCGTGGTAGACGTGGCCGCCAATGGATCTCTCCTTTTGGTGCTAATCTTTACTTATCAATGTTCTGGCGATTGGAGCAAGGCCCTGCGGCTGCGATGGGGCTAAGTTTAGTTGTAGGTATTGTCATGGCCGAGGTACTGCACAAATTGGGTGCAGGTCAAGTTCGTGTTAAATGGCCAAATGATTTGTATTTAAATGATAAGAAGCTGGCGGGTATATTAGTCGAGCTCACGGGTAAAACGGGTGATGCAGCACAGTTGGTTATTGGTGCCGGTATCAATCTGACCATGCGTGAGTCAATGACCAATGTTATTAGCCAAGATTGGATTAACTTACAGGAAGCTGGGGTTATTATTGATCGTAATAAACTGACCGCTGAATTATTATCTGAATTACGGCTGGCGGTGGTTAAATTTGAAAATGAAGGTCTGTCTGCCTTTATTTCTCGCTGGCGGGAAATGGATAATTATCTTGATCGTCCTGTGAAATTGATTATTGGGAATCAGGAAATATTTGGTATTGCTCGGGGAATAGATCAACAGGGCGCATTATTATTAGAACAAAACGGTAATGTAAAACCTTATATTGGTGGCGAAATATCCCTTCGTGGAGTTTAGTCAAGAAGCTAAGCGGGCAGTTATTACTACCCGCTATTTACTATTTTCTTAAACGCACACTTTCAACCGCATGATTGGCACTTTTTGTCATTATCAGACTTGCTCGCTCACGGGTTGGCAATATATTCTGCTTTAAATTCAATCCATTAATCTCTTTCCATAACTGTGTTGCAATCTTGACTGCTTCGGTTTCAGGCAATTTTGCATAGTTATGGAAGTAAGAATTAGGGTTGGAAAACGCACCTTGGCGAAACTTAAGGAACCGATTGATATACCAACTTTGGAGTAAATCCTCAGGTGCATCCACGTATATAGAGAAATCTACAAAGTCAGAAACGAATACATGATGCGGGTCATGAGGGTAATCCATCCCGCTTTGTAACACATTTAATCCCTCTAATATAAGGATGTCCGGCTGTTTGATAATTTTATTACCATCTGGGACAATATCATATATTAAATGAGAATAAACTGGTGCTGTAACATGGTCAGCACCGGATTTTACTTCAGAGACAAATTTCACCAAACTGTGCATATCATAGGATTGTGGGAATCCTTTCTTCTTCATCAATCCGCGCTCGTTAAGCACTTTATTCGGATAAAGAAAACCATCAGTAGTAATCAGTTCTACACTGCGATGTTCTGGCCAGCGGCTCAGCAATGCTTGCAATAAGCGGGCCGTTGTACTTTTACCCACTGCAACACTGCCCGCAATACCAATAACATAAGGGATGCGTTGGCCATCAGTTCCAAGGAATTGCTCCAGAACTGCCTGGCGACGCAAATTAGAACTGATATAAAAATTAAGTAGGCGTGAGAGCGGCAGATAAATCTGTGCCACTTCATCTAAGGAAAGGTCTTCGTTAATCCCTTTGAGTTTAACTATTTCTTCTTCTGTTAGCGTCAATGGTACTGAGTCGCGTAAAGCCGCCCACTGAGTACGATCGAACTGTAGATAAGGCGTCGCTAAAGATTGATCTCTTTTTATCATAAGCCAAATTCTGCCTGTTAACGCAGGTTGGGAAAGGCGCTGGACGCCAACTCCAGATAATAAACAAGCTGCATATTATAGGCAGCTTGCTTTTTGGCGTAGACATTTTTGTATTTAGTGAGTGATTTCTTTGATGTATGTTGCTATTCCAATAAATTAAGAAAGGGAATGCCAAGCTTTTGTCTTATGTTTGAAGGCGTTTATCATGGCTAGCTGGCTATAAAAGTATGTGCTTGATTTGCAGAGAATAAGAGTTTGAAATAAATTGCGGTTGGATGATAATAACCATCAGGAGTACAGGCATAATCAGGAATTTCACCCATACATCTATATCCTTGTGCTCGGTAAAAAGATTCTGCAGGAGAGCCAGCTTCAGTATCCAAGTATAACAATCCGCGACGAAGTTGAACCGCCGTATTTTCCATCTCAATAATCAATTTATGACCAATCCCGGCACGACGGCTGCGGCTGTGAACTAATAATTTTTGTACTTCAGCTCGATTTAGTCCATTGGGTTTTTGGCAGAGATCTAATTGGATGGTTCCCACGATCTCCTCGTCATCACGTGCAATCCATAATAATAGCGTGCCTTTCGTGATGGCTGGGCGTAGGCCATGGTAGTAGCTCTCAGCTTCTTCTTGTAAGAGGCTGCGGGTGTTATAGCCGATTGAAGCACCATGAGAAACGGCATCAATCAGTAAACTTGCCAGTTCGCTTCGGTATATAGGCAATGTTGCCGCATTAAGTAAAACTATCTTCATGGTTAAACTCCTCTTCAACAGTCGGTCTGCGCATATGATGTTTAAAATAAATAGTTATGTTTAAGCAATAAACAAGCCAAATATGTAACCTTGTAATGACGAGAATTGAGCGACCACTTTTTGGATTTTATGCACCTTAATAGAAAGATTTCCCCATTTTGGGGCATAGAACAAAATTTATTTTCGCTGTGTGGACAATAAGATTATTCGACAATGAGACATTATCGGTTTTTTGGGATGATTTTCCGCGATAAAGTTGGTTAAAATAGCTAAAGTTCTGAGCGCTAATTAAACTAACCTTGGTTAATAATACGTCTGGCGTTTGAAAAGTGGCGGTTTTATGAGCGAAAGGGCGACTTATGCGATTTTTTTGTTGCATCATAGGCCCACTCTACCTAGAATGCGCTGCACTTGATGCCGGCATAGCTCAGTTGGTAGAGCAACTGACTTGTAATCAGTAGGTCCCGAGTTCGACTCTTGGTGCCGGCACCATTCAAGTACTAAAAATTAGGTGGGGTTCCCGAGCGGCCAAAGGGAGCAGACTGTAAATCTGCCGTCATCGACTTCGAAGGTTCGAATCCTTCCCC
>NZ_CABHXX010000098.1 GCF_902170565.1 Yersinia thracica
ATAATAACCCTTGTGAATTTAGCTTAATACCTGAAAGACATTTCATTTTAAATAACATTTATTTTACAACTCATTATTTATACTTATAGTCTCACGTTAATTTATTATTTGTTTATTAGAATTTCATCTTGGGAAAACATCACTCTGACACCAGTAAAAGCATTCTGCCTTTAGTGCCAAATATTCCTCATTTGAGTGAATGTATTAAATAAGTAACCCCGCATTGCTGATGCCAGTACAATGTCCGCATCTTGAAGTCCCCCACAGGAGCTACACCGTGCACCATTACCCAGCCAGCTATACCCATGATGAAGCCAGCGGCGAATACCATATTCATTATCGCGACTTTCCAGAATCAGGTTCAGTGACTTACTCGGTCGACGACATAGAGTTAGAAGCTCAAGACGGCATTAAAAACGGCATTGCCGCACAGATAGAAGAACAGCGCCCTGTCCCTGCCCCGTCAGCGTTGCAATCGGGTGATATTGCTATTCACGTGCCTATTTTAGTGCGCCTGAAAGCGGAATTGCACAATGCTATGCTCACCACCCAAACCCGCAAAGCCGATATGGCGCGCAAACTGAGCCTAAATGCTGCTCAGATGGATCGCCTGCTGGATGTGTATTACGCCTCAAAGGTTGAAGCTCTGGAACAAGCCCTTTATTTACTGGGCTTTGAAGCGGATGTGGCAGTCAGAAAAATCTAAAAATAACGCTGACGTCCCCGTTATCGCTTAAATTTGAGTCAAGAGAGTAACAAATTGTTATTAGGCGATAATTTAAAAAAACGTTAATAGCTTCACACTTCAATACATTGACTAACATTAATTACTGTTTTTGTACAAAAACGTGATCTGATGCATAAAATTACAGTATTGAAAATCGCTCTCCATTGGGATTACATTAGCGCCATCGACTCGCAGAAGTGGCTGAGTGATTCAGTCTGGCGAGGTAGCTCCAAGGGGGAGTGGTTAAATGAAATATTTCTTTATGGGTATCTCAATTATGTTGGTGGTTTGGGTGGGCACCTTCATGATAATGGTCGAATAATCATCGGCTGAGATATTCACTACCTGATATCGTATAAAGGGCGCATTTGCGCCCTTCAGACTGCTGACAAACCCCGACGACTCGATCTATGGTGGTGAGGACGGGCAGAAGAGTAAAGCGTCCGCGCCAGGGATGGCGCGGCTCGAGCCTACAAGGATGTATTTACGGCGTCTTTACGATCTGCCTGTTTTCACCGCTGCGGGCACTTTGTCAATAACCTCAAGGGCGCATTTGCGCCCTTTATCTTTTTTAACGGCTATACCCGCCATACTTCAAGCCGTATGTGCGTTGGCTGTTTTCCTGCAACTCACATCACTTAGGGAATACATCACTTACCCGGCATCATTCTGCGCAAAGTATCATCCCGGCGGATATAATGATGATAAAGCGCCGCCAACGCATGCGCCCCAATCACAAAGTATCCTAAATTAGCAATTAACTCATGGGTTTGCTTGAGATAAACCCGCGCATCATCATTGGGTGTCACCCACTGTGGCACTTGCCAGCCGAGCAAGAACCAGGTTTTTCCTCCATAGGCCTGCGCCAAAACCCCCAATATTGGCAATGATAAAAACATCAGATACAGACACCAATGTAAAATATGCGCCCCTAATAACTGCCAATCCGGTAATTTGGGCGTGATTGCCGGTGTCACATTTCGATGACGCAGCCAGAGCCGCACCAGCATGAGCAACCAGACAGAAATACCAAAATTGAAATGCAGGTTTTTCACCAAGGTTCTATCTTCATCAGGTACCGAGTCACTGAGTAGCATCGCTGCATAGGTCAAAATGATCATCAATAACGTTAGCCAATGTAAGGTTATCTGGGGTAATGAATAGCGATTTCTCATAGCCGCACGCTCCACTGAAATAACTCAATTAATCATAAGTATGGTGTAAACAGATGAAGAGAACATGAAGAATGGATGGGTAATGGAGTGAAGCAGTATTTTATTCTGACTGAAGGTCTAAACCACCAGCCAGAGTAAGTGTATACAGCGCTAAAAATCGCTAACAGGTTAAACCGTTTCGCCTGAAGTGGATTTCCCCGGTTTCAGCAAACCATCAGCACGGAACATACTTTTAATCCCGCGCACCGCCTGGCGGATCCTGTCCTGATTTTCAATCAGAGCGAAACGGACATGGGTATCACCATAATCTCCGAATCCAATCCCCGGCGAAACACAGACTTTCGCATCAGATAGTAAGCGTTTAGCGAATTCCAGTGATCCTAAATGGGCGTAAGGTTCGGGAATTTTAGCCCAAACATACATTGATGCTTTTGGATTCTCGACCATCCAACCCGCTTCGTGCAGCCCACGAACCAAGGCGTTACGGCGCTGGCGATATTGTTCGGCGATATCATGCACGCACTGTTGATCACCCTCCAGCGCAGCAATGGCGGCTACCTGCAATGGGGTAAAGGTGCCGTAGTCGTGATAGCTCTTAATTCGTGCCAATGCATTGACCAGCTCGGGGTTACCGACCATAAAACCAATGCGCCAACCCGCCATATTGTAGCTTTTAGATAAGGTAAAGAATTCGACCGCAATATCTTTCGCCCCCGGCACTTGCATGATTGATGGCGCTTTCCAGCCATCATACACAATGTCGGCATAGGCCAAATCATGCACCACCAGCACATCATATTGCTTCGCCAACGCCACTACGCGCTCAAAAAAGTCCAGCTCCACACATTGCGCCGTCGGGTTAGACGGGAAACCCAGGATCATCATTTTTGGTTTTGGAATGGTTTCACGAATGGCTCGCTCCAGTTCACCAAAGAAATCAATGCCTTCAGTCAGCGGAACCGAACGGACTTGTGCGCCCGCAATCACCGCACCATAAATATGAATGGGATAGCTGGGATTGGGCACCAACACGGTATCACCGTGATCCAATGTGGCCAGCATCAAATGCGCCAGCCCCTCTTTCGAGCCGATGGTCACAATGGCTTCACTTTCCGGGTCAATATCCACCTGATAACGATCCGCATACCAGCGAGAAATCGCCCTACGCAAGCGAGGTATTCCGCGCGAGGTTGAGTAGCCGTGAGTATCTTCACGCTGTGCGACGCTGCACATTTTCTCAACAATATGCGGCGGCGTCGGGCCATCCGGATTCCCCATACTAAAATCAATAATGTCCTCACCACGGCGACGCGCGGCCATTTTCAACTCAGCAGTGATATTGAAAACATAAGGGGGAAGACGATCAATACGGGCAAAGCGACGTTTGGAAGGGGATTCAGCCATAATTTCCTCGAAGATACGTTAGCGCCCGGACCGTCCGAGCGACGCTGACCATCAAATGGTCTAACATGAAACATATCCTAGTGCTTTATAGCTGTCGATAGGCTGATAACAAATTTCCAACTCATCGGAGTTCAGCGCGATGGCGGACATTCACCGGCTAATAACCCCAATATCCAATCATCACACCACTGCCCATCAAGCTGAAAGTTATCACGCAAGGTGCCTTCCAATTGGAAACCACAGCTCTCCAGTGTTCGCCGCGAAGCATGATTTCCCACGGTGACAGTGGCTTTCATTTTATGGAATTGGCATTGTTGGAAGCCAAATGCCAGCACCGCCATCAGTGACTCTTTCGCAAAACCCTTACCATGATAAGAAGGCAAGATGGCATAGCCCACCTCGGCTTGCTGGAGCGGTAACCATTCCGCCAAAAAGCCCGTCAGCCCCATCGCCTGCCCACTTTCTTTTTCACGGATAACCAAACATAACCAGTGGTTAGAGGTTTTCTCCCACGGCATGACACGTGATTCAAAACGGGCGTGTATTTCGGCCATTTCCAGCGGATCCGCAATATAACGCTGGACGTCCGGGTTTTGATGTAGCTGCAAAAATAGCGGCCAATCTTGTTCATTAAGGCTATCCAGAACCAGCCTTGGCGTCCGCAAAGAAATGGGGGAGTGGCTAAACATCGGGATCACAGGCACTTTTTTTCCTTTAATTTGAAGCTGTTAATCGTAAAAATAACCGTGAAAATTAAAGAGGAAATTTTACCAAAACCTCATCCCTTTATTCTTCTCTATTTTACTTAAATAATGTCACCTCAAGATAACAAAAAATAAACAAATGCTCAGTAAAACGCAAACGCCTTACCGCGACCTCAACCTACAGCTATTGGAGAGTCAACATCATGGCTTCATTACAAATAGACGATATTCCCGCAGCCATCAAAGCGGTGAAGCAACAATTGCGCCAAGCGCTACCCAATTATCGGCAGGTTTTCCACGCCGTGGAAGAGAATATCCGCCAACAAGTGACTGAGATCCGCCGTAGCCTGGCTCAAGGCGAGAATCCGGTCCCTCGCATTCATGCCGATGATATTATCAATGGCAAAGTCACCGACGAACAGAAAGCACAAATCAAAAAACGGGGCTGCTGCGCTATTCTCGGTGTGTTCCCGACAGAGAAAGCCGCAGCATGGAACCGTGAGATCGGCAATTATCTGGATCGTAATAATTTTGTCGAGCGCCTGAAAAATGCCGCGGAAGATAACTACTTTGGCACTCTGGCGGCCAGCAAACCACAAATTTATGGCATTTACTGGTCAACACCGCAAGTCGAAGCCCGCCAAGATCCGCGCATGAATACAGTGCAGATATTCTTAAATAATCTGTGGCAAACCGAAAGCAATGGCAAGCAACACTTTGATGCTAATCAGGTTGTGACCTATGCTGACCGCACCCGTCGCCGCCCGCCAAAATCTTCATCTTTGGGCCTGTCGCCTCATGTGGATGGCGGCTCAATTGAGCGCTGGCTGGATGAAAATTTCCGCCATGTTTATCGCCACGTATTTTCCGGTGAATGGCAGCAATACGATCCCTTTGCGGCTGAAGGCCGCCCGGAAGTGCGAGAGTTCCCGTCACCGGCGGTGTGTTCTATGTTCCGAACATTCCAAGGGTGGACGGCGCTGACACCACAGCGTACCCACGCCGGGACGCTAAATGTGATCCCGATTGCCAATGCCATGGCCTATATCCTGTTACGTGCTTTGCAAGACGATGTGCCCGATGATGACTTGTGTGGTGCGGCACCGGGCCGGGCTTTATCGGCTTCTGAACAGTGGCATCCTCTTTTAATGGAAGCTATTTCCCCTATTCCAGATCTGGAAGCTGGTGACACTGTATTTTGGCACTGTGATGTCATTCATTCAGTGGAAAACGAACATCACGGCGAGTTTGACAGCAATGTGATGTATATCGCCGCCGCTCCGGGATGTGAAAAAAATGCCGCTTACTTGCCGCGCCAGTTAGCCAGCTTTATGGATGGCCGTTCACCGCCAGACTTTGCTGCCGATGATTTCGAAGTTGATTTCACCGGCCGGGCCACAATCGATAATTTGACAGATATCGGCCGACAACAACTGGGGATGACAAAGTAGCCATATTCCGCTTGATACTCTGCCGGAGTTTATTTCTCCGGCAGCCTACCCCAGCTATTCGGCTCGATAGCACGGATAAAGTAGCAGTCGGCCACTATATTCCTTATAGTTAGCCGCTTACCCGCCTCAAGATCTGATATTTAGAACCTAAGATCCCCCGGTTGTTGTCAACAATCAAACGTTGCCAACAGAAAATGTTGCCAAGAGAAAATAGAGTGCACCAGATATTTGAAATGCTACTGGCGGTATTTGATCGCGCCGCACTGATGTTAATTTGCTTGTTCTTCCTGACCCGCACCCGCCTATTTCGTCAGTTACTACAAAAAGAGAAACACACGCCGCTGGAATTAGCCGCCGTCACCGCGATCTTTTCGCTGTTTGCTATTTTCGGCACCTATTCCGGCATTAATGTTGAAGGTTCTCTGGTTAATGTACGGGTCATTGCCGTCATGTCCGGCGGTATTTTATTTGGCCCATGGGTCGGGATTATTACCGGGCTTATCGCGGGCTCTCATCGTTATTTAATTGATATTGATGGTATTAGCTCGGTTCCCTGCTTAATTACCAGCATTATTGCGGGCTTGATGTCGGGTTATATCAACCTGAAAGTCAAAAAAGAGCGCCAATGGAGTATTGGCATTTTGGCCGGTATGATTTGTGAATCGCTGACGATGCTCTTGGTGGTGATATGGGCCAAACCGACGGCACTGGGTATCGATATTGTGTCTAAAATCGCGATTCCGATGATTTTAGGGGCGGTCTGTATTGGGTTAATTGTGCTGCTGGTGCAGAGTGTCGAGGATGAAAAAGAAGTCATTGCTGCGCGACAAGCAAAATTGGCGTTGGATATTGCCAATAAAACTTTGCCCTATTTTCGCAATATCAATGGCGAATCATTGCGCAGTGTCTGTGAAATTATTCGCAATGATATCAAGGCTGATGCAGTCGCCATTACCGACACTCAACATATTTTGGCCTATGTCGGCGTTGGGGTGGAAACCTATAATATTGGTCATGAAATAATCAGTGATATCACCAAAGAAAGTATCCTGCGCGGTAAAATTACTATCCGCAATAATGATGAAGTCCACCGGACTCCCCAAATTCATTCCCTGATTATTATCCCGCTATGGGAAAAAGGTGAAGTCACGGGTTCGCTGAAAATCTATTATTGCCATGCCCACAAAATCACTTACTCACTCAAAGTCATGGCGGTAGGATTATCGCAAATCATTTCAACCCAGATTGAGGTTTCGCGTATTGAACACCTGCGCGAAATGGCCAATAAAGCGGAATTGCGCGCGCTGCAAAGTAAAATTAATCCGCACTTTTTATTTAATGCTTTAAATGCTATTTCCTCGTCAATTCGTATTAATCCAGATACCGCGCGCCAATTGATCATTAATTTGTCTCGCTATTTGCGCTATAACCTTGAATTAAATGATGAACAAATTGATATCCGTAAAGAACTGCATCAAATTCAAGACTATATCGCCATCGAACAGGCGCGTTTTGGCAGCAAATTGACTGTCATTTATGATATTGATGATGATATTGCGCTAAAGATCCCCAGCTTGTTGATCCAGCCGCTGGTGGAGAATGCTATCGTCCATGGTATTCAGCCGTGCCGCGGTAAAGGTGTGGTGGTGATTGCGGTTAAAGACAGTGGCGACCAGATAAAAATTTCAGTGAAAGACACTGGCAATGGAATTAATCAGGAGACCATTGCGCGCGTGACTAATAATGAAATGCCAGGCAATAAAATTGGTTTACTGAATGTCCATCATCGAGTGAAATTACTCTATGGCGAGGGTTTGCAGATACGCCGAATGGAACCGGGCACCGAGATTTCTTTTTATATCAGCAAAAATGGTGGCAAAGTCCATGCAGAACCCAGTATTTCAGCCGGAGTTTAACCCGTGAAAGCAATTATTGTCGAAGATGAGTTTCTGGCTCAGGAAGAATTAAGTTATCTTATCCGCCAACACAGTAATATTACCATCGAAGCCACCTTTGAAGATGGGCTGGACGTGCTTAAATACCTGCAAAACCATCAGGTTGACGCTATCTTCCTCGACATTAATATTCCGTCGTTAGATGGGGTTTTGCTGGCGCAAAATATCAGCAAATTTGCCCATAAACCCTACATTATCTTTATTACGGCTTATAAAGAACATGCGGTAGAGGCCTTTGAAATTGAAGCTTTTGACTATATTTTAAAGCCTTACCATGAATCACGTATTGTCACTATGCTGCAAAAATTGGAAGCCCTGCATAAGCGTGATCACCTAAATAAAGAGCAAAACAACAGCCCCAGTCACCGCCCTGCCGCCCATACCATCAATCTGATGAAAGATGAGCGCATAATCGTCACGGATATCAATGATATTTATTATGCGGCGGCGCAGGAAAAAGTCACTTTGGTTTACACCCGGCGCGCAGAATTCATTATGCCGATGAATATCACCGAGTTTTGCAATCGTCTGCCTGAAGAATACTTTTTCCGCTGTCACCGCTCTTATTGTGTGAATTTAGCCAAAATCCGCGAAATTGTGCCCTGGTTTAATAACACTTATATCCTGCGACTCAGTGATTTGGACTTTGAAGTCCCGGTTAGCCGCAGCAAGATAAAGGAATTTAGGCAACTGATGCGCCTTTAAATGCATTTCATTCCTCTCTGAATGCAGCTCATTCCCCTTTCGATCTATAGCTATTAGCCCGCCCGTATACTGGTTTCATTCGGCGGGCTGATAACACCTCAATACCAGATTTCCGGTGCTCCATCAGCGCGTAATTTTTAGGCTCCGACGCCATTGCTTACCACTATCACGTCAGCAATAGCCATATTCGGGCCGTATGCATTGATGTTTAAGGAGTCCGGCATGAGCAGTAAACCGGTAAATCGTTGGCTAATTGTTGTTGGTACCATCATCGTTCAGATGGGGTTAGGCACTATCTATACTTGGAGCTTATTTAATCAGCCACTGGGAGAGAAATTCAGTTGGTCATTGGGCGCGGTGGCGACCACTTTCTCTATCACCAGTTTCTCTCTGGCTATCGCCACGTTATTTGCGGGCCGCCTGCAAGAGCGTATTGGTATCCGCAAACTGACACTGATTTCCGGCATCATCCTCGGTTTGGGGTTGATTGCCAGCTCTTTTGCCACTTCACTCGGGATGATTTATCTGCTGGCGGGTATTGTGGTGGGCTTTGCTGACGGCACCGCCTACATCACCACTTTGTCGAATCTGATTAAGTGGTTCCCAGAACGTAAAGGTTTGATTTCAGGTATTTCTGTGGGCGCATTTGGCACCGGCAGCCTGTTGTTCAAATACGTGAATGCCAGTTTGATTGCTAACCAAGGTGTGTCACTGGCTTTCTTCTACTGGGGCATTATCGTGATGGTCTTGGTTGGAGCCGGTTCTTTCTTGTTGCGGGAAAAAATTGTCGCGCCACAAGCAGCTGCCAACTTGCAATCTGCCCACACCGGCCGTGATTTCAGTGTTAAAGAGATGCTGGCGGTTAAAGAATCTTACTTCCTGTTTATCATCTTCTTCACCGCCTGTATGAGTGGTTTATATCTGATTGGTATCGTGAAAGATTTAGGCGTGCAACTGGCAGGAATGGATTTAGCCACCGCCGCCAATACGGTGTCAGCCATCGCCATCTTTAATACTGCCGGACGTATTATTTTGGGGGCACTGTCCGATAAAGTGGGCCAATTGCGGGTTATCAGCTTTACCTTGCTGGTCACCACCTTAGCGGTATCTGTGCTGAGTTTTGTCCCACTGACTCACGCCCTGTTCTTCTTGTGTGTCGGTGCTATTGCTTTCTGTTTCGGTGGCAATATCACGGTGTTCCCGGCGATTGTTGGCGACTTTTTCGGTTTGAAAAATCACAGCAAAAACTACGGGATTATTTATCAAGGGTTTGGTTTAGGCGCACTGGCGGGGTCATTTATTGCGGCACGTCTGGGTGGGTATCACTCGACCTTTATCGTCATTGCGGTGATGTCTGTGGTTTCCTTGCTGTTAACCCTGATTATCAAGCCGCCAAAAGGGGCGACAGCCGTGACAGAAAACATCTCAACAGCCCCAGCAGGGGTCACTGCCAACAGTCACGCGTAATCATTCTCCGCCATAGAAAAGCAGAGCCTTGGCTCTGCTCAAACTGCTGACAAAGTCAAATAAAGGGAAAACGTGCCGTTGGGGCCGTAACGGTGTAAACCGTCGGAGCGCCCCTAGGTGCGGTCAACCCTTTACTCACTAAGCTCTAAGTCACTTTATCATTAACCTCAGCAGAGCCTTGGCTCTGTTTTCTGCTTTCATTGCAATCAGGTAATAGATGCAGTTTCAAGAGCGAAGGGTATGCCCTAATTTCTGACGCAAATAAGCCCCCGCCCCCAGCAAACCGGGTTGCTGATGAGTAATCATATAGACCGGAATATCCTGCAAGAAATCTTTGAAACGGCCTTTATCTTCAAAAGCACCGCGAAAACCTGAAGCTTTAAAGAACTCCATAAAGCGCGGCACGATGCCGCCTGCGATATATACACCGCCAAAGGTGCTGAGATTTAAGGCTAGGTTGCCGCCAAAGCGCCCCATAATCACGCAAAATAGGGATAATGCGCGGCGACAGTCAGTGCAACTGTCAGCCAGAGCGCGTTCGGTCACATCTTTCGGGGCCAAATTCTCGGGCTGGCGACCATCAGAAATCACAATGGCGCGGTATAAATTGACCAGCCCCGGCCCGGAAAGCACCCGCTCAGCGGAAACATGGCCCAGTTCCTGACGTAATACCGCCAGAATCCGGTCTTCTTCTTCGCTATTGGGCGCAAAATCTACATGCCCGCCCTCACCCGGCAAGCTTATCCAGCGGCTATCCACATTCACTAAATGCGCCACCCCAAGCCCGGTCCCTGCACCATATACCGCAACCGGTTTGCCCGGCTGTGGCGATGTGCCGCCAAATTGCAGTACATCCTGCGGCGACAACATCGGGATCGCCATTGATACCGCGGTGAAATCATTGATAATTTCTAAGTGCTTTAGTCCCAGATTTTGCTGCATTGCGGCGATAGAAAATGCCCAAGTGTGATTGGTCATTGCTACCCAATCGCCAGTAATCGGGCAGGCAATCGCAATACAGCCGTGCTCTACAGTGACCTTATGTTCTGATAAATATTGCTTAATGACAGCTTCCAGACTGTCGTAATCTAAACCTGAATATGTTTTTGCTTGTGATATTTCGCCCGTCGCCACAGCGCAAAGCGCCAAACGGGCATTAGTGCCGCCAACGTCACCCACCAGGGCATAGCTCGTCATCAGAAACTTCTCCGTTACAGATATTCTTAACTTCAATTATGCTCACTGTAAAATCAGGCTGGGGAAACAACAATCTCAATACTGGAAACCGTTTCGCTTTGGGATAAAGATCACATAAAAACGTTTCAGCAGCGGCTAATTGCCACTGCTGACGGTAAAAAAACGCTGGGTAATGAGTCAAAAATCAGTTTGAACCGCGCCCTTCATCAGAAGCGGGCTTGAGTGCTACGGGCTGACGTGAGCGAATAATTCGCGCCCGCAAACTGTCATAGACCCAGTTGTAAAACATGGTGTAAGGCAGGAAGAACAGGAAGAAACCGATCTCCAGTATAAATGCCTGTAACAGAGAAACCCCCAATACACCGGCCGCAATCGGCAAGCCAATCAAGATAAACCCACTTTCAAAACCCAATGCATGGAATGCCCGCACACGGAGGGTTTTGGCAACACGGCTAACCGGCCAGAAGTGGTCGAATAAGCTGTTGTAAATAATATTCCACAGCATCGCCACTGAAGAGAGCAGCACGGTTAAGGTGCCCATTTGTAATATTGAACGATCCAACAGCCATGCACCAACTGGCGCACAAATCGAGATAGCAATGACCTCAAAACCCACGGCATGGATAATTCGTTCAAATAAAGATTTGCGATGAACTTGCATAAGATACTCACTTAATTAATCAATAACAGATTGTCGAAGGTGATTATCATCGCTTTTTAAGATAGATTAAAAATAGAATCCATCGATAAAATAGATATTTTATGTATTATTCTCCCGAAGCACTGATTGCGTTTGTCGAAGCCGCTGCCCTCGGCTCTTTCTCAGCGGCAGCCCGTAAGCTGCGCAAAAGCCAGTCGACCATCAGCACCGCTATCGCCAATTTAGAGGCGGATTTGGGTTTGACATTGTTTGACCGGCAAGCCCGTCTGCCCGTATTGACTGACCATGGACGCCGTGTGCTCTCCCATGCGCTGGAAATTTTGGCCGCCAGTGAGCGGCTGGATAATCTTTCCATCCGTTTGGCGGGCCAGGTTGAGACCCGGCTGACGTTTGTATTGTCTGATACCTATCAACCTACCCATCATGAAAGTCTGTTGCGCCGTTTTGAACAGCGTTATCCTGATATCGAGTTTGAGTGTTTAATTGCCGAAGATTTCGATGTGATTGATTTGCTGCAAATTAAGCGAGCGCATATCGGCGTGGTGGAAGTTCAGCAGCATTACCCGCCTGATATCGCGGCTAACCGGTTACCCGCACAGACTGAAATGGCAATATTTGTCAAACCCGACCATCCGCTGGCACAGTTACCCCATGTCCACCCTGAACAATTAGCCACCACCCGACAACTTCGCCTGAATACTTATAACCGCACCGAGCGCAATCAGTCGCAAGGATTAATGTGGTCAGCACCGAGTTATTTGATGTTGCTGGAAATGGCAGAGCAAGGCTTCGGTTGGGCTATTTTACCGCGCTGGTTAGTTGAGCAATACAGTCATAAAAAACTGGTCGCCTTATCGACCATTGGCTGGCCCAAAACTATCTCAATTGATGCCGTTTGGTCGAAAAAAAACCCGCCGGGGCCAGCAGGTTATTGGTTGTTGGATCAATTGACCGGTAAGACGAATAACGGCCAATGAGGTCAGACCGCCGTATTACGGGCCTGAAGAGATTTGGCTATGTTGACCAATAATTCAGGCGCATCCATTTGCGGCAATACCACCTCGATAAAAGCCAATTGTTGGCAATTTTCGAGTTTTGCCAGCACCTGTTGCAATTCATCGACCTGAGTCACTCGACGTGTAAAGCTTTGTTTATCCAAAGTCAGCGCCTGCGGCAATTGTGTCCAATCCCATTGGGCAATATCGTTATAGCGCTGCTGCGGTCCATGAATGGCGCGCTCTACCGTATATCCTTGGTTGTTAAGCAGAAAAATAATCGGTGTTAATCCGTCGCGCAACATTGACCCCAACTCTTGGATGGTCAGTTGAGCAGCGCCATCGCCCACCAGCAATATCACCCGCCGCTGTGGCTGTGCCACCTGAGCACCATAGGCCGCTGGCAAACTAAAGCCAATTGATCCCCATAATGATTGAGCTATAAACGTACATCCGGACGGTAACTTTAATGATGCCGCGCCAAAACATGAAGTGCCCTGATCCGTCACCACGATATCGCCAGCCCGTAAAAATGGCTGGATGTGAGACCAAAATATCTGCTGATTCAGCCAACCCTGCGGCACAACTTCCGAGATTGGGTGAGTGATAGAGGGGTGAATGATAACGGGCTGCAGCCATTCATTCTGCAATGATTGGCACAATTTATGTAACGCCTCCACCGCAGTCACCATCGGGATTTGGCTGAAAACTTCTCGCCCGATACGCACCTGTTCCGGCTGAATATCAATACAATTATCTTGAATTATATGCTGGCTGAATCCGGCGGTAATGGTATCGACAAACCATACCCCGACCATCACCAAAACATCAGCATTTTCAATGCACTCTCTGACTTTAATATCACTGACCGCACCGGCATAAGTCCCCAGAAACAGCGGATGTGTCTCATCCAATAGCCCTTTGCCCATCAGTAATGTCGAATGTGGCAGATTCACGTCTGCCAGCCAGCTATTCAATGATTGTCGGGCACCAAATCGGTCGGCCAGAAAATCGGCTAATAGCGCCACCCGGTGCGCTGACTGTAACTTCTCACGGGCCGCAGCAATAAACGCCTGCAAAGATGAGGGGGAGAAAATAGGTTCAGAGAGAGCCAACCCCCTAGGTGAGTTACCACATCAGCCTGTGCCACATCACTGGGGAGTTGGAGATAAACCGGTCGTCTCTGATAGAGCGCAGCCACCAGCAGGCGATCAATTTCGGTCACCGCATTTTCAGCTGTTAAACTGGTTTGTGCGCAGCTAACTTCTTTCGCCATGCGCGAAAAATGGCTAAAATCGCCGTCGCCGAATGAGTGATGTAGTAATTCTCCGGCCTTTTGTGCACGTAGCGCCTGAGTGCCAACAATATGAATAACTGGAAGATATTCAGCATAACTACCAGCAATACTATTGATAGCACTTAATTCACCGACCCCAACGGTCGTGAGTAATGCAGCGGCAGGCATGACACGGGCATATCCATCCGCCGCATAAGCCGCATTAAGCTCATTAGCGCAGCCCATCCATCGAATGACGGGATGGCTAATGACATGGTCCAAAAAGTGAAGAGTAAAATCACCAGGAACACCAAACAGGTGTCGGATACCTACTTGTGCCAACCGATCCAGTAAATAATCTGCGACTTTATAATTGTTTGACATAACAATAATAATCCCAATACTTATAGTGTTAAATAAGTATTAGACAAAACATAAATAAATCTAATGTTTTTTAAATTATTAATTAGTTTGACAAGTGTAACCATTTCCTGACCTTGCCTCTGATCTGCTTCCGATTCTGTTACCCATCGTCGACTCTGTGATCTTGCCAACTTACGCAATCAGTGGAAACGCATACATTAAGGCGTCGTTTACTCTCATCAATAAGGGGCATCATGGTCTACCAAGCAGCTTCCTCCCGCTATCAGGAAATGGAATATCACCGTTGTGGCCGTAGTGGATTAATGCTGCCGGCTATTTCTCTCGGCCTGTGGCATAACTTTGGCGATAGCACTTTGTATGAAAATAGCCGTAATCTGATTCATCGGGCATTTGATCATGGTATTACCCACTTTGATTTAGCCAATAACTATGGCCCGCCCCCTGGGTCAGCCGAGCTGAACTTTGGCCGAATTTTGCAACAAGATTTGCGCCCTTACCGTGATGAACTGATTATCTCGTCCAAAGCCGGCTACACCATGTGGCCCGGCCCTTATGGGGATTGGGGCTCAAAAAAATATCTGGTCGCGAGCATCAATCAAAGCTTGCAGCGCATGGGGTTGGATTATGTTGATATTTTCTATCATCACCGGCCAGACCCTAATACTCCGTTGGAAGAAACTATGGCGGCGCTGGATTTACTGGTGCGCCAAGGCAAAGCATTGTATATCGGCTTGTCCAATTACCCTGCGGCACAAGCGCGCCAAGCCTGTGAAATTCTCGTACAGCTCGGCACCCCCTGCCTGATTCACCAACCTAAATACTCTATGTTTGAGCGCTGGATTGAAGCCGGACTGCAAGATACACTGGATGAATATGGCGTCGGCTCTATTGCTTTCTCGCCACTGGCGGGCGGCTTATTAACTGACCGTTATCTGGCAGGAATTCCATTGGATTCACGGGCTGCCAGTGACAGTAAGTTCCTGAATCCCGAGCAACTTTCAGCAGAAAAACTGGTCAAGGTTCGTCAATTAAATGAACTGGCGCTTGATCGCGGACAGAAACTGTCGCAAATGTCGTTAGCTTGGGTATTACGTGGTGGGCGGGTGACGTCAGCCCTGATTGGGGCCAGTAAAATCAGTCAAATTGATGATGCCGTTGGCATGTTGGCAAATACCGAATTCAGTGACGCAGAAATAAAAGCTATTGAAGATATTTTAGTGTAAACGTTCTCTTTTCAATCACTAAACAGGGGGGGTTATGCCCCCTGTGCCCCTCTTAATTCCCCCCACAGATAAATCCTAAATCCATATTTTACAGTTTTATCCGAATCTCAGCGGCTGACTTTCTGTTTAAGATAACGCCATAGCCTATAAGGCAAGAAAAGGATAAATAATGTTTAAATCGACAATGTTAAAGCTGAGTGTCGTGAGGCCAAGAAGAATAAGGCCCCTGTTGCTGATAACCATATTAGCCTGGTTCCCGCTAATCCCCATGGCGAATGCTGAGAGTATTGAGTTGCTGCCCAGTATTTCTTTACAGATTGGCGAACAGGATCGCAGTGGTAATTATTGGGATGGTTATGACTGGCGCGACCGCCAATGGTGGCAAAACCATCAAGGGCGAGATTTAGGCGAGCGCAATCGTCATGGTCATTACTGGGATGGTCACCGCTGGCAAGATAGAGGTTGGTGGAAAAAAAATTATTATTATCGCGAAGGGCGCTACTGGAAATATGACAAGCATCATGACAACCGTGGCAAAAAACATCACCGTGGCCAAGGGCGAGATCATCACCATCACGACTAACTCTCATGCAGTCCCTCAGACGGGTTTATAGCTTTAATCCGTCTGACTGATAAACTTAAATTAGGCTCGCCAGCAGATAGCCATTTAAGCCAATGACGCACAAGACAACAAACTTACCCAGAATCTGAGTCAATTTGTTATCAACCAACTCCCCCATCAATTCTTTATTGCCGGTGAATACCAATAACGGCACCAGCGCCAATGCGATGCCAAAGCTCAGTAAAACTTGGCTCATCACCAGTATTTTAGTTGCGTCCATGCCGATCATAATGACAATAAAGGACGGCAACATAGTGATCGCGCGGCGTAGCCACATTGGAATATAAAAGTGCACAAACCCCTGCATCACCACTTGCCCAGCCATGGTGCCCACCACTGTCGATGACAGGCCGGCGGCAACCAAACTCAAGCCAAAAACGATGGCGGCAGCATTGCCCAGCAGGGGTTGTAAGGTCAAATAGGCTTCTTCGATTTCAGCAACATGTTGATAACCATTGAAATGGAAAGCCGCAGCAGCGGTTGCCATCATAGCCAAATTCACAAAGCCAGCAATCGTCATGGCAATCGCCACATCAAACTTGGTTGAGGCGTAGCGCTCAGTTTTGGATTCTTTGCTTTCCGTTTGTGTTAATGCTGAATGCAGGTAAATGACGTGCGGCATAATTGTCGCCCCCAAGACCCCGGCGGCTAAAAACACCGCGTTACTGTTAGGTAAGCTCGGAATAATCATCCCGCGCCCCAGGGCCGCCAGCTCGGGCTGAGAGAAAATCAGTTCAACAATATAAGATGCCGCAACGAACAATAGCAGCCCACCAATCACCATTTCGATTGGCTTTTGCCCACGGTTTTGCAGCATAAGAATAAGGAAAGTGGCGATGCCGGTCAGTACCGCGCCTTGTAGCAGTGTGACACCCAGCAGCAATTTGAAGCCGATAGCGGCGCCGATAAACTCGGCTAAATCTGTCGCCATCACGATAATCTCGGCCTGCACCCAGTAAGCCCATACCACTGGGCGTGGGAAACGATCACGGATATGCTCCGCCAGATTTTTACCGGTCGCGATCCCAAGTTTTGCTGACAGCAATTGGACTAACATCGCCATGACATTAGCCCACACCACCACCCACAAAAGGGTATAGCCAAAGGTAGCTCCGGCTTGAATGTTAGTCGCAAAGTTACCGGGGTCGATATAGGCAATGGCGGCAATAAAGGCAGGCCCCATCAGGGAGAGTTTTATCCTCCTTGAGTTACGGCGGGGTGTATCGACAGCACGGCTATTCAACATTCAGTATTACCCTTGGAAATTTACGGCTACTTTCTTCTCACCCATAATATCTAAATGATAATAATTATCAAGCGCATTTAGAGTGATAAAACTTATCTCTTTGATAGCTAATACCGCATAATCTGCCGTGCAGTAAGGAGGCGCTCTTGGTTTCTGAAAAATTGTGTTAAATACTGCATCGCAATTTCCGAGCTCGCTCACTACAATTGTTCAAACTAGCATATTTACACTATCTCTGTAGCATATTATTAACATCCTATTTTTTGTGATCAACCCCACTAATTTGTTTGCGTTTATGAAAGTGAATTTCTATATTTGCGGTCTATATCTCGTTTTTAATGTAGCCGTTACATAAAATGTCCACCAAAACCTAGCCTGCCTCTAATTTGGAGCACATATGTCCCATATTCTACAGTTTGCGTTGGCCTTAGTCGTAGTGGCCATATTGGCTCTCGTGATCTGCAAGGATCGCAAAAGCATCCGCATTCGGTTTGTTGTTCAATTATTGGTTATTGAAGTGTTGCTGGCGTACTTCTTCCTCCATTCAGAAGTTGGATTAGGTTTTGTGAAAGGATTCGCGGGCTTTTTCGACAAATTACTGGGGTTCGCTGCTACCGGTACTGATTTTGTCTTCGGCAACATGGGGGATAAAGGCCTCGCGTTCTTCTTCCTGAGAGTGTTGTGCCCTATCGTCTTTATTTCTGCTCTGATTGGTATTTTGCAGTACATTAAAGTTCTGCCCGTCGTTATTCGTATTATTGGGACTTTATTGTCCAAAGTTAACGGCATGGGTAAGCTGGAATCATTCAACGCAGTCAGTTCACTGATTCTGGGCCAGTCTGAAAACTTCATCGCCTATAAAGATATTTTAGGCAAAATGTCTGAAAAACGCATGTACACCATGGCAGCAACGGCAATGTCGACAGTTTCGATGTCTATAGTCGGTGCTTATATGTCAATGCTGGACGCGAAATTCGTGGTCGCAGCGCTGGTGCTTAACATGTTCAGCACCTTTATCGTGTTGTCGCTAATCAACCCGTATAAAGCTGAGGATGAAGAAGAGTTACAACTGAGCAACTTGCATGAAGGCCAAAGCTTCTTTGAAATGCTGGGTGAATACATCCTGGCCGGTTTCAAAGTTGCCATTATCGTGGCAGCAATGCTGATTGGTTTCATTGCATTGATTGCTGCGATGAATGCTCTGTTTAGCCTGCTGTTTGGTATTAGCTTCCAGGGTATTTTGGGCTATGTCTTCTTCCCGTTTGCTTGGGTTATGGGCATTCCTGCTCATGAAGCCTTGCAAGTCGGCGGTATAATGGCAACCAAACTGGTTTCTAACGAATTTGTAGCCATGATGGACTTGCAGAAAGTTGCATCAGAATTATCACCACGCAGTGTGGGTATTCTGTCCGTATTCCTGGTTTCATTCGCTAACTTCTCTTCCATCGGCATCGTCGCCGGTGCGATTAAAGGCCTGAATGAGCATCAAGGTAATGTAGTTTCTCGTTTTGGCTTGAAGCTGCTGTACGGCTCTACACTGGTCAGTGTACTGTCTGCGTCTATCGCGGGCCTGGTACTCTAAGTATCAGAAAATAATCTCTAAAGAGGCGCTACGGCGCCTTTTTTTATGCCTGTGATTCAAGGGCATGCTATTTGATGCAGTGATATTTATTGGCATGTTAAAAAACTAAAGATATAAGTCGGTAAGAAGAAATGGGGGAAATTGCTATTTGGGAGTTTGGGGGATTTACTAAGGTACTGGATATAATGGTGGGTCGTGCGGGATAACTCGGCCGCTGGCCTCGCCCTTCGGGTCAACGCTTGCGCGTTGCTGTCTCGCTTCGCTCGGCTCGAACCTGAACGCAGGTTACTCGTATCATTCTGATACTCGCCCTTCGGGCCAACGCAAGCGTTGTTCAAAACTGACATGCAGTTTTGTCTCACCCACACGGTGCTGTGCAGTATGGTATTTCTGAGTTTGGGGGAGTAACTGAGATACTGGATATAATGGTGGGTCGTGCGGGATTCGAACCTGCGACCAATTGATTAAAAGTCAACTGCTCTACCAACTGAGCTAACGACCCATTATATAATGCTGAGAGTAAAGAAGTGGTGGGCGATACCAGATTCGAACTGATGACCCCCTCCGTGTAAAGGAGATGCTCTACCAACTGAGCTAATCGCCCCGCCGTGTTGTTGGAGTCGCATTATAGGGATAGTTCGAAGTGAGTCAACGGTTTTTAAAACGAAAACAATCGTTCGCCGCAAATTTAAACAGGATGCGATATTTATCGCCACTCTGAACGTTTCTTTAGCCATATCTATTATTGCATACCGGTAACATCGTTGAGGAATTGTCTCAGGGTGGTAGAATGTCGCCTACTTTTTCGAATTTCGAGCAACAGCCAGCTTTCGCTGGTCGGCGTAGCGTAATAAGGCATCGAACCCAATGAAAATCAAAACCCGTTTTGCACCCAGCCCTACCGGCTATCTTCACGTCGGTGGCGCACGTACCGCGTTGTATTCCTGGTTATTCACTCGCCACTTTGGTGGTGAATTTGTTTTGCGTATTGAAGATACCGATCTTGAGCGCTCAACTCAGGAAGCTATTGACGCCATTATGGACGGTATGAACTGGCTAAATCTGGATTGGGATGAGGGCCCGTATTTCCAAACCAAACGTTTCGATCGCTACAATGCGGTCATTGACCAAATGTTGGAAAACGGCACTGCATATAGATGCTATTGCTCCAGAGAGCGTCTGGATGAATTGCGCGAAGCCCAAATGGCCAATGGTGAAAAACCTCGCTACGATGGCCGCTGCCGCGATAGCCAGTGTACCCATGGTGCTGATGAGCCTTCTGTCGTGCGTTTTCGTAACCCACAGGAAGGCTCCGTTATTTTTAATGATAAAATCCGTGGCCCAATCGAATTCAGTAACCAAGAGCTGGATGATTTAATTATCCGCCGTACAGATGGTTCGCCGACTTATAACTTCTGCGTGGTAGTTGATGACTGGGATATGGAAATCACCCATGTTATCCGTGGTGAAGACCATATCAATAATACCCCGCGCCAGATTAATATCTTGAAAGCACTGGGTGCGCCGGTTCCTGAATATGCCCACGTTTCAATGATTCTGGGTGATGACGGCAAAAAACTGTCTAAGCGCCATGGCGCGGTCGGTGTAATGCAATACCGCGATGACGGCTATCTGCCAGAAGCGCTGTTGAACTATCTGGTCCGCCTGGGCTGGTCTCATGGTGATCAGGAAATTTTCTCTGTTGCCGAGATGACCGAGTTATTTACACTGGATGCGGTCAGCAAATCTGCCAGTGCTTTCAATACTGAAAAACTACAATGGCTGAATCATCACTATATCAATAGCTTGCCGCCAGAACAGGTTGCAGTTCACTTGTCATGGCAGGTTGAGCAGCTGGGTATTGATACTCGCAATGGCCCAGAACTCGTTGAAATTGTTAAACTTCTCGGTGAGCGCTGTAAGACATTGAAAGAAATGGCCGAATCTTGCCGCTACTTCTATGAAGAGTTTGATGAGTTCGATGCAGACGCGGCGAAAAAACATTTGCGCCCTGTGGCTCGTCAGCCGCTGGAAGCAGTTAAAGCCAAACTGGCGGCTATCACCGAATGGACGACTGAAAACGTTCACAATGTCATTCAGGGCACCGCTGATGAGCTGGGTGTAGGTATGGGCAAAGTGGGCATGCCGCTGCGCGTTGCTGTCACTGGCGCAGGCCAATCACCGGGTATGGATGTCACTGTTCATGCCATCGGGCAGGCGCGCTCGCTAGCACGTATTGATAAAGCTCTGGCTTTTATTAGTGAACGTGAAGCGCAGCAATAAAATCGAGTGTATTTATCAGGCGGCTGACTAAAGTCGCCTTTTTTATGCTGTTTGCTCACTGATTTGGCGGCTTTTTCAGCGCTTAACCTGAGAAATTGAATTAGCCGTTGACACTGTTTCAGGGGTTTCATATCATGCGCCCCGTTCACACAATTTATTATGTGCGCGTTGGGGCTATAGCTCAGCTGGGAGAGCGCTTGCATGGCATGCAAGAGGTCGACGGTTCGATCCCGTCTAGCTCCACCAAATTTCTTGTTTGGTAAAGTTTTCAAACTCGATAAGTGGATGGCATATAATTCAATACGAACAACCACATTTGTGGGGCTATAGCTCAGCTGGGAGAGCGCTTGCATGGCATGCAAGAGGTCGACGGTTCGATCCCGTCTAGCTCCACCACTCTTTAAAAGACCGGCCTATGGCCGGTTTTTTGCTTTTTAAACTTTGCTCTCCGTTATTCTCCAATTTATTATTCCGCACTGTTATTCTGTTTTTCTTCAAACCTGTTTTTTCTTCAAACACATTGATTACAGAGGAAATAGCCGATGAACCAATGGCAGCAAGTCATTGAATGGTTACGTGCCGACCCCTATCGGATGCAAGCTTTATCTTTTGCCCGTGAACTTCGGTTAAACCAGTGGTGCCTGGCCGCAGGATTTGTCCGTAATCTGGTGTGGGATAAGCTGCATGGGCACCCTTCCTCGACGCCGCTAAATGATATTGATTTAGTCTATTTCGATGAGCAAAACACCCGCGAGCAATATGATTCACAGCTTGAAAAGCAACTTAATGACTCGACCTCCGCCCGACATCAATCATTCCCGTGGTCAGTCAAAAATCAGGCCAGAATGCACCTGCGCACTGGTCGCCAACCTTATACCAGCACCGAAGATGCCATCAGCTATTGGGTTGAAGTGGAAACGGCCATTGGTGCCAGCCTTAAAGAGAATGGCGATATTGAGCTGGTCACCCCGTTCGGTTTGGATGCTTTGTTTAGTAAAACTATTACGCTGAACAGCAAAAATGGTGAAATCGATACTTACTATCAGCGGGTCAATAGCAAAGGTTGGCAACAACATTGGCCTGAATTGCGCTTAGTGGTTTAGCCACACAGAATTCACATGGGCGTTCAAAAAAACGCCAAGTGATAAGATGGTGTAAAACCGCCCTTAGAAGTTAAAGGTTAATATCCCCTCGTCGATAAGCATTACTCCACTCACGTTATTTCAAGGAATAATGATGTCGAACACAATCTCTACAGCATCAATCTCTGTGAGCAGCAGTAGCTCGTCGGACAACAGTAGCGCGGCGCAGATTAAATCTATTAATCAAGAGATCCAAAAACTGACCGAGAAGTTAAGCACTTTAAAAGATTCTGGTTTGACTGCTGATGAGTTGCAAAAGCAGCAACAGCAAATTCAGAATCAGATTGCCGCACTACAAGCTGAAGTTGCGCGTATTCAAGCCAAAGAGTCGGAGAAAACCAAAGAAGGGGACAACAATACGGTCAGCGCACCGGCCGGTGATGGCGTCAACCGCCCTTCGGCACAGAACCAGATTGACGTTTATATTTAATAAAATTGATATTCAGCTAATAATGACAGGGCGCTGGTAACGCCCTGTTTTAGCAGGAAAAATCAACCGCGCTTGAGGGGTTTGACCAAACTATCCAGCCCTTCAATCTTGATGGCCAGAGTCATCTCCATCAGCATACCCAGCTTGCCTTGTGGAAACTCACCTTTGCGCGCAAACCAAAGCAGGTACTCCTCGGGAAGATCGATCAATACCCGGCCCTGATATTTACCGAAAGGCATACGGGTATTGGCTAACTCAACTAAATTTTCTTTTTCCACATGCCCCTCCGAACGCCCCTTCGTGAGTAAGATTATTCACCGAGCAAGCGGATCATTTCAGCCTCATCGATGACTGTGACCCCCAACTCCTGCGCTTTCACCAATTTTGAACCGGCAGCTTCACCCGCAATCACCAGATCCGTTTTCTTGGAAACACTGCCACTCACTTTTGCCCCTTTTGCAGTCAGACGATCTTTCGCTTCGTCCCGTGAAAGAATGCTCAGCGAGCCAGTCAGCACCACGGTTTTTCCGGCAAATGGGCTGTCGATCTCTTCGGCAATAATTGGTTGAGGCTCCGGCCAACTGATCACTTTTTCCAGCGCTTCGATCACTTTCTGATTGTGTTCTTCACCGAGGAAATTCAGCACATGTTTGGCCACTATTTCACCCACATCCGGCACACTTTTTAATGCTTCAATATCTGCCGCACGTAGATTCGCCAGATTACGGAAGTGAGCCGCTAAGTTAGCCGCTGTCGCCTCCCCCACCTCACGAATGCCCAACGCATACAAAAAGCGGGCAAAAGTGGTTTGTTTCGCTTTTTCTAGCGCCGCTATCAGATTTTGTGCGGACTTCGGCCCCATCCGATCCAGCCCGGTCAGCTTGCCCGCGGTCAGTGTGAATAAATCAGCAGGATTCTTAACATACTGTTTTTCCACCAGTTGCTCGATAATCTTGTCCCCCATACCTTCGACATCCAGCGCCCGGCGCGAAACAAAATGCTTCAAAGCCTCTTTGCGTTGCGCCGCGCAGAATAACCCCCCCGTACAGCGAGCGACCGCTTCGCCCTCAACCCGCTCAATATCAGAGCCGCACACCGGGCAGTGCTCAGGGAAAGTGATCTCTTTAGCATCCTGCGGGCGCTGCTCCATCACTACGCCCACCACCTGCGGAATAACATCTCCGGCACGGCGGACAATCACGGTATCGCCAATGCGTAAACCCAAGCGCTCGATTTCATCGGCATTATGCAGAGTGGCATTGCTGACAATCACGCCCGCCACTTGTACTGGCTCCAGACGGGCGACCGGGGTAATCGCACCGGTGCGCCCCACCTGAAATTCGACTTCACGGACTTGGGTTATCTGTTCTTGTGCCGGGAATTTAAATGCCGTCGCCCAGCGCGGTGCGCGCGCCACAAAACCCAGTTGCTCTTGCAAATCGAGTGAATCAACTTTGATGACCACACCATCAATATCAAAACCTAGACCCGCGCGGTCTTGCTCAACCTGGCGATAGAAAGCAATCACCTGCTCACTGCCGGTGCATAGTTTGACTCGGTCACTGACCGGTAAGCCCCAGTTTTTAAATTGTATCAGGCGCTGAATATGGCTGCGGGGAAGTTCACCGCCCTCCAATAAACCCACGCCATAGCAGAAGAAGGTTAATGGCCGTTTAGCGGTAATACGTGGGTCAAGCTGGCGCAGTGAGCCAGCAGCAGCATTACGCGGGTTAGCAAAAATTTTGCCCCCTTTGCGGCGCGCCTCGTCATTCAGTTGCTCGAAACCGGCCTGTGGCATAAAGACTTCGCCACGAACTTCAACCCGACGCGGGATATTATCCCCTTGTAAACGCAGCGGAATAGCACGGATAGTGCGCACATTGGCGGTGATGTTTTCACCGGTGGTGCCATCACCACGGGTTGCTGCCTGCACCAGTTCACCCTCTTCATACAATAAACTCACCGCTAAACCATCAAGTTTCAATTCACAGCAGAATGTCAGCGGCTCCGCGCTTTTCAGGCGGTCATGCACCCTTTTGTCAAAGGCCAAATAACTTTCTTCATCAAAGACATTATCGAGAGACAGCATCGGGACTTCATGTTTAACCTGCTCGAATGCATCAAGAGGTGCTGACCCCACCCGTTGAGTCGGTGAGTCATTGGTAATCAGTTCGGGATGTTGTGCTTCCAAATCGCGCAATTGCTGCATCAGGCGGTCGTATTCAGCATCAGGGATCTCTGGCGCATCCAGCACATGGTATTGATGCTCGTGATGGCGCAATGAGGTTCTTAGTTGATTAATTTGCTGAATTATCGATTCCATGGCTCACCATCAAAGATAAAAAACCCCCGGCATGCGGGGGTTAGGGTTAATTCGATTCATTGCGAGGCAACGTTATCAGGCGGTTGCGTTTGCATCCAACACTTCGCGGATGCGGGCCTTGTACGTTTCCAGTTTTTGCGGAGTCATCATGCGGCGCTCATCATCCAACACCACTCCGCCGACATCATCGGCGATACGTTGGGCTGATTGCAGCATCAACTTAAAGTTTTGATGCGCATCGCCATAAGACGGCACCATCATAAACATTGAGACACCCGGCGTTAAGAAGTCAGACATGGTGTCAGGGTCAAAAGAACCCGGTTTCACCATATTTGCCAAGCTGAATAATACTGGGCCACTGCCGGCTGGGCTAAGATGGCGATGGAAAATCCCCATTTCACCAAACTGGAAACCAGACTGAAGCACACTTTGTAGTAGCACTTCACCACCCAGAGCCCCGCCATGATGGGCCGCAACATGCAGCACCAAAACGGTTTCTTTCAGCTTTTGCGGTTTCACTTCGGGAGCAGGAGCAACAGGCTCTGATTGTGATTCCACCCGAGCGGCATGTGTAGCCACAGGTTGTGGTTCTGCGTGACGCGGTTGTGAGTCATGTTCCTCAACCGAGCCAAACAAAGGATCACGCTGTGATTCATGCGGTGGTTGCTCAGCAGATAGCCCACCCAAAAGAGGGTCATCGTTATCTATTTCCACTGAACCTGTTTGCACTGAAGCAAAAGGTTTCTGGCGAGCTTCCGCCTTAACCTGAGCCGGTTTGGTTTCAGTATGCTGAATCACCGGCAGTTCATCGTCGTCTTCATCAAGATGATTAAACGAAGGCTTCTCTTGTGGATGAGCAGTGCGGACGCGCACTTCTCCCACCCCTTCATCGAGACTCTCGATCGGGGTTTCAACACGTTCTTGTTTCGGACGTTTAACTGGGCGATCGCGAAAAATTGATGAGCGCTCTTTACGGCTGGTCCATAAACCATGCAATAACAACGCTATTATGGCGATCGCGCCAACAACGATTAATATCAGACGCAAATCCTGCATCATTACTATCTCTGTTGTTCCAATACATTGCCACCGCGGCAAACATTCACCCTTTAACTCTATTTCCCAACGTACACAAGTGCAAGTCCGTGCTCAATTTTCTTCAAAGAAAGATGATTATGCTAGATGTTTTGCTTATTTTTCGCACAATATGTGACTATGCAGTGTGAAATCATACCGATATGATACACCGGTCAACAAGCTTATAGAGAACTGAATGGTATGGCGTATACGCAAAAAGCAGTAAAAAAGGTCAGTGGCATCCATTATTTTGCCCAAGGATGGCAGTTAATTTCCCGTCCGGGTATCCGGCGATTCGTAATTTTGCCCTTATTGGTGAATATTCTGCTGATGGGAGGGGCTTTTTGGTGGTTATTCAACCGGATAGGTGATTGGGTTCCCCAGTTAATGAGCTATGTCCCTGAGTGGTTGCAGTGGCTCAGTTATTTATTGTGGCCTGTGATGGTGATTTCAGTGCTACTGGTGTTCAGTTATCTATTTAGTACCCTCGCCAATTTTATTGCGGCCCCCTTTAATGGTTTGCTGGCCGAACAGTTAGAAGCCAGCCTGACTGGTAAGCCGCTGCCGGACTCGGGTATTATGGGTATCATGAAGGATTTGCCACGGATTATGGCGCGTGAATGGCGTAAATTAGCCTATTACTTGCCACGGGCTTTGGTGCTATTGCTGCTGTACTTTATTCCCGGCATTGGCCAAACCCTCGCCCCGGTTCTGTGGTTCCTGTTTAGCGCCTGGATGCTGTCTATACAATATTGTGATTATCCGTTTGATAACCATAAAGTGAGTTTTCAGCATATGCGCAGTGCTTTACGTCAAAATAAGGTCGATAACCTGCAATTTGGCGCTTTGGTAAGTTTATTCACTATGATTCCTTTCCTTAACCTAGTGATTATGCCAGTCGCGGTCTGTGGTGCCACAGCAATGTGGGTTGAGCGCTACCGCGACCAGTTTGTTCAACCATCACGATAATTTTGCAGGGGCGTGCTGGCCGCGCCCCTATTACCGAGAATAAAAGTGATTTACCGAGATTAAAAGTGATTGGGATGAAAACTTATTTCCTAATCACATATCGATATACCAATTCCTTACTTCCATAGCCATACTGTTAGCGTATGCTTTGAACGATTCCTACATTTTCATAGAGTTAAAGGACGGGCTATGAGCAAGATATATGAAGACAACTCTTTAACAATCGGCCATACGCCGCTGGTTCGTCTGAACCGTATCGGTAACGGGCGCATTTTGGCGAAGGTTGAGTCACGCAATCCAAGTTTCAGTGTTAAATGCCGTATCGGTGCCAATATGATTTGGGACGCCGAAAATCGTGGCATTCTGACCAAAGACAAAGAACTGGTAGAACCTACTAGTGGTAATACCGGTATCGCATTGGCATTTGTTGCCGCCGCACGCGGTTATAAATTAACGCTGACCATGCCCGAAACCATGAGCATTGAGCGCCGTAAACTGCTCAAAGCACTGGGCGCTAACTTGGTGCTAACCGAAGGCGCCAAAGGGATGAAAGGGGCCATTGCCAAAGCAGAAGAAATTCAAGCAACCGATCCAGACCGCTATCTTATTTTGCAGCAATTCAGTAATCCTGCGAACCCAGAAATTCACGAAAAAACCACTGGCCCAGAAATCTGGGAAGATACTGATGGCGAAGTTGATGTCTTTATCGCGGGTGTCGGTACCGGTGGTACCCTGACCGGCGTCAGCCGCTACATTAAAAATACCAAAGGTAAGGCGATTATCACGGTGGCGGTTGAACCCACTGATTCTCCGGTAATTACTCAAGCATTGGCGGGTCAGGAAATCAAACCCGGCCCACACAAAATTCAGGGTATCGGCGCTGGCTTCATTCCCGGCAACCTCGACCTGAGTCTGGTTGACCGTGTGGCATTGGTCACCAATGACGAAGCTATCTCTATGGCTCGCCGTTTGATGGACGAAGAAGGCATTTTAGCCGGTATTTCTTCCGGTGCAGCCGTTGCGGCAGCGGTCAAGCTTTCTGAAGAAGATGGCTTTACTGACAAAACAATTGTGGTTATTCTTCCGTCCTCGGGTGAGCGCTATTTAAGCACGGCGTTGTTCGCAGATTTGTTCACTGAACAAGAACTGCAACAGTAGTCAGGTCGTCGCACTAAATGCTAAAAAAGCACCCTCACGGGTGCTTTTTTTGTGGCGCGCTTCAAAGTTTTTACTACATAAAGATTGATTTTACCCTCTGGGTTTAGTATTTAACCGGTCAATTATTTCGATACGCGAAATTAATCGCGTATTGAGCGTTTCTCTGGCTGAATCGATTTATCAATTATGCAACACAACAAAAAATGTCATCACTGAACGCTGATTGAAGACATAACGCAAAGAGAGCATTATTCTTAGAGTTGATAGTGATGATTTTAGACCTGAATTCGGGTTGCATCAGAAACTGTCTTTGTGACTTGTCACTGGTTGAGGCATAGTCATGCGCGAGTTGAATGATGAGTTATGCGCGCACTAATACAGGCTAAAGTTTGGCTTTTACACTAAACTTTAGCTCCACAACATAAATCCAATAAGTTGGGGAAATACAATGTTCCAGCAAGAAGTTACTATTACAGCACCAAACGGTCTGCATACCCGCCCTGCTGCCCAGTTCGTAAAAGAAGCAAAAGGCTTTGCAAGTGAAATTACCGTGCTTTCTAACGGTAAAAGCGCTAGCGCTAAGAGCCTGTTCAAACTACAAACTCTGGGCCTGACCCAAGGGACTGTTGTTACGATCTCGGCTGAAGGCGAAGATGAGAAGAAAGCTGTTGAGCATCTGGTAAAACTGATGGCAGAGCTTGAGTAATCACGCGCGCTTCTTTAGTTAACACCAGTCAAGAGTAAGGTAGGGTTATGATTTCAGGCATTTTAGTATCACCGGGTATCGCTTTTGGTAAAGCACTTTTACTGAAAGAAGATGAGATTGTCATCAACCGGAAAAAGATCTCTGCTGACCAAGTGGAGCAAGAAGTCGAGCGTTTCAAAACTGGGCGGGCTAAAGCTGCTGAACAGTTGGAAGCGATCAAGACCAAAGCTGAAGCCAGTCTCGGCGAAGAGAAAGCGGCCATCTTCGAAGGGCATATCATGCTATTGGAAGACGAAGAGCTTGAGCAGGAAATCATAGCCCTCATCAAAGATGATAAGCAGTCTGCGGATGCCGCGGCTTATTCCGTCATTGAAGGCCAGGCGAAAGCACTGGAAGAACTGGATGACGAATACCTGAAAGAACGTGCGGCTGACGTACGTGATATCGGTAAACGCCTTCTGAAGAACATTCTCGGCCTGACCATTGTTGATTTGAGCGCAATTCCGGATGAAGTGATTCTGGTTGCAGCCGATTTGACCCCGTCAGAAACCGCGCAGCTTAATCTGGATAAAGTGTTAGGGTTCATCACCGATTTAGGTGGCCGCACCTCTCACACCTCGATTATGGCTCGTTCACTGGAGTTACCGGCTATCGTCGGCACCAGTCATGCGACCAAAGAAATCCAGAATGATGATTATTTGATCCTCGATGCGGTCAATAACAAAATCTATTTAAACCCAACTGCTGAAGTGATTGAGCAGCTGAAAGCGGTGAAAACTCAGTACATCACCGAAAGAAATGATCTGGCCAAACTGAAAGACTTACCTGCAATTACCCTTGATGGTCATCAGGTTGAAGTAGTTGCCAACATAGGCACTGTGCGTGATATCGCCGGTGCTGAACGTAATGGCGCTGAAGGTGTAGGTCTGTATCGTACCGAATTCCTGTTCATGGACCGCGACTCTCTGCCAACTGAAGAAGAGCAGTTCCAGGCTTATAAAGCCGTTGCGGAAGCCATGGGCTCTCAGGCAGTTATCGTCCGTACTATGGACATCGGCGGTGATAAAGACCTGCCGTACATGAACTTGCCAAAAGAAGAAAACCCATTCCTGGGCTGGCGTGCCATCCGTATTGCTATGGATCGCAAAGAAATTCTGCATGCACAACTGCGCGCCATCTTGCGTGCATCAGCATTTGGTAAATTGCGTATCATGTTCCCGATGATTATTTCGGTTGAAGAAGTACGCGAACTGAAAGCAGAACTTGAACTGCTGAAAAGCCAATTACGTGAAGAAAATAAGGCCTTTGATGAAACTATCGAGGTCGGTGTTATGGTTGAAACACCAGCGGCGGCGGTCATCGCTCGCCACTTAGCTAAAGAAGTTGACTTCTTTAGTATTGGGACAAACGATCTAACTCAGTATACTCTGGCAGTAGATCGTGGCAATGAGCTGATTTCTCATCTCTATAATCCAATGTCGCCATCGGTATTGGGCCTGATCAAACAGGTAATTGATGCGTCTCACGCTGAAGGTAAGTGGACCGGTATGTGCGGTGAACTTGCTGGCGACGAACGTGCTACACTGTTGCTATTGGGCATGGGGCTGGATGAGTTCAGCATGAGTGCGATTTCGATCCCACGCATCAAGAAAATTATCCGTAATACGAATTTCGAAGATGTGAAGGTGTTGGCGGAGCAAGCACTAGCTCAACCAACAGCGAAGGAATTGATGGATTTGGTTACCACATTCATCGAAGAAAAAACGCTCTGCTAATTCCACGATACTGGACTGCTGCCCAATATAAACTCTAAATAATTCGAGTTGCGGGAAGGCGGCAAGTGAGAGAGTCCCGATGAGCTTACTGTGTTGTAAGTGATTCGGGTGATTGAGCGCAGCCAACGCACATGCAGCTTGAAGTATGACGAGTATAAATACTTAGGAGAAGATCATGGGTTTGTTCGATAAACTGAAATCACTGGTTTCAGATGATAAAAAAGACAGTGGCACTATTGAAATCGTCGCGCCGTTGTCTGGTGAGATCGTCAACATCGAAGATGTTCCTGATGTTGTGTTTGCAGAGAAAATCGTTGGTGATGGGATTGCCATCAAGCCTTCAGGCAATAAAATGGTTGCTCCTGTTGACGGCACCATCGGTAAAATCTTCGAAACTAACCATGCTTTTTCTATCGAATCAGACAGCGGCATTGAGCTGTTCGTCCACTTCGGTATTGATACTGTTGAACTGAAAGGCGAAGGCTTCAAACGCATCGCTGAAGAAGGTCAGCGCGTCAAGAAAGGCGATGTAGTTATTGAGTTCAATCTGGCCCTGCTGGAAGAGAAAGCCAAGTCTACTTTGACGCCGGTGGTTATCTCCAACATGGACGAGATTAAAGAAATGATTAAATTGTCCGGTAGTGTCACCGTGGGTGAGACGCCGATTATTCGTATCAAAAAATAATTTCATACGAATATGGAAAACGGCGCCTTTGTGCGCCGTTTTTGTTTGATAATTTACTCTACCGCACTCCAACGCGGCACCCGTAAGATAATCACCAACCCACCCTGCTCGCCGTTTCTTGCTTCAACCTGCCCACCATGCGCCAAAATCACCTTGCGGGTAATGGCCAGCCCCAAACCATAGCCTTTACCGGAGAGAGCTGATTGGACTCGGACGAAGGGATCAAAAATACTGGAGAGTTTACTTTCTTCAACGCCCGGTCCTTGGTCAGAAACCTGAATCTGGTAACTCTTATCAATCAATGAAAGCACCACTTTGACCTGTTGACCCTGGGCAGAGAATCGCAGCGCATTACGGACAATATTATCCATCGCCCGCCGCATCAGCTCGGCATTTCCCTTGACGGTATAGTCAACTTGCGGTGAGACCTGTAGCAGTATTTCAACCCCCGGTACTTGTGCTTCATAGCGAGCATCATTGACCACCACGGCCACTAACTGGTGCAAATCGAAATACTCGTCATCATCGGCGATATTGTGGTTTTCGGCGCGAGATAACGCCAATAACTCGCCAATCATCTTATCCAGCCGTTCGGATTCATGTTCAATGCGCTGCAATGAATTTGCGACATTTTGGGGGTTCTGACGTGCTAATCCAATCGCCAATTGCAAGCGAGCCAGTGGAGAACGTAATTCATGAGAAACGTCGTGCAATAACTGTTCACGGGCACTAACCAACTCTTTCAGCCGCTCAGCCATTGAATCAAAATCACGCGCCACTTCGGTCAGTTCGTCATGACGACGGCGCATAACAGGCAACAGCCGCACCGACAAATCGCCCTGCGCCACCCGTTCAAAACCGGCCCGCAGTTGGCGCATTGGCCGCGTCAGGTTCCAGGCCAGCAAGGTGCTGAAGAACAAGCCGCCCAGCACTCCCATCCAAATCATAGGGATCGGAATATTCAATATTTCATGGCGGCCCTCACTGGCTCTTCCCTGCTGATTGACTTCCCGCAACCCATCAATGTCGTAACTGATACGATAATTCTGACCATCCGATCCTTTGACCCAAGCTGTAACGTCTCTGCTGTAAAACTCTGGCCCTCGGCCTTTGGCTGGCAACGCCTTATCCGGTGATTCTGTCGTCACTTGGGGGATTTCTGTCGCCGGTAAGACCGAAAAATGATTTTTATCTGTTTCTGACCAGTTCGCCGTCATGGCATTTAGGGCTGGCAGGCCACCACTTTGTAGCACCGAGGCCGCAGAAGCGACCTGTAACTTAGCCATCTGCCGTACCATTTCGCGCTCAAGCGGTTCATGCCGATTGCCGTAAAAGGAAAATACCACCCAGAGCATCTGGGTCATTAAAATAAAAGTCAGCCAAAAACCCAGTAGGATTTTCCAGAATAACCGTCCACGCATACTTAACTTACTCCACCAATAGCAATTATCTGATGCGGTAGCCAATGCTACGAACCGTTTCAATATTTAACCTATTCCCCGGCAATGCCGCGAGTTTCTGTCTGATATTGCTGATATGCACATCGACACTGCGGTCATAGGCTTCCCGCGGCCGGCCTAACCCTTTGTCGGATAACTCATCTTTGGTGACCACCCGCTCTGGTGAGCGCAATAACAATTCCAGTAAATTAAACTCAGAAGCCGTCAAATCAAAGGGCAAGCCCCGCCATTCACTGCTACGGGTCGACGGATTGAGCGTCAAGTCGCTATGCGTAATGACACTGTCATCCGCCGAGGGCGCAGCGGGGTGCTCGTCAAAACGGCGTAATACTGCGCGCAGCCGGGCCACCAATTCACGGGGATAACACGGCTTCGGCATATAATCATCAGCGCCCATTTCCAGGCCGATAACACGGTCAATATTGTCGCCTTTGGCCGTCAGCATAATAATGGGTAAACGGCTTTTTTTACGCACTTGGCGCAAAACATCGATGCCACTCATGTCAGGCAACATAATGTCGAGAATCAAGGCGGTATAGTCCCCAGACAAAGCCGCGGCAATGCCCGCTTTACCGGTGACGACCAATTCGGCATTAAAACCTTCGCCGCTTAGGTATTCCCTCAGCATATTGCCCAGCTCAACATCATCATCGACTAACAAAATTTTCATCTCTTCGCTCTCCAGCCTGATTTCGGCTATTTTCATGCCTATTTGACTCGCGCGCAGCCGGTTTTACTCAATCCTTACATATTATTGAGTTTTGCTTGGGTTTGGGATTTAGTAGAGTTTGGGATTTAGTAGAGTTTGGAATTGAATAGGATTTGAAATTGTTGAAATTAGCTGTCGAGCAGGGCGCGATTCAAACCCGGCTCGAGTCGCCATGATTCATCAAGATAAGTGCCAACCTATAATTACTGAAAAACGCCAGTTGATAAATAGCGGTCTCCGCGATCGCAGATAATCGCCACAATCACCGCGCCTGGGTTTTCGGCTGCTACGCGCAATGCCCCTGCTACCGCGCCACCGGAGCTAACACCGCAGAAAATCCCCTCTTCTGTGGCCAGGCGGCGCATAGTCTGTTCGGCTGAGATCTGCGTGATATCCAATACTTGATCCACTAATTCGGGGCGGAATATCCCCGGCATATATTCCGCTGGCCAACGGCGAATTCCCGGAATACTGCTGCCCTCGGCGGGTTGCAAACCGATAATAGTTATCTCCGGATTTTGACTTTTCAGATATTGGCTAACCCCGGTAATAGTGCCGGTCGTCCCCATGCTGGAGACAAAATGGCTGACTTTCCCGGCGGTTTGTTGCCAAATTTCCGGCCCGGTGCCGGTAAAATGCGCATACGGATTATCAGTATTATTAAACTGATCCAGCACCTTACCCTGCCCCTGTGCTTGCATCGCCAGCGCTTGATCGCGCGCGCCTTCCATACCCTGCTCACGGCTGACCAAAATCAGCTCGGCCCCATAGGCGCGCATGGCGGCCTGCCGCTCTTGGCTCATGTTCTCCGGCATCAGTAATTTCAGCTTGTAGCCCTTGATGGCGGCAATCATCGCCAGCGCAATGCCGGTATTGCCACTGGTGGCTTCAATCAATACATCGCCCGGAGAGATTTCCCCGCGCAATTCCGCTTGCTGGATCATGGCCAGTGCCGCCCTGTCCTTCACCGAACCGGCCGGATTATTGCCCTCCAGTTTGACCCAAATCTGTGCATTCAGCCCTTGGCTCATGCGTTGCAGTTTGACCAGAGGGGTGTTGCCGATGCAGTGTTCGAGGGTCGTCACATTCATTACCTTTGGATTTGGGTACGTGTCTATATTGGCAAATAAAGAAAAGAGTGGCTATTAGGCCACCTCAGACCACTAGCTAAGTTGATAAGCGGGGAAATGTGCCGAATGGGTCGTAACGGCGTAAGCCGTCGGAGCGCCCATCGGTGCAGTCGCCCCGCCAGTCTCGGTGTGACAAAATAGGTTTGTCAGCCACCGTTCTTCGCCATATACAGAAAAACTTATCAGGCGCTTTGGGCTAAAGCAATGGGTTGCAGCAATTGATCGCCAGAATATAAGCGCGCATTTAATCCGCCCACATAATAGCGATTGCCGCGTACCGGGGCGTCAATGTTACCTTCCGGCAAGACCACGCTGATAGGATCCTGATGCCAACCAATAGGTTGCACGGTTAATTGCCAGAAGTGGCCGCGCGGGCTAACTTCAAGCACCTGAACCGGCAGCGGGCAGCGGGCACTTGATTGAATGTTGACTTCCATCTCCCAAGGGCGCAGGAAGAGATCCACACTGCCTTGGTGCATTGGGGCTAAATCCAGCGGCCAATGATGGGCACCAATAAACAGCTGTGATCCGCGAATTTCACCGCTCAGGCGGTTAACTTCACCGAGGAACTCCAACACAAAGCGAGTTGCGGGGTCGCGCCACACTTCATCGGGTGTCCCGACCTGTTCAATATTGCCCTGACTCATCACCACCACCCGATCAGCCACTTCCATGGCTTCTTCTTGATCGTGCGTGACAAAGACGCTGGTAAATTTCAATTCATCATGTAACTGGCGCAACCAGCGGCGTAGCTCTTTGCGCACTTGCGCGTCCAGGGCACCAAACGGCTCGTCCAGCAACAGAATTTGTGGTTCAACCGCCAGCGCGCGCGCCAAAGCCACCCGCTGCTTTTGGCCGCCAGAAAGTTGTGATGGATAGCGGCTAGCCAGATGGCCTAATTGCACCATTTCCAGCAATTGCGACACTTTCTGCTTGATAGCCGCCGCATTAGGCCGCTCACGGCGAGGTAACACCGTCAAACCAAAAGCAATGTTATCGAACACCGTCATGTGGCGGAACAGCGCGTAATGCTGGAACACAAAGCCAACACGGCGGTCACGGGCATGCAGGCGGCTCACATCAGTGCCGTGGAAACTTAAACGCCCGGCGTTCTGATTTTCCAACCCGGCAATGATACGCAATAAAGTGGTTTTTCCCGAACCAGAAGGGCCAAGCAACGCCACCATTTGGCCTGAAGGAATATCAAGTGTGATGTTATTCAGCACTTTGGTGCGGCCAAAATACTTACTGATATTATCAATCTCAATGCTCATGCTTTTGCTCCTGTTCGAGACGAACAACCTGACGCGCTAAGCGCCATTGCAGGCCGCTTTTCAGAAAAAGGGTCACTATTGCCATCAGGGTCAGCAACGCGGCGGCGGTAAAGGCCCCGGCGGTGTTGTAATCCTGATGCAATAATTCAACTTGCAGCGGCAAGGTGTAGGTCTCGCCACGAATAGAACCGGAAACCACCGAAACCGCGCCAAACTCACCAATAGCGCGGGCGTTGGTCAACACCACGCCATACAGCAATGCCCAGCGAATGTTCGGCAGGGTCACACGGCGGAACATTTGCCAGCCAGAGGCCCCCAACAACACGGCGGCCTCATCTTCCTGACTGCCCTGACTCATCATCACCGGCACCAGTTCACGCACCACAAATGGGCAGGTGACGAAGATGGTGACCAGCACCATTCCGGGCCAGGAGAACATCAATTGGATATCGTGAGAATCCAGCCAACCGCCCACCACGCCGTTGGAGCCGTAAAACAGCAGATACATCAGACCGGCAACCACCGGTGAAACGGCAAACGGAATATCAATTAATGTCATCAATAACTGGCGGCCGGGGAAAACAAACCGTGTCACCAGCCAGGCCAGCACCACACCGAAGACCAGATTCACCGGCACGGTAATCAGCGCCACCAACACCGTCAACCAAATGGCGTGCAGCATATCGGGGTCAGATAAGTTCTGCCCGACCACCTCGATCCCTTTAGAGAAAGCGGTGATAAAGATCCACACCATCGGGATCACCAGCAGTAAAACCGAGAACAGTGCGCCGATGGCGATCAGGGTCCATTTGCCCCAGTTGATGGGCGGGCGGGCCACACCATTAAATTCTGTGATATCAGCCATCAATGCCCCCCTATCCGCCGACCAAAGCGACTTTGTAACGTGTTAATCCCGAACAACAGCGCCAGTGAAACCGCCAGAATGACTGACGCAATGGCGCTGGCCGCCGGGTAATCAAACTCTTGCAAACGGATGAAAATCATCAGCGAGGTCACTTCCGTCTTCCAGGCGATGTTACCAGCGATAAAAATCACCGCGCCGAATTCGCCCAAACTGCGGGTAAAGGATAATGCGGTTCCCGCCAGCAAGGCCGGAGCCAGCTCTGGCATCACCACCAGACGGAAACTCTGCCAGCGGCTGGCCCCTAACGTTTCCGCCGCTTCTTCATATTCTGGCCCTAACTCCTCCAATACCGGCTGCACGGTGCGCACCACAAACGGCAAGCTGGTAAAGGCCATGGCGACCGCAATCCCTAACCAGGTAAAGGAAACTTTGATGCCCAAAACATCGTATAACCAGGCACCGTACCAACCGGTGGTGGAAAACAAAGTTGCCAGTGTCAAACCCGCCACCGCTGTGGGTAAGGCGAAGGGTAAATCCATCAAACCATCAAGTAAACTGCGGCCGGGGAATTGATAACGCGTCAAAATCCAGGCCATCAACATGCCAAATACTGCATTGAAAATACTGGCGACACCGGCGGCCAGTAAGGTCACTTTATAAGCGGCGACCACCTGAGGGTTGGTTATCACCTCCCAGTACTGCGCCCAACTCATCTGAGCAACTTGCATCACTAACGCGCTGAGTGGTAATAACAAGATCAGGCAGGTGTAAAGCAGGCTGCTCCCAAGACTGAGGGTAAATCCGGGCAGAACCCGTTTACTGGATGCCGACATCATTACTGATGACCTTCTGCTAACAATTTATCCAGCACGCCGCCAGTGGCGAAGTGGATGTTCATCACCTGTGGCCAGCTACCGAATTGCTCTTCAACACGGAATAATTTGGTATCAGGGAATTGAGATTTAGCCGCTTCCATCGCCGCTTTATCATAAACACGGTAGTTAAAGCTGGTGATCACCTGCTGTGCTGGTGGGCTGTAGAGGTAATTGAGGTAAGCTTTGGCGGCTTTTTCAGTGCCATTTTTCTCGACATTTTTATCCACCCAAGCCACTGGGAATTCCGCCAGAATATCGACCGGCGGGACAATGACTTCATATTTGTCGCTGCCATACTCTTTACGAATATTGTTCACTTCAGATTCGAAACTGATCAGCACATCACCCAAGCCTCGCTCAACAAAAGTGGTGGTTGCCCCGCGACCGCCGGTGTCAAAAACCACCACGTTTTTCAGGAAACGTTTCATCCAATCACGGGTTTGGGCCTCGTCTTTGCCATTGGCTTGTTCAGTTGCCCCCCAGGCAGCCAGATAGGTATAGCGGCCATTACCGGAGGTTTTTGGATTCGGGAATACCAGCTTGACGTCTTCGCGCACCAAATCATCCCAGCTATGGATGTTCTTTGGATTGCCCTTGCGCACCAGGAAAGCCATGGTGGAGTAGAACGGCGAGCTGTTGTTAGGTAAACGCGCTTGCCAGTCAGCCGGGATGAGATTGCCGCGGTCATGCAAGATTTGCACATCAGTGACTTGGTTATAGGTCACCACATCTGCTTTAAGCCCTTGCAAAATTGCCAACGCCTGTTTGGAGGAACCGGCATGAGATTGTTTGATGGTCAGCTTGTCACCAGGATTTTTCTGTTCCCACTGTTTTTCAAAGCCGGGATTTAAGGCGCTGAATAACTCGCGGGACACATCATAAGAGCTATTCAGCAGCTCGGTGGCACTGGCGGTTGCACTGCCGAAGATTAGCGCGCTAAATAAGGCAACTCGGGTCCAGCCATTTTTCTTTATTGAAATCTGTTTCATTTGGCACCTTATTCACTGAGTTCATTCGGCAGCAAGCTTCTTCATTGAGAATGTTGCGCCTTTAAATTATGTCCAGTGTATTTATAACTAGGTGCATACCTATAACGCTTTTATATACCGTTTAGTGATGTTCAAGTATCAAATGCTCTAAGCCAGTCACGATGCTGGTCGCCAGCCACCTACTTTCACTTATGTTTGGTCAATAAAAAGCCCGGCCAACCTGCACCGGGCAATAAAAAGTCATTATTTTACTTCTGTGTCACCACACTGGCATGATTTGGGCCAACAGCACCACTGAATGGCTTGCCGTCAATGGCATCCACCATCCGTAACCCCGCTGGGCGCACCCAGCGCTGTACACGGGATGGCATATCAAAACCAATGAGTAGAATCACGACGAATGTCAGGCTAAATGAGAGTGAACCCAATGCCGTACCGAGACTAAGATGCTGAGCAATTGAAGCCCCCAGAATAGGTGCTAGTGCCCCGCCCAGTGCGCCAACGTTATAGGTAAAGCCCAGCCCCGCAGCACGTTGTTCAGTGTCAAAGTAGCCGCCCAGAAGTTTTGGTAATAACCCGGCAATCCCCTGGCCCAACATCTGTTGCAGGAACAATAAACCGCCGAGGAACAGGATGCTGCTGCCCTGAATGGCAAACAGTGGAATTATCAGTAATTGTGAAATCAGCAAACTGGTGACATAAGCTTTACGCGTCCCCAACCAATCCCCTAGGAAGCCCCCGACACAGCAGCCCACGGCGGCACCAAAACCACTGAAGAACAACACGTTGCCCACGGTGTGCGGGTCATAGCCCAAATCCATTTTCAGATAAGTGGGCAATAATGCCTGAATCGGCCATGAGTAGAGGAAGGCACAGAACACCACCACCATCAGCATCACACCGGTCGGCCAGCGATCGCCACTGGTTTGTACCATAAAGTAGATAAATACTGCTGCACAAAGAATACCAAGGAGCACCACGACAGGGGTGGATACCATGCCGGTGAAACAAGCATAAAGGGCGGCGGCGGCAAAGAGGGTCAGCGCAATATTCAGGTAGCTCAAGTTGCTGCGATACAGAATATCCACCATGTTGCGGTCTTTAGCCTGCTTCGACTGCTGTTGTTTACTTTGCGCTTTTTCCCAATCTTCTGCTTCCGGCAGATTTTTACGCAACCACAAAGCAAAGATAATCGGCAGTAAACCAATATAGAAAAGCATACGCCAGCCGAATGCCGGGACCACATAGCTATAAGCCTGCGCGGCTAATACGGCACCGATAGAGAAGCCAGAAATCAGAAAACCACTGGCTTTGTTACGCATATTCTTCGGCCAGCTCTCCATCACGTAGGTAGAACTGGAGCCATACTCCCCCGCCATCCCGATACCAATAATCAGTCGGGCAATAAACAGCGTGGTGTAACCCGGTGCCAAACCACAGGCCAGGGTACCAAAGGAGAACAGCACAATACTGGTGATCATGGCTAATTTACGGCCATAACGATCACCCATAGCACCCAGCACCAAGCCCCCGAACCAGCGCGAGATAAAGGCCGCTGAAATCAGACTGGTTGCTTGAATCAGCGTCAAACCGAATTCTTGTTTAATATCAGTCAGAACCAGAGTAATAAGAACAAAATCAAAGCCGTCCAGGGCATAACCGATCCAGGCGGCAATAAATGCCTTCCATTGTGCAGAGGTGAGTTGCTTGTACCAGCGCAATGGTTTCTCTCCACGAGGAGGTTTGTCCGTTTGTGGTTGTACTGAAGTGCTCATAGCGTCGCTCTCTCTCCACCACCAGCTAAGTTCACTGGCAGAAACTGTTTTCCTCGCGGCAGATAAACCCTGGCAACTGATTGTTTAAAATCACTTAATCTGTCACTACCCGAAGGTTCTCGCCACATTTATATTTATGTGGTTTTACTCCAAGAAAGTAAATTAAAAGGAGTAAAACTCCATTTGAGTGTATAAGATCAGCCCGCTATTTCAATCACAATGTGTCTAAAACGTGACAAAGATAGCGAAATGCCAGAGTGAGTAAGATAAGCAACAGAATGATGGGGTATTTACCACTGCGGGCGAAAGATCTCCGCAGCAGCGGCTAGATATGGCAGCAGAAACAGATTACCGGTCATCCATTTTGACTGACCGCTTGGGTGGTTTTACGTTTAATGCTTTCTGCCTGGGCAGGATCCGCTTTGACCAACAGGGCATAAATCAGATCTAAAACAAACAATTGCGCAATTTTGGTGCCGATGGAATCCCCTTGCAACTGCCCCTGACGGTTGCCGTTAATCAGCACATAATCCGCCAATTCTGTAATGGTGGAGCCCATATTGTGCGTCAGCGCCACTGTGGTCGCACCGGCCTGCTTCGCCAGTTTTAATGCCTGCACGGTTTCAGCTGAGGTACCCGAATGGCTGATACCCATTGCCACATCACCGGGGCGCATCAAAGAAGCCTGCATATACATAAAATGATTATTTGTGGCCGCATCGACCCGCAATCCAATACGCATCAATTTACCTTTGGCATCTTCCGCAGTGATACCGGATGAGCCAACACCAAAAATGCAGATGCGATCAGCCGGGCGCAATAGCTTAACCACCTGTTCAACACTCTCAAAAGACAACAGATTCAGCGTTTCAGACAGCACATTATTAATCGCCGATTGCAATTTATTGCCAATCGCCAATGCATCATCGCCCTCTTGCACATCAGCATCTAACAGGCTGTTTTCATTGTGATGGCGGGTTGCTACCTCAATGGCCAAATCCATTTTGAAATCTTGGAATCCTTTATAACCCAGCGTGCGGCAAAAACGGATGATAGTGGCTTCACCGGCCTGTGTGAGGGAGGAAAGGTCGGCAATGGAAAGCTGGGTCACTTTGGCGGGTTCCGCCAAAATATAGGCAGCAATACGCTGCGCTGAGCGGGTCAGACTATTTTGCATCGCACCCAAGGCATCAAGAATTTTACCTGGCTTAAAACGGGGGGCACCAGTATTCACGCGGACACCTCAAGGAAAAGAGAATTGACGGATAGGGACGCTTCTGCCGCGCATCATGACATAATTGGCCCATTTCGTGAAGACAAATGGCGCTATTGTGCGGGGTGAGATCAATAAAAAAACCCCGGGGGGCCGGGGAAGATGTCAAAGATAACGTGCTTTCTTATTATTTAAAAATCATAGAGATAATCTGTTATGCAATAAACTATGATGAACTTTCACCACCACTTTCTTGATAGTGCCCGACCCCGCAATCTGGCAACCAGGCTTATGAGGTTCGCCCGGTAGAAATACCGCAAACATCCCCGGTAGCATGCGTAATTGGCTTTTATCTGGAATCTCGGCAATCAGTTGATAGTCATCGTCAGCATGATAGGGTTCGAGATGCTCAGTGGGTGTCAGAGTCGAGTATTCAATGCCTTCAATGCCACTTATCAGCAATTGAACATCAGCGTAAGTCCGGTGCATTTCAGCTTTTTTATTGTCAGCCGGTTGGGTCTCAAACTCCATCACATTCATGAAAACAAGCTCGCCGTCTATTTCATGACGCCCGCAACTTAGCTCCGCCAAGGGCGTCTTAGCCAAATAGGCTAAAACCCATTGCAGACGTTCTGGTAACCCACTGAAAAAAGCTGTTTGTGTTAATGATCCACTGATCATATTAGCCTCAATATTCAATCATAAAATATATACTCAAAGTCATTGGTGTCGCAGCAAGGCAGCAAACGAGAGACAAATCGGTCGGGAACCGATTTGAACTACATTTATGCTAGCCCGCAGGGTGAGCCTCAAGGATGAGGCTCATTAATCCCGATGAGCTTACTCAAGTAAGTGATTCGGGTGAGCGAGAGCCGCTGCGGCTTCAATGACAAAGAGTATTTTTGGCCCACAGTGCCGCGCCCAACAACCCACTATCTTGCTGGTGATGAGCAGCCTGAACTGGCACCCGATAGATTTCCGGCAATACCTTTTGTGCGCCAATGACCCGCTCCAAATACCCCGCCGCCAGCCCAACACTGCCGCCCAAAATGACTATTTCCAGATCCAATGCCATTTTCATATCGGCCAGCATTTGAGCAATCGCAGTCGCGGAACGGTTAATAATATTTTCTGCCTGAACATTGCCAAGTTGCGCCAATTCAAACACTTTGGCGGCAGAAAGCGGCTGTTTCCAACCCAGCGTTTCTGCGCCAATTGCCGTCCCGGAGGCGACACTTTCAACACATCCTCGACGGCCACAGCCACATAACAGGCCGTGGGGATCGGCTAATGTGTGGCCAATGTGACCAGCCAAACCGTGATGACCAACCAGCAGTTTTTTATCCAACACAATGCCGCCGCCCACACCGGTGGAAACCGTCACGAACATCATATTGTCGTAATTATCACTGAGTGCTTGATACTCAGCCCAGGCGGCCGCCTGCCCATCATTGAGCAACACACAAGGCAAATCAGCGATCGACTGAATACAATCTTGTAACGGAAAATCCGCTAAGCCGCCCAAATTAACAGGATTAAGTGCCGTCAAACCCCCACCCCTGATAATGCCAGTTGAAGCAACCGCAATAAAATCAACCAGATGCCGATAAGGTGTAATCAGCGTTTCCAGCGCTATCGCCAGCTGTGCAGCCCCGCCATGGGGTGTCGCTATCTGCTGACGGCCAACTAACATGCCGCTCTCAGTCACCACCGCCGCAGCAATCTTTGTTCCACCGATATCCAGTGCCAACACTTTTCCCATCTGGCGCAACCCTCTATATCTGTAATGATGTTAATAAGATGACTATGACAATTTTTCCGTCACAACTCCATTATTATTTTCATGTTGGAGTTACACTCCACAATAAATACTTTTTGACCCGATTAATGAAAGGTTGACCATTGCACCCTACGGATAAAAGATCTAACATAATGGAGTAAAACTTCACTTAAATAACACAATCGGAGCTAAAGACCGTGGGCAATCTGAACCTAAGTAAAACAAGTCGTCTCCGCCACCAGCTCCAAAATGGCCTTATCGCCTCATGCCAACCTGTCCCCGGCAGCGCCATGGATACACCAGAAATTGTGGCGGCAATGGCATTGGCATCACTGGCCGGTGGTGCGGTGGGTCTGCGTGTTGAGGGCATTAGGAATATTGAAGCGGTGCGCCGGGTTACCGATGCTCCAATTATCGGCATTATTAAACGCGATTTGCCTGACTCAGAAGTCAGGATCACCCCGTGGCTGGAAGATATAGATGCATTAAGTGCTGCCGGTGCCGATATTATCGCTTTTGACGTCACCTGCCGCCCTCGCCCGGTTTCAGTAAAAGATTTATTCCAGCGGGCGCAGGCAACCGGCTGCCTGACGATGGCAGATGCCTCTAATATTGAAGATGCTCTATTAGCGCACCGGTTAGGTATCGATTTTATCGGCACCACATTGTCGGGCTATACCCAAACATCAATTCCCACCGAACCGGACTTAGAACTGGTAAAACAGTTATCCCAAGCGGGCTGTAGAGTGATTGCCGAAGGCCGTTATAACTCGCCAGCATTAGCCGCAGCGGCAATATCAGCAGGCGCTTATGCCGTCACCGTCGGTTCCGCCATTACGCGCATTGAACATATTTGTAGTTGGTTTTGTGAAGCTATTCAACAATATGTACCACAAGAACACGAAGCACCACAAAAACACGAAGCAGCAAAACTGACGGGAAATTGATCACACCAGATGTCACTTGTACCCAAAACTATTTTGGCTAACCATGCCCCCCACTCTCTCTGATTTATTAAGGATGCGTATGAAAAAGTTAACCGGCCTGATCGCAGCTCCGCACACTCCCTTTGATGAGCAGGGTGAAGTTAATTATCCCGTCATCGACCAAATTGCCGAGCATCTGGTCAATGATGGTGTGAAAGGGGTCTATGTATGTGGCACCACGGGTGAAGGTATTCATTGCTCAGTAGAAGAGCGCAAAAAAATTGCCGAGCGCTGGGTAAAAGCGGCGCAAGGTAAACTGAGTATTACCTTACATACTGGCGCATTGAGCATTAAAGATGCCGTCGACCTTTCTCGCCATGCCGAAACACTGGATATTTTCGCAACCTCGGCCATCGGCCCTTGCTTCTTCAAACCGGGTAATGTTGACGAGCTAATTGCTTATTGTCAGGCCATCGCGGCAGCGGCCCCTTCGAAAGGCTTTTATTACTATCATTCCGGAATGTCCGGTGTGAATTTGGATATGGAACAATTCCTCATCAAAGCCGAATCAAAAATCCCAAACCTGTCAGGGATTAAATTCAATAATGCGGATTTGTATGAATTCCAGCGCTGTCTACGTGTCAGCGGCGGTAAATTTGATATTCCATTTGGGGTTGATGAGCATTTACCGGGTGGCCTGGCAGTGGGCGCTATTGGCGCAGTTGGCAGCACTTATAATTATGCAGCGCCGCTGTTCCATAAAATCATTGCTGATTTTAATGCGGGTAACCAAGTTGCCGTGCAACGCGGTATGGATCAGGTTATTGCACTTATTCGCATCTTGGTTGAATTTGGTGGCGTTGCCGCCGGTAAAGCAGCAATGCAATTACACGGCATTGATGCCGGTAATCCGCGCTTACCCTTGCGCGCACTGACCAAAGAACAGAAACAGACCGTCGTAAACAGAATGCGCGACGCTATAGCGCTTTAATAACAATACTTAATGAGTCACCAAAAGATAAAGGCCGGGAAACCGGCCTTTTGTCATTCAGAATAAAAGCAATTATAAAGACAATAATTTAGTTAGCGACGGCGCAAAGTAATAACTGCCGGTCACTGGCTTACTAAAGCCTAATAACAGATCGTGCTTGCCGTCTATTGAGCCGAACATGCTCAATAATTGCTGCTCGATATTGTGTAAGCGCGCACAATAGGCAATGAAATACAAGCCGTGTTTGCCGCTGGCGGTGCCGTAAGGCAAGCTTTGACGTAGAATTTTCAGCCCCTTGCCATTCTCTTTAAGGTCAACCCGACTAACATGGGAAGTATCAGGACGCTGGTCCGATGGCAACTCTTCGCTATCATGCTTGGTCCGCCCCACAATTTGTTCTTGTTTGTGTTCCGGGATACGCTGCCATTTTTTCAGGTCATGCTCATAGCGCTGAACTAATACATAACTGCCGCCGGCATCCTCTTCGCCCTCAGCAATGACAGCAACTTCTGGCCGACTTTCACCTTGCGGATTTTCTGTACCGTCAATAAAACCCGTAAAATCCCTCTCTTCCACCCAGCGGAAACCATGAGTCTCTTCTTCAACCGCAATAGCATCACCAAAAGCGGCAACAGCGGCTTGTGCTAAAGTAAAGTTAATGTCTTGACGTAATGACTGAATATGAATCAATAAATCGCGTTGGGTGGCAGGGGCAATCATCGGCGCTTTGCCCAAGGCAACAAAAGGCTTTAATTCTGGTGCACCTTGACCATTGGATAGGTCATGCCAAATATCTGAACCAAACGCGATAACTGCGCCTAAATGCTCATTAGGAAATTTTTGTTGTAACTCTTGCAATGAAAGGCAGAATTTTTTACACCCTTGGCGAATGGTATCAAATTCGCCCTGTACTCTTGCTTCCATAAAAATGGCAAAACGGCAATGCTCCAGCAAAATGCCACTCTGAACTTGAGTCATTTTTTTTCCTCACTAAAAACCCGTATCGATTATGCCAAATATCATAACTGAAGCGATTAAAATAACCTTGCGTCAACGCAAAATAAAACTGGGCGAAAGGAAATGGGCGTTTAGTGGGGTGAGATTATTATTAAGGCGTCAGACATAAGCCGCGCCCTAATAGGAGAATAATATTTACTCGCTTTTAGCGCGCCATATAATCTTGCTAACTTTCCAGCTTTGCAAAGTATCGTCAGATGGCATTAAGTCCTCTGGGCCATGCCAGTCGCCCGCAAATAAATAGCTAACATGCTTGCTATCGGGTGCTACACATTCTATTTGTCCACTATCATCGCCAGTGCCTTTCTGACAAACACCAAAGGCTTTTTTATATAACTGACTGAATGGCGCACCAATACTCACGCCCCATTGACTCGGAATATCTTTATCCATGACATCAATGCGTTCTACCGTGCCTTTGGGCTGACCAGAGAAAACCAACTTAACCTGGTTTTCTTTCATGGCTTGGTAGAAAGAAACCAGCTTGCCATCATTGGTTGCCATACCGCTGCGTAGCCGATAATCACCTTTCAGCCCTTCTTTAATCTCATTTTCGCTCAAAGGGGTACTGGCCGTGATACCACCGACACCATTATCAGTCACTTGCATACTGCTGTTGCCACTAAACCAATTCAGCGGAGACAAACTTGACCAAGAAAACCCGGACGTGGCTGAACACCCGGCCAATAACAGAGGGACCCCCAGTAATAACAAGCGCACCCCTGACAACCGTAGGCGAATATTCATCTAAAGCTCCTTAAAAAAACCACTGCATCCAATCAGCTTGTCTGCAAAGAACATTTTCTACAAAGAACCTTTTTGCAGAGAACCCTGCACAGAAGCAAAAGCATGGCAGTTGAAAAATGATAACCAGAGATTGGAGTCCAGCTCGCTGAAAAAGTGCCATAACACAATCAGCTTTCATCATTCTTTCTTATTATCGGCATAATCAAACGAATAGTGCCGCCAAAGAAAAAACACTCAATCAGGTTGATTAAATAGACTTTATCCCCATTTGTATTCATCAAACAGCCCTTTTCGGCATGGGTTGCTTTCTTATTAGGCAAATTCTAATGTGATTTTGGTCTAGTATTGGGTAGCGAGGCCGAAAAGGTCTCTGGTTTCATATGCAATAATTCATTCATTGAAGGAGCAATAAAATGAAGAAACTGACCTTAGTTGCCACCTTGGCCATGTTATGCAGCACACCATTCCTGGCGCAAAGTGCGACAAACACCGCGCAAGGGGGTTTTGACGGCCCGGCAACAACACAGACTCAGCCAGCAACACAAGGCGGCTTCTCTGGCCCGAGTGCGACAAATACCACGGTGGATAAAGTGAAAAGCATGCGTGATGATGCCCGCGTCACTTTAGAGGGGAATATCGTAGAGCGGCTCGGCCATGATACTTATACTTTCCGCGATAACACTGGCACCATTACGGTGGATATCGACAGTAAGCGCTGGAAAGGCCAAACCATTACGCCACAAGATAAAGTCCAAATTGAAGGGAAAGTGGATAAAGACTGGAACTCTGTGGAAGTCGATGTGAAAAACATCACAAAGATTAAATAGTCAATCTGATCGCTAACACTAGGGGAGTCGCAGCTCTTTGGCTTGCGACTCCAGATAGTAATATCACACCGCACCATCATTGGAATCGCAAGTAAGCAGCAAGCGAGCAAATCCCGATGAGTCTATTTATTTTAAGGTCAACGGGCAGTCAGTGATTCAGGTGCGCAAGCGCCGCTAACACCGCCGCAGCGTCAAGAGCGAAGAGTATCCTCAAAGCTATTGGTGTTGCGGCAAGGCAGCAAGCGAGTAAATCCCGATGAGTCTATTTATTTTAAGGTCAACGGGCAGTCAGTGATTCGGGTGCGCAAGCGCCGCTAACACCGCCGCAGCGTCAAGAGCGAAGAGGATCGGGATTAACCCATGAAGAACCTGACAACACCCCCCCATCAATGGTAATTGCTTGCCCGGTCAAATAAGCCGAAGCTGCTGAGCTTAAAAAGAGCACTGCGCCAATTAAATCATCTGGGTTACCTAAACGGCCTTGCGGAATAAAGTTCTGGAACCATTTTGAGCGATATTCGTCATCCCACAGCGGGCGGGTAAATTCGGTTTTGATAAAGCCCGGTTCAATAGCATTCACTTGAATATTATCGCCCACCCATTCACGCGCCATCGCCTTAGTTAATTGGCTGACGGCGGCTTTTGACGCGGCATAGACAGAAATGGTGTTAAAAGCATGCTTCGCGCTCAGTGAACTGATATTAACGATTTTACCGCCCCCTTGTTTCGTCATATAGGGTTGGACGGCTTGCGCCAAAAAGTAAACGCTACGCAAATTAATATCAATAATGGCATCAAAGTCTTCGGCGCTGACATCTTTAATCGGCTTCCTGCGATTGACACCGGCACTGGTGAGCAGGATATCTATACGCCCGAGTTGGTCATACACGGTATCGACCAACTGTCGGCAAGCTGCGACATCACTTAAGTCCGCGGTAATCGACAAAGCTTTACCGCCTTCGGCTTCAATGGCGTCTTGAATCGGTTTGATACGCGCCAGATCAATATCGTGCAATGCCACGGTTGCACCGGCATTCGCCAGCGCCTTACTCAGCACACTGCCAATTGCCCCGCCCGCCCCCGAAACCAGCACCACTTTGCCCTGTAAAGAAAATAACTTTTCAATAATATTACTCATAGATACCTTCAAATAGTCACCCGCCGACATCACCGCCAGCATTGAGATAAAATGTTAAAATCGGTTTTTTGCTGAAAAATATACCCAACTTTATTGGCGTTGCAGGGTCTATAATTCGACTGGCCGCGCGGGGTCGATAATCCATTCACTCCAGGAACCGACATAGTGTTTGGCATCCCCCAGCCCCGCATGGGCCACCGCCAAAAGATTCTGGGCCGCCGTCACGCCGGAACCACAGTAAAAAACGGTGCGCTCAATCGGCACGTCCCCCAATAGACGGGTGTAATGCTGGCGTAATTGTTGCGGTGAAAAAAACAGCCCGTAGCTGTCAAGGGTGTTGGCGCGGTCAGCCAACCTGGCACCAAGAATGTGCCCGCGAACCGGGTCATGGTAGACACCGCCACCATGGAAACCGGCCTCTGAGCGGGAATCAAACACCGCCCACTCTGGGTTCTGACGAACACTATCCACCAGCGCCACGTCCGCGAGATAATCAGGGCGCTCTTTGGCAACAAATACAGCAGGAGTTGGGCTTTCAACCTCGGTGGAGGTGGGATAGCCGGCCTGTGTCCATTGGGGCCAGCCGCCATCTAATGCCGCCACTGCATCGTGCCCTAACCAACGCAACATCCACCAGGTGCGGGCTGCCGCCATCAATCCGCCACTGGCGTCATACACAATGACTTGGGTGTCAGGGCCAATGCCCCATTGAGAAAGCCGGTTTGCAAACACTTCAATCTGCGGCAATGGGCGGCGTCCGGTATGCCCAGGAATAATGGTGCCGGATAAATCCGTGGCTAAATTGGCGTAGTGAGCACCGGGAATGTGCCTCACCAAATACTGATTTTGTCCCCAGTTTTCATCATCTAACGTGAAGCGCGCATCCAAAATGACCCAATTTGTATCGTGCAGATGGTCAGCCAACTCATTGGCCGAGATTATTGTTTTATATGTCATAGAACCCCCTGGTAGAAATAATCGCTTGGTGCTTAGTCGGGTATCGGTACTTAGTCAGGTAATGGAATATGTTCGGCAATCAACCCCTGCGCCCTTAAGGCGAGCCAAAACTCTGCGGGGATAGGATATTGAAAATTCACTGAATTCTGTGTGACTTCAGCCGGTCGGGATGGGCCATACAGCACACTGGCAACCGCGCTGAATCCTCGTGGGAATTGCAAGGCGGCGGCGGCGAGTGGGACGGAAAAATCAGCCGCGACGGCTTGCAGTTTTCGAACTCGGGCGGCGATTGAAGCTGGCAATTTGCCATAGTCATAACGCGCGGCATCCTGGATGCCAGTGGCCAATACCCCGGAATTAAACACGCCACCAATGACAATACCCACCCCCTGTTGTTGCGCCCGCAGCAGCTCATCAGCATAGATATCTTGCTCAAGTAAGGTGTAGCGAGAGGCCACCAAAAACACATCTAATGGGTAGCGGTCCAGAAAACGATTAATCATGCCCGGCTCATTAATTCCGGCACCGAACGCGGCAATCTCCCCGGCGGCTTTCAATTCTTCCAGCGCCCTAAAACCGCCAGATTCCAACTCTTTTAATTTTCCGAGCAAATCTTGTTCATCGGGGAAATAGCCCGTATCCAAGTCATGGATATATAAAATATCCACCTTATTGATACCTAGCCGCTGTAGGCTGTCTTCATAGGAGCGCAAAATGCCGTCATAGCTATAATCATGGACACTTTCAAAGGCCAGCCCACCTTGCCAGGGCGCAGTTTGGAATGTTTTGCGCGAACGCGGTGCGAGCAAGCGGCGGCCGACTTTGGTTGACAGCACATAGTCATCGCGGTTCTTGCGATACAAAAATCGCCCAGTTCGGTGCTCCCCTTGACCGCGCCCATACCAAGGCGCGGTGTCATATAATCGGATTCCGTTATCCCATGCAGTTTCCAGTGTTGTCTGGGCATCCTGCTCCGCAATTTCTTCGAATAATTCACCTAATGGGCAGGTTCCCACCCCAACTGTCGGTATCTGAAACCCTGTTTTCCCCAATGGCTGGGTGTTTTTTAACTCTATGTTTTTTAAATCTATGTTTTTTAAATCTATGTTTTTTAAGCCCATAATGTCTCCTCGCGAGTGTTAATCTCTCTCGGGCTGAACTTGCTGCGCGGTTGACGCCGACAAATAAGCCGCCTCGAGCAAGCCGTAGGTCAATAAACTGTCCCGCCCCGATGTTTCCGGTTCGCGATTCTGGCGCAAACACGCAATAAAGTGGCGCTGGGTATGCACTACACTGTCCTGAATTTGCGTCCAGGGTTCACTGGCCCATGAGCGTGCGTCATGCTCGATTTTTTCCTGTCTGGATTGGCCATTGGCGTGGACAGTGAGCACCTGATTTGGCCCAATCAATAATGTGCCGGCGGTGCCTTCAATCTCGACCAATGTTTGTGGGAAAGGGTCGGGGTGACGTCGCGATGCATAGCTGAAATCAAGCACCGTGGTCGCGCCATTGTCATGTGAGAGCAAAATAGTGGCGGCATCTTCACCGGCAATACCCGCTTTGATTTGCTGGGTGCGACAAAACACGCCCTGTGCATCACCGAATAAAAACCGCGCCAGATCCAGTAAGTGGATGCCGACGTCCATTATCATGAAACGCTTAACTTTTATCAGATAAGGTTGGTTGGAATAGACGTCAATGGCGGTTCGCCACGACAGCCGACCAAAGGTTAATTCCCCTAACTCGCCACTGTCGATAATCTTTCTCGCGGCTCTGAAAACATTCTGAAAACGAAAATCCTCATGCACCATCAGCGGCACATTCGCCGCCTGTGCCATGGCCACCATCCGGCGGCAACCTGCAAGATCGGGCGCAAATGGCTTTTGCACAATCACCGGGATCTGGTGCGCCACCGCCGCGATCACCAGTGCTTCATGGGTTTCCATGGTGGTCGGAAGATCAACAAAATCCAACGTTTGTGATGCGAACAGCGCGTTTACATCGTCGGTGTAATACGCAATGCCGAATTTCTCTGCCGCCGCTTTGGCTTTCTTAATATCCAAATCACAGACCGCGACAATCTCGACATCGTCAATATCTTGCCAAGCCGCCAGATGATTTTGGGCAAAAAATCCACAGCCAATAACAGCGCCTTTTAATTTTGCAATCATGAGGTTAATTTCTCTGATAACTGATTCTTGCCACCGCGTAGGCATCCAGACTGATTCCCTGCCCGATATCCCGCTCGTCACTTTCCTGACGGACTTCATTTTTATGACGGACTTCATTTTTATGACGAACTTCATTTTTATGACGAACTTCACTTTTATAACGAACTTCACTTTTATAACGAAATAGTGCGGGAGATAACGCCGCCAGTTCACTGTGTGCCACATCCAGAATGCGCACCCGAGCCACGCCCACATCTGCTAGCGTGACACTCACTGGCTCACTGGAAAGGTTGGCAATCAGCAGGATATTTTCGTGGCTCTCTTGCCAGCCAATAATCGCCAGCTTTTCATGGCTTGACCTGGCCTCGATACGCGGTTTTCCACTGCCAGAGGCTAAATCAGCGACGATATGGAATAGCGGATACACATGGCCCTCGCCCTGCTCATCCCACCACTCGCGGGCATAGTTTTGTTGAGTGGAAATCACCCCAAATGGCCCGGTCGGCGCGCCCAGCACCAAGGTATCGACCCCGTGTTTGGCGGCCTCGGCGGCGTAGCCGACATGCCAGGCCGCAGCAAACAAACCGCGCTGGCGCGGGTCATTCGCCGCTAATCCCACGCGGGCTGAATCCGGATTCGCCAACGGGCCGCTGCCATAGGGATTTAATCGCGCTCCAATGCCAATCGGGCCGATGCGGTAAGGCACATTGCTGGCAATAGTTTTTTCAGAATCAATAATCTGTCTGGCAGAGCCAATGATATGGGGCAGTGATTGCAAGGTTTCGATAACCGACGCATCGTCCGCCGCGTGCACCGTGGGCGCTGTCGCGTGGGTGATAAAATCAAATGCCCCCGCCGAGGGGCGTTTGCGGTTGAATTCAGTAAAGAATGCCGGGCTGCCGCCGCCGATTGGAATATCAGGGAAAACTTGTTTAGCCGCGCTATAGATATCGATATCAGAGGGTGATGGCGGGCGAGTTTCACCGGGTTGGAATGAGCGCTCATCAATTTTGGGGAAGATCGCCACTGACACGGGTGAAATACCGACATCTTTTAGCCATTGCGCCGCCTGCAAGATTTCTGGTTTTGGGTCATGACTGGCGATGAGCAGCAATTCAAACGCCACCGGCAAATTTGTGCGGGAAGCCAGTTGGCTGGCGGCAACAAGATGTTCAATATGATGCTGAGCGGCGGGATCATAGCGCAGCAAAAAATGGACTGGGCCAAGATTTGCCAGTTGTGGCGCGTAGGCGATGGCCGCCGCACTCTCATCCGCAGATAATCCCAGACCAATAGCGGGAATGAGCTGTTGGGTCACTGCGCCCACCACCACGCGAGCTTCGGCGCTGATACTGGCTGGTTCATCAGGCTGCGGTATTCGACTGTCACTAATATCAATAATAATTGATTGATTCGAGTTCTCGCCCGGCAGCAAATGATATGGATAAGGCAAACCGATTGGGCGACTGTATATTTTGAAAGAGGCATCCGACCAATTGCGATGGTCTTCAGCTTCAAAAATATCGCCATCAAATCGGGTAGTGACTGACAGATTTTCAACTGGCCGATGGGTAATCGCGCGAATATTGAAGATAGGCTGCCCGGGGCTGATAGCTGCTGGAATGGTTAACTCGGTGTTTTTCCCATCAGCATCTTCAACATGGACGGTGGTGCCCGCAAATCCATCCAGAGGATACAACACCACAAACCCGGTGCGGTTGGTTGCAAAAGGCGTATCGGCAGCAATATGGGCGCTGGCTGATAATGCCCCATCACTGCGCCCGGCAAAACGAATATTCACCGTAACCTGTTCGCCGCCATTGACATAATGCGCCTGATAGTTCACTGCAAATGAATCATCATTCTGCTGAATATCTAACCCGCTAATCTGCGGTTCAGGAGTTCCCCATCCCGGCGTGCGCACCAAGAATGTCAATGCGCGCAACACTTCAACCCCGCGCCAGCGAATCCAGCGCAAAGCACCATTATCAAATTCAGCGGATAAAGACGTTGCCAATAAGGTTTGTTTCGGCGCCTCAATGGCAGAGGTGCCGGTAAGGAAGACGGCTCTGCTCATCTTTTTTGCCTTTTGATAAAGATATCGAATGTCACGGCGGCAACAATAATGACGCCAATTAACAACTGCTGGATGTACGGAGAAATATTCAGAATGACCAGCCCATTGAGCAACACGCCAATCAGCAGTGTGCCAATCACGGTGCCCCAAATACTGCCAGTGCCGCCATACAAACTGGTGCCACCAATCACCACCGCCGCGATGACATATAATTCATACTGATTCCCTGCTACCGCCTCCGCAGAATTCAGCCGCGCGGTGAGCAAAAAGCCCCCCAATCCGGCTAATAGTCCGGTGAGTACATAAACACTGGTCACCACGCCTTTTACATTCAGGCCGCATAACCGTGCTGCTTCAGGATTTGAGCCGATGGCATAAATCGAGCGACCATAACGGGTAAAATGCAGGGTTATTGAGGCGATAATCACCACTACCGCGAAAACAATCACCGGCAGCGGAACCGGCCCCACCATGCCACGCCCCCACCAGCCTAAAGCATCATCAAACCCACTGATCGGGCTGCCGTTGCTTATCATCAATGTCAGGCCACGAAACACCGTCAACCCGCCCAAAGTCACGACAAATGCCGGTACCGCCAGGCGCGCGATAATCAACCCTTGCAATGCTCCTGCCAGCCCGCCGGTGATAATGGCGGCCAATGCGGCCCATTGCCAGGCTATCTCCCGCCCATCGGAGAACAGCATAAACTGGCCTTCAATACCGCCTTTCGCGACCACCGCAGCGACCACACCCGATAAAGCGGCAATGGCACCGACAGATAAATCAATGCCACGGGTCAAAACAATGAAAGTCATCCCCACGGCGATAATGCCGTAGATCGAAACTTGTCTGACAATATTAAAAAGATTGATTGAAGAGAGAAAACGCGGCGCTAATAACGTAAATAGCGCCATTAACAGCACCAGAAAGATAAGCGGGGCATAACGCGCCAAAATAGCTTTCTTCTTATTGCTGTTTTTATTTCCCGTCAGGATTGTCGAACTCATAGTCATCTCTCTAATCCAATAAATTCATTCACACTGGCTTAATAGGCCGCGTCATCAATTGCATCACGTTTTCTTCATTAGCCTCATGCGCCGATAACTCGCCGGTCAATTGCCCCGAGCGCATGGTGAGAATACGGTCACTGACGGCAAGCACTTCCGGTAAATCTGAGGAAATCAGAATGATCGCAACGCCCTTTGCCGCCATATCACGCAACAACCGGTGGACATCCGCTTTTGCGGCAATATCGACTCCGCGCGTCGGTTCATCGACAATCAAGAGTGCCGGGTTCTGGGCCATCCAACGCGCCAGTACCACCTTTTGCTGATTGCCACCCGACAACGTGGCAATGTCGGCCCCTAAACTGACGGCACGCAGGTTTAGCTGTTGTTTATAATCAAGAAAAGAAGCCCGCTCACGTTGCCTTTCAATAAAGTGGCGGGCGGCGCGGAAAGGTGAATAGATAATCGCGAAATTTTCTTCTACCGATAGCGACATAAACAAAGCTTGCTGCTTACGGTCTTCCGGCACCAGGCCGATACCGGCGGCAATGGCATCGCGCGGGGAAGAGGGATGGTAAGCTTTCCCCTGAACACGTAATGTCCCGCTACCTATTGGATCTGCACCAAATAACAGCCGGGCAATTTCCGTTCTTCCCGCCCCCACCAGCCCGGCAAAACCGACAATTTCGCCTGCTTTCACGGTAAAACTGACCTGACGGACAGAGACGCGATCGGCTCCAGCAGATGCACTCGACAGGTTTTCAACTTCCAGAATATTGTCGCCAGTCACGCCGCGTACAGAGCGGTCAAACTCGGCTAAATCGCGCCCCACCATCAGCCGGACAAGATTATCAACTGAGACATCTTTAACTTCGCCCTGCCCGACCAGTTGGCCGTCTCTTAATACGCTGTAGGTCTGGCATAGTGCGGTAATTTCTTCAAGGCGGTGGCTGACATAAATAACAGCAACCCCGCTTTCAGAAATGGTACGCACCACCTGTTTTAATTTTTCGACTTCAGCTGGACTTAATGCTGCGGTCGGCTCATCCATGATAATTAATTGAGGTTTGGATGTGAGCGCCCGGGCTATTTCCACCAACTGCTGTTCAGCAATACTTAATTCAGCAATTTTGCGTAACGGATTGATAGACACGCCAAGCAGTGCCAAGACCTGGCGCGCGTCATTCACGATGGCTTTCCAGCGGACAAAACCAAATCGATTTACCGGCAAATGTCCGGCGAAAATAGTTTCGGCTACGGTTAAATCCGGGAACAGACTAAATTCCTAATGGATAGTGGTAATACCGGCTTTCCAGGCATCAAGTGGTTTATTAAATGAGGTTGTCCGGCCCTGTAAAATAATACTGCCGCCATCCGGTTGATGTACCCCACTTAATATATTAATTAGCGTCGATTTCCCCGCACCGTTTTCGCCTAATAGCGCTCTTATTTCCCCTGCTCGCAGAGAAAAAGAGACGTTATTCAGCACGGTCTGACCAAAAAATAACTTGGTCAGATTCCGAATGCTAATATATTCATCGCTATCCCGACTCACTGCTGGAGAATCGGGGTGTGAATATAATAATAAAGTCTCGAGCGACATTATTTTACAAGTCCAATACGTTCTGCATCATTCAGATTTTTGCTGGTAATAGCGACAGGGCTAACTAAAACGTCTGCTGTTGCCGGGCGTGCACCGGTGCGGATGTAATCGGTCAAGATTTTTACCGCTTCACGGCCTTGCTTTCCTGGGTACTGATCAACTGTCCCCGTTAATACACCATCCCGCACCGCTTTCAGGGCATCGGTTGAACCATCGTAACCAAAGATAGCAATTTTGCCTTTCAAGCCGCGTGCTTCAACCGCCTGAGCAGCACCCAATGCGCTATCATCATTGCCTGCAACAATCACTGTTGGGGGATTTGCCAAACCGGTTAATAGATTTTCTGTCACAGATAAGCCCTGGTCGCGGTTAAAGCGCGCAGTTTGCTCGGCAACAAATTTGTAAAGCTCAGGGTGCTTATCTAATGTGTCGTGCACGCCCTTACTACGGTCATTTGCTGTTTTATCGCCTGGGATTCCCTGCAAGTTAATAATCGTGGCTCCCTGAGGGAATAATTTTTCGACTGCCTCGCCTTGGCGCTGTGCGCCGATTAAATTATCTGCTGCCACATTGGCAATAACTTCGGGTACTCCATTGACCGGGCGGTCAATGGTCACAACTGAAATACCTTCTTTAATTGCCGTACGCAATACGGGTGCCAGAGCAGTTGCATCAGCGGGGGCGATAATAATGCCGTCAACCCCTTGAACAATTGCTGCTTCAATATCAGCAATTTGTTTAGGCGCACTTAATTGACCATCAGAGCGAATAATTTTTACATTACCCAATGTGTTAGCTTCAGCTTCAAGTTGTTCTTGGAGAAAAACAAAATGCGGGAAACTGTATGATAATGCTGAGACTAAAATCGTCACCGGCGCATCTTTGCCTTTCGGCGCAGCATTCGCTGAAAATGCAAAGGTGCTTAATGTAATAGCTAATGTTGTCATTAAATAAGTTACTTTACGCATAAGAATATACCTCCCCGCACATATAAGATTATCTAATATATTAAAATTAGAAAAACATGAATAAAATGATTAATTAAAATCGCCGCACTACTTTTGGTAAAACAATAGAATTTGACTATATCATGCGAATGATAATTTAAAATGGCCGTTCTTCATAACATTTTCATATTTAAATATTCGAAAAATAGGATATCTATTTCAATAAAAGTATTAACTAAAGAACATAATGATATTTACGATGTGATTGCGGAAAAATAATATGGATCGGGGTTACCAATAAACCTGAACAAGACCAATGATGATAGCGGAATGCTTGATGTCGACCAAAGGAACAGGATAAGTGGCGCACATGACTGTCGCGCCCCCAACTAAACCCTCAATATTCCTGATCAACAATCAGCCGTTTGCCCAGCATGATGCTGTCTTGGGTTTCGTAATCGAGTTTTTCATACATGCCGATTACTGCATCATTGTCTTCGCGCACCATAATATTCAGCTTCGGGCAGCCGCGGGCAATGAGTTTCTTTTCCAGCCGGCTGATCAGCGCATTGGCAAAGCCAATTTAAACTCTGGGGCTAACTGGGATTAATACTATATTTTCAATAAAAATCAAAATATTATACAAACAAAGAATTGCAGAACACGAGGTTGAATTGCAGTATTGTGCGTTATAAGTGTGGCAAGATTGTGGCGTAGTAACATCAAGATTTAGTGTAAGATTTTTCCTGTTCCTCTACCGCGATGTCTTTTAATCACTCTGCAAATATTGCACTCATCTGAAACCCGATGCGATCCAATGCAAGAAGCATGGTCGCAAGATGGAGTGCTTATGCAAGACTTAATGACCGCCGAACAACTTTCTAAAATCATCCATAAAACCGTGGCCAGTATCCGCAGCGATGCCACACGCAATCCTATTTCATTACCACCTATCTGCCGATTACCCAATACTAAGCGCTTATTGTGGCGCTTGGAAGATGTAGAACAATGGTTGGCTTGCCATGTGTGTACTCCACAGCAACCTCCCCTACCCAGCTCAATAAATCTTGTTGTTCCTGCCAAGCGTGGCCGCCCAACAAAAGCGGAGCAAATCGCCCGCAACAAAAAAAGATCGGTACTGCCGATAGCTCTTAAAACCGGACGATAATCTGGTGAGTGATATTGAAATTAAGTCTTCCCTTCTCGCTCGCGTTCAAAAGATGCAAGCCAATTCGCCAAAGAGAAGTAAGCAAAAATCTAATGATAGACAGTTAATGCCTCTTCATCTCCCTAAAATTGGCGATTCTTACCGTGCTATGCCAAATCACATAGCCCGCTCAAGCCTTTTTGCACCTATAGGAGCCAAGCCAAAGCAGGTATACAGAAATGCGATTCTTGTCAGCCGCAAAGATGCAGTAATTAAGTTTTGGGGTGAACAGCTAGACGAATCTCAAGCTGATGTTTGGATGCAGGTAATGTTTGAAGCATCAAAACTTCCATTAGGTGAGCCTGTCGTCATCAAGAGAGCCAGATTTCTTCAAGCCATAGGTCGCAATACCAGTGGTGCAAACTATGAGTGGTTAGACCGGAGTATGAAAAGCCTCGCGTTCGCCATGCTAGTTATTGAGGTCAATACCAAAAGCGGCGCAAACAAACTAACAATTGGAACAACAGCAGCATTACATATGATTGATAACTTTGATTATGACAGTGCATTGCAAGTCTATACGCTAAGGATAGATCCACGTTGGCATCAAATGTACCGAAACAGAGAGTTTTCACTGATTGAATGGGATAAGAGACTGAGATTCAGTAACAAGCAAGATATGGCGAAAGCATTGCAACGATTAATTTCCACATCCAATGATGAAATTCAATACTATTCTCTTGATTGGCTTAAAGAAAAATTTGTTTATACCGGACGCCTTAGAGATTTTAGGCAAGCGGTGGAAAAAGCAATGAATGATCTAACTCGCCTGAATTTTATAACCGAAGGCCGGATTGATATTAGCGCCAAAGGTAACACGCAAGTAGTATGGCGCAGGCTAAAAAGTTCGTAGTTGCGTCGCGCTTTTTTCGTAGTTGAATCGCTTTTCATCGTAGTTGCATCGCGTTTTTTCGTAGTTGCATCGCGCTCTATATTTTGTAACCCGCATGTAGCCTGCTTTCCAGAGCAGCAAAATGTTCTCTACCTTATTTCTACCAATAACTACCCTGACTTAGATAAAAATCAGGGATAACAAACGCAGGTTTGAGAGTAAGAGTGGCGACTCAAATCCAGTTTCAATACGTTTTACGCCAGAGAAAGGCGCTATGATGAAGCTAACGCGAATACCCACAGTAGGTTGATCAAGATGAAACAGACGATATCAATCAAGATCGCCCCAGAAATGAAAGACAGACTGGCGCAGCTTGCTCTCACGAAAGACCGCTCAATACACTGGTTATTGACGCAGGCTATTACGCGCTATGTAGAACAAGAGGAAAGGCGGGAATCGATCAAGGCTGCATCACTAGATGCCTGGATAAACTTTCAAATGACAGGAGTTGGAGTTCCATCAAAGGATGTTTGTGATTGGTTGTCCGATTTAGCACAAGGGAAATATCGAAACCCACCGCTCTGAGATGATAAATAAAGGAGTCCTCTCTAGTTTAGTTATCAACATACTTCGGCGGAAGAAACCAAATTTCGAGAGGACAGGCAGGTATTAACCCACTAACAATTATAGTGCTGAGTTTTTTCAAAGCAATTTCTGTAGCACAGAATGCAATCCAATTTTAAAAGTGAAAATCAAAGGCACCTTATTAATGATTCTGTTTTGCTATCATAATGCTAAATTTTAGCGGCTAAAATTTAAGTTTTGCGGGCAAAATGAATCAATATTAAAAGATGAGTTATATTTATCATCTTTTCTGCTCTCTAATTCTAATTTATCAATTTCGTTCGTTATAGTGGATAAAAGGTCTAACTCAATAAGTTCTGGAGTTAATAATTCACTGTTTAAAATCTTACGAACATTCTTGAAATAAATATCACAGATATAAATGCCTACACCTTCAAGTTGAGTTTTTCTGTCTGTTATTAAGTGAAATCTATAAGCCGCTACAGCTCTGGCTAAATCTGCAATGGTCAATGTCTCTGTATAACCCAAATTTGCCGATATGGTTATTGCCGTTGAAAACTCTTTTAGTGGTGATGACGCCGATATCATTGGATGCGTTCGCATACAGGCCACCAATTGGCTGGTATGCCCCCACAGAGCCGCCCACAGCCCTCCTGGGCCATATTGATACACTATCTCTATGTCATCAAAGAACATTTTGAGATCAGCTAAGGTCTTCTTTGTTATCGATTGATCGCCTTTAGCTATCGGATACCACTTCTTCGATGTTGTTGTTTCCGGAATCTCTTTCCCATCGATTCTCATACTCTCGGTACGCAGATCAAACCATTTGGCGAATTGATTTGGATTGGTTGTATTAGTTCTTCGCATTAACTCTTGCATCAGAAAAGTAGTACGAACCTTATCCCTTTCGATTAACTCTTTTTTCGAAAACATATAGTGAGTTCACTCATAAGGTGTAGGAATTTTAAATAATACTACCATGCAAACTAACCAAGTCCAGATAATAATAAATCATCCAATGTTAATTGAGCCAAGTTTATGAAAAGTAATTTCGATATATTGATTGAAACGCATGGAGCAGTGATAACACTGGAGCAACTCGCGGCCATTTTAAGTAGAAAACCAGAAGGTCTAAGAATGGCGTTATTGCAACCCAAAGAGCCTTGGGCCAAGAAGTTAAATGACAAGAAATTTTATGTCGGTAGAAGAATGTATTTCCCAACAGAAACAGTTTCAGAGGTAATTTCAGGCGACTTTCTATCACCATGAAAAGTTAAATTACGATATATCGTTTACTCATATTTATATCTTATTTAATTTTCTTGGATATATCTTGGATTAATCTTGATTTCATCTTGGTTCTATCTCGGTTTTATCTTGCTCGAATCTTGGTTTTATCTTGATTGAGAAATATGTCTTGAAAACAAACTGGCAGATACGAGGGCAAGATAGGTGAAGTTAGCTAACCAGCAAGCTGGTTATCAATCTTCACTCTCCCTTATTCGCACCTTCGGCGCTCAACGGGGATCTTGCTCTGCGAGGCAAAAGTATTGGGCCTGTTATCTCCCGACACATGCCCTCATCACAGCGGAGAAAAATATGCATTGCACTAAGTTAGCGATAGCAACCAAGTTCACATTAGTCATCTTCATGGCGTCCACTGCCGTTTTCCCTGTTTCAAAAATTCAAGCGGCAGGGGCGGGTATCCCAGTGATGGATGTCACCAACCTCTCGCAAAACATCATGACCGCGATGGAAAGCGTGGCTCAAACGCTAAAACAAATTGAGCAATATAAAACCCAATTACAGCAGTACGAAAACATGCTGCAAAACACCGCTGCACCTGCGGCATATATCTGGGATCAGGCCAACAGCACCATCAACCAGTTGATGAGCGCAATTGATACTCTGAGTTACTACAAACAGCAGGTCGGCAACATTGATGCTTACTTGGCTAAATACCAGAACATCAATTTTTACCGGACATCCCCCTGCTTCAGCAGCAATAGCTGCACACCCGAACAGATGCAAATCATGCTGAATTCGCAAACCTATGGCTCAGAAGCACAAAAGAGGGCCAATGATGCGGTGCTTCGTGGTGTAGATCAGCAGCAAACCGCCTTACAAAATGATGCACGCCAATTAGTCCACTTACAGCAACAAGCTCAGGGCGCGACTGGACAGATGGCTGCAATCCAGTACGCCAATCAGTTAGCCAGTGCCCAAACTAATCAATTACTGCAAATCAGGGGGCTGTTAGTCGCCCAACAAAATGCTGATGCCACCCGTTCCGCAGTTATTACAGATAGGGAAGCCCAGCAAGCAGCTGCTTCCCTTCATCTACGCAGAGGCTCATTTAAGAAAAGCCCCCCTGGAAGCTGGTGAGGACAACACGATGATCATAAAAATCGGTTTTGCCGTTGCGGTATTAGTCCTTAGCGGATGCGATAACTCAAAAAACAATCAGTCATGCAGTGATGTGCGCCACATGGAGGACTCCCCCCAACGTCGGGAGCTAGCTTCCAAATGTCTTCGTAAGGGCGAATTCAAGAAAAGCCCTTCCCAAAGTTGGTAATGGAGCAAATAAAATGAAAGCGAAAATATGTTCTAAATGGATGTTAGCGTTAGCCAGTTTCCTCATGTGGTATTCCGTTAACGCCACAGCAGCAATTGATAACTCAGGGATAATGAATACGGTATTAGACCGATTTCAGAGCGCCGCCAGTGGTTGGGGGGCTGTCATGGTTCAATACGCTTCATGGTTATTCTGGGGAATGGCTTTATTAAGTATGGTTTGGACTTTTGGCATGATGGCATTAAGAAAAGCAGATATTCAGGAGTTCTTCGCAGAAGCATTACGTTTTCTGTCCGCTACTGGCTTCTTTTTCTGGATATTGGTTAATGCCCCTTCGATAGCAATGTCGATCATTAAATCGACTCAAATGATCGGAGCTGAAGCCGCTGGCTTAGGTAGCCAACTACAGCCCTACGATATTGTTGATATGGGGTTTGATATTCTCTTTCGTGCGTTTGATCAGTCAACTTTTTGGGCGCCAGTCGATGCAACCTGCGCCATTCTTTTCTCGCTAGCGACATTACTGATCTTAACGCTGATAGGTGTACAAATGCTGCTACTGCTCGTAACCAGTTGGATACTTGCATACGCCGGTATTTTTCTACTGGGTTTCGGTGGTAGTCGGTGGACATCAGATATCGCCATTAACTACTACAAAACAGTAGTGGGAGTCGGGATACAGCTAATGATGATGATTTTACTGGTTGGTATTGGCAAAACATTTCTGGATGAATATTACGTCAAGTTGAGTGATACCATCAGTTTAAAAGAAATGGCCGTAATGCTGGTTGTCACGGTCATTTTATATGCGCTCATCAATAAAATCCCAACGCTACTGGCTGGGATAGTCGGCGCAGGTGCAATACAAAGTGGTATCGGCACTTTTGGGGCCGGGGCTGTAATGGGAGCCGCAAGCATGGCCGCTGCCGCAGTTTCTACAGCTGCATCAGGTGCAATGTCGGCGGCTACCAGTGCCGCAGGTAGCACATCAGCGCTTCAGGCAGCATTTGAATCAGCGCAACAAAGCATTGACGCTGGCAGTAGCCCTAGTGGTGAAGGACGTAGTTCGTCAGGAGGTGACTTCTCAGAAGCAATGGGAAGAGCAGGAGGTTTTGCTAAATCTATGGGGTCTAATCTAGCTGATGCGGCTCGTGATATCGTGCAAGAGAAAGCCAGTTCAATAAGAGATTCAGTGCAGCACGAAGTTTCAGGAACCACTGGTGGTAAAATTGCTTCTTCTATTCGTGAAAGCACGCAATCAAGAATGAATGCTGGAACATCTCAAGATACTTTCGAGAATGACAGCCTTGGTGCGGGGAAAAGCACTGCGACTGAACGCCCCAATGTAGAAAACCTTAGTGAACAAGAAATGATCGATAACTTCGTTAATAAAACGCCAAGGGATGATAGCTAATGGACAATTCACAACCAATCAAGCAGGTTGAAAATTTCATACCCTTTTTAAATGAGTTAATAACAATTATCGCTACACCAGCTGAAAATACTCAGCCACAAAGCCAAGCCATAGCTTTTGCAGACCTACTGGTTGATATCAGTGTTATGTTGCACTGCCACCTTAGCGGTGGCCCTGTGATATCAGCACTACAAATTGACGAACTAAGAGCTGATGCCAGGCAAATTATAAGATAGTCGAGTAAAAAGATTATTCAGCAAATCCAGCGTAGCAATCAGACGCTGGTTTTTTTATTTCGTAATACCCACCGCTCATGGTTATCCTGGACGTTAAACCAAAACTCTGGATTGGTATCGAAGAATGCAGCTAGCAGAGATATTTCCTTAGCATTAATCTGTGTCACTCAGGACCTCGGTTGACATTTGATCTTAAATGCCCAGCGTTTTCCCGTCCAGATATAAGTCACATCACCGCACCAGGCCTGATTAGGCTCGGTAACAGCAAACTGGCG
>NZ_CABHXX010000099.1 GCF_902170565.1 Yersinia thracica
GGCGCTTATTTAATATGGCAGAGAGTGACCAACAATTTCCCCAATATAATGAGTTACCTTCCCAAGCAAACTACTGTATCTGGAACATGCACCCAACTAAGCCATTCCAACAGGGTAAACTGCCTGCCTGGCAAGCCCGCTGTTTTGTTAATAGCTTACGTAACGGTGAAGAGAAGTTTGAAGAAATCACTATGCGCCACACGACAGTCTGGTTCTTCCCGCACCGTGAACGAATGGCATTAATTTATCAGGGGTGTATTCGTATCAGCGAAGATGATGCAACGGATATTATGGAATTGATGCCAGCACTAGAGATTATCAACCAACCGCGGTCCTCAATTCACTACTATCAAGTGTTACAACAGCGATTGGACAAAGAAAAAGGTGCCCTATTCTCATTTCGTGAAAAAGATTTGCTCCCAGAAACTGCCATTGATTCTCAGCTAGACGCTCATTCATCTAATGTGCAAAGCCCAATGCATGAGAACATATCAAATTTTGAACGCCATCAGCGTGAGCATTACCGTCTTAGGCTCGCGCAAGAAGGAAAAGATATTGAGCAATTATTTCCCTCCAGAGAGAAAACTGCGCTTCCTTCACTCGAACAACTGCCGGACTATGCGGCCGAATTAAAGCAGCAGGCTGATGCATTGGAACGACAGACTAATAATATGGGCCGGGTTGACCTGCTTTCCCCCGAAAGACCAACCCATCCCAACACGTCGTTTTCTGGTGCAGAAAACTATCATCAGCAGCTCAATCTGCTCTACAAAGGGGACAAAAGTGATGAGGACAGTGTGGTTCAGGCCGAACAGGCATTGTTTCAAACCTATTTAATGAGTGCCCAGACCCAAGAGCCTGCAACGCGGATAGCCGGAAATGCTATAGCAATAATACGCAACTATGTTAGTGCAGTAATGGCCCGAGATAAAAATCTCAGTGGCATGGATTTAACTGGAGTCGACTTGGCTGATATGGATCTACGTCATGCTAATCTGCGAGGAACATTACTTGAAAATGCTAATTTATATGGATGTAATCTTGAGCACGCTTCACTCCAGGAAGCCATGTTGGCGCGCGCGGATCTCACCAACGCGAATCTAAGTTATACCAATTTAGAACGTGCATCATTGGCATTAGCACAATGTGAAAATACTAATTTTACTGCTTCTCGTCTGATCGAAACTAATATCCATAAAACATTATTTAAAAATAGCAATTTCAGTGATGCCTTTCTGGAAAATTTACTGGCTGACCAGACTATTTTTATTCAGTGCTTATTTCAGCGAGCCCATATTACCGATACCACTTTTCTTGAACTCGAACTTGACGCTATAAATTTTATTGAAGCGCAGATTAAAAAAGTCAGTTTTATCAAATGTAACCTGCGGGAGTTCAATTGTAGTCACGCTCGAATAGAAAGCAGTTGTTGGGTCGAAACACAGGCTATCGGTAGCCGCTTCCATGCAGCACATCTTCTCGACTGTTCTTTTACCGCTGGAAGCAACTTGATGCAGGCGGATTTTAGCGACGCCACACTGAAACAGTGTAATTTACGGCAAATGCCCTTACATCAAAGCAGCTTTGAGCGGGCAAAATTAGATAATAGTGACCTATCTCAAGCACAGCTGACTGATGCCCATCTACAACATCTGGATGCTAGTGGCAGCCTTTTTATCCGCAGCGACTTTTCTGAATCACGACTTATTAATGCCAATCTGATCAGCGCGATCATGCAAAAGTGTATTTTAATCGGTGCAGATCTACGCGGTGCCAATCTATTCCGTGCGGATATATCGCAATCACGTTTTGATGATACGACTCGCTGGGATGGTGCTTATACTCACAGCACCAAAATGCAGCCGCGCATCAAAGGAGAAAGCTGATGAGGCTCAGTGCAACTCAGTTACAGCAACAAATAAAGCGTGGCGAATATATCAGTGGACACAATATTGTTGGGCTACAACTCAGCGGTATGGATCTTTCCGGCGGGATCTTTTCTGAACTGACAGCAACCGGAGTTGATTTCAGTCACTGTAATTTAAGTGAAGCGCTATTCGATAACTGCCAACTTACTGATTGTATATTCAACAAGACAAATATTGTCAGAACACTATTCAACAACTGTGAATTAAATAACGCCACATTTCTTGAAAGCCAATGTGAAGAAACTATTTTTCACCAATGTAGGCTAAATAATGCTGATTTCAGTGCATTAACAATCAATAAAGTCAGTTTCACGGAAAGCACACTATGTAACAGTAACTTCACCGCAGCTAAATTGGAACGAGCCACCTTTAACCAAAGTACTATGAGTGATGTCCTTTTAAATGATTGTCAGTTGAATCTGGTTACTTTTTTCCGTCTGGATTTACGCAATATCCAAACCCTGGGAACTCATTTTGATCAGGTCACATTCTTCGAATGTGACCATCGTGGGAAAAGTTATGCCGGTCAACAATTACAGGCTTGCCAGTTTACCCATAATCAGTTGGATGATACTGATTTCAGCAATGCTGTGTTGCGCCAAAGCAACTTTAAGGGAGCCTCTTTGCAACACGCCAAGTTACATACAGTACAGGCTCAACAAACACTGTTTATAGAAGCCAATCTCACCGGGGCACAGTGTCAATATGGAGAGTTTGATCAAGCAATATTCAACGGGGCTACGCTAAATAATGCCAGCTTTCACCAAGCGCGCCTTTTCCAAAGTCTGTTCCATGGTTGTCAGGCTGAACAATGCGACTTCAGTAAAAGTTATCTGGCTTACGCCGATTTTTCGTATGCCAATATTAATGAGGCAAACATGTGCGATGCACATTTTATACGCACACGCTTACACGGAGCCAGGCAACAGCAAACGTACTGGAGTGATAGTAGTGGCGTGTTAGAAAGAGATGAAGAGTTACATATCGCCGAAACCTGGAACTTAGAACGAAAACTTTGATCCCATCCGCATATACAAGAGGCAACGCCGTGAATACTGTCACCAAAGTCCGTTCAAACAATAGCTTACTGCTGCAACAAACGGCAGGTTTGGTTGCAGCAAATCTACCTGATGGCAGTCTGCTAGTACAATACTCGAGTCAAAATAGAGTTTGTCGTCAGGCAACCAGTTGCCTGGTGATGCCTAATATTGGCGATACTGTTCTGATAGCTGATGTTGGTCAGCAATTTTGGGTTATTGCAGTCTTGGAGCGAGCGGATCCAAGCACAGTATTACGCCTGAATGTGGCGGGTGATCTACAAATAGAAACACCAAGTGGTTCGCTGATATTACACAGCACTAAACAAGTCAAAATCAGTAGCGATACATTGGCGGTACAGGCACAAAACGCTGATTGTAATATTGATGAAATGACTTACAGCGGCAAGGAGTTTTCTGGCTTTATTAGCGTGGTTCGCCTGGTCGGTAAACGTTACGAATCCTTATGGCATTCAATAATCCAAACCAGTCATACCTTCTTTCGCCGGGTGCGTCAGATCGAATATGTACGTGTAGGGCAACTTGATCTTCAGGCCGAGGACTATGCACGTTTACATGCCCGCAACTTGATCATTACGTCGAAAAATATCACTAAACTGGATTCAGAACAGATCCATATTGGATAAGGAATAACTATGTTTGCTAATACCCAAATGATGGGAATGGATATTGCCTTACCTGACGTTTGCTTAACTCCCTGCCCGCTCCCAGTTCCCGTACCTTACCCAAACTTTGCATTGGCACAGACAGCTATCCCGAATGCATTCAATATATTGTTCGTCGGAGCACCTGCACACAATATGGCGACAATAATACCTTTAACCAATGGCGATAACCTTGGGGTTGCCGGTGGCGTCGCTTCCGCGACAGTGATGGGGCCATCACGCCATCTGTCCGGCGCATTCTCAGTATTATTAAAGGGTTCACCCGCTACTCGATTGACCAGCAGCAGTCTACAAAACTCCACTAACGCTTCAGGTACTCGTGTCGTTCCAAGTCAGTTCAAGGTACTGATTCTGGCCTCTTAACTCACTCTAAAGCCCTTTGTTGCTGTTGAATAATAATCAACAGGCAAAGTTATAACCGCCCTCAATACATATTCACGGCAACGGAAATACATCATGAGAAAACCACATATTACCTCAAGGTGTTGGTATCTATTGCTAATAATGCTTAGTTTTATGCTAGTGAGTGCTTGCTCATCCTCGTCGCCTGACAGCCCACCGACTTACTGTTTGGTATTCGACACCGATCGTCAGGTTAATACAGGAGTCCAGCGACATCCCTTACCGATAAAGATACGCACACTGTTACTTCGCTCTGATGCAGAGTTTATGGATGCTGATTTCTTTAGCTTGCAAAACGATACCAAGAACGTTCTTGGTAATAGCCTACTGGACAGTGACCAGTTCTTCCTGACGCCAGGACAGAGAGGAAAAAAACTACAGAGGCAAAAGGTACAAGATGCTCGTTTCATTGGCGTTATCGCCGAATACCAAATCCTGAATGGTAAAGTTTGGCGCCTTTCCCTGTCGTTACCAAGGATGCTCACCACAGATGCCGACCAGGAATGTCAATCAACGTCAGATAGGCTAGGTGCATATATCGTTGTCGGCGCGACAGGCTTGAAAACCATCAACATCAATAAGTAGCCATCTACTTTCTAAGGCAAGGGTAGTATTTAGTTATGATAATGAAAGAAACGCATAAAATCGTTTGGACCGAAGGAATGTTTTTGCGCCCACACCATTTCCAACGGGCAGAACATTATATGGAAAATTACATACGTGCCTGGGGACAAGCACACAATGGTTATTTCTGGGGGTTTCTGAATCTGGAAGTAGACCAAGAACTGCTACAGCAAGGTAAAGTTGCCCTGACGGAAGCTTGTGGGATTATGCCGGACGGAACGCCTTTCAACTTCAGCAAAGCTGAATATGCCCCCACACCGCTTGAGATAAAAGAAGGCAAAGCTGGTGAGAAAGTAGTACTGGCACTCCCTAGCCAACGCACAGGTCGTAAGCAGGTCATTTTTCAGGAAACACCAGACGCATTAGCACGTTATCTGGCGTATGAAGCGGAAGTCGATGACCTGAATGAAGTATCCGTTAGCAGCACCGAGTTACAATTTAGTTTTTTGCGTCTACATTTGATGCTGGAAAGTGACTTGAGTACCGAGTGGACAGCATTAGTTGTAGCTGAGATCCAAGAGAAGGGCGACTATCCCCTATTACGCCTGAAAAAAGACTGCATTCCCCCCACGCTTAATTGCCAAAACAATAACCAACTGAAAGCATTTATCAATGACCTACAAGGGCTGCTGCTTCAACGTAGTCTGCAGATGAGCCAGCGACTACAGCAACCGGAGAGTCGTAATAGTTCAGAAATGGTTGATTTTATGCAGTTACAGTTGATCAATCGCTATGTGGGACAAGTCAATCACGTTTCCCAACTTAACCATATACACCCTGAACGCCTTTTTGCCGAGTGGTTACAATTTGCCACTGAACTGGCCAGTTTTTCTTTACAACGTACACCTGATGAGCCGTTGCCAGTATATGACCATAACAATTTGGCTTATTGTTTTGGCAGACTCATGCTGCTGCTACGCCACGGGTTATCGGGGGTATTGAAAGACAACGCCATCCAACTGGAGTTGGTAGAGCGTACCCCAGGGCTCAACGTCGCAATATTACAAGATGCAGCCATGATACGGGATTTCGAGTTTGTATTAGCAGTGCGCGCTAATGTCACAGCTGACATGCTGCTAACGAATTTCCCTACACATATGAAGATTGCACCGACAAACCAAATTCGTGACATCGTACAGTTACAACTCCCAGGAATAATGTTACGCAGCATCTCAACCGCACCACGCCAAATCCCGTACCACTCAGGCTATACCTACTTTGAGCTAGAGAAAACGGGTGAATTGTGGGAACAGATGGAAAAATCCAGCGCTTTCGCCCTGTATTTAGCGGGTGATTTTCCTGGTCTGAATATGGAATTTTGGGCTATTCGCAGCAATACGGACAGATAATCATGACTCAGGAAAAAACTCAATTAGACCCCGAGAGCAACCCGCTCGTCTTGGCAGCCCGACCACTGCTAAATATTATTGCTAAAATTCGCCAGTCAGCGACTCATAATGACCCGATACAACTACGCCAACATCTGATTGACGAAATTCGGCGCTTTGAACTTCGCTGCCAACTCGCCAATCAACCCTATGAAATGATTATTGGCGCTCGTTATTGTCTGTGTACTTCATTGGATGAGGCTGCCGCACTGATGCCAGCTTGGGGAGATGACAACATCTGGTCAGGGAATGGACTTCTGGTCACTTTCCACAATGAAACCTTTGGTGGCGATAAGTTTTTCGATCTACTCACCAGATTATCGCAAAACCCACACAAATATATCGATCTACTGGAATTACTAAATTACTGCCTATTGCTCGGATTCAAAGGGCGTTACAAGGTGATGGACAACGGCCATTCGTTGCTGGAAACCATGAAACAGCGCCTGCAACAGCGGACTCGTTTGGTGCGTGGCAATTATAGTGCGCGACTATCTCCAGATGCACAAATTCTTGCAGTTCAACAAAAACGCTGGAAGCCAAGGATGTCATTGTGGGCGAGCGCCAGTCTAACCGCTTTCCTGGTCTCATTATTGTTTATTGTACTTAGTTGGAAATTGAATAATGCCACCCGCCCAGTATTGGCAGCCATTTACCAGATAGCCTTACCACAGTGGTTAACTCCCTCGCCAATATCAGCAGTTTCCCCAGTATTCAATCTGGCAGGCTTCCTGCAAGAAGAAATCGCCAGTGGATTGGTTGTGGTTCGTACTGATGCCAATAAAAGTGTCATCGTTCTCAGAGGAGACGGGTTGTTCGACCCCGGTATGACGACCATACGTCCTGCCTACGATCAGGTAATTAATCGTATAGGCAAAGCGCTGAGCAAAGTCAGCGGTATGATTCTGGTCACGGGCTACAGCGATAATGTTCCCATTCGCAAGTCTCGCTTCACCTCCAATGTGGCGCTTTCATTAGGCCGTGCAAACGAAGTCGGTACTCAATTGCAAAAACACCTTGATAATTCGCAGAGGGTGAAAACCGAAGGACGTGGTGAGGCGAATCCGATTGCCCCCAATGACAACAAAGAGAGCCGAGCATTGAATCGCCGGGTTGAAATTACATTGTTGGTTCCTCCGGGGAATACTCAAACGGAAGTTAATAAATTGCAGTAAAGGGACTATAAAAATGGTAAGAGTTCTATTATCTATTATCACCAGCCGCTTATTTTGGGGAACTATCGGCATCTCCATTTTAGCATTCATTATTTGGGTTATCGGCCCACGGGTGGCCATCAGCAACAGCCAGCCCATGAAGTCGGAATTAAGCCGAGTCATCATCATCAGTGTCATCTACCTTATTTGGGGCTTCTGGTACATTATTTCACGCCGTAATAATGTGGCTTCCCAACGTAATGTGGATGTCAGTAATGATTCATCAATGGAAAATAAAAGTCAGGAACAGCGGCAAGAAAAAAAACTGATATGGCGTTTTAACGAAGCAAAGCAACGACTGAAAAAAGCCTATATTTTAAACCATACTAGCAAACACCGTTGGATAGCATATTTCAGCCAACAATATTTGTACAAGTTACCCTGTTATATAATCATCGGAGCCCCGGGCTCTGGAAAAACCACCGCGCTACTCAATTCGGGATTGAATTTTCCTCTAACTGATCATTTCAGCCCTTTATCCCAACAGGATATCGGTGCAACCCGCGACTGTGACTGGTGGTTTACTAATGATGCCGTATTGCTGGATACTGCGGGTCGTTACAGTATTTCCCATAATCAGCACGATGAAAGTACAACTGAATGGAAAATATTTGTCGGCCTACTGAAAAAATATCGTCCTCGCCAACCTATCAATGGCGTAATCGTCACTATCAGTGTTTTGGATCTACTATCTGATAACCCTGAATCCTTGGTAAAACAGGCCAATGAACTACGCAAACGGTTGTTATCACTTTATGAACAACTGGGTATCCACTTTCCGATATATATAGTGATCAGCAAGACTGATTTACTACAAGGTTTTTCCGCTTACTTCAGCAATTTCGATAAGAAACAACGTGAGCAAATCTGGGGGTTGGTATTCCCTTATGAGGTCTCTGATCAACCTAATTTCCACCTCGGCCATGAATTTGAGCATCAATTCGCTCTACTACAACAGCGCCTCATTGCTGCATTACCTGATACTATGCTAGCTAATGATTCAATGAGCCAACGTGCGGAAAGCCATCTTTTTCCTCAGCAATTTGCTGCATTGCGCCCATTACTGAGTCAATATCTTGGCGCTTTATTCGTTGCGTCAAGTTTTGAAACCCAGATCATGCCACGCGGTATTTATTTCACTAGCGCAACTCAAGAAGGCCAGCCTATCGATCAGGTGATGGGCGAATTAAATAGCTATTTACAGTTATCTACTGCGAATAATAGCGATGATGGATCTCCCCCTAAAACGTTAAAACAGACCGTTCCCAAACAGAGTTTTTTTCTGAAAGAAATGTTGGAACACGTTGTTTTTCAAGAAGCGGGACTGGCTAGCACGAATAAGTGGTGGGAATACCGTAACCGCGCACTTCACTGGACTGGTTATATCCTATTGCTCGTAATAGCCACAATATTAAGCGTTTTGTGGTTCAATAATTACACCGACAGCAAAAACCACCTGACAGAAGTCGGGGGCAAAACGATATCACTCGAACGTCAGGGGCAAAAGCTACCACAGCCAGGGCCTGGAGATATGCTCCACGTACTGCCATTTCTTGATAATTTATCATCCCTATCAGAAAGTAAGGTTTTTCCGCTAAATAATCTGCCTTTCCGCTATAATATGGGTCTCTATTCTGGCGATGAAGTGAGTGCTGCTGGCAATAAACTGTACCAAAAAGCGCTAAAAGAACTGCTATTACCCCTGTTAGCTCAACAAATTACCAATACACTGCGTAACGACCCGCACAATGATGTGGAGTTTAGCTATGAAGCACTGAAAGCATACCAAATGCTATTTCTATCAAAACAGTATGACAGTCAATATCTACGTTCTTGGGTAATATTAAACCTACAACGCAATCAGCCTCAAGGTATCCCACAAATACTGTTACAGCGGCTTGAAAGTCATCTGAGCCAGTTGCTTGACAATCAGACTCAGATATCTCCATACACCAAAGATCAACTGTTAGTGGAGCGAAGCCAGGCAATTATCAACCAAGCCCCGTTATCTCAACGGGTATATAGCAGACTAAAACGCCAACTTAAACACCAATGGCTAGGTCCGCCTGAGGCCAAACCAGTGAGCTTATTGACTCTGGCGGGGCCACAAACCGAATTAGTATTCTCCCGCAAAAGTGGCAAACCACTAAACGATAGTATGCCGGCATTATTTACCCCACAAGGGTGGACGATGTTCAACAAGGATATTGACCGCGTAGTCGATACACTACGGGAAGAAGATACTTGGGTATTAGACAGCGGCCCAATAGAGCAAAAAAGAACGACTCTCATTACATCTATACGACAGCTGTATATTCAGGACTTTATCAAAAACTGGGATATTTTGTTAAACGATATTCAATTGGCAAATATTAGCAATCTGGACCAACGCATCAGTACCGCACGCTTATTATCAAGCCCTCAATCTCCTTTGCTCAATTTACTGATGAACGTCAGTCAAAATGTCACTCTACGCACTGATGGAAGCAACAAATTATTAGACAAAGCTAAAAACAAACTGAATCAGAATAACAACCAAACATTAGATGTATTATTTGATTCCCCGACGGCAAGTATTGGTGATGATATCGCAGCTCTGTCTGTGCAACCCATTATGTCACATTACGCCCCATGGCTAGAATTGTCTCGTAGTCAGAAACAAGGCGACAAAGCTATTCCGTTTGATGACGTAATTAAACAAATTAATGAGTTGTACGTCCACCTAACGGTGGTGCAAGGAGCGGCCAATAGTGGTATTCCGATTCCCTCGAACGATATTATCTCGCGGCTACAGTCAGATTCAGGACGCTTACCGGAGCCACTCAAATCAATGCTGTTATCTCTGACTGTGGGGGCCAGTAACGACACCCAACAAAAAGAGATGGAAAACCTCAAACAGCGAATTAGTTTCGAAGTGGGTAGTTTTTGCCAACAAGAAATAGCCAAACGCTATCCTTTATCTCCTCACTCTCAGCAAGAAGTCACTCCTGATGATTTGGCGCATATATTCGCCCCCAATACTGGCCTGATGGACAAATTCTTTCGCGACAATTTACAGGGAAAGGTGGATACCAGACAAATGAACTGGACTTTTACCTCTGGAGTGGACGGAGAAATGCTGCCGAACAGTGGCAATATATTGCGTTCGTTCCAGCAAGCACAACAGATCCGTAATATTTTTTTTTCCAGTGGTAATTCAGAGCCATCTTTTCGCGTAACGGTGCGCCCAGTACGAATGGACAACGACATTCTCAATCTAACATTGGATATTGATGGGCAGTTGTTGAAGTATAGTCATGGCCCATTAGTGCCACTGGTCGTTGGTTGGCCAGGCACACGCAATACTGGCATGGTATCCCTGCAATTAGCCTTAGCTAATGGCTCTACTGCTAATTTGACTACCAGTGGCCCTTGGGCTCTGAACCGTATGGTCGATTTAGCAGAACCACCGAAAGGCAGCAACAAACAGTCCACCTTTAATATCGACGGTCACCGAGTCACACTGGAATTCATCGCAAACAGTATCTATAGCCCATTCCAGTTGCCGGCGTTCTCCTGCCCTTAAAGTAACGCATCTCTTGCGATAAAACATAACCTGCAAACCACCTGATAAAGGCGATTTAAAGCATGACGTCTGAATTAATCAATAAGTTACTAGCACCAATAAATGCAGCCAATCCCTGTGGGGAAAATTTAGAATATGACGTTGACTTTTTGGCTTTGGAGCAGGCTTTTTTAGGCAAAACCGAACAACAATTCGGCAGCACTATTATCCCCGCACAGACGCCCGATTGGATACTGGTCGAACGTTTGGCCTGCAGTCTACTGACACGCACCAAAGACTTGCGCATTATGTTATATCTTACCCGATCTTGGACTCAACTACGGGGCCTACAGGGTTATGCTGATGGTCTGGAGCTGATTTCTCAAACGCTGGAAAACTATTGGAGTTCTCTATTTCCGCCACTGGAGTTTGAGGGGGAAATAGACCCATTATTGCGCATCAATGTACTGACAGAATTAGGTGATAAATCCATATTAACTTCCTGTGTCTATAACACCGTCCTGCTAAAAAATACGGGCAGTGAGATTTCATTGCTAGCCGCTAATGACCTGCTTAATGGTGGCAATCCGGGGGATCCAAGTTTTCCGGGAGGATGTACTCGTCTACAGAGCGAATTAACGCAACAGCAATCCTTAACTCAACTCATGGTAGGCATCGTTCATTATCTTGGCGCTATCCATAAACAGGTAGTACAACATCTGGGGGAAGCTGCACAACCAGAATTCAATAATCTATTAAAAATATTTAATACTATTTCTCAAGCTGCCTCTCCCTTATCAAGCAGCCAACAACCACCAATAGCAACACCGGGAGCCCTATCAATCCCAGAAGCCACCCCAGCAATATTCGACTGGCATAGCCTGCAAGTTCAATCACGCAATGATGCGCAACTACTGCTAGAAAAGGTAAAAAACTATTTTTATCTTTATGAACCAAGCCATCCTGCACCATTGATGATTGATCGAGCGCAAAAACTAATCGCCCTGGATTTCATACAAATCATTCAAAATCTGATTCCCGATGGCCTTAACCAGCTGGAGACCATACTAGGGCAATCTTATGGCGAGGATCGCCATTAATCACCTTCCCTTTTTAACGTATCAGTCCCCGAGCTAAGTGCTCAATTCTTGAGTTCCCGACCAGAAGACGGCGGAACAAACTTTCAATCATTATCCGATATTAGATGGAGTGAGTTATGTCCGGACAAAAATTCATTGCCCGTAATCGCGCACCACGCGTACAAATTGAATACGATATTGAGCTATACGGCGCAGAGCGCAAAGTTGAGTTGCCATTCGTAATGGGGGTAATGGCCGACTTAGCCGGAAAATCCCTTGAACCTCAGTCTGGTGTCGACGGGCGCAAGTTCCTTGAAATCGATATCGACAACTTTGACGACCGCATGAAGTCACTCAAACCCAGAGTGGCCTATCAAGTAGACAATACCTTAAGCGGTGAAGGTAAACTGAATATTGATCTGAGTTTCGAAAGTATGGAAGCGTTCTCTCCCGCAGCTATCGCCCGCAAAATTCCAGCCCTGAATCACCTACTTGATGCGCGGACTGAATTATCCAATCTGCTCTCCTATATGGATGGCAAAAACGGGGCTGAAGAACTCATCTCACAAATACTGCAAAACCCGGAGATGTTGAAATCTCTCATTAAAGCTCCCAAACCTGAAACCGAAGACAACAATAGTGATGACAATAAATCTGAGGAGTAATTAATGAGCGATTTACAGTTGCAGCAGCCCTTGCAGCAAGTTACCGATACTCTATCCAGTGATGATTTCAACACACTGTTAAATAAGGAGTTCAAACCGAAAACAGATCAAGCTAAAGAGTCAGTAGAAAATGCAGTGAAAATATTGGCACAACAAGTGCTGGAAACGACTGTCTCAATCTCATCAGATGCTTATCACACTATTCAGGCATTAATTGCTGAGATTGATGAAAAACTATCACAACAAATCAATCAGATAATTCATCACGAAAACTTTCAAAAAATAGAGGCAGCATGGACCGGGTTGGATTTTCTGGTTCGTAACTCCGAAACTGACAGCATGCTGAAAATACGCTTTATGAGTATTTCCAAGCAAGAGTTAGGTCGTACATTAAAACGGCATAAAGGGGCTGGCTGGGATCAGAGCCCTATCTTCAAAAAAGTCTACGAAGAAGAATACGGCCAGTTTGGTGGGGAACCCTTTGGTTGTCTGGTCGGGGATTATTATTTCGACCATAGCCCACAAGATGTAGAACTTCTGGGAGAAATGGCTAAGATTGGTGCCGCATCCCATTGCCCGTTCATCACGGGTACCTCTCCAAATGTGATCCAGATGGAGTCTTGGCAGGAACTCGCTAACCCACGTGATATCACCAATATTTTCCAGAACACTGAATATGCCGCTTGGCGTAGTTTACGTGATTCAGAAGACTCACGCTATTTGGGGATGGTGATGCCACGTTTTCTAGCGCGCCTGCCCTACGGTATTCTTACTAATCCAGTGGATGATTTTAACTTTGAGGAAAACTGTAACGATGCCACACAGGGTAATTATGTTTGGGCTAATGCCGCCTACGCTATGGCTGCCAATATCAATCGTTCTTTCAAAGAGTTTGGTTGGTGTACCGCTATACGCGGTGTTGAATCTGGCGGTGCCGTAGAGAATTTACCGTGCCACACGTTCTCAAGTGATGATGGTAGTATGAATGTACAATGCCCAACAGAAGTCGCCATCAGTGATCGCCGTGAGAGTGAACTCGCGAAAAATGGTTTTATGCCGTTGGTACACCGCAAAAATTCCGACTTTGCAGCATTCATTGGCGCCCAATCATTACAAAAACCGACGGAATATCACGATGCTGATACTTCAGCAAATGCGCAACTCTCAGCACGCCTCCCCTATTTATTTGCCTGCTGTCGTTTTGCGCATTATCTTAAGTGTATTGTGCGCGATAAAATTGGCACTTTCCAAGAGCGTGAAGACATGCAGCACTGGCTCAATAACTGGATCATGAATTATGTTGATGGTGACCCAGCTAACTCCTCACAAATGGCCAAGTGCCGTAAACCACTGGCGGCAGCGGAAGTTGTCGTTGAAGAAAACGAAGAGAACCCCGGATTCTACCATGCCAAATTCTTCCTGCGACCACATTACCAGTTAGAAGGCTTAACGGTTTCCTTGCGTCTGATATCTAAATTACCGTCATTAAAGAAAAATGATGCTTAAGTATTATCCCTGACACTTTATTTATTAGAATTAATTAGACATTCATTATTGTATATTTATATACACAATGGGATCTAATTAAACAACTGAATATGTTAATCAATATACAGATCCATCAAT
>NZ_CABHXX010000100.1 GCF_902170565.1 Yersinia thracica
ATATGACATCTAATTATTATCAAGTGAAAATTATTAATGTAAAAAAACTGCCTATCTTAGTGAATCTAGATGAAGTTCACGATAAGGATTTTTTGTTTTCCTATAATAAAGAACCCTATGTATTTTTAAAAAAACAAAAAAATGGTGATTACACTATCTGCAAAGGTCAGAATAGGGGGCTAGTATGCGAAAAAAAATAACGAAAACACTATGTCTTGGCGTTTTATTTGGTATTGGATTGGGATATGTGTTTGGGAGGTTTTATTCCTACTTTCATCCCATGAAAGATATAGAAGGCTACTGGGCAGTTAATCATGATTTTAATTATCTAACAGAAAATTATCATGTTTGTTCCAGAGTTAGTGTTATTGGAGGAGAAGTTAAATCATCTGCAGATGTATATGGTAATGATGGTTATGTAAAAGCAAGAAGAAATATTGCTTTTAATGTGGTAGATGTTAAGGAAAATATTTTTCTCGGTAATATATTATCTCTAACTATTATAGAGGATAAAGATCGTTATCTGGATGACCTTCTAAATACGCCTTATGAGGTAAGCCACCCTATTTTCTATCGACTGAACGAAGATATGATGTTGATAGAACAATCCGAGGGGCATCCTGTTAATAATTTACGTTTACTGACTCGTAGTGATATATAAATATATCTTTCTGCCTATTGAAATATATCTGTCATATTTGATGAGTAATATTTCCATGTTAACCATAGCTAAGAGTGAAAATAAATTTTTATCTGCATTGCGTTTTTTGTTAATAAACTGGTTCTGAAGGAAAGTTATCAGCAGTTGCATCAGGGCTTAATGGAACTTGGACAGGGGTTGGCCAAGAATAATAATATTGATTTTTTCTTTAAAGCCCCTATCCAAGATTTTCAAAGTGATTTTACTGAAAAATATTATCGTTATTTGCAGGAAAGCGAAAATAACCGCATGGTAATGGATAGCCAATTACTCTCTTCATTATCCTCGACAAAGCAGGCCGTTATTATTGCTTTGGTTATTCTATTGTGTCTTGCATTCTCTGTCTGGTTTCTGTAACTCGTTTTTGTTTGCCAACCGCAGTACAACCTCCTCAAGATATTAATAAGGAGGTTGCGGTTAGTTTTTAATGTGCCGCAATGCTTTTTAATAACTCACTCCAGCCAGACGGATTTCCATAATATTCATTTGCGGGCAGGGGCGTTATTTTTCCTTGTTCGTCTTCCAGTGAAAAAGTAGGGAAGCCGTGTCCATGTACTTTAGCCAGTAATGCGCGGCTTTCAGCAATATGCTGGCTGGATGTTGTTAAGGCGCTATTGTAGGCGTTTATAAATGAATCCCTATCTAGCCCAAGTTTCACTGCAAGTTCCGTTAACACGGGAGTATCTGCGATGCGGCGGCCTTCAACATAATGAGCGTGTTGGATGCGGTGCAACATTTCTGCACCCCGGCCGGCAAGTGACTCCGATGCCAAAATAGCGGCGATCGGCGGTGTGGAGTCCATAATAGCTGAAGTATCCTTCAGTAAATTATTAAAGTAATCATCACCAAAAATTTGCCCGGTTAACTGTGCAATACGTTGGTCATGGGGCATGACATAGCTACGCCATTGGCTATCTATTTGGCGACGATTAGCTCCTGACATCATTCCACCACCGTGCAATACCAGAGTGAGCTTAGGAATATTTTGTGCAGCTTGTACCAGTGGCGCGGCACCATAACACCAGCCACATAATGGATCAAAAATGTAATGTAACTTTGTACCGGCCATTGTGTTTTCCTAAAATTATATTTTCTGATGTGCTCATTCAGTGACAATTAATATTGATGGCTTTTATTGCGGCCATTTCATTTCGTTTTTAAGTACCTTGGCGCTTAATTCCAGGCTAGATTCATCTTTCAGCTCAGGGTAATGTTTTTTCATCGCTGCAATTAGTTCAGCTGAGTTTTTTGCTTTAGGAATTTCTGTGTTTAACGTCGTTAAATAACGTTGAGTAAAGGTCACTGATTCCAGTGTTTGTGGTGCGCTATCAAGATAATGCCCTGGAACCACGGTGACTGGTTTCAATGCTTTGATTTTTTCCAGTGTTGTCAGCCAGTTTTGGCGTGATTCAGCTGTTTGAGTATCAGCGACCCATAAATGAATATTACCCGAGACGGCAACACCACCAACGACTGCTTTTAATGATGGGATCCAGACAAATGTTTTTTCTGGCGATGGCCCATCTAAGCCTTCAATATTAATTTCCTGTCCATCAATCGTAAAACTTTTGCCTTGCAGCTCTTGCGGGACAATGACACGGGTAGGGGCGTTTTCTTTCAAAATCGGACCCCAATAGGCCATTTTCCCATCTTTGGTGGCTTTAATTTCTTCAATGGTTTGCGGGGTTGCGATCACTTTAGCTTGTGGAAACGCCTTGGTAATCACATCCAGGCCGAAATAGAAGTCAGGATCTGCCTGGCTGATATAAATAGTGGTCAGTTTCTTACCGCTTTGCTGAATTTTCTTCACCAGTGCTTCGGCATCATTGCGCTGAAATTGAGTATCAATGAGCACCACTTCAGTTTTACCGCTGATAATTTCAGACGATACCGGGAAGATGCTTTTTTCGCCGGGGTTATAAACTTCCATTTTAAGCTGTTCAGCGGCATTCGCCGTTAATACAGCAGCGAAAGTTGTCAGGCCAGCAAAGGCTATTTGTAATAGAGTTTTATTTAACATGTTCGTTTTCCTGGGAGTAACTGGGGTATGGGCTAGATAATAGATTGCTTATATCGATAGAAAAACCCAATAATAAGCAATTGTTTGTTGCTTAAATCGAGCTAATTATGGATAGGATTACCGCAGCAGAGGTATTTGTCGCCATTGTTGAGCGGGGCAGTATGATTGCCGCAGCCGAGGCTTTGGATATGTCGCGGGCCATGGTGACACGCTATTTGGCGCAGATGGAGCAATGGGCCGGAGCACGTTTATTGCACCGAACAACTCGAAAATTGAGTCTGACTCATGCAGGGGAGTCCACACTCACGCGTTGCCGACATATGCTTGAATTTGCTAAAGATATAAATTTAGTTGAGGGGCAAGAAAATGATGAACTGCGCGGTTTGTTGCGTATCAGTTGCTCTCAATCCCTAGGACAAAGTGCAGTGGCGATTGCTGTTACTGACTATTTACGTCGCCATCCTCAGGTCGCAGTGGATTTACAAATGGATAACCGAACTGTCAATTTGGTGGAGGAACGTATTGATTTGGCACTGCGTATTACCAATGATTTAGACCCCAATTTAATCGCTCGTCCGCTCTCCATCTGCCATTCGGTGGTTTGCGCTGCGCCGAGTTATTTATCTGCTAAAGGAACGCCGAAAACCCCACCTGATTTGGCGGTTCACAATTGCCTGACCTATTCCTATTTTGGTAAAAGTTTATGGCATTTTGATCAACAAGGGATTAAATCATCTGTTGCGGTTGGGGGGAATCTCAGTGCCAATGAATCAGTCGTTTTGCTCAGCGGAGCATTAGAAGGCGCCGGTATCACTTTGCAACCCAGCTACTCCGCCGCGCCTTATATTGCCCGTGGTGAACTAATAAGATTATTGCCAGATTATCAGCCACAGGCGATGGGAATTTATGGAATCTATACCTCACGTCGGCAAATGCCAGCGACATTAAGGTCGATGTTGGACTTTCTAGTGGAGTGGTTTGCCACCCACCCCCTGCCTAATTGAAACCGCAGCGGTGTTAGCTGCATTCACTTACCCGAATCACTGACTTGAGTCAGCTCATCGGGATTCATTCATTTGCTGCCTTGCTGTGTCTTCAATTAGTTTGTGGGCCTGCCTAATTGAAGCCGCAGCGGTGTTAGCTGCGCGGTTACATTCTCAAACATATTTTTATTGTTAGCGATGTGTCTAAATTATTATTTATTTCATTTGGTTATCGCTAAAAAAGAGAAATTATTACTTATCAGGCTAGTTATAACTCTGTTCATTACTGGTCATCATTCCTCAACTCATGCTATTTCTATCTATGCCCGTCATGTTGAAATTGATTGGGCATTGCAAGTTGAGAAATTAAACAATTATAAATAATAGGGTTATTGCTGCATTATTCGGCAATTGGCCGCTTTCTTTTGCCTTTTTTCTACTTACTACTACATGTCGGTTAATTATGACTGGCAACTATTTGATCTGCCTGTGACCTACGACGGGGAGATATTATCTGACTGGGAGCTTTGATTATGCCTGTTGCGCTGTTGGCATTAGCACTGAGTGCTTTTGCTATTGGTACCACTGAATTTGTCATTATGGGATTGTTACCGCAGGTAGCGGGTGATTTGCACATCTCGATTCCAACGGCAGGTTGGTTAATCAGTGGCTATGCGCTGGGGGTGGCTATCGGCGCACCTATCATGGCGGTTTTGACGGCTAAATTACCGCGTAAAAAGACATTATTGTTATTAATGGTCATTTTTATCATTGGTAACCTGATGTGTGCTCTGGCATACAGTTATGATTTCCTGATGTTAGCCAGGGTCATTACGGCGCTGAGCCACGGGGCCTTTTTTGGTATTGGCGCTGTGGTGGCGTCTAATCTGGTGGCCCCCAATAGACGGGCGTCTGCGGTGGCGCTGATGTTTACCGGCCTGACACTGGCGAATGTGTTGGGCGTCCCTTTGGGAACCGCTTTGGGGCAAGCTTTCGGTTGGCGCTCGACATTTTGGGTGGTCTCGGTCATCGGCTTATTCTCACTGGCAACACTTTATAGCAAGCTGCCTTCTTCGCAGGAGGAAGCGCCGACCGAGTTACGCAAAGAGATTGCGGCGCTGCGCGGTGGCGGTATCTGGTTATCTTTACTGATGACGGTCTTTTTTGCCGCGGCGATGTTCGCTCTCTTTACTTATATCGCGCCAATTCTGACTGAAGTGACTCAGGTTTCTGAGCACGGAATCAGTTGGACATTGTTGTTGATGGGGGTGGGCCTGACATTGGGCAATATTGTTGGTGGACGGTTGGCTGATTGGCGATTATCTGTGAGCCTGACGATGACTTTCTTACTCATCGCGATATTATCTGCCCTCTTTAGTTGGACCAGCAACTCATTCCTGGCGGCGGAAGTGACGTTATTCTTGTGGTCAGCTGCGGCATTCTCAGCCGTGCCAGCGTTGCAAATTAACGTCGTCACTTATGGCAAAAAAGCCCCTAACTTGGTATCAACCCTCAATATTGCAGCCTTTAATGTCGGTAATGCTTTAGGGGCGTGGGTCGGGGGAGTGGTGATCGCCAAAGGATTGGGATTGACGGCCGTCCCGCTGGCCGCCGCCGCACTCGCCGTTATTGGTTTGCTGCTGTGTCTGTTTACTTTTTCTCGGGCGCGCGCCAGTAAGGTCACTGCCGCTTAATTAACCGCTTAATACTGTTGGGCAATCACCGCGGCCAGACGTCGTTGGAAGGTGATTGCCTGCTGTTTTAGATGCTCGATAAAGGTATCCACCAGGGTTGATGATGGGCGATGTATTGGTTGTATCAGGCTGATAGTAAAGGGAATTTCAACACTAAATGGCCGTATGCAAACGCCATCACCGGCTCCTTTGCCGATATAATCCAGCGCGGTTAATGGGTTAACAATGGAAACCCCCACGCCCTCCCGCACCATAGCGCAAACTGATGCTGCGCTGTGAGTTTCCAAAACTAACCGTCGATTAATACCTTGTTCCGTAAAGAGATTGTCCAACAATTGGCGATAACTGTCGGTGACTGACAGGCTAATAAAATTCTCGCCCTGGAAATCTTGCGGTGTGAGAACCATTTTTTCCCGCAACGGGTGATCCTTGGGTAACACACAAATTTCATTCACCGTCATCAGCGCATGGCGCACCGTGCCTGCTGGGGTCTGGGTATTTTCTGTCAGGCCGAGGTCGTGCCGCTGGGCTGAAAGCCATTCTTCTAATAAAGGCGATTCTTGCGGAATAACACTGAGGCTAACTTCCGGATAGCGGTCAATAAAGGGTTTGCACACCGCCGGTAGCAGTGACTGAGAAAATACCGGCAGGCAAGCAATAGAAAGTTGTGCATGCTGGAATTGGCGGATCCCCTCGGCGGCTTGTTTAATACGATCAAGCCCATAATAAGAGCGCTGAACCTCTTCAAATAAGCGCAAACCTTGCACTGTGGGATACAACCGCCCGCGCACCCGATCAAACAGCTTTAATTGGACTAATTGCTCAAAGCGAGCCAATTCACGGCTGACAGTCGGTTGTGATGTCTGGAGCAATAATGCGGCTTCAGTCAGATTGCCGGTGGTCATAACAGCATGAAAAATTTCTATTTGTCGTAGGGAAATAGCGGGCATCACAGCGCTCCGGCGGTGGTGTAAAAGTCATCTAATCCATATCATAAATGAATAGACTAAGGGTAAATAGATATTTTCCTCACTAGCACTCTGTCGTTAATAATAAGTCATCCGCGAAATCCTTATTTTCGCCCCCGATATTGACCACCCATTATTAGGACATACCTATGCCGCGCGCACTTAACGACATTTCTACGGCACTGACTGCCCAAAATCTGATTGCTTTACCCGAGCGTTTTGGTTGCCCGGTCTGGGCCTATGATGGTGAGATTATTACGCAAAAAATCAATCAATTGCGTCATTTTGATGTCATTCGCTTTGCTCAGAAAGCCTGTTCAAATATTCATATTTTGCGGCTGATGCGTGAGCAAGGGGTCAAAGTTGACTCGGTATCACTGGGCGAGATAGAACGCGCATTACAGGCTGGTTTCCAGCCGGGACAAGAACCCGCTGAGATTGTTTTTACTGCGGATTTACTGGATCAGGCCACATTACTGCGGGTGACGGAATTAAACATTCCGGTGAATGCGGGTTCCATCGACATGCTCGACCAGTTGGGGCAACATGCGCCCGGCCACCCAGTCTGGCTGCGGGTCAATCCGGGTTTCGGCCATGGGCACAGTCAGAAAACCAATACCGGCGGTGAAAACAGTAAACACGGTATTTGGCATGAAGATTTGCTGCAAGCCATTGAGAAAATTCAGCAATATGGCTTAACGCTGGTGGGCATTCATATGCATATTGGCTCCGGTGTTGATTATCAGCATTTGGAACAAGTTTGTGATGCTATGGTGCAGCAGGTTATCGCGCTTGGGCAAGATATCAGCGCTATTTCGGCGGGTGGCGGGTTATCAATTCCCTATCAATTTGGTGATGATGAGATTGATACCGAGCATTATTATGGCTTATGGAATCGCGCTCGCGAGAAAATTGCCGCCCATTTGGGCCATGCTGTCAGTCTTGAAATTGAACCCGGCCGCTTCCTGGTGGCAGAGTCCGGTGTGCTAATCGCGCAAGTCCGGGCGGTGAAAAACATGGGCCGCCGACACTATGTTTTGGTGGATGCGGGCTTTAATGATTTGATGCGGCCAGCCATGTATGGCAGTTACCACCATATTTCGTTGCTACCTGCTGATGGGTGCCCACTGGCTGGCGAGCCACTGCTTGATACTGTGGTCGCAGGCCCGCTTTGCGAGTCTGGGGATGTGTTTACTCAAGAAGCCGGTGGTGGATTAGAAACCCGCGCATTGCCCGCCGCCAAAATTGGCGATTATTTGGTGTTCCATGATACCGGGGCTTATGGCGCGTCAATGTCTTCTAACTACAATAGCCGCCCATTATTACCAGAAGTTTTATTCGAACAGGGGCAGCCGCGTTTAATTCGCCGCCGCCAAACCATCGAAGAACTTATTGCATTAGAGCTGATTTAATCATAGTGACCCAATGCCTCACTCATCTGCCAGTGGGGAGTTAAGATTAGTTTGTGGGCTGGCAACTGAATGGCGGCGCACCAGTGTTGGGCTGAACATATTAGTGATTTCGGGCAGTGGCGTATTATTGGCGAGCGCCAATGCTAATTCTGCCGCCTGAGTTGCCATCGCGACCACCGGATAGCGAATGGTGGTCAGGCGAGGGCGCAGATAACGCGAGATCAACACATCGTCAAAACCGATCAGTGAGATCTCTTGCGGCACCTCGATACTGTTATCACTGAGCACGGATAATGCTCCAGCCGCCATCGAATCATTGTAACAGGTGACCGCCGTGAAATGTTTGCCGCGGCCAAGTAGCTCGGTCATGGCTTGCTCACCGCCGATTTCATCTGGCGTACTGTAGGAAATTAAGCGGTCATCTACCGGGAGACCAAACTCTTCCAGTGCATCCAGATAACCTTGCAGCCGATCAATAGCATCTGAAATCTGATGGTTGGAGCAAATAATCGCAATCCGTTTATGACCTTGCTGAATCAGATGGCGGGTTGCCAGCCAGGCACCGTAGCGATCATCCAATGCCACACAGCGAGTTTCAAAGCCTGGCAAAGTGCGGTTAATCAACACCATACCGGGAATTTGCTGCATTAATGATGTCAATTCTTCATCGGATAATTTTTTGGCATGGACGACCAGCGCGGCACAGCGGTGGCGGATCAGTTGTTCGATAGCCTGACGCTCTTTTTCCTCTTCATGGTAACCGTTTCCAATCAATAGAAAATTACCCGTGGCATAAGCCACTTGCTCGACGGCTTTGACCATTGAGCCAAAGAAAGGGTCGGATACATCACAAACAATCATACCGACGGTTTCTGTTGATTGTTGTGCCAGCGCCCGAGCATTGGCATTCGGGTGGTATTGCAACTGCTCCATGGCGTTGCATACCGCTTTTCTTGATGTTTCACTGGCCTTGGGCGAATTATTGATAACACGAGATACCGTCGCGACGGAAACACCCGCCAGCTTGGCAACATCCTTAATAGTGGCCATTTTTCTTCCAGAAATTTTCAGGGTAATCGCTTACATCACCCAGTTTTGCGGAAAACCGGGCGCTCCGCAAGGGGGGATGATCGCAACTTGGTGAGAAAAAACCGCAGCACCGAAAATTAGGAACATTACCCAGGATTGGCGACAAAAAAAGTCACTCCGCCAGACAGCGCACAAAAAAACCATCAGTGCCCGCTTAGTCCAAAATATTTAGGTTTAGTCAAAATTGTGCTTTGGGTTTACTGCCGGGTAAATGTTACTTTTATGATCTATTTAATTGTCTGAGATAGCCATGTCCATCACCCGTTACCCCCAGCTTGCCCACTGGGGCGCATACACTGCTGTCGTTGAGGATGGTAAATTAATTCGCTGCGAACCTTTTGCCGCTGACTCCAATCCGTCACCCTTGCTGGATTCTATTGCCCCAATGGTCTATTCCGACAAACGTATCCGCAAACCCGCAGTACGCCGCTCGTGGTTACAGCACCGGGAAAAAAGTGACCGCACTTTGCGTGGACGGGAAGATTTTGTTGAGGTGGACTGGGATGTTGCACTGGATTTAGTCGCAGCAGAGAATCGCCGTGTGAGGGAAAAATATGGCCCATCAGGGCTATTTACCGGCTCCTATGGCTGGTCTTCTGCTGGGCGTTTACATCACGCCCGCTCATTAGTTCGGCGTTTCTATTTCAGTGGCGGTGGGGGGGTTGATCAACTTGGTAACTACAGTTGGGGTTCGGCGCAGTTTTTCTTACCCTATGTGATAGGGACTTTTAGCCCACTGACCGGCAGAGTGACCTCTTGGCCGAGTGTGGTCGAGCACTGCGAACTGTTTATCGCCTTTGGCGGACTGGCGCTGAAAAATGCTCAAGTATCCTCTGGCGGTTCGGCGGAACACTCATTAAAACCCTGGCTGGAGAAATTAGCGCAAAAAGGGACGCCGGTGATTAACATCAGCCCGATGCGGGATGACTGCCCAGACTTTGTTCATGCGGAATGGATACCCATTCGCCCGAATACCGATGTGGCATTGATGTTGGCGCTGGCATATGAAATTCAGCGGGTTGGGGGAGAAGACCGTGCTTTTCTGGCTAGCCACTGTGTGGGTTATGAGCAATTAGCCGATTACATTCGTGGAGTGAGTGATGGAGTCGCGAAAACGCCAGACTGGGCCAGTGAAATCACCGGTATTCCGGCGGCAAGAATAAGTCAGTTAGCACAGCAACTTATTGGTGTGCGCAGCTTTATGACTTGCTCCTATTCAGTTCAGCGCGCACATCGTGGCGAGCAACCTTACTGGATGGTAATCGCGCTATCCGCCATGTTAGGGCAAGTGGGCTTGCCAGGTGGCGGTTTCTCATTCGGTCACGGCTCAATGAATGGCGTGGGCAATCCCAGAATTGATACCCCAGGGCCAACGATGTCGGTGGGGAAAAATCCATCCGGGCTGGCGATTCCCGTGGCACGGATTTGTGACATGTTGCTGCAACCGGGGCAGCCTTATCAGTTTCAGGGCGAAACTCATACCTACCCCGACATTCATTTGGTGCACTGGGCGGGCGGTAACCCTTTCCATCATCATCAGCAATTAAACCGGCTGATGGAGGGCTGGCAAAAGCCGGATACCGTGATTGTGCAGGATATTTGGTGGACACCGGCGGCTAAAATGGCCGATATCGTGTTGCCAGTGACCAGCTCGCTGGAGCGTAATGATATTGGTGGCTCGTCTCGGGACCGCTATGTTTTGGCGATGCATCAGGCCATTGCCCCGCAGCATCAAGCCCGGCACGATTTCGATATTTTTGCTGATTTGGCTGAGCGGCTCGGTTATCGCGACACCTTTACTGAGGGGCGCGATGAAATGGCGTGGATTAAGCATATCTATCAAGAATGTGGTGCCGCCCAACAGCCCCATGGGGTGGAATGGCCTGATTTTGATACTTTCTGGCAACGGGGACATGTGGACTTACCGGCCCCACAGAAAGAGTTTGTTTTCTTTGATGCTTTCCGCTCTGATCCGCAGGTTAATCCACTGCAGACGCCGAGCGGTAAAATTGAGTTATTCAGTGAAAAAATCGCCAGTTATCAATATGATGATTTTGCTCCGCATGCACAATGGAAGCCCCCTATTGAATGGCTGGGCGCACCGCAGGCGGAACAATGGCCGCTGCATTTGATTTCTATTCAGCCGAGTGACCGCTTGCACAGCCAGCTTGATCCGGCCCCTTTGGCGCAGGGGAATAAAACCGCAGGGCGCGAAACTCTTTATATGCATCCGCAAGATGCGGCCAGCCGCGAGATAACTGAGGGCAGCCAGGTGAAAGTGAGTAATTTACGCGGCAATTGTCTGGCGGGGGTGCGCATTACTGATGGGGTGACTCGTGGCGTGGTGCTGATGGCTACCGGGGCATGGTTTGACCCCGGCTTTGGCAGTCAGCAATCTATTGGCAATCAACAATCTATTGATAGTCAACAACCTCAAGTTGAGCAATCCGGTAATCCAAATGTCCTGACATTGGATATTGGCACTTCTCGTTTGACCCAAGGCCCGAACGCGATGAGTTGCCTGGTTGAGGTGGCGCTATACTAAGACACCGAATGTACCTTAATGAATTACAAAACTTTTCGGCTCACTCACAATGTTCACTCCTGGTTACACTTTGCACGTAAATGTTGCGATTGCTTGCTGGCAGAGGTTTCACACAAACAGATACAGTAGTGATCCCAGAGGTATTAATTGGTGAATAATCAACATACGCTGTGTGTTAAAGCCAGTTTTTTATTTGCACCGACCTACGCAGATGCGTAGGTTTTTTTTTATTTGTCCTCTTAGCACGTATTTCCAGCCTCCTCTTACAGATAAATCAGCCACTATTATAGTATTCTCTTCTTATCATATTCATCGAGTTATAGAGAAACAGATATGGCTTATCGCTTGTTACGTGCTCTTTTTCGTGGGTTGTTTCGCGTCACCATCGAGGGTATTACTGACCAGTTTTCACACCAAAAGCTGATTATTACCCCTAATCATGTCTCTTTCCTTGATGGTGCTTTGTTAGCCCTGTTTCTCCCAATAAAACCAGTATTTGCGGTCTATTCCAACATCACTGAAAGTTGGTATATGCGCTGGTTGCGGCCCTATGTGGATTTTGTCGCGCTTGATCCGACCAAGCCGATGGTCATCAAACACTTGGTCAGAATGGTCGAGCAGGGCAGGCCGGTGGTGATATTTCCCGAGGGCCGAATTACCGTGACCGGCTCATTGATGAAAATTTATGATGGCGCTGCATTTGTGGCCGCGAAATCAGGCGCTATGGTGGTTCCTGTCCGTTTAGAAGGCCCTGAATTTACCCATTTTGGCCGATTGGGCGAGGTGCTAAAAGTCCGTTGGTTGCCACAAATCAGTATTCATGTGCTGCCCGCAACCCCCTTACCTATGCCGCAAGCTCCGCGTGCCCGTGACCGCCGGGTACTGGCGGGTGAGCGTTTACACACCATCATGATGGCGGCGCGGATGGCTATTGTGCCGCGCGAAACGTTATTCGAAGCGCTGCTATCAGCACAAACGCGCTATGGGCGCTTTAAACCCTGCATCGAAGACATTTCCTTTAAAGAAGATAGTTATCAAACGCTGCTAAAGAAAATCTTAGGTGTCAGCCGTATTCTGCAACGTTTTACCGCGCAGGGAGAGCATGTGGGGATGCTCTTGCCCAATGCGACTATCACGGCTGCGGTGATTTTCGGCGCTACCCTGCGGGGCCGTATCCCGGCGCTGCTTAATTACACCTCCGGTGCTAAAGGTCTGAAAAGCGCCATTACCGCAGCTTCATTGAAGACTATCGTCACTTCGCGCCAGTTCTTGGAAAAGGGCAAACTGACACATTTGCCTGAGCAGGTAACAGAGGCCAATTGGGTCTATCTGGAAGATTTAAAAGACACCGTGACTCTGGCTGATAAGCTATGGATTTTATGCCATTTATGCTGCCCACGCCGGGCGATGGTTCCGCAGCAGGCTGACGATAGCGCCTTGATTTTGTTCACCTCCGGTTCAGAGGGTAACCCGAAAGGCGTGGTACATTCCCATGCCAGTTTATTGGCCAACGTCGAGCAGATCCGCACCATTGCAGACTTCACACCGCGCGACCGTTTTATGTCGTCACTGCCGCTGTTCCATGCTTTTGGCCTAACAGTCGGTTTATTCACCCCGTTAATGACCGGCAGCCGTGTATTCCTTTACCCCAGCCCGCTGCATTATCGGGTAGTCCCTGAACTGGTGTATGACCGCAACTGTACCGTGCTGTTTGGGACGTCCACTTTCTTGGGCAATTATGCCCGCTTTGCCCATCCGTATGATTTTGCCCGCTTGCGTTATGTGGTGGCTGGCGCTGAAAAGTTATCCGATAGCACTAAACAGATTTGGCAGGATAAATTTGGTATTCGTATTTTGGAAGGTTATGGCGTCACGGAATGCGCGCCAGTGGTGGCCATTAACGTGCCGATGGCAGCAAAAGTGAATACTGTGGGCCGCATTCTGCCCGCGATGGAATCCCGCTTGATTCCGGTACCCGGTATTGAGCAGGGCGGGCGTTTACAATTGTGCGGCCCGAATATTATGCGTGGCTACCTGCGGGTAGAAAATCCGGGGGTGCTGGAGCAACCCTCTGCCGAAAATGCTCAGGGTGAGCAGGAAGCCGGTTGGTATGACACCGGGGATATTGTGGTAATTGATGAGCAAGGATTTTGCGCCATTCGTGGCCGGATGAAGCGCTTTGCTAAATTAGCCGGAGAAATGGTCTCACTGGAGAGTGTCGAGCAGCTTGCACTGCGAATTTCACCGGCGGGACAACATGCTGCGGCCACGAAAACAGACAGAGCCAAAGGGGAAGCTTTGGTGCTGTTTACCACTGATAATGAAATAACTCGCGAGAAACTACTCAAAGCAGCGCGGGAAAGCGGGGTTCCTGAACTGGCGGTCCCTCGCGACATTCGGGTGGTGAAAGCCTTGCCCTTGCTGGGGAGCGGAAAACCTGACTTTGTGACGTTAACTAAAATGGCGGAAGATCCGGAGATGAGCGCATGAGTCAGCAAGTATTAGAAGGTAAGCCACTGTTATCAAAGGGTATGGTTGCGGTTCTCTGCGCGCAATTTTTCTCAGCTTTCGGCGATAACGCACTGCTTTTCGCCACATTGGCATTAATTAAGCAGCAGCTATACCCCGACTGGAGCCAGCCAATTTTACAAATGGCATTCGTCGCGACCTATATCATTCTAGCGCCGTTTGTCGGGCAATTTGCCGATAGCTTTGCCAAAGGGCGGGTGATGATGGTGGCGAACGGCTTGAAACTGGCCGGTGCGTTGGTTATCTGCTTTGGCTTTAATCCGTTTCTGGGGTATAGCCTGGTGGGGGTGGGGGCTGCGGCCTATTCACCCGCTAAATATGGGATTTTGGGGGAAATCACCTCCGGAGAACAGTTGGTTAAAGCTAACGGCATGATGGAAGCTTCCACCATCGCCGCTATTTTACTCGGCTCGGTCGCCGGGGGCGTGCTGGCTGATTGGCATCTGGGGGCGGCATTGGGGGTGTGCGCGCTGGTTTATGCTATTGCGGTGGTCGCGAATATGTTTATCCCAAGGTTAGCCGCCGCGCGCTCCGGTAGCTCGTGGCGGCCGCGGGCAATGACTGGCAGTTTCTTTGCGGCTTGTCGGATTTTATGGCGCGATGGTGAAACTCGCTTCTCACTGGCGGGAACCAGCTTGTTTTGGGGCGCGGGAGTCACATTGCGTTTCCTGCTGGTGCTCTGGGTGCCTATTGCGCTAGGGATCACGGATAACGCGACTCCGACACTCCTCAATGCCATGGTGGCGATTGGTATTGTTGTTGGGGCGGGGGCTGCGGCTCGTTTTATCACATTGAAAACGGTGAAGCGCTGCTTACCCGCAGGGGTATTGATTGGTGTGGCAGTGGCGATTTTTGCTCTGCAACACAGCATGCCAATGGCTTATTCGCTATTGATTATCATCGGGATTTTGGGCGGATTCTTTGTGGTTCCGCTCAATGCTTTATTGCAAGAGCGCGGTAAAAATAGTGTCGGTGCGGGCAATGCTATTGCGGTGCAAAATCTCGGTGAAAACACTGCGATGCTGCTGATGTTGGGCGTGTTCTCGGTGGTGGTGAAACTCGGCGTACCCGTGGTGGCGGTAGGGGTTGGCTTCGGCGTGATATTTGCACTGGCGATAGCGCTGCTCTGGGGTTGGCAGTGGCGGCAACAACGGCATAAAGCAGCAAAATGATAAAGTCATCAAAACGAAAGGCTACAATAGCACCGCGCGTGAATGCCATGGTTGCATCAATCAGGGCATGTTATCGGTATTTGCGACAGGGGTTAAAGCGCCCCGGTCGCCCCGGCGCTATCGGCCTGCGGCGTAAACGCAGGTCAATGGCCTTTAGCTGCATCTTCAATTAACGCAATGATTTCATTGGGATGGCTCGCCAGAGACGCGTGGCTGGAGTCCAGACGAATAGTTTTCTGCGGTTTCATTCGCTCAGTAAACCACTGCTGAGTTTCTGGCGGTATCATATGGTCCTGATTGGATATTTGATACCAACTGGGTTTGGTTTTCCACGCCGGTTCTGCCGAGACGGCTTCAAAGCAATGACCAGAGGTCGGTTTCTGCGCGATGGCCATCACGATAGCTTCGGTTTTGTCTAAGTCGTGACAGAAACTTTCGTGGAATTTGTCCCGTTTGAGCCAAACAAAACCGTCCTTATCCGGAACCAAATTGGCAGCTCCAGAGGGGAGGTCACGCAACTGGAAAATGCTGCCAAGGCTTTCGCCTTTATCTGGCGCAAAGGCGGCTACATAGACCAGCCCAACCACATGCGGTAAGTCGCCAAGTTGCGAAATCACCATCCCACCATAGGAATGGCCTACCAGAATAGTGGGGCCGTCCAATGATTCAGCCAGTTTTCTTGTGCGTTCCACATCATCGGCTAACGATGTCAGCGGGTTTTGTACCGCGTATACGTCATAGCCCTTATTGTGTAGCGTAGGAATAACATGACGCCAGTGAGAGCCGTCGCCCAATGCGCCGTGTACTAATAAAATATTGGGTTTTTTTGCCATTTTATACCCCGTATTATCAATAAAGAACACGAAATAAGGTTGTGGATAGGCTGATATCAGCGCTATCACAGACTGCTAGAGTATAGTTCATGTATAACTTTACGAGTCGGCATAGAGTTTTTTCCTGAAATGGTTGCATAATCAGTCGGTCATATTTTCTCTATGCCAGCTCGCTTTTCTGGCGATTCCTCAGCGTATTGGCGGCTATTTTTACTCGAGGAATTTAAGGTGCCGGGAAGGTAAAGCGGGTGTGAATCTCTTCCAATGCATTTAATACTTCCTGATCCAACACCACATTTTGGCTATCAATATTACTTTTCAGTTGTTCCAGTGTGGTTGCACCCAACAATGTGCTGGCAACAAAAGGTTGCTGGCGCACGAAAGCCAGCGCCATTTGCGCCGGATCCAGTCCATGACGTTTGGCCAGCGCCACATATTCAGCTGTCGCTAACTGAGCTTGTGGCCCAGTATAGCGAGTGAATCGGCTGAATAAAGTATTACGCGCCCCGGCAGGTTGTGCGCCATTCAGGTATTTACCGCTCAGAGTACCAAACGCCAAACTAGAATAAGCCAGCAGCTCCACACCTTCGTGTTGGCTTATCTCGGCTAAACCCACTTCAAAACTGCGGTTAAGCAAACTGTAGGGGTTTTGAATCGACAGGATACGCGGTAAATCATGTTTTTCAGCCAGTTGCAGATAACGCATCACACCCCAAGGTGTTTCATTCGAGACGCCGATATAGCGGATTTTACCGGCGCGCACCTGTTCGTTCAGGGCCTCCAGTGTCTCGAGCAAGGTGACAACAGCGGTTTGTTCACTGTAATGATAATTCAACTTACCGAAACAGTTGGTTTCTCGCTGCGGCCAATGTAACTGATAAATATCAAGATAATCGGTATTGAGGCGTCGGAGACTCTCTTCCAGCGCGACACGAATATTTTTCCGATCCAGCGCCATATTGGGGCGAATGGGTTTATCACTTCCGCGTGATGGCCCGGATACTTTGCTGGCTAAAATGATTTTGTCTCGGCTACCGCGAGCTTTTATCCAGCTACCAATGTATTGCTCAGTTAACCCTTGGGTTTCTGGCTTTGGGGGAACCGGGTACATTTCTGCGGTATCAATCAAGTTAATACCGGCTGCAACGGCGTAATCCAGTTGAGCATGGGCATCGGCTTCACTGTTTTGTTCACCAAAAGTCATGGTGCCCAGACCCAGCAGGCTTACTTCTAATGAACTGTGGGGAATACGATGATATTGCATTGCCGACCTTCCTTTGTGTCTGAAGTTATCAGGCTAAGTCAAACCCGCCTTATCCGACTATAACTAAGCACTGCGGCAGGGGGAAGAGGACAAGGAAAAAGTGCAGAAAATAGTGGGAAACGGGTGCGACGAATCGCACCCGCGATATTTTTATTTCGCTAGCTTATTTTTCTTCCCGCGCATGAGGTTAAGAGTTTCAACACCCATTGAGAAGAACATGGCGAAGTAGATGTAACCTTTCGGAATGTGAATCTGGAAACTTTCCAACATCAGGGTAAATCCGACCAGAATCAAGAAAGATAATGCCAGCATTTTGACGGATGGGTGGCGGTTAACAAATTCACCAATCGGCCGGGCGGCAAACATCATCACACCCACGGCGATGACAACAGCGGCCATCATAATAAACAGATGGTCTGACAGCCCCACCGCGGTTATCACCGAGTCCAGGCTAAAAATGATATCCAACAGCATGATTTGCACGATAGCCGCAAAAAAAGAGCTGGCATTGCTGCTGTGCTCTGTATCACTGCCCTCAATGGTTTCATGAATTTCTTTACTGGCTTTCCAAATCAGAAACAAACCACCCAGCAGCAAAATGAGATCTCGCATGGAAATGCCATGACCGGCCACCGTAAACAACGGCTCTGTCAGGCGGATCACCCAAGCAATAGAAGCAAGTAATGCCAAACGCATTAACATTGCTCCGGCCAAACCAATTCGGCGGGCTTTGTTTTGCTGCGCTTTAGGTAATTTTGCAACCACTAAAGAAAGGAAAATAATATTGTCTATGCCGAGAACGATCTCAAGGATAGTCAGTGTGCCTAGCGCCAACCAGGCATTTGGATCGGCAATCCATTCAAACATCGTGCCTTACACCTTACGGAAACACAAAAATACAATTATACGCGTTTATTCATTAATCGGAATAATCAGATTCGTCTGTTAAAGCAAAAAGTGCCGGGCCAGCATCGGGCCGGTAAAGGTCTTTTTCAGGTAAAAACCACGAGGTAACGTCATGATAGGCTGCCCATGTTCGCCGATGGCTTCAGTCAATGCACGGCTGTTGGCCGCTTTCGGACGCAACTGCAATACTTCGCCATGGCGAGCGGTGATGGTTTCCACTTTACCCAAAACGATAAGATCCATTAACTCTTCCCAATCGCATCGCAGTAATTCTTCCTCTTCCTCATTAGGGCTCCACAATAAAGGCGCGCCCACACGGCGTTGCGCTAACGGAATTTGCCGCTCCCCTTCGACCGGCACCCACAACACCCGGGCGAGCTTGTGCCGCACGTGGCTGCTTTCCCAGGTGATACCGCTATTACCAGTCAGTGGGGCGACGCAGACGAAAGTTGTCTCCAGCGGCTTGCCTTGGGTATTGATAGGAATGGTTTTCAGCTCGATACCAATATCGGCAAAATCCTGTTCAGGTTTACTGCCTGCGCTGGCCCCCAGATAGAATTCTAGCAACATACCCACCCAGCCTTTGACGCGTTTTAAATCAGCTGGAATATTCCAGCCCGCTCTGATGGCCAATTCGCCGAGAGTAAAACCTGATAATGATTCAGCACGTTGAAAAAGTTGATGTTCATCAGTGGGTGGTGCCGGGGGCAGTGAATAAACAGACATAGAGTGGAAACCTGCTAAAGTCGGTTAAAAAACAAGCTGAAATAAAAGTGACCGTAGATGTATTGTTATCCAGTCCAGCACAAATGAATAATAGCATGATTTAACGGAAGTTTTCTTTCCATCCCTACTGGAAATACTTTTATTTTGGCTATCTTGTACACCTGCTGACAGGAATAATGAACAGGATCTTACACCTATTTATCCACAGATTTATTGGATAACCCCAATAAATCATGATCACTGGTTCAATTTACAGCCTTGACGACAGGTTTTTTTGCGAGTTTTTCTCTTTTTTGCACAACTTTGCCTCATTATCTGTGGATAAAAACTGCATTGATGGATCTTTAGCCAGCCTCAGATCTAAAACGGATACAGATCACATTTATGGGGTGTGTATACCTGTGGGAAACCTGTTATTTCATTGAAATTAATCACTTATTTTTTTGGATATTTTTAGCGTATAATTGCGTTAAAATGAGTTGTACCTGCTTTTCCCTAGAGTTCTGCACACCTATATCCACAGAAAAAGTGAATAAAATAGCGAGTGTAGACCCCAGGGTGTTTATAACTTTGCCAATATCTGTGAGTTATCCCAGAGTTATCAGGTTTGGCTGGCGGATAAGCAGTGGTTTACCGCCTGTTGCTAGTGTGAAACAATCAGAGCATCTTTGAGTTTTAAGCTTATCGAGGTAGTCCGGTGATCGATGATGATGGCTACCGCCCGAACGTGGGTATCGTAATTTGTAATCGGCAGGGAGAAGTGTTGTGGGCCAGGCGTTACGGTCAGCACTCTTGGCAGTTTCCTCAAGGCGGGATAAATCCCGGTGAAACACCAGAGCAGGCAATGTATCGTGAACTTTTTGAAGAGGTAGGACTTAACAAAAAGGATGTCCGAATTCTGGCTTCAACCCGTAACTGGTTACGTTACAAATTACCAAAACGTTTGGTGCGTTGGGATACAAAGCCGGTGTGCATCGGCCAAAAACAGCGATGGTTTCTACTACAGTTAATGTGTAATGAAGCCGATATCAACATGCAGCGCAGCAGCACTCCGGAGTTTGATGGCTGGCGATGGGTCAGTTATTGGTATCCGGTGCGTCAGGTGGTGTCTTTTAAACGGGATGTTTATCGCCGCGTGATGAAAGAGTTTGCAACTACTGTAATGCCTGTGCAGGAGATTGCTCCGCCACGGGTACCACCCGCTTATCGTCGTAAAAGAGGTTAAGTTAAGCCGATCATGCTCACGCGTTTGCGAGAAATAGTTGAGAAAGTGGCGATGGCAACCAGCCTAACGGATGCGTTAGAGCTGTTGGTCAATGAAACCTGTCTGGCGATGGACACGGAAGTTTGCTCGATTTATCTGGCAGACAATGACCGCCGTTGTTATTACCTGATGGCGACACGGGGTTTGAAAAAGCCCCGTGGTCGCACCATTACGCTGGCCTTTGACGAGGGTATCGTCGGGCTAGTCGGGCGTCTGGCCGAGCCAATCAACCTGGCAGATGCTCAGAGCCACCCCAGTTTTAAATATGTTCCCCAAGTCAAAGAGGACCGCTTCCGGGCGTTTCTCGGGGTTCCTATTATTTATCGCCGTCAATTACTCGGCGTGCTGGTGGTTCAGCAACGTGAGCATCGTCAGTTTGATGAGAGCGAAGAGTCGTTCATGGTCACGCTGGCAACGCAACTGGCGGGCATCCTTTCTCAATCTCAGCTAAATGCTATTTTTGGCCAATATCGCCAGACGCGGATCCGCGCACTCGCTGCGGCTCCCGGTGTTGCGGTTGCCGAGGGCTGGCAGGATACTTCGCAGCCTTCCCTGGATTTGGTTTATGAAGCCTCGACACTCGATACCGCCCAAGAACGCGAACGTCTAACCCAAGCGCTGGAAGAGGCTGCGGCCGAATTCCGCCGTTTCAGTAAGCGCTTTGCCGCCAGCTCACAAAAAGAGAGCGCGGCGATTTTCGATCTCTATTCCCACTTGCTTAATGATGCCCGCCTAAAGCGCGAACTTTTTGCTCAAATTGACGCCGGATCCGTGGCGGAATGGGCAGTTAAGCAAGTAGTCGAACAATTTGCTGCGCAGTTTGCCAGCTTGCAAGACACTTATATGCGCGAGCGCGCCAGTGATCTGCGAGCATTAGGCCAGCGCTTGCTATTTCATCTCGACGACAGCCCCTCTGGGGCCAGTCAGTGGCCTGAGCGTTTTATTCTGGTGGCTGATGAGCTAACCGCCACACTCTTGGCCGAAGTGCCACAGGATCGCCTCGCCGGTGTTGTGGTGCGTGATGGCGCGGCTAACTCCCATGCCGCCATTTTAGTGCGCGCCATGGGGATCCCGACGGTCATGGGCGCGGATATTCAACCCGCGTTACTGAATCAGCGGTTACTGATTGTTGATGGTTATCGTGGTGAAGTGCTGGTTGATCCTGAGCCGGTGCTGGTCAAAGAGTATCAACGGCTGGTCACGGAAGAGATTGAACTTAGCAAACTGGCTGAAGATGATGTTGAACAACCCGCCGCCCTGAGAAGTGGTGAGCGGATTCAGGTGATGCTGAATGCGGGTCTTAGCCCGGAACATGAGCAACTACTGGGGGGACGAGTGGATGGCGTGGGCCTATATCGCACCGAAATCCCGTTTATGCTGCAAAGTGGCTTCCCATCAGAGGAAGAGCAAGTGGCGCAGTATCAGGGCATGTTGCAGCTTTACCCGAACAAACCGGTAACACTCAGAACACTGGACATCGGTGCTGATAAACAGCTTCCTTACATGCCTATCAGTGAAGAGAATCCCTGTCTGGGCTGGCGCGGCATCCGTGTCACTCTCGATCAGCCCGAGATCTTTTTGATCCAAGTCAGAGCGATGCTTAGAGCCAATGCTGGAACCGGCAATCTGGGGATTTTATTGCCGATGATCACCAGTTTGGAAGAGGTCGACGAGGCAAAACGCCTGATTGATCGTGCGGGTCGTGAAGTTCAAGAACTTCTGGGCCATGAATTACCCCAGCCAAAACTGGGCGTGATGGTTGAAGTGCCAGCCATGATATTTATGCTGCCGTATCTGAAATCGCGGGTTGATTTTATCTCGGTCGGCACCAACGACCTGACCCAATATTTGCTGGCGGTAGACCGCAATAATACCCGCGTGGCTTCACTGTATGACAGTTTACACCCCGCGATGCTACAAGTGCTTAGCCACATCTTGACGCAGGCGACCCAATCTGGCCTGCAAGTCAGTTTGTGTGGTGAAATGGCCGGTGATCCTATGGGCGCTTTATTGCTGGTCGGGTTAGGTTATCGCAATCTCAGCATGAATGGCCGTAGTGTGGCGCGCATTAAATACCTGCTGCGGAATATCGATTTAGTGGATGCACAAGCTCTGGCCGAGCGGGTATTAAGCGCGCAAATGACCACTGATGTACGCCATTTAACTGCGGCATTTATGGAGCGCAAAGGGCTAGGGGGCCTGATTCGCGGTGGTAAATAACTTTTCAATGGTAAAAAACTTCGCGGTAATAAATAGCATCGGCTGGGTTTACAGAACTTTTCTGTTTGGTGCAGCCCAGACACCCCCAGCCCTATGCTATTATGCGCTACCTGTCGCCCTAACCGGGCAAGAACATTAATTTTCTCAAAACAAGAGATATTTCGTGGTGATAGATGAGCAATAGCTATCTGGCGTTTCCTAAATTTGATCCGGTCATTTTCTCCATTGGCCCGGTTTCCCTGCATTGGTATGGCCTGATGTATTTGGTGGGCTTTGTCTTCGCGATGTGGTTGGCGGTTCGTCGGGCCAATAAACCGGGTAGTGGCTGGACCAAAGAAGAAGTCGAAAATCTGCTTTACGCCGGTTTCCTCGGGGTGTTTGTTGGTGGTCGTGTCGGTTATGTTCTGTTCTATAACCTGCCGATGTTCCTCGATAATCCACTGTACCTGTTTAAGGTATGGGATGGCGGCATGTCATTCCACGGCGGTCTGATTGGTGTTATCTGTGTGATGCTGTGGTTTGCTCGCCGCACCAAGCGCCATTTCTTCCAGGTTGCTGATTTTATGGCTCCATTGATTCCATTTGGTTTAGGTGCCGGCCGTTTGGGTAACTTTATCAATGGCGAGCTGTGGGGCCGTGTCACGACAGATACCCCATGGGCAATGCTGTTCCCGACCTCTCGGGGGGAAGATATTGCGATTGTTGCCGCCGACCCGGCTAAATGGCAGGCGATTTTCAATCAATATGGTGTATTGCCGCGCCACCCATCGCAACTGTATGAAATGATTCTGGAAGGGGTGGTGTTGTTTATCATCCTGAACTTATTTATCCGCAAGCCGCGCCCGATGGGCAGTGTTTCCGGCCTGTTCCTGATTGGTTATGGCGCGTTCCGTATTATTGTTGAATGTTTCCGCCAGCCAGATGCCCAGCTCGGCTTGTTCGACGGCGTGATCAGCATGGGGCAGATTCTCTCTGTGCCTATGATTCTGGCCGGTATCATTATGATGATTTGGGCGTATCGCCGTCCTGCGCAACAACTTTCGTGAGGTAACATGAAACAGTATCTGGATTTGATGAAAAAAGTGCTGGAAGAAGGCACTCCTAAAGATGACCGTACCGGTACTGGGACGGTGTCAATTTTTGGGCATCAGATGCGTTTCAATTTACAAGATGGTTTCCCGCTGGTGACCACCAAGCGCTGCCATTTACGTTCCATCATCCATGAGCTGTTATGGTTCCTCAATGGCGATACCAATATTGCTTATCTGAAGGAAAATAATGTCTCAATTTGGGATGAATGGGCGGATGAAAACGGTGACCTTGGCCCGGTTTATGGTAAGCAATGGCGCGCCTGGGGCGCAGCTGATGGCCGCCAGATTGACCAATTGAGTAAAGTGGTGCACCAGCTCAAGCAAGACCCAAACTCCCGCCGTATCATTGTTTCTGCATGGAATGTCGGTGAATTGGATCAAATGGCTTTGGCACCATGCCACGCTTTCTTCCAGTTCTATGTGGCTGATGGCAAGCTGTCTTGTCAGCTATATCAACGTTCTTGCGATGTGTTCCTCGGTTTACCATTTAACATCGCCAGCTACGCATTATTGGTGCATATGATGGCGCAGCAATGTGATTTGGAAGTGGGGGATTTTGTCTGGACGGGTGGTGATACGCACTTATACAGCAACCATATTGATCAGACACATCTGCAATTGAGCCGCGAACCACGGGCATTACCGAAGCTGATTATCAAACGTAAACCTGATTCATTGTTTGACTATCGTTTCGACGATTTTGAAATTGAAGGGTATGACCCTCACCCCGGCATTAAAGCGCCGATTGCTATCTAACTATCTCATCTGCTGACCGGAGCTATTACGGCTCCGGTCAGGTTATCCTCTCAATTACCATCATCCTCTTAACTACAATCATCCTCCCAGTTGTAAAAATGCGAGCTGTGCCGCACCCATTTTTGTATCTCTGTCGCCAATAAAAAAACTTTGCGCACCTCTTCCAGCCTGAGTAAACCGCTGCTGGATATCAAACTTTCACGAGGTAAACTCACGCCATGAAAACCAACCTACGGCTCAATAAACTGCGATGTATAAAAATAATATCCTTAAAAAACAAAATGGTATAAGCCTCATTGAGCTGCTGTTAGTCATTGCCTTAGCCGGCATTATGGCCGTGTGGGGGGGACAAAATTGGCATCATTATCGGCAACGGGAGAGGCTCGCGGACAGTGCTCGTCAGCTACTTGCCTTTCTAACTCATTTACAGGCCAAAACTAATCGCAGTAACAACACGGCATTGTTATGGGTACAGCAAGAGGGTCAGGGGTGTTTAGGCAGTGGTGATAAGCCTGTTATGCCCTGTTCGTCATTAGATAGTTCAGTGTTTATTCCACCTTATCTTGATGTTTCTATTACGATTCCTTTGAAAAAAGAAATGGGTTTCTTTGGTATAAGAAATACGGCACAAGCAGGAAATATAATGCTCAGTAATCCGGCTGGGGGGATTCGGCTAATTATCTCTAGTCGCGGGCGAATGAGGCTATGCAGCGATAAGCAATCAATATCGGGTATTCATTTATGCTAGCAATGATAAAAAAACCAGAGGCTGCCGTATCAGGTTACTTTTCACATAAACGTATTACGGGTTTTACCCTGCCCGAAATGATGCTGGCGCTGAGTGTTGGTAGTTTGATTATTATGGCTGCCACCCAGACTTTCCCCCGGTTACACAAGCAAATAACAAAGTTACAACAGCACTATCATCTGGAGTTAGCGCTGAGCCAGACTATGGATGTACTGGAAAAAGACCTGCGGCGGGCTGGATTTTGTCACGGTGAGTGCCAGGGCAACGCGATTGCTACACAACATTATCCAGGGGAAGTGGCAAACTCTTGCTTGATTGTTGCTTATGACCTCAACCGCAATGGTCGGTGGGAAGGGGAGAAACATCAGGAATCTGAATACTTTGGTTACCGGCTACGCAATAAAGCATTAGAAGGTCAGCGCGGCGAGCTGAATTGTTCTGGCAGTGGTTGGGAAAAACTGTTTGATCCACAAAACATCACCATCACGCACTTTTCTGTTACGCCATTACTGCAGCAAACTCCGGGTCAGGTTTATCGCGTGCAACTGGCGGGTCAAAACACCGGTAACCCGGCAATACATCGGCAACTGAGTTATACCATCCGTGGGAATAATTTATGAGATGTGACCATCAACGGGGAACAAGTACCTTGGCTGCTGTTGCTACCCTTTTTTCTCTGGGTTTATTTCTGTTATCAGCTTTACACCGGCAATTGGATAATGTTCAACATATTACAGCGGAGGAACAGCACCATTTACGGGCCTTTAATCAGGCGGCATCATCATTGAATTGGGGGGCGGGGCAAAGGTGGTCATTCAGTATGCCGTGGCAGGCCAGTTCAACATGGCATTGCAATGAGCACCTACAATATGGTTTAAAAGCCTGTCTTAAACCAGCCTCGCTGCCCGGTTTTTTTATCCTCAGGGGTGAGAGTCAATCTCCCGGAATACTATCGCCGCTGATGCTCTATCAACGTGTCAAACTGCATTCCAGCCAGGGGGCTAGAGGAGAACATCGGTTGGTTAAGGTTGCTCATGGTTGGTCAGATTTTTGCCCGTATAAGGATGTACAATTTTGTCTTTAGTAGGATATCGACATACCAAAAAGTTAGGGAATTCCATTTATCAACAAGGGTTTAGTCTCCCAGAGGTTTTAATTGCCGCACTTTTTTTCTCGGTCTCACTCCTGGGGTTACTGCAATACCATCAGGCACTTTTGCAGGGTTTTTCCTCTTTGTGGCAGCAACGCCAGGCGTGGTCTTTGCTTAATCAACATATTGAAAGTAGCGGTGGTGAAGCCACCAAAGCGCTTACCTCGGGAATGAAGCCTAACTGGCAATATCACCAGCTTATAAATCGAATTGATGGGGACTGTACGGAGTTTACATTCATCCTGAAAATGCAATCTAAGCAGCAGGCAGAATTAAGTCGGTGGTTTTGCATTGTGAGTGAGGGCGGCTAACCACGCAGCTATAAATATGATAATGAAGATAACCTATTGCACTCACTCATTATCAAGTTAGAGTATTAAACTTCAGGATTTATCCGCAAGTGGTGGTCAGTTGGTTTAATCATTTATGGATATTCTTCATCGAGTTTTAAGGGAGCCATCATGTTCACGGTTTATCATTCTAATCAATTGGATTTACTCAAAGCGCTAACGACTGCGCTGATAGAACGAGAACCGTTGGATAATCCTTTCCAGCAAGAAGTGGTGCTTGTTCAAAGCCCTGGTATGGCTCAATGGCTGCAAATGCAATTGGCTCAACAATTTAGTATTGCAGCCAATATTGAGTTTCCACTGCCCGCTACCTTTATCTGGGACATGTTTACCCGTGTGTTACCCGGTATTCCGAAAGAAAGCGCATTTAGCAAAGATGCAATGACATGGAAACTCATGTGGTTATTACCGGAATTACTGGAAAATCCGGTGTTTTCTGCGATGAAACGCTATTTAAGTGACGATAACGATAAACGTAAGATTCACCAACTGGCGGCACGAGTCGCCGACCTTTTTGACCAATATTTGGTGTATCGCCCAGAATGGCTGGAGAGTTGGGAACGAGGCCAATTGATTGATAATCTGGATGATGCTCAGCAGTGGCAAGCTTTGCTATGGGTCGAATTAACTCGCTATACTCGCCAGTTAGAACAACCTGAATGGCACCGTGCCAATCTCTATCAGCGTTTTATCCGCACACTTCTCGAATCAGACGTTTGCCCGGCAGGGTTGCCCAAACGAGTATTCATTTGCGGCATATCTGCATTACCCCCAATCTATTTACAAGCCTTGCAAGCGCTGGGTAAACACATTGATATTCACTTGATGTTTACTAATCCATGCCGCTATTTCTGGGGTGATATTCAGGATTATACGTTTTTGGCTAAATTACAAAGCCGCAAACGCAGGCATTATCGTGATTCGGCTGAAAGTGCGTCGACGGAAGTAAAACTCTTTCGTCACCCTGAACAAGCCGAGCAGCTATTTAATGATGATGGTGAGCAAAATCTTAGTAACCCGCTGTTAGCCTCATGGGGGCGGCTTGGTCGTGACCACATGTATTTATTATCTCAGGTTGATGAAATCCAAGAGGTTCATGCTTTTGTTGATATTGAGCCGGATAATCTCTTACATGGTATTCAGCATGACATGCTGGAGCTGGAAGACCACGCGATTATTGGCATCACTCCAGAAACCTTAGCCCATAGTCACCAAAAGCGTGTTTTGGAACTCAGGGACCGCTCCCTTAGCCTGCATGTGTGCCACAGCCCACAACGCGAAGTGGAAGTTTTACAAGATAACTTGCTGAAGTTATTGGAGGATTCTCCAGATCTGACTCCGCGCGATATTATTGTTATGGTCGCAGATATTGACAGCTACACCCCCTATATTCAGGCTACATTTGGTAATGCTAGCGGGGAGCGCTATGTACCCTTTGCAATTTCAGACCGCAAGGCTAGCCAGGCTCACCCCGCACTTCAGGCTTTTATTACTTTGCTCGACTTGCCCCAGAGCCGTTTTACTTCTGAGCAGGTATTAGCACTGCTGGAAGTGCCCGCTTTAGCCAATAAGTTTGGTATCACTGAAGATGGATTGCGCCGTTTGCGGCAATGGGTTGGCGAGTCCGGTATCCGCTGGGGATTAGATGATGACAATGTGCGTGAATTATCTCTGCCCGCCACCGGCCAACATACCTGGCATTTTGGCATAACCCGCATGTTACTCGGCTATGCCATGGATAGCACTGCCGGTGATTGGCAAGGGGTTCTGCCCTATGATGAATCCAGTGGTTTGGCGGCTGAACTGGCCGGGCAATTAGCAGATATGTTGATGCAACTGAGTCAGTGGCGGCAGCAATTAAGTGAATCCCGCGCACTCAGTGAATGGCTGCCATTGTGTCGCCAATTATTAGATACTTTCTTTGAACCCGATAATGATACGGAAGCGGTGCTGGTACTGATTGAACAGCAATGGCAGAAGGTCATCAGCTATGGTATTGCTGCTCAATATCCGGATATCGTGCCACTGAATCTGCTACGGGATGAACTGGCTTCGCGCCTGGATAATGAGCGTATTAGCCAGCGTTTCCTCGCTGGACCCATCAATTTCTGTACGCTGATGCCTATGCGCTCCATCCCGTTTAAAGTGGTGTGCTTATTGGGGATGAATGATGGTGTTTACCCACGAACCCTGCCGCCGTTGGGCTTTGACTTGATGGCTAAACAGGTTCGCCGTGGTGACCGCAGCCGCCGTGATGATGACCGCTACCTATTCCTGGAGGCATTACTCTCTGCCCAGCAACAGCTTTATATCAGCTATATCGGGCGCTCGATTCAAGACAACAGCAAACGCTATCCTTCAGTGCTGGTTAGTGAGTTGATTGAATATATTTCGCAAAGTTATCACTTGCCTGGTGATGAAGAGTTCAGTGCTGATGACAGTGCCAAACGGGTTATTGAGCATTTGCTATGTTGGCATCCACGAATGCCGTTTGCAGCAGAAAATTTTATCCCAAACAGTGAGCTACAGAGTTATGCCGCTGAATGGCTACCTTCTGCGGAATCCACGGGATTGGCACACCCAGAATTTAATCAGCCTTTGTCACCCGAACCTTTGCCTGAAATCACTCTTGATGAATTAATCCGTTTTTATCGCCACCCTGTGAGGGCATTTTTCCAACGTCGGCTGGGGGTAAATTTCGTTATTGAAGAAACGGAGTTACCGGATGAAGAACCTTTTATCTTAGATAACCTCAACCGCTATCAGTTTAATACTCAACTACTGGATGCGCTGATAGAAGAAAGTGATATTAATACTGTTTTCAGCCGTGCCCGTGCGGCGGGTAACCTTCCTTATGGTTCTTTCGGTGAGCTTTACTGGGAAAGTCAGCAAGAGGAAATGCTGCCATTAGCTGAACAAATTCGTGCTGAACGTAAAGAGAGTCACAGTATTGAGCTGAATATTGAATTTGGAGATACCACGCTTACGGGATGGATTCATCAGATTCAGGAGGACGGCTTAATTCGTTGGCGGCCAGCGGCATTAACTGCGGTCGATGGGCTTTTGTTGTGGGTTGAGCATTTGGTGTATTGCGCCGCAGGCGGTGAGGGTGAAAGCCGGATGTATGGCCGCAAAGGAACCGCATGGCGTTATGCCTCACTGGATTGTGATGAAGCACGGAAATATTTACAGCAGCTAATCAGTGGCTATCAGCAAGGTATGTGCGAACCTTTATTGTTGCTGAGTAAAAGTGGCTGGGCTTGGTTGAGTCAGTGTTTTGATCGTGAATCTGGTCAAATTTTGTGGGATGAAGAAACACAAACCAAAGCTCGAATGAAACTTTTACAGGTTTGGCAAGGTGACCAACGGATTGCCGGGGAAAGTGAGGATAACTATATACAAAGGGTATTCCGCCTGATGGATAACCAACATCTCGACACGATATTACATGAAACTGAACGTTATTTATTACCAATAGCCCGCCATAATAAGGCGTGATAGCTGCGCATGACTAAACAAGATTTTCATACATATTGTATACAAGAAGCCGGATACGCGTTTTAGCGGCAACTTTAAGGGGTTAGGGGAGAAACGGAATGCATAAACAGTTTGCCCGCATTATTGGCATATTTTTCTTATTAGGTTTGCTGGTTCCACTGAGTTGGGCTGATACTCCTGCATGGCAACCACTGGCAGAAGCTATTCACAAAAGTGAACACGACTTGCGCAAATATCAGGCAATAAAATTGCCTAATGGTATGACCGTGTTGTTGGTTTCTGATGAGCAAGCACCTAAATCCTTAGCTGCCTTGGCATTGCCTGTGGGATCTCTGGAAGATCCTAATAATCAGTTGGGATTAGCTCATTATTTAGAACATATGTTACTGATGGGCTCTAAACGTTTCCCTGAACCCGGCAGCTTCTCTGAATTCTTGAAAAAACATGGTGGTAGCCATAACGCGAGCACAGCTTCTTATCGAACCGCTTATTATCTTGAAATTGAAAATGATGCATTGGCCCCGGCGGTTGACCGTTTGGCTGATGCAATTGCTGAGCCGCTGTTAGACCCCATTAATGCCGACCGTGAACGTAATGCGGTAAATGCTGAATTGACGATGGCCCGTTCCCGCGATGGTATGCGTATGGCCCAAGTGAATGCGGAAACCTTAAATCCGGCTCACCCCAGTGCGCGTTTTTCCGGCGGCAATCTGGACACACTGAAAGATAAACCAGACGGCAAATTACATGATGAGCTGCTGAGCTTCTATCACCATTATTACTCAGCTAACCTGATGGTGGGCGTGCTGTATAGCAATCAGTCCTTAGATAAGTTGGCACAATTAGCCGCTGATACCTTTGGTCGAATCCCTAATCGGGGTGCAAAAGTACCCGCAATTACAGTACCTGCGGTCACTCCGGATCAAACCGGCATTATTATTCATTATGTTCCTGCTCAACCTCGCAAGCAGCTAAAAGTAGAATTCCGCATTGAAAATAACAGTGCAGAATTTCGCAGTAAAACAGATACCTATATTAGCTATTTAATAGGTAATCGTAGCAAAGATACCTTGTCTGACTGGTTGCAAAAACAAGGGCTGGCAGATGCCATCAATGCTGGTGCTGACCCGATGGTGGATAGAAATGGCGGTGTATTCTCCATTTCTGTATCACTCACAGATAAAGGCCTGGCTAACCGTGATGTCGTGGTGGCCGCTATTTTTGATTACATCAACATGCTGCACAAAGATGGTATTAAAAAGAGCTATTTCGATGAAATTGCTCATGTATTGAATTTGGATTTCCGCTACCCCTCAATCACTCGGGATATGGATTACATCGAGTGGCTGGTCGACATGATGTTGCGGGTGCCTGTCGCGCATGTACTGGATGCCCCTTATCTGGCTGATCACTATGATCCGAAAGCTATTGCTGCGCGACTGGCTGAAATGACACCGGAAAATGCTCGTATTTGGTTTGTCAGCCCAGAAGAACCCCACAATAAAGTAGCCTATTTTGTTGATGCCCCTTATCAGGTCAATAAAATCAGCCCGCAAGAGATGCAAGAATGGCAAAAGTTGGGGAAAGACATCACATTGAGTTTACCGGCACTGAACCCCTATATTCCGGATGATTTCTCCTTAATCAAAGCTGATAAAAATATCACTCAACCACAGCAAGTAGCAGAGCAACCGGGGCTACGTGTGTTCTATATGCCAAGCCAGTATTTTGCTGACGAGCCGAAAGCCGATATTTCTGTGGCTTTCCGTAATCCCCATGCTCTGGATACTGCCCGTCATCAGGTTCTTTTTGCTTTGACTGATTATTTGGCCGGCTTATCACTCGATGAGCTGAGTTATCAGGCCTCAATCGGTGGGATTAGCTTCTCTACTGCGCCGAATAATGGTTTGTATGTCAGTGCGAATGGCTTCACTCAGCGGATGCCGCAGTTGCTGACTTCTTTGGTGGAGGGCTACTCCAGTTTCACTCCGACAAAAGAGAGATTGGCACAGGCTAAGTCTTGGTATCGTGAACAACTGGAAGTTGCCGAGAAAGGCAAAGCTTATGAGCTGGCAATTCAGCCGGCCAAATTACTGTCTCATGTTCCTTATGCAGAACGTAGCGAGCGGCGTAAATTGCTAGACACCATCAGTGTGCAAGATGTCATAACCTACCGTGATGACTTGCTAAAACAGTCTGCGGTAGAAGTATTGGCAGTGGGTAATATGACTGCCCAGCAGGTAATTTCTCTGACTGACTCATTGAAAAAACAGCTCAACTTGACTGGGACAACCTGGTGGACTGGTGAGGATGTTATTGTTGATAAAGCTCAGCTTGCCAACATGGAACGGATTGGCAGCAGCTCAGATGCGGCTCTGGCGGCCGTCTATGTACCGACCGGCTATACAGAAATTGAGGGCATGGCGCGCAGTGCATTGCTGGGACAAATTGTTCAGCCGTGGTTCTATGATCAACTTCGCACAGCAGAGCAACTCGGCTACGCGGTATTTGCCTTCCCAATGTCAGTTGGGCGTCAATGGGGCTTAGGTTTCTTACTGCAAAGTAATAGCAAACAGCCTGATTATCTTTACCAGCGCTATCTGGTGTTCTATCCACAAGCTGAGAAGCGGTTGCGTGAAATGAAACCGGCTGATTTTGAACAATACAAACAGGCACTCATTAACCAATTACTGCAACGTCCACAAACGCTGGATGAAGAAGCCAGCCGTTATAGTAATGATTTCAATCGCAATAATTTTGCCTTTGATAGCCGTGAGAAAATGATTACTCAAGTGAAGCTGCTGACAAACCCTGCATTGGCGGATTTCTTCCAGCAAGCTGTTATCAAACCACAAGGTTTGGCGCTGCTTTCTCAGGTTAAAGGCCAAGGACAAACTGAGGGAGGGTATGCGGTGCTTAAAGGATGGACGACCTACCCAACAACTTCAGCCTTGCAAGCAACCTTGCCGCAGAAGGTATTGGCTCCATGACATCAATGACTCCTCAACGGCTGGAGCCGCTAACGCTGCCCTTGTATGGCGAGAGGCTAATTGAGGCCTCAGCCGGTACAGGTAAGACTTTTACCATCGGGGTTCTTTATCTCAGATTGCTGCTTGGATTAGGTAGAGAGGCGGCGTTTCGTCGCCCGCTCATGGTCGAAGAAATCTTGGTAGTGACCTTTACCGAGGCGGCAACTGAAGAATTGAGAGGGCGAATTCGTGACAATATTCATGAGTTGCGTATCGCCTGCGTACGGGGAGTCAGTGATGACCCGATGCATAAGGATTTACTTGCGGAAATTACCGATTTGAATAAAGCAGCCGCAGATCTCTTGGCGGCTGAGCGCCAGATGGATGAAGCCGCAATTTATACTATTCACGGTTTTTGTCAGCGTATGTTGGCTAACAATGCTTTTGAATCTGGCATCTTATTTGAACAAACTTTGGTGCAGGATGAACAGCCATTACGCCGGCAAGCTTGCGCCGATTTCTGGCGGCGTCATTGCTATCCGCTCCCTCTGGCTATCGCCAGGGCGGTTAGCCAAGAGTGGAGCGGACCAGAGGCCTTACTCAAGGATCTTTCTGCTTATTTACAGGGGGAAACGCCAACATTTCGGCAAGCCCCCGGCGATGATGAAACGATACTCAGCCGACATCAGCAGATAGTTGAACTAATTGATACAGTCAAAGCACAATGGCGCGCAGCAGCCCCGGAGTTAGAGGCGCTGATTAGCGGGTCTGGTGTCGATAAACGCAGTTATAGTGCCCGATATTTACCTAATTGGTTGGAAAAGGTCGGTATCTGGGCGGAGCAAGAAACCGGCGATTATCAGTTACCCAAAGAGTTAGAAAAATTTCGGCAGTCAGTATTATTTGAAAAAACCAAAAAAGGGGAAGCTCCCCAGCACGATATATTCAATGCTATAGACCGTATATTCGAGCAACCTCTGACACTCAGAGATCTGATTTTAGCCAGAGCTATCAGTGAAATACGAGCCTCTGTACAGCAAGAAAAACGGCAGCGAGCAGAATTAGGTTTTGATGATCTGCTCAGTAAATTGGATGCAGCATTGCAGCAACCGGGCGGGGAATTGTTAGCTCAATCTATTCGCATTCGTTATCCCGTCGCAATGATTGATGAGTTTCAAGATACCGATCCACAGCAATACCGTATTTTTCACACACTTTATGGTGGGCAAGAAGAGTGTGGCTTATTGCTGATTGGGGATCCTAAACAAGCTATTTATGCTTTCCGTGGTGCTGATATTTTCACTTATATTCGGGCTCGTTCGGAAGTCAGTGCCCACTACACACTAGAGACTAACTGGCGCTCATCTTTCCCGATGGTGCAATCAGTCAATCGTCTTTTTTGTTTGGTCGACATTCCTTTTTTGTTTAAACAAATTCCCTTTATAAATGTGGCTCCCGCGCAAAAAAACAAACAGTTGTCATTTGAAATAAAAGGGAAAAAGCAGCCAGCTATTTCTTTCTGGTTGCAGCCGGGTGAGGGCGTCGGGGTTAGTGAGTACCAACAATTAATGGCACGACAGTGTGCTGCCCAAATCCGTGACTGGCTCACCTCAGGCCAGCAGGGATTAGCCCAATTAGTGACGGCCACAGGCTCAAGGCCGGTTCAGGCATCAGATATCACGATATTAGTGCGTAGCCGGGCAGAGGCGGGATTAGTGCGCGATGCTTTGAGCGCATTGGCTATCCCATCTGTTTATTTATCTAATCGTGACAGCGTATTTGATACCGCAGAGGCCAAAGATCTACTGTGGCTATTGCAGGCCGTTCTGGCTCCTGAACAGGAACGGGCATTACGCAGTGCCATGGCGACCAGCATGCTGGGGCTAGATGCGCAAATGCTGGATGGATTGAATCACGATGAGCGGGCTTGGGATGCTTTAGTTGATGAGTTCGATGGCTACCGCCAACATTGGCAGCGGCGTGGCGTGCTCCCGATGCTGCGGGAGATTATGGCTCATCGCCATTTAGCTGAAAACTTGTTAGCAACTCAGGGCGGTGAACGGCGGCTGACAGATTTGCTGCATCTGGGAGAGTTATTACAAGAAGCCGCATCGCAGCTTGATAGTGAGCACGCACTAATCCGTTGGTTGGCACAACAAATAGCCCAGCCGAATCATCAGTCTGATAACCAACAATTACGTTTGGAAAGTGATCGTCATTTGGTGCGGGTGATAACTATCCATAAATCGAAAGGGCTGGAATACCCGCTGGTATGGTTACCTTTTGTGGGTAATTTCCGCCAACAGCAGGACGTTTTTTACCATGATCGTCACAGTTTTGAGGCCTTACTTGACCTGAACGCCGATGAAGAGAGTCAGGCTTTGGCGGAAGAAGAGCGGCTGGCAGAAGATTTACGGTTACTATATGTCGCACTCACCCGCGCGGTTTATCATTGCAGTATAGGTATTGCTCCGCTGATTAAAGGGGGGCGAAAAAAACAGGGTGAAAGTGATATGCATCTCAGCGCACTAGGCTATTTGGTGCAACAAGGCCATGCGGGAGATGCGCAGTATCTTGCTGACAAGCTCGCAGAGTTAGCGACCCTGGCCAGTGGGGATATTTCTGTTTCGCAAGCAGGGCAACTAGACGAAACGCCTTGGCATCCACTGCCGGAAGAGTTACCAGCCCTTGCTGCCCGCCAGTTTAACCGCCAAATACACGATTTTTGGCGAGTCACCAGCTATTCCGGTCTACAGCAGCATGGTTCGAGTAAAAGTGGGGTATCACCAGCGTTGAATGTGCCATTACAGGAATTATTACCACGGCTGGATACTGATGCCGTTGGTGAGCAAGCATCAATCAGTGAGAGCCAGTTAACCCCTCATACTTTCCCTCGCGGCGCAGCCCCTGGGACTTTCCTGCATGATTTACTCGAACCCTTGGATTTTAGCCAGCCTATTGAGCCAGACGGGTTGACGGAGCAACTTCAGCAACAAGGTTTTGGCGAGCAGTGGTCACCCATGTTGTATCAATGGTTAAATGACATTGTACAAACTCCTCTGAATGAAACCGGCGTGACATTGGCGGAATTGACCCCACAGAGTAAGCAGGCCGAGTTGCAATTTTATTTGCCGATAGATGCGCTGCTGCAAGCCCGAGAGTTAGATATCTTAATCAAGCAGTATGACCCACTTTCCCGTCAATGCCCTGCGTTGGATTTTCAGCAAGTCCGCGGGATGCTCAAAGGATTTATTGACTTGGTTTTCTGTTGGCAGGGGAAATATTACTTGTTGGATTATAAGTCTAACTGGCTGGGGGAAGACAGCAGCGCTTATACCAATGAGGCGATGGCCCAAGCAATGACAGAGCATCGCTATGACTTGCAATATCAGCTTTATACCTTGGCATTACATCGCTATTTACGCCATCGGCTGGGTAATTATGACTATCAGCGCGACTTTGGTGGTGTCATTTATCTCTTCCTGCGTGGCATTGATAGCCAACATCCGGGGAATGGTATTTTTAGTTGCCGTCCTGAATGGGCGCTGATTGAAAGAATGGACTGTTTATTCAGTGGTCGTGAGGTAGAACCGTACATTAGTGATAACAGTGGAATTGCTATGACCAGTGAGGGCACATCAATATGATGACGTTACTGGAGCAGTCGGTTCGTGACCACTTACTACGTCCGCTGGATGTTCAGTTCTCACGAATGATAGCCGGTGATAATGACCCTATGATGCAATTGGCAGCGGCTGTTCTCAGTGCTGAAGCGGGTGCTGGGCATGTATGTCTGCCACTCAGTTATTTGCAGCCAGAAAAGCTATTTGGCGGGCGACAGCCAGCATTAGCGCAAGCGCTGTGGCAGGCAATGGGTGCGCCGGATCAATTACATTGGATACAAACACTCAATAACTCCCCAGCAGTGAGTGATGGCACTCAGCCCACACCGCTAGTTTTGCAAAATGACCGTTTGTATCTACAACGGATGTGGCAATACGAAGGGGATGTGGTGCGTTTTATGGCCAGCGACAATACGGCGTCATTTATCAACGATGCCAGAGACGTCAACGAAACATTATTAAGAGAGACGCTCGACCGCCTATTTGGGCCTGCGGGCACTGAGGTCGATTGGCAAAAATTGGCTGCCGCTGTTGCAGCTACCCGCCGTATTTCCGTGATTTCCGGTGGGCCGGGGACGGGAAAAACGACTACAGTTGCCAAGTTATTGACCGCGCTGATACAACTTAGCCAAGGGCAACGCTTGCGTATTCAACTTGCCGCACCCACAGGTAAAGCTGCTGCGCGCTTGACGGAATCACTGGGTAAAGCTATTCGCCAACTCTCACTGACTGACGATGAACGCAAGTTATTCCCCGACCAGGCATCCACATTGCACCGTTTGTTGGGGGCGCAACCTAACAGTCAGCGTCTACGTTATCACCGTGGTAACCCCCTAAACCTTGATGTGCTGGTGGTCGATGAAGCATCAATGGTGGATTTACCTATGATGGCGCGGCTAATTGCAGCATTACCAGCCAAAGCTCAGGTGATTTTTCTCGGTGACCGTGACCAATTGGCTTCGGTAGAAGCAGGGGCAGTGCTGGGCGATATATGCCGCTTTGCTGAGTTGGGTTACAGTGAATCACGGGCAGAGCAACTAACTCGCTTAACCGGATGCACATTGGCGGGAAATATCCCGATTGGTGATGTGCAGACAGATACAGTTAATGTCCGTGATAGTTTGTGTTTGCTGCGGAAAAGCTATCGCTTCGATGAAAAATCTGGGATTGGGCAGCTTGCTTTAGCAGTTAATGCCGGAAGGTATCGAGATGCATTATCCGTTTTAAATGGCGCATATTCCGATATTGAAAATTTCTCTCTGGCAGATTCAGATGATTATCAGGTATTGCTGGAAGACTGTGTTGCGGGCTATCAGCACTATCTCGAACTGGCCGCCGCAGGTGCTGATGCGGTTGAGGTGCTGGCCGCATTTGGGCGCTATCAACTACTGTGTGCATTACGGTCTGGGCCATTTGGTGTCAGTGGGTTAAATGAGCGCATTGAGCAGCTATTGCACCGCAAGCGGTTAATTGAGCGAACGCCAGGGCCATCGGGGCGTTGGTATGTTGGCAGGCCGGTGATGATAGGGCTGAATGACAGCGCACTGGGTTTATTCAACGGTGATATTGGCATTGCTTTGTATGACAGTGAGGGGGAGCTACGGGTGCATTTCCAATTACCAGACGGCAATATAAAATCCGTGCAACCGAGCCGTCTTCCCAGCCATGAAACCGCTTATGCCATGACGGTACATAAATCTCAAGGTTCGGAATTTGAACATACGGCATTGGTTTTACCCAATACGTTCATGCCAGTGTTAACTCGCGAATTGGTTTATACCGCCATTACCCGCGCCCGCCAGCGTTTGACATTGTATTGCAGTGATACGGTATTGAGCCAAGCGATCCGCACACCCACACTTCGTGTTAGCGGCTTGGTAGAACGGCTGAATCAATTGACCTGAAAATATTGAAGGGGCGAATGCCCCTTCAGATTATAAATCTGCCAGCAGAATCTTTGAGCGGCGTTGATAGTTATACAATTCTTGCTTCTGAATCGGTAACACATCAACTTCGGCGGGAGTAAAACCGCGCTCTTGGAACCAGTGAATACTGCGGGTAGTTAACACAAACAGCTTTTTAAGGCCCATTTGCCGCGCCTGATTGGCGACCCGTTTTAACAGCATTTCCCCTCGGGATGAACTGCGATAATCCGGATGTACTGCGACACAGGCCATTTCACCGATTTGTTCTTCGGGGAAGGGATAAAGCGCGGCGCAGGCGATGGTCAAATTATCCCGCTCGATAATGGTGAACTTGTCTATCTCCATTTCAAGCTGCTCGCGTGAACGGCGCACCAAAATGCCTTGTTGCTCCAGCGGGCGAATCAGCTCCAATATGCCGCCAATATCATTAATGGTGGCGCGACGAACTTGTTCCGCACTCTCCATCACAATCTGAGTACCGATACCATCACGGGAGAACAGTTCTTGTACCAGCGCCCCATCTTCCTGATAACTCAGTAAATGGCTGCGGCGCACTCCACTGCGGCAAGCTTTCACTGCTCCACGCAGAAAACGCACCGTCCCCGAGTTGTAATCACCCTCTTGCTCCAGATCTTCAATCCGTTTTTGTGCATCATTCGGGAACAGCTCTGAAATAATATTGCCTTCGTTATCTGTCACCCCTTGAGATGAGCAGAAACCAATCATTTTTTCAGCTTTCAGTTTGATAGCTAGCTGAGTCGCCACTTCTTCCGAGGTCAGATTAAAGCTCTCGCCGGTTACTGACACTGCAACTGGACCTAGCAACACAATAGCGCCATTGTCTAATTGGCGATGAATCGCTTCTTCATCGATGCGGCGGATACGGCCGCTGTGGCAATAATCTATACCATCATCGACACCCAAGGGCTGAGCAATAATAAAGTTGCCGCTGACCACATTGATATGCGCGCCCTGGAGCGGGGTATTATTCAAACTCATTGATAATCTTGCGGTGATATCCAATTGCAATAAACCCGCCGCCTGCTTGACCATTTCTAACGTCCGGGCATCAGTGACTCGGGTATGCTTGTGATAAATAGGTTCGTAGTGATGCTGTGCCAGATTGTTGTCGATTTGTGGACGAGCGCCATATACCACAACCAGCCTGATCCCAAGGCTATGCAATAAGCCTATATCGTTAACGATACTAGAAAAGTTTTCATGCTCAATCGCCTCGCCACCGAGCATGACAACAAATGTCTTGCCGCGGTGCGCATTGATATAGGGAACTGAGTGACGAAATCCCTGGACCAGTTCTGTACTACGTTCCTTCACGGCAGATCCTCTTTGAATTTTTATTCGGTATTTTTGTATTTTTATTCTTTTTTGACCAAGATGGCAAGCAAGAAATTGCTATTAAATGCATATGTATGGCGTATCTGTATTAATAAGTTGAATCACATAAAAATGTTTTTCTAATGACAGCATGGGATCGATTCGTTAAAGTTTTTCCTCGTGAGTTTTTTTGTTCTATTTTTATTCATATTTTGGTCGTTACTTTGGAGTTACATGGCAGATTCAAATCATAATTCTGGGCGTCGCCGTCTACTACACGGTGCTGCTGCAGCCTGGCTACTGAGTGTCAGCCGGGTTGGATTTGCTGCTTCTTCACATATTATTGCCGTCAGGATTTGGCCCTCTTCAACCTATACTCGGGTAACGCTGGAATCCAATACACCGCTTAAGTATCGTCAATTTGCGTTGACGAATCCGGACCGGATTGTGGTTGATATTGAAGGCGTACATCTCAATAGCGTACTAAAAGAGATTACCAAGCAAGTTCAGTCTGGTGACCCTTACCTCAAGCAGGCGCGGGTAGGGCAGTTTGATAAAAATACTGTTCGGCTGGTTTTGGAGTTGAAGCAAAGTATTAGCCCACAACTTTTTACTCTTAAACCTTTTGCTGAGTTTAGGAATCGCTTGGTGGTGGATCTTTATCCGCAAGAAGGGAAAACCTCGGCTGAAGATGATCCGTTGCTGGCACTATTAGAAGATTACAATAAAGGCAATGTGGAGCGCACTTTACCTGTGGAAGCACCCAAAGCCGGTAAAGCTGGGCGAGATAGGCCGATTGTTATCATGTTGGATCCAGGGCACGGCGGGGAAGATCCTGGGGCTATTGGCCGTAATAAAACTCGAGAGAAAGATATTGTGCTGCAAATTGCCCGTCGATTGCAGGCTTTAATCAAGAAAGAATCGAATATGCGGGTATTTATGACTCGCAATGAAGATGTCTTTATTCCTTTGAAAGTGCGGGTAGCTAAAGCCCGTAAGCTTCGTGCGGATTTATTCATTTCGATCCATGCCGATGCCTTTACCAGCCAGGCCGCTAGAGGCTCCTCTGTCTTTGCGCTATCAACCAAAGGAGCAACCAGTACCGCTGCGCGTTTCTTGGCACAAACACAGAATGAGTCAGACCAGATTGGCGGGGTCAGCAAGAGTGGTGATCGCTATCTCGACCATACCATGATTGATTTACTGCAAACGGCGACTATCAATGACAGCCTGAAATTTGGTAAAGAAGTGCTGAATCGTATGGGGAAAATTAATAAACTCCACAAAAACCGTGTTGATCAAGCGGGCTTTGCCGTCTTGAAAGCGCCTGATATTCCATCAATTTTGGTGGAAACGGCATTTATCAGTAATTTGGAAGAAGAGAGAAAGTTGCGAACCAGCCATTTTCAGCAGCAAGTGGCTGAATCCATCTTTGCCGGTATCAAAGCTTATTTTGCTAATGGTGGGGCGATGGCCCGACTTTAATGAATGGATGTTGCTATTAATTGAAATATACCCTAAATAATTCGAGTTGCAGGAAGGCGGCAACTGAGATAATCCCGATGAGTTGACGTCAGTCAATGATTCGGGTTAACGAAAGCAGCCAACGCACATGCGGCTTGAAGTATGACGGGTATAAGCCAGAAACAAAAAAACACCCTGGAGGGTGTCTGATGGCGATATGAAATGATTAAGAATTGGTTGCGGGGGCCGGATTTGAACCGACGACCTTCGGGTTATGAGCCCGACGAGCTACCAGGCTGCTCCACCCCGCGTCCGATTGAGCGCACTATACTCTGGATGAGATCTGTTGCAAGTAGTTTTGCCACTTAATTAGGGTAAATAGGGTTTTTCGATTAATTTATCAACTATCTGTTTCCTTTTTCCCCACAATGGCGTCAGGGGATTTTTTTCTGCATGCTGATTCCTTTATCTATAGGCGTTTGTTATCGTTCGCCAGTAGATAAAATAAGTAAGAGAAGAGAAGGCGTGAAATGACAAGTCGTTGGGGCAAATACCTACTGAGTGGAATAATGATTGCTGTTTTGGCTGGTTGCCAATCTCGGCCAACCGATCGTGGGCAGCAATATAAAGATGGGCGTCTGGAGCATCCACTAGAGTTGGTGAATGAACCACACGCAACAGGTAAGCCAGTCAACGCCAAAGATTTTTCTGATCAGGTGAAAGTGATTAACCAATCTTCACCAGGTCTGTATAACCGCAACAGCAGCACCTTTAATGCAGTTGAAAACTGGATGTTAGCCGGGGCCGATACCAGTAAGCTAAGTCTGTTTGGTCTGAATGCCTATCAGATGGAAGGGGTGGATAATTTCGGTAATGTACAATTTACCGGTTACTACACGCCGGTACTGCAAGCCCGCTATACACCGCAAGGCGAATTCCGCCATCCACTTTATCGTATGCCTGCTAAAGGAAAGCGCCGTCTACCCGATCGTGCGGCTATATATTCAGGCGCATTGGATAAAAATAATTTAATTATCGCGTACACCAATTCGCTGGTGGATAATTTTATGATGGAAGTGCAGGGGAGCGGCTATGTTGACTACGGTGATGGGCGGCCACTGACTTTCTTCGGCTATGCGGGTAAAAATGGGCATGCTTACCGCAGTATCGGCAAAGTGCTGATTGACCGCGGTGAAGTCGCTAAAGCGGATATGTCGATGCAAGCCATCCGCCATTGGGCTGACACTCACAGCGAAGCTGAAGTCAGAGAGTTATTAGAGCAGAATCCGTCCTTTGTCTTCTTTAAACCGGAAATGTATGCGCCGGTGAAAGGAGCCAGTGCGGTTCCATTGATTGCTAAAGCTTCGGTCGCCTCTGACCGTTCACTGATTCCACCGGGCACTACACTGTTGGCGGAAGTTCCCTTATTGGATAATCAGGGAAAATTCACCGGCCAATATCAGATGCGCTTGATGGTGGCGCTGGATGTGGGTGGCGCAATTAAAGGCCAGCATTTTGATATCTATCAAGGGATTGGGCATGAAGCGGGTCAGGCCGCTGGTTTCTACAACCATTATGGACGTGTTTGGGTGTTAAAAAATGCGCAAAGTAATGGGCCGCTATTTACCGCTTATCAAGGGGGGAAAACAACCCCTCCATCCGGCAATGGTTCTTCTCTATTAGTGAAGAATCAGTAATCTAGTGGTGGCAGCGGTAAAACTCAAGATTTCTCAGGCGGCCAATTGGCCGCTTTTGTATTCGTATTATTTTTCCAGGTTATAAAGGTAATAAGTTATGAAGGTAACAAGTCTATGAGCACCACCTATTCAGAAGCTTACCAACAGCGCTTTGGTGGTATTGCTCGCCTTTATGGGCAGCAGGCACTCACACTTTTTTCGCAGGCGCATATTTGTGTCATCGGTATTGGTGGCGTGGGTTCATGGGCGGCTGAAGCACTGGCGCGTACTGGGATTGGTGCGATTACATTAATTGATATGGATGATGTTTGCGTCACGAATACCAATCGCCAGATTCATGCTTTACGGAGCAATGTCGGACAGGCTAAAACAGAAGTTATGGCTGAACGTATTCTGGCTATCAATCCTGAATGCAAAGTGACGTGTATTGATGATTTTATTACTGCGGATAATGTTGCGGAGCTTTTAGATAAAAATTTTAGCTATGTTATTGATGCCATTGATAGTGTGCGCCCCAAAGCAGCACTGCTGTCTTATTGTCGTCGGTATAAAATCCCAGTGGTGGTGACGGGCGGTGCTGGTGGACAGATCGATCCAACTCGCATTGAGGTAGTGGATTTGGCGAAAACGATTCAAGATCCTTTAGCCGCGAAGTTACGTGAAAGACTGAAAAATGATTTTAACGTGGTGAAAAATAGCAAAGGTAAATTGGGTATTGACTGTGTTTTCTCCAGTGAACCCTTAGTTTACCCGCAGAGTGATGGTTCGGTGTGTGCATCGCGCAGCACTGCTGAAGGGCCGAAAAAAATGGATTGCACTTCAGGTTTTGGCTCGGCCACCATGGTCACCGCGACTTTTGGTTTTGTTGCGGTGTCCCATGCATTGAAGAAAATGATGGCGAAAGCTGCCCGTCAGGGGCAATAGCTATCATTGTGTATATTTAGCCGCGATCGCCAGCACACCCTGCGCCAGTGCTTGTAAACCGCTGGCGCGGGAGGTACTTAATTGCTGCCGTAACCCCAATTGGTCAAACAGTGCCAGGGGATCTTCTGCCAATATTTGCTGTGGCGTTTTACCTTCCACGGCGGTCAGAATAACAGCCAGCAACCCACGAACAATGCGCCCCTCGCTGTCACCGTAGAAATGTAAGCGCCCATCCGGTAAGCATTCATGCCCCAGCCACACCCGGTTTTCACATCCCGTCAATTCCAACTCATTTTGCTTTAATGATTCTGGCAATGGCGGGAGCTGCTTAGCCAGCAAAATTAACTGGCGGTAGCGATCTTCCCACTGTTGATGAGCACTGAATGTCTCAAGCAGAGTAGCGGCAGTAATATCGTGACCAAAAGGGTGTGGAGCAATCATTATTTTTTTCTCTATTATTAGCGAAATTATCATCTACCAGTTGTTAATCTTGTAATAATTCCAGCGCATTGGCGATCGCTAAACACAGTGTTTCAACATCTTTTTCGGTATTGTAAGGCGCAAAAGAAGCACGCAAACTACCACTGACTCCTAGCGCCGCCATTAATGGTTGTGCGCAATGTTGGCCGGCGCGTAGCGCGATCCCTTGTTCTGCCAATAGCGTGACTAAATCGCTGTGGTGGACACCATCAAAAGTGAATGCAAGCAAGCTTGATTGCTGACAACGGAAGCTACGAAAACCCGGTAATTGAGCCAGCTTATTCTCCGCTAAAGTTGCCAATTTTTGGCTATAGATTTCGGCCTCGTCCAAATCAATCTGTTCCAGCCAACTCAGTACCGCCGAGAAACCAATCACACCCGCAATATTAGGTGTACCGGCTTCAAAGCGGTAAGGCACTTCATGGGGTATAAAACCGCCGAATGAGGCGTGGGTAAGCATTTTACCGCCGCCTTGCCAGGCGGGCATTTCTTTCAGCAGTTCAGATTTGCCATACAGCACGCCAATGCCAGTTGGCCCATATAACTTGTGAGCAGAAAAAGCATAAAAATCAATATCAAGTGCTTGAACATCTGCCGGACTATGAACAATTCCTTGTGCGCCATCGACCATCACGATGCAGTCATGTTGATGGGCGAGTTCAATGGCTTCTGCTAATTGCGGGCTACCACCTGTCACATTAGACATCTGACCTAGCGCCAATATGCGGGTTTTATTGCTGAATAACTGCGGTAATAGTTGTAAGTCGGGCAGGTGGTCGAGGCCGATGGGTAACTTAATGATTCTGGCACCCGTTTGTTCGGCAACCATAAGCCAGGGTATTAAGTTGGCATGATGTTCTGCTTCGCTGACAATAATCTCATCCCCAATCTGTAGGCGAGGGCGAGCATAACTTTGCGCTACCAGATTAATGGCTTCGGTTGTGCCGCGTGTCCAAACAATATTTTCTGCGTCCGGCGCATTAATAAAGTCAGCTACCTGCTGGCGGGTTTCTTCAAAACGAGCGGTCAATGACAATGCAGATTGATGTTGGCTGCGATGCACTGTCGCGGAATCCTGCTGATAAAACAACTGGGTAGCTTCAATCATGGCGCGCGGTTTCAGGGCCGTTGCTGCACTGTCCAGATAGATTATTTCATCGTTAATTGCCGGGAATTCCTGGCGAAAATCTGTTGGATTAAAAGACTTCATTCTGTTGTTCGTATCCTTTAGGTCACTTCGGAACTGTCTCATTTTAGCCACAATTAGCCGACTAATGGCCCTGATGGCTGGCAATATGACTCAAGAGGGTTATGCTAAATAGTAACGGACATAACCATTTGTCTGGTAATGGAAACGGTTTTTTTAGCATTTTAATCTGCAAGGAGTCACCCATGAAAAAGACAGCTGCCGTAATTTCTGCACTTATGCTCACTTTTACCTTAGCAGCCTGTTCAAGCAACTATGTTATGCACACTAATGATGGTCGCACTATCGTTGCTGATGGTAAACCTAAAGTAGATGATGACACTGGGATGATAAGCTACACCGATGCCAATGGCACCGAACAGCAAATTAATCGCTCAGAAGTCAAAGAAATGGCTGAGGGCAAATAGCTAAGCCGCTAAGTTATTTTCGACAAAAACCTGATATGTCCTGGGATCCTCTGCAACAACTTAAATTTAAGCTTAACTCTGTGCAATACAAAGTGGCGCTTACATTTAGGTTATTAACTTACATTTAGGTTATTAAAAAGAAGTCAGTGCTGGGAATAGGGCAAAAAAAAGCACCGCAAAAATTGCGGTGCTGCATAAAATCACTATGGACAGACAGGGTAAATGTACAGGAAGTGAAAAAAAACAGTAGCTTAGCTACTATGTCTGGCACACCAGACCATTTGCAAACACAACATCACAACCACAAAGCCAAAAGCAATTCAATACCTGGATACTAAATCTACTTTTCGTTCCGGCTTGGGAAGTGCCGTCACTATAGGTATTTGCTGGCGCATCATCAACGGACAATTTATAATGTCTCGGATTATAAAAACTAATAAGTAAACAAAGGGTTTCACCTGAAGGTGAGCCGTTATAAAAAAGTATCCAATTCATGTCAAAACGATTACCACCACTGAATGCCTTGCGGGTCTTTGATGCGGCCGCGCGTCACCTGAGTTTTACTAAAGCTGCTGATGAATTATTTGTCACACAAGCGGCGGTTAGTCACCAGATAAAGTCACTGGAGGATTTCCTCGGGCTAAAACTGTTTCGTCGGCGTAACCGCTCTTTGCTGTTGACAGAGGAAGGACAGGGTTATTACCTCGACATCAAAGAGATTTTCACCTCCATCAATGAAGCCACTCGCAAATTACAGGCACGTAGCGCCAAAGGTGCTCTGACTGTCAGTCTTCCCCCTAGTTTTGCTATTCAATGGTTGGTTCCCCGCCTTTCTGGATTCAATGCCGCTTATCCGGGCATTGATGTCAGGATCCAAGCGGTGGATCGGGAAGAGGACAAACTGGCTGATGATGTAGATGTGGCGATATTTTATGGTCGGGGAAATTGGACCGGTTTGCGCACTGAACGTCTGTATGCCGAATTCTTGCTTCCTGTTTGTGCGCCTGGCCTGTTAATGGGCGATAATGGATTAAAAGTACCAGCAGATCTGGCTAATCATACCTTGTTGCATGATACTTCCCGCCGAGATTGGATGGCGTATACCCGTCAATTGGGTGTACCGCAGATTAATGTGCAGCAAGGCCCAATATTTAGTCACAGTGTGATGGTGGTTCAGGCCGCTGTTCATGGCCAAGGTATTGCGCTAGTGAATAATGTTATGGCGCAATCTGAGATTGAAGCCGGGCGGTTGGTGTGCCCGTTTAGTGAAGTGCTGGTAAGTAAAAATGCTTTTTATCTGGTTTGTCATGACAGTCAGGCAGAACTGGGTAAAATAGCCGCCTTTCGTCAGTGGATACTGGCAAGAGCAGCTAGCGAACAGGAAAAGCTCCGTTTTCGCTACGACAACTAATTTTAATTATTACCAGACAATATTAATTTAAGGTTAATGACGATGAATGGTCGTTTAATGCTGATATTTGCCGCGCTGAGCGGTTTTTTCTATGTTGCTTTCGGTGCCTTTGGGGCTCATGTATTGAGTGCCTCTTTGGGGGCGAATGAAATGGCTTGGATTCATACCGGGCTGGAGTATCAGGGGTTCCATACATTGGCTATCCTGGCACTCGCGGTTGCAATGCAACGGCAGATTAGTATTTGGTTTTACTGGAGTGGAGCCTTGTTAGCGCTCGGAACGCTACTCTTTAGTGGCAGTTTATACTGCCTGGCTCTATCACACCTGAAACTGTGGGTATATATCACGCCAGTGGGCGGAGTATGTTTTCTGGCGGGATGGATTTTGATGTTGATTGGCGCGCTGCGTCTAAGAAAAAGGGCAGAACGCCATGAATAATAAAATTGCTTTATATTGCCGCTCAGGCTTTGAGAAAGAGTGTGCGGCGGAAATTACCGCTAAAGCAGCACAGCTTGAAATCTTTGGTTTCGCGCGAGTAAAAGACAATAGCGGTTATGTGCTATTTGAATGCTATCAGTTGGAAGATGCAGATCGTCTGATTCGTGAAGTACCCTTCCGCGAATTGATTTTCGCCCGTCAGATGATGGTCGTGGGCGAGTTATTGAAAGATTTACCGCCGGAAGATCGGGTATCGCCTATTGTTGGTATGTTGGTCGGTGTTGTTGAAAAAGCCGGTGAACTGCGGGTTGAAGTTGCTGACACTAATGAAAGCAAAGAGTTACTTAAGTTTTGCCGTAAGTTGACTGTGCCGCTGCGTAGCGCAATGCGCGAACAAAAAATTCTGTCTGCCCGTGAGAATGCACACCGGCCAGTGGTGCATGTGTTCTTTATTGCATCGGGCTGTTGTTATGTCGGTTATTCTTACAGTAACAATAACTCTCCGTTCTATATGGGGATTCCGCGCCTTAAGTTCCCATCAGACGCACCAAGCCGCTCAACGTTAAAACTGGAAGAAGCTTTCCACGTATTTATTCCGCAAGATGAATGGGAAGAGCGATTGGCCAGTGGTATGCATGCTGTTGATTTAGGTGCTTGCCCCGGAGGTTGGACTTATCAGCTAGTGCAGCGCAGCATGATGGTCCAGGCCATTGATAATGGCTTGATGGCACAAAGTTTGATGGATACCGGGCAGGTTACGCATCATCGTGTTGATGGTTTTAAATATGAACCAACGCGCAGCAATATTTACTGGTTAGTGTGCGATATGGTGGAGAAACCGGCTAAAGTCACCCAACTTATTATCAAATGGTTGGTTAATGGTTGGTGCCGAGAGGCGATTTTCAACCTAAAGTTGCCGATGAAAAAACGTTTTGAAGTTGTTTCGGAGAATCTGGAAATGATTGATGAGCAATTAAAAGAAAATGGCATCAATGCCCATATTCAGGCCAAACAACTCTATCATGACCGTGAAGAAGTGACGGTACATGTGCGCCGTATCTGGTCTGGCGCGCCGGGCCGCCGTGATGAGCGTTTTTAGGTTTTAGTGATAGATCTGTATGTATTACGCACAAGGGGCCAATTGGCCCCTTTGTTTTTATGCTGATATCATCGATTCAAACGTAATTGCTGCAAATTGCCGCTTAATGGCAAATCAGTTTTTAGTGTCGCAATTTGCTTACAAATAAAAGCTATCTCTTGGTGCTGTTGTAACTTTTTGTGCCATTTCTCCGGCACTGAATCTAGCTCTTGATAGAGTTCTTCCAGATTGCTGATTTGTTGCAATAACAGCGCGGCAGTTTTTGCTCCAATACCGGCGACACCCGGAATTTTACTGCTGCTGATCCCGGCAAGCCCCCAGTAATCAGGCAATTGGTGCGGTAATACACCAAATTCTTGCTTTACAAACGGCATATCCAGCCAGCGTTTTTGAAAGTAATCGCGAATCTGTACATTCGGTGCTAACAGCTGGCAATAGCCTTTGTCGGTCGAAACAATAGTCACTTGATGCCCAGCCCCCCCGATTTTTGTTGCCAATGTCGCAGCAAGATCATCAGCTTCATTGCCCGGAGAGCTCCAGCAATCAACACCCAATGAATGGAATGCTTCACGGATCAGCGGCATTTCTTGTTGCAGATTATCTGGCATCGGTGAACGGCCCGCTTTGTAATCGGGCAAGAGTTGATGACGCCAGCTATCCGAGCGGTCATCTTCATCAAAAACGGCGACAGCGTGTGTTGGTTGGCTATGTGAGATCAGCTGTTGCAGTGCATGCTGACAAGCATTCACACAAGGTGAACCTTGCACCGCGTGAATGCGGCGAATCAGGTTAAGGGCATCGACGATAAGAAGGTGAATTTGCATGGACTGTCTTAAAACCTATCCCGTGAGGGCTATTTTATTGGTTATTCTTTACTATAAAGAGCGAACCTGTAGGGATTCAAATAACTTTCAGGTAGCGCTAGCCGGAGAACCCTGCTCGCACTACCGGTGAAAGCTATTTATTTTTTAACTATAGATTTCATAGCAAGGTGTGTAGGCACTGCCCGGTAGCTTCATCCGTTGCTGGATAATAAAGCCTTGCAGCAATTGATCCATTTGCTTCATCAGTAGCGGGTCACCGTGCAATTTGAATGGCCCATGAGCTTCAATTGCATGAATCCCGACTTCTTTGACGTTACCCGCCACAATACCGGAGAAAGCACGGCGTAATGCTGCCGCTAACTTCTCTGGGGCTTGATTATGGGATAAATCCAGATTCGCCATATTTTCATGGTTTGGCTCGAAAGGATGCTGCAAATCTGGCTCGATACGAATAGACCAGTTAAAACTATAAGCATCACCAGTATTACGGCGATTCTCTTTCACCAATGGCATGTTTATCTTCATCTGACGCGCGACTTCATCTGGTTTATCAATAATTATTTGGTAGCATTTACGTGCTTCATCACCCAGCGTGTTTATGATGAACTGATCTACTACTTTGAAGTAATCTGCACTCTCTTTAGGCCCCGTCAGGATCAGGGGTAAAACCTGATCCTTATTATGCGGGTTCATCAGAATACCTAACAAATAAAGCAATTCTTCTGCGGTCCCCACGCCGCCTGGGAAAATAATAATGCCATGGGCGATACGGACGAAAGCCTCTAGCCGTTTTTCAATGTCTGGCATGATAATCAGCTCATTGACTAAAGGGTTTGGCGGCTCTGCAGCAATGATTGACGGCTCAGTCATCCCGATAAAGCGGCCTTGTCTGTAACGTTGTTGGGCATGACCAACAGCGGCACCTTTCATCGGTGCTTCCATCGCCCCTGGCCCACAGCCGGTGCAGATATTCAATTCACGCAAACCCAATTGACTGCCAACTTTACGGGCATACAAGTATTCGGTTTCATTGATTGAATGGCCACCCCAGCACACAATCATATTGGGATCTTCATCAAGATGTAGGGCACGGGCATTACGCAAAATTGAAAAGACCAGGTTGGTCAAATGGCTGGAGCTTTCTATATTGAGATGTTGGAAACGCCCAGCATTTACGATTTGACCATTCACAAACAGGATGTCACGCAACACCGCAAACAGGTTTGCTTGCAAAGAGCGGATAATTTTACCATCAACAAAAGCATGATCTGGTGGGTTAACCAGTTCGAGCTTTACACCGCGTTCGCGGCGAAGCACATTGATATCAAAGCTTTCATAGCGAGATAAAAGCTCTTTGCTGTTATCGGTCAGGCTGCCTGAATTGAGAACAGCTAATGAGCAATTGCGAAATAAACGGTACAGATCACTGCTGGCTGTACGCTTGAGCATATCCACTTCGAGCTGTGATAACAGATCCATTGAACCGAGTGGGCTGACATGTGTAATCAAAGTTACTCCTTTACACCCTTGAGGGTGGTAGTGCCTGTGTATCAGAGTGTTGCTTTCTGTTTTCCGTGGAATATCAGAGGCCACTAAGTATCCATTACTGATTCTTATACTAAAAATAGCATGAGGAACCTATAAATAACCTTAACGTTGTCGCTCATTTTTTGCCAATACTAACGCGCAACCGGTGATAAAGTTGCGCATCTGTACGCATTTATTGCCGAGCCAGGCGGCCAGTAGATGGCACAAAATCAGTATTGGAACGCCATGGATTAATATCCAGGCCGCCGCGACGGGTATAGCGCGCATAAACTGATAATGTTTCCGGCTGACAGAAACGCATAATGTCATTGAAAATACGCTCAACACACTGTTCGTGAAACTCATTATGATGGCGGAAAGAGACCAGATAGCGCAGTAGGGCTTCCCGGTTAATTTGTGGGCCGCTGTAGCTGATTTGGACTGAGCCCCAATCAGGTTGGTGGGTTATCAAACAGTTGGATTTAAGCAAGTGGCTGACCAGGCTCTCTTCCACGTGATTTTTACCCGCCGCACCTTGCAGATAATCGGCACTGAACTCATAGCTATCAATGCGAATATCTTGCTCGTCCAGACATTCCCCCGTGAAATTGGCAATCGGTTGATGTGTTATTTCATCTAGCCGGTATAGCCTGACACTCACATCTCCTTGAGCACAGGCGGATAAATCCTGTTGCAAAGTTGTTCGTACACTTTCCCAGTCAGTAAACGTGGTTTGGTTAAAACTGTTGAGGTAAAGTTTGAAGCTCTTTGATTCAATGAGATTAACGCTATCAGCATTTAGGCTAATTTCACCCACAGCAACTTGTGGCAAGCCCTTATTGTTTAGCCAGGACAGCTCATACAACGTCCAGATATCCGCGCCATGAAAGGGTAGGTTATCAGGATATAAGCCGAGGGGTTCGCGGTTCATACTGCGTGGTACGGCCTGCAATAAGGTTACGTCATAGTGATCGCGATATGCAGTCGGTTTGCCTAGCGTCAGTTCTGCCAGAGCCTTGTGGTCTTGATATGAAGACATGCTGTTCCCATGATGAGAGAAAGGTACAATAGCTGTAGTTTATCAATTAATGCCGCGTTTAACTGCATTTCTGAGTGAGAGCTATACCCACCAGGGTGCAGAGCAAGCCGCCGCGATACAGAGAATAATAATGGACCAGAACGTTTCAACGGCACTCAAGGGCTTTACTCAGCGCTATATTGATTTATGGCAGCAGCAAACTGGGCGGCCACCTGCCAGTGAGGAACTTTATGGGGTTCCTTCTCCGTGTAATATAGAAACTGAGGATAATCAGGTGTTTTGGTTACCGCAGCCTTTTGTCGCGGGTGCTAATCTCGCTAATATTGAACGGGCGCTGGAGATTCAGCTTCATCCCGATATTCATGAGTTTTATACCCAGCAATATGCCGGAGATATGAAAGCAGATTTAGGCGATCACCGCTTTACCTTGCTGCAAGTTTGGAGTGAAGATGATTTTATCCGTTTACAGGAGAATCTCATTGGCCATTTGGTGACACAGAAAAGGCTAAAACTCTCACCGACACTGTTTTTGGCGACAACAGAATCGGAAATGACCATGGCTTCATTGTGTAATGTCACTGGCAATGTGGTGTTAGAGGAATTTGGTAGCGGAAAACGTACATTATTGGCATCGACTCTCACTCATTTTCTGGATGCATTACGGCCAGTATTTCCTGAATAAATAAGTGGTTATTGTTTATTCCAACACTGCCCGTGTAACACAGTCCGTGTGAGAGATCTCGCACACGGGCTGTGAGACATCGCTTCTATTCATTTTATGTGAAATTATTGTGTCAGATTTATCTTCAATAAAATCATTTCGTTATAAACATTCATTTTTTTATATATAAAAGCATCTCCTCATTATTCTGACGGTACCTTGTCTCTCTTTGTTGATTAAGCGATCCTTTACTCGCCGGATAGGATCTGGTCGAGAAGGACGGTATCGGGATGATGCCACTTCAGGATGAAGAACACAGGGATTGCTTAGGATGAGTGAAGGGATGTTTCAGGACGAAACAAAGGACACCTCCAGGATGGAGATTGAGAGCCAGTTCAGGATGATTGGTGGGTTAGGATAACTTTAGGATTGACGCCGGGATGGTGTAGTACAACGCGACGGATTGCTGGTTAGGATAACCGCACGGAAAAGTTTTCAAGGATTGAGCAGGGAGCATCACTTTTAGCTGGATTGCTATAAAACGAATAGAGGGGTACTGGTAAAACAGTACCCCTTTTTTTATCTGTATTTTATTCAACCTATGTCTATCGTTTAGGGGGTATTTGGGCATCTTCTTCTTCAATGGTATGCTTGGCCGCCGTTGAACCAGCCCGGTGAATGGTTATTTTTTGGTTGAGAGCATAATCATGAATACAGAAAATCAGGTGCGCCAGAGCCTACAAAATATCGAGCTTGCCATGCGGGAAATTGACCTTTGGCAATCGGTTCCACCATCAGTCGAGGCTTTTGAAAGTAATGAGCCTTTCAGCATTGATACCATGGATGCTGAGCAGTGGCTGCAATGGGTACTTATTCCTCGGATGTATGCATTGTTGGAATCTAAAGGGCCACTCCCCACTCGTTTTGCCATTACACCCTACTTTGAAGAGGCACTGAGTGGTGAGTCTCGCCCGGATTGCACCTTACTGCTGGTTGAATTACAGCGCCTCGATGACCTGCTGAATAAAGAAAGTCACTAATGTTGGAAATACTTTATCAAGATGAACATATAGTTGCGGTCAATAAACCGGCTGGCTGGCTTGTCCACCGCAGTTGGTTAGATAGCAACGAAACTGTATTTGTAATGCAAACGGTACGCGACCAGATAGGTCAGCATGTTTATACCGTCCATCGTCTGGATCGCCCGACGTCAGGTGTGTTGCTAATGGCGCTGTCCAGCGATGTAGCCCGTGCCCTTTCATTACAATTTGAGCAGCATCAAATTCAGAAAACATATCACGCAGTTGTACGTGGATATGTACTAGAAGATGGCAGGATTGATTACGAGATGACCGAAGAGTTAGACAAAATTGCGGATAAATTTGCCCGGCCAGATAAAGCTCCGCAGCCTTCAGTTACCCATTATCATGCACTGGCTCAAGTGGAAGTACCCATTGCCATTGGACGCTATGACACTGCGCGCTTTAGCTTAATGGAATTAAAGCCAGAAACAGGGCGTAAACACCAGCTACGGCGGCATATGGCGCACATTCGCCACCCTATCATCGGTGACAGCACCCATGGTGATTTACGCCAAAATCGTGGAGTTGCGGAGCATTTTGATTGCTCACGACTCATGCTTCATGCCAGCCATTTGCATCTGAATCACCCAGTTACCGGAGAGCCACTCAGCTTGACTGCACGTTGGGATGATTCCTGGCAACAGCTGATGTCACATTTTGGTTGGCTGGGTATTCTCCCTCATCTTGAAAGGGTTGAGTTTGCGGCAACGGCGAGTCAGGATAGTGAGTAATTTTTCTCGTTAAAAGGAAATGTTTTTATGGCTCAGGTCGGGATTTTTGTCGGCACGGTCTACGGTAACGCGCTATTAATTGCGGAAGAAGCTGAAAGTATACTGAAAGAACAGGGGCATAATGTCAAAGTGTTCGATGAGGGCACTTTAGAAGCCTGGCAGTATTATCGTCAACATTATGCTCTGGTGGTGACCTCGACAACCGGGCAGGGGGATTTCCCTGACAGTATTGCTCCGCTGTTTGTTGCTGTGCGCGATCAAGTTGGCTTCCAACCAGAGTTGCGCTATGGCGTGATTGCGTTGGGTGACAGCAGCTATGATAGCTTCTGTGGTGCCGGGCGTGCATTTGATGAGTTGCTGCAAGAGCAGGGTGCGACGAGAATTGGCGAAAGGCTGGAAATTGATGCCACCGAGCACCCAGAGCCAGAGGTGGTTTCAGCCCCTTGGGTGGAGCAGTGGGGCCGTCTACTTCATATTTAGGGTATATATTTTTTATCCATGAAATGAGAGTGTTCAGAATTCTGTGTCACGTTAAAATCATTATAGCGTTATCACTTTATCAAGACGCCCCTCAAAATAAAT
>NZ_CABHXX010000101.1 GCF_902170565.1 Yersinia thracica
ATTGAATCGTGTGTAACAGATTAGGCCAATAACAAGTTACACCCCGATATTGAGTGAGAGGATATTGAGCTAGATTGGATAAGCACAGTGATTGGTGAGCAACTCTTGAGGCTGCTCGCAGGTTTGCTATAGATTAAACTGTGTTTTCATTAATGTCATCAATGGATGACTGAAAGTTTATGTCCACACTAAAATACTAATTTACTTATTATCAACTAAAAAGCATAACAAAAAAAATTGAATATCTTCAGATTATTTAATTACAAAACACCGAGTTAAGTTAATTAAAATAAACCTGTAGCGCTGTTAACAAATACAATAAGTATATGTATGTTTGCTATTTTTTTACTCTGGTTTGGGTGGTATTTTTAGGTGGTATATTTTTATTCTATATTGTTGTTATTGATATCGATAATGGTTTTACGTGCCAGGTTAGCCGAGTTTTTGAACGAGTTAGGCGAGATTGTTACCTCTATTTCCTTAGGTGCTACCCAATATTAGGTCCAAAATGAAAAAAACAAATCAGGATATGACTCTTACCCCGATCGAAGATGTTGATATGGCGGATAAGTCCGCTATCAAAAAGTTATTCATCAGCTTAAACCAGATGAATATCAATACCATGCCGATGGTATTATTTATGACCATTTCGGCCATTGTATTTATTTCGGCTTATGCCAGTTATCTGCCAAAAAACATGATTGGTGGCTTGGCGGTTATTATGACGATGGGCTTTGTGTTATCTCATATTGGCCGCCATATACCGGTCTTAAAAGATATTGGTGGCCCGGCTATTTTGTGTCTCATGGTGCCGTCAGTGTTGGTTTACTTTGGTGTTTTCCAAATCAATACACTCGATACGGTCCACTTATTGATGAAGGAGGCGAATTTACTCTATTTCGTCATTGCTAGTCTGGTGGTTGGCAGTATTCTTGGTATGAATCGCGTGGTGCTTATTCAAGGGATGACGCGAATGTTTGTTCCACTGGTGGTGGGAACCCTAACAGCCGTCGCAACGGGTTTGCTGGTGGGTAAGTTATTCGGTTTCACCCTTTATCATACATTCTTCTTTATTATCGTGCCGATTATCGGCGGGGGGATTGGGGAGGGTATCTTGCCTTTGTCATTGGCTTATTCAGCCATTCTTGGACAGACTCCGGATGTTTATGTCGCGCAGTTGGCCCCGGCCGCGGTAATGGGTAACATTTTTGCCATTATCTGTGCGGGAGTGTTGGCCCGTATTGGTCTCTGGCGCAAAGATCTGAATGGCGAGGGAATGTTAATTCGTTCAGCACAGGACAATGCGATATTCACTTCGCAAGAAAGGCCAAAACAAGCTGACTTCCAGTTGATGGGCGGCGGATTATTGATGACCTGCGCTTTCTTTATTGTGGGCGGATTATTTGAAAAAATTGTGCATATTCCCGGCCCGGTATTGATGATTTTGATTGCCGTGATGTGTAAATATGCGCAAGTTATTCCGACAAAAATGGAGCAGGGCGCGCACAGTTGGTACAAATTTGTCTCTACTACATTGGTTTGGCCCCTGATGATTGGTCTGGGGATGCTGTATGTTCCGCTAGAAAGTGTTGTCGCGGTGTTCTCCATTGGCTATGTCGTGGTGTGCGGTTCTGTCGTTTTATCAATGGCTGCGGTCAGTTTCATTATCGCCCCTTATCTAAATATGTATCCAGTGGAAGCCTCTATCGTGACCAGTTGTCACAGTGGCTTAGGGGGAACGGGGGATGTTGCGATATTGTCGGCGTCTAACCGCATGTCATTGATGCCTTTTGCCCAGATAGCCACCCGCATCGGCGGTGCATCCACCGTGATTGGCGCCACATTGCTGTTAGGTTGGATCATGTAAATGGTTTCTGCGTGAATGATATAACCAACGGTATTTCTTATTGGATACCGTTGGTTATTGAGTTTTAGCGCTCATGCTATTGGCAATACTGTTTCAATACCTCCTGTTGGTTGGGCATGAGTTTATAAAGATAAACTGGACGGCCTGTAGCACCATACAGAACTTTAGTGTTCAGAACTTCAGTATCAGAGAGGTAAATCAAATACTTACGGCAAGATACACGTGAAATTCCAATAGCATTCGCCATCTGTTCAGTCGAAAATTCGCCATCTTGCACTTCTTGAATCCATTCACAAACAGTGCGTAGTGTTTGTGCTGTGAGTCCTTTGGGTAATTTTTTTCGCTCGGCAGGGGTGGCATTACTCCGCCGTAGCAAGGAATCGACATCTTCTTGGGCGCAATATTCGCGTCGCCCTAGCAAACTCTGTTTTTCACGATAAGTCGACAGGGCTTCTTCAAAACGCGAGAATTGGAATGGTTTAATTAAGTAATCAACGACTCCATATTGCAGCGCTTTTTTGATGGTATTCACATCAGTGGCAGATGAAATAACAATAACATCGGTATGTTCACTGAATTCACGTAGGACGGGTAATAAGTCTAATCCGTTGTCTTGGCGCATGAAAACGTCTAATAGCACCAGGTCAATGGGGTGCTCTGCTGCCATTAAATGTTCCCGGGCTTGCTGCAAACTGGATACTGATCCACAGCAGTTGAAACCTGCTACTTGGTTCAGATAACACTTGTTCAGCTCAGCGACCATTGCGTCATCATCCACTATTAATACATTAATCATGATTTACCGCGCTGTTGTTGGAATTATTGTCACTAGAAGTCGTGTTATTCGAGGTGATATCGTAGGGAAGACTGATAAAGAATTGGGTAAAAACGCCAGCTTCAGAATCAAATTCAATATTGCCGCCAATACTTTCTAAACTCTGCCTAACCAGGCTTAAACCTATGCCGTGTTCATTTCCTTTGGTGGAAAAACCATTATCAAAAATACTGTTTTGTAATTCTGCTGCAATACCTGGCCCATCATCGCTGACAACACAATGTACCCGGCCATGTTGATAATGGAAGCTGACATTAATTTCCCGTTGAGATTGGTTACCAATGGCTTCCATAGCATTCTCAATCAAATTGCCTAAAACTGTAATTAAGGTTGTCGTTATTTGTTCATTATCAATATCCGGTAATAGGCTATCGTCGCTGATGGATAATGTAATGCCCAAATCGCGCGCTCGATTTATTTTCCCCAGTAAAAAGCCAGCAATCACGGGAGATTTTATTTTGCGCAGTAGGGAGCCAATTTCCGCCTGATAATTATTGGATGTTTTAACAATATAATCTTCAAGTTGTTGATAATACTTCATATGCAATAAGCCCAGAATCACATGGAGTTTATTCATAAACTCGTGCGACTGTGCTCGTAATGCATCGGCATAATGCACCATACCGGTCAGGCGCTGCATCAATTGGCTGACTTCAGTTTTATCGCGAAAAGTGGCGATGGCACCAATAATATCACCTTTCACAACCACCGGAACGGTATTGGTCAGCAATATACTGCCATTAAAGTTTATTTCCTCATCACGACGGGCAATGCCGGTTTCCAGAACTTGCTGTAAATACAAACGCACGGGCCAATATTTGCTGGCATTACTGAGTAGTAAATTCTCCATTGGCCCACTTTGTTTAAATAAACGCTTGGCTTCGTGATTAACCACAGTAATACGCGAATTGGCATCAACAGCGATGACGCCTTCTTTAATTGATTGCAGCATAGCGTTGCGCTGTTCAAATAAGTTAGATATTTCGTAGGGTTCGAAACCCAACATAATTTTTTTCAGTGTTTTCACTAAAAGCCAGGTGCCGAGTGAGCCAATAAGCGCCCCAAATAATATGGTCCACGGGATAGTCCAGCGGGTTTCACTAACAACCGAATCAATACTGGTAAGAGAAATCCCAATGGCCACTACACCTATTTGTTTCCCGTGAGACTCATAAACAGGAATAAAAATACGCAATGCTCTTTCCAGTACACCCCGGTTTATCGCGCTATTTTCTTTGCCCTGTAGCGCTGGTTGTAAATCATTGCCGATAAAATGTTGCCCGATCATCTCAGGATTAGGATGTGAATAACGAATGCCGTTCATATCAGTCACAACAATAAATAGCAGATCATTAGCCTGTTGAACTTCGCGGGTATAAGCCTGAATTTGTCGTCCTGCTTCAGGATTAGTTAATCCATTGATGATGGTCGGTGAAAATGATAAAGCCCGAGCGACAGCTACGGCTTTGTTTTGCAAACCATCTTGTGCCATCTGGCTGAGCTGAATGAAGAACAGCGAGTGAACCACCAATAGCACAGAAATAATAACGCCTGAAACCATGAGAGTGATCGACGTACTGAGTCGTAACGGCACTTTTTGCTTCCCAGCCGTTGTTGCGTTATTCATGTCATGCTCCAGAGACACCGGCCTGCGTAATCTTCAGACGTCTAAATTGATGACCGAGGTTCGGTATAAATAGTTGCAAAAAAAAACAGTATGCAAACGAAGTTACCCGGTAGTTTACGCTGTTTATTTATTAGGGTGCTAAGACTTAGAATGACTTTAGCTACATAACGATTTATATAGTTATCAAATTTACCCCCTCGAGAGATTATTCGCTCAGTGTATGAGGGGGTTGAGACTATTTGTAATTAATCAGATTGGCGCGGAGCTTGGGTGATAATCAATTCAATCTCTTTGGCCGCGAGTTCATCCTTGGCTATCGATGACAGGCTGGCATCAGTGATAACCACATCAAAATCGGTGAGAGGCAATGCCAAATAGGTGGATATCTTGCCGTATTTTGATGCATCAGCCAGTAGCACGCGCTTGCTACTTACCTCACTGACCGCCCGTTTGACCACCACTTTGTCTTCGTCCGGTGTCGATATGCCACGCGGCCCCCAGCAGGATGCTGAAATAAAAGCGATGTCGATGGAGAGGTTTCGCAGTGAGCGAGCGGCCGCATCACCGACACAAGAACGGTTCTCTCGGCACAATGTGCCACCAGAATGGATCATTTTGCATTGACAGGATTCAATCAGAAAATTAGCGATGACAAAGTCATTAGTGACCACCAATAAATCATCTCTGGCCTCTAACTGCCGAGCTAATGCCAGTGTGGTGGTTCCAGCATCGAGATAAATACAACTATTGCGCGGAATATGCAGTGCTGCCGCCATCCCTATAGCATTTTTCTGGCTGCTGTACATCTGAGTTTTATCTTGATGGGAGGGTTCAGCCGCCAGCCGTTCAGTTGATCTCACCCCGCCGGAAACCACTAACACCGCACCCTGTTCTTCCAGTTTTTGCACGTCGCGCCGAATGGTCATGTGCGATACGCCTAACCGCTCAGTCAGTTCAGTAATGCTGACCACCCCGCGTTCGGCAACCAGTGCCAGTATCTGTTGGTGACGTTCAACGGGTATCACGTTCGCTCCTTATTCAGTTATTTCGCTATAGAGACAGTGGTAATTAATGTGATTATACGCCAGCGGCTAGAGAATATTTCTCATATTTTAACGCTAACAATCACTAATTTATTCATTTCATTCCTTATTATGGTCATCACTGAGTCAATGGTGGCGTTAATTATTGTGATTTTTAGGTTTTTAATGTTAATTATTGTGGATTTACTCACAATGAATCAGATTCTATCTGTTATTATTAACATAATAAATCAAATTATCACCAAAATTAACATCAAGATATGACTTACACAGCAACACCATTAATATGTGTCATTGAGTCTGGCTTGATAAAAAATAGGAGAGTATCGGATGCGATTAGGGGTTATTGCAGATGATTTCACCGGTGCTACAGATATCGCCAGTTTTCTGGTAGAAAATGGCATGTCGACGGTGCAAATCAATGGCATACCTGATGTAGATTATCAGGTGCAAGCAGATGCGGTGGTGGTGAGTTTGAAATCGCGCTCTTGTCCAGCCGAAGAAGCTGTAGCGGATTCACTGGCGGCCTTGGCGTGGTTACAAACTCAGGGCTGCCAACAATTCTATTTTAAATATTGCTCGACGTTTGATAGTACTGCGCAAGGTAATATTGGCCCGGTCACCGACGCATTAATGGATGCTCTCGATCAGCAATACACCATTATTTGCCCAGCACTGCCCGTGAATGGCCGCACGGTATATCAGGGATACTTATTTGTTATGGGGCAATTATTGTCTGAGTCCGGGATGTGCAATCATCCGGTGACACCAATGACCGACAGCAACCTTTTGCGTATGATGGATGCACAAGCCAGAGGGCGTAGTGGTTTAATCAACAATACAGTGATGGATCAAGGCGTTGATGCAGTAAAATCACAGTTGCGTAACTTGAAAGATGAAGGTGTGCGCTATGTGGTGCTAGACACCTTAAACGAGACTCACTTGTTAATACAGGCTGAAGCGGTACGCGACATGGTGTTGGTGACCGGTGGCTCGGGCTTGGCAATCGGCCTGGCCCGGCAATGGATGAAAGGTATTGAACATCATTCACCGGCGACGTTAGCCGGCGCTCCGCAAGGTAAACTGTGTGTCATTTTATCCGGTTCTTGTTCGGCGATGACCAATCGGCAGGTTGTTCGATATATTCAGCAAGCACCTAGCCAATCAATTGATATTGCCCGTTGCCTGAATGACCCCGAATCTTATGCTAAAACATTATCTGCTTGGGTGATGGACAATGTCTCAGCGCCATTAGCTCCTTTACTATATGCCACTTCTGAACCTGAGGTGTTGCAGCAAATTCAGCAGCAGTGGGGGGCGGCGGCCAGTAGTGAAGCGGTTGAACATCTATTCGGAACATTGGCACGTCTTTTACAGCGGCAAGGAGTTCAACGTTTCATTGTGGCGGGGGGCGAAACGTCGGGTAGGGTCGCACAATCGCTGGGTATTCGGGCTTTCCATATTGGGCCAGCCATCTCCCCAGGGGTTCCTTGGGTAAAATCTACCGATCATTCCATTTCACTGGCGTTGAAGTCGGGTAATTTTGGCGATGAAAACTTTTTTGCCAGAGCACAAACGGAGTTCGCAGTATGAATGAACAGCAGGCTCGGGAAGATATGGTCAAGTTGGGCGCTTCTTTTTTCCAGCGAGGCTACGCCACCGGCTCAGCCGGAAATCTGTCATTAAAGCTGGCTGACGGTACATTATTAGCCACTCCGACCGGTTCCTGTTTAGGTGAGCTGAATGCAGAGCGATTATCAAAAGTGAGTTTGGAGGGGGAGTGGATCTCCGGTGATAAGCCCTCAAAAGAAATTAGTTTTCATCGGGCAATTTATCTCAATAATCCCGTGTGTGGAGCCATCGTCCATTTGCATTCTCTTTATCTAACGGCACTTTCTTGTTTGCAAGGTCTGGATGAAAACAATGCTATTAAGCCTTTTACACCTTATGTGGTGATGCGGGTCGGTGATGTTCCTGTGGTGCCATATTACCGCCCCGGAGATAGTCGGCTAGGCGAGGCGTTAGCAAAGTTGGCCCCGCAATATCGTGCTTTTTTATTAGCTAATCATGGCCCGGTGGTGGTGGGGGAAAGTTTGCGCGAGGCGGCAAATAATATGGAAGAGTTAGAGGAAACTGCGCGTCTGATATTTACCCTGAGCGACCGGCCTATTCGTTATCTGACCGATAATGAAGTTGCCGAATTACGGAGTTAGCTATGCCTAAATTTGCCGCTAATTTATCTATGATGTTTACCGAAGTGCCTTTTCTTGAACGTTTTAAGGCTGCGAAAGATGCAGGTTTTTCCGCCGTAGAGTTTTTATTTCCTTACGATTATCCCGCCGCACAATTGGCGGAGAAACTGAAAACCCAGGGTTTGCAACAGGTGCTGTTTAATACCTCACCCGGCGATATTCGTACCGGTGAGTGGGGGCTGGCCGCATTGCCGGGGCGGGAAAAGGACGCCCGCCGCGATATTGATTTAGCGTTGGAGTATGCGCGGGTGCTGGGCTGCCCGTCTGTCCACGTTATGGCCGGTGTGGTGCCTGTGGGGGAAGTTCGGGAAGATTATCAGCAGGTATTTGTTGAGAATATTCGTTATGCTGCAGACCGGTTTGCCGAACATGATATTAATGTCATGATTGAAGCATTGAACCCGAATATAAAACCTCATTACCTTTTTTCCAGCCAGTATGAAGTGTTGGATTGGGTTAATTTCATCGACCGCCCCAATGTGTTTATGCAGTTAGATTTATTCCATGCACAAATAGTAGAGGGTAATCTCAGCCATTTAATTACCTCGTTGGCGGGGCGTTATGGTCATATTCAGATTGCATCAGTGCCAAATCGTCATGAACCAGATGACGGTGAGATTAATTACGCTTACTTATTCGGGCTACTTGATGAGATTAACTATAATGGTTGGATCGGGTGCGAGTATCACCCCCGTGCGGGTACAGTTGCAGGATTGGGCTGGATAAAACCCTATCAGTCATAAGTCGTTAATTGTTGGTCAGTCTCGAGTATCGAAATACAGGGTATGGCGATATTCGTGGCTCTTTATCGATAATAAATGGCTAATATGTTAAGTTAATGCCAGTTTACATATTAATCTGCTGTTTTCAATTAGATAACCCCCGTTAAAAAACCACCTTCCTTATCTTTATTGTCATGATATTGCAATGGTTCTGATGTTTTTTATCTCTGGATAAACATAATCACATTATTCAAAACAACTGATATACAGCTTTCTTAAGCTAGGATATCTTACTGTGAGAATTTTATGATTAATTGATAAAGCTAAGGATCAAAGAAGCGACAAATCATTATTACTATTTCATATAAATTAAAACGTAGAGATATTTCTGTCGCTTAAAATAAGCCATAAAGGCAAGAGAAAGACAGAAAAATAAACAGACGGCAAATGGGAGATTACGATATGCCTACAGATGATAGTAAAAATGGAATTATCGACTATGTATCAACCGGGCATCTACCGGACCCAGACACTGTGGTTAAATTAGTGCAAGAAGCTCACAAGCGGTTTGGTACTGATACTGATGGGGTGGTTTCCACAGTTTATCCCGCACTAGAACGCATTCCTCCCAATCTCTTTGGTGTATGCATGGTCGGCACTAACGGTAAAGTCCATTCCGCCGGCGATGTAGATTATGAATTTACCATCATGAGTGTCTCCAAACCTTTTGTTTTTGCTTTGGTCTGTCAGGCCATTGGGGCGAAAGTCGCACGCGAAAAACTGGGCGTTAACAGCACAGGAATGGCATTTAATTCAGTCACTGCTATTGAGCGGGCATCTGATGGGCGCACTAATCCGATGGTTAACTCCGGCGCTATTGCCACCACCAGCCTGGTACCGGGCGCGACCAGTGATGAGCAGTGGAAATTCATTTATGACGGTTTATGCCGTTTCGCTGGCCGTGAGCTGACCTTGAATGAAGAAGTGTATCAATCAGCGTGCGAAACCAATTTCCGCAACCGCGGCATTGCTAATGTATTGGAAGGCTATGGCCGCCTGGGGTGTGATCCGCTTATCGCCACAGATTTATATACCCGCCAATGCTCGCTAAATGTCAGTGCGCGTGATCTGGCAGTTATGGGCGCCACACTGGCTGACGGGGGCGTCAATCCACTGACTCGTGAGCGGGTTGTGGATAATGATGTCTGCCATTACGCATTAGCGGTAATGGTAACCGCAGGATTGTACGAAACATCTGGGGACTGGCTTTATGACATTGGCCTTCCTGGGAAAAGTGGTATTGGTGGCGGGATTGTGACGGTGTCACCCGGTAAAGGTGGTTTAGGGACTTTCGCACCGTTACTGGATGGCGCGGGCAACAGCGTTAAAGGGCAGTTGGCTGCCCGGTTCTTATCTCGTAGTCTTGGCATGGACATGTTTGTTTCTGAGCCTTACACCGAAAAAAGTTGAGCGTGAGTCAGGTATAGCCCCAATAAACCGGTTAATTTGATGTGAAAGCATTTTGTGAAACCGGATTTAGCTTAAAATAATATTGTTTTTCAAAAGGATAGAGATATTTATGGCGAGTCAATCAGCTCACCGCGCAGGCGCGGAAGTTAAAGAATCTTGGGTGCCGATGATAACCATCGCATTGGCCCAAATTCTGATGTCATTTAACGTAGCCTCCCTGCCGGTAGCGTTGGGCGGGATGGTGAAAAGTTTTAATGTGCCACCGACGACGATTGCAACCGCGATCGTGATGTACTCACTGTCTGTTGCCGGTTTCGTTATGTTGGGTGCCAAACTCAACCAGCGCTTCGGGCCATTGGTCGTATTCCGCAGCACTGTCCTGTTATTTGGTATCGCGCAGGTCATGATGACATTCAGCCCGAATGTCACCGTGATGATTAGCGCTCAGGCATTAAGTGGCCTGGCCGGCGCAGCTTTGGTGCCCGCTTTGGTGGCTTTGATTGCTGAAAACTACCGCGGTACGCAACAGGCTACGGCTCTGGGTGCTTTGGGTTCTGCCCGTGCGGGTGCCGGTGTAGCGGCATTCATGATCGGTGGCGTTCTGGGGACTTACATCGGCTGGCGTCCAGCGTTCGGTATCTTGATTGTGTTATCTGCAATCATCTTTGTGTTGAGTTTCCGTTTGAAATCTGACCAAGGCCGTCCGGAAGTGGGCATCGATATATTCGGTGTGATTCTGGCGGCATCGGCGATTATTTTGCTGTCGTTTGGTTTTAACAACCTGAACCGCTGGGGCTTTGGTCTGGTTCGTGACGGTGCGCCATTTGATTTGCTGGGCTTCTCACCGGCACCCTTTATGATTGTGCTGGGTATTGTGTTGGGTCAGGCATTTGTGGTCTGGACTCGCCGTCGTCAGGAACAAGGGGAAACTCCTTTGCTGGCACTGGAAGTGCTTAGCTCACCGACGGAGAAAGCGGCGGTATTCGCTATGTTCGCCGTGGTGGCGCTGGAAGCTATGCTGAACTTCTCGGTTCCGTTGTACATTCAGATAGTGCAGGGCAGTACGCCGATGGCAACCGCCATTGCCATGATGCCATTTAACTTGTCAGTGTTCTTCTCCGCGATGCTGATTGTTCGTTTCTACAAGAAATTGACACCACGTAAAATCGGCCGTTATGGTTTCATCACCTGTACTATTGCTCTGTTATGGCTGGCATTTGTGGTGCGCAATAACTGGAGTGAGTTCGCTGTACTGTTTGGTTTAGTGGTGTTTGGTCTCGCTCAGGGGGCTTTGGTCACTTTACTGTTCAACGTATTGGTCAGTGCTTCACCGAAAGAACTGGCGGGCGATGTTGGTTCATTGCGTGGTACCACGAACAACTTGGCAAACGCCATCGGTACCGCAGTAGCCGGTGCTTTGTTGGTCGGTTTGCTCAGTGCCAACGTGATGCGCGGTGTGGCTGAAACCCCAATCCTGACGCCAGAAATTCAGGCGCAAGTGAATATGGACAGCATCAACTTCGTGAGCAATGACCGCCTGCAAGGCGTGTTAGCGCAAACCACGGCAACACCTGAACAGATCGCTGAAGCCGTGCGAGTCAATGAAGAAGCTCGTCTTCGTTCGCTGAAGTTTGGCTTATTGATTATGGCGTTGTTATCACTGCTGGCTATCTTCCCTGCCGGTCGTTTACCTAATTATCTGCCAGGAGAATTACCTGCGGACAATCTGCCTAAAAAAACCGCTAAATAAGTGGTTGGTAAAGTTAAATAACGGGCAGTAAAAAGAGACTGCCTATCTGTTATGAACTGACAGTGTGTTGCGAATACAACCACTGTCAGTTTTTTTATTGGCCTGCTATTGGTAGTCAAATAATTTGCCGATGGCACTGTGTCTCTAACAGGTTATCGAACTTACCAAACAGATTTTTATAAATCGCATCCCGCCACACCGATAGGATACGATATCCGACAGAGGAGTATCCGCGATCCCTCCCCATTGATATATTAAATCAAGTGCCTGACGACGGAGCGGCTGATTAATTAGAAAATTATCCGTTATTAATGGCACGAGAACTTTCCACCAGGCAATAAACAGATTGGCGGTATTACCTAAGGGTATTGTTCGCATATCTTCAACATTTAGTTTGGTTTCTGCAATAAGACGCTGCTTCATTTCCCAGGCTCGCACACCTATATCGGCACCGCCGTCACCAATATTGTCATAGCCTGAACTGAAGTTTTGGCGGTTATTGGGATTCCACCGAGTGCCGGATGAAGGATTAAGAATGCGGAGGGCTGCGCGGCGGGTAGAGCAACATCTTGCCATTGATTCTTTTCATCAATGGGAAATGTATTAACACCACCTTTTATATTAAGGTCAGGTAATGTTCCGACCAGTGCCCAGCCAATATCACCATTCTTATCAGCAACAAACATATTTAGCGCGGGCATACCAGAGTTTGTCGCAACATCTATGGCCTGAGATGCCGTAAAGTCTTGGTTAATCGTTAGAAAGTGTAGATCAATATATGTGGGGCCAATTCCATGGTCAGTATTCATAGGTATTATTGAATGCTGCGTGAATAAGTATCATTGAGGGCTATCATTGCTGTGTAAAAAGCAAGCAATTTATTGTGGCAGATTTTGTTTTATTTTCGCTAACGAAAAAGAAAATAAAACATATGAAAGGAGAAACAAGAATACCGATGCAGGTGACGCAACACGGTGAGCAAGGCAGCTTGAGGGGGAAGGCGCTTACGCGCCAAGACAGTTGAGAACTTATTGTGCCTATGTGAGTATCGTGATTGAAGGAAACTGCAAATGATGCATAAATTCGCGTAAAATCAGTAAACGTGCGGCAAATTCATTATCTGCGGGTATCCCCTCAGAGGCTGCCGGTCTGCCCATCATAACCGCAGCTAGCCGGTCAAACAGCCGCTCAACAGATTCCAGTGACATCACTATTTCCGCTTGCATGGGTAAACCCGCAAGTTGTGCAATTTCGGCTATATAATGATCGGTGGTAATCAATTGTGAGGTTTTATTCACAGCAGAACTGATTCTAATCACTTCATCTTCAACCACCATAATGGCGGTTTCCATCTCATCTGCCGTGGGGGGATTATGTTTGAAATAACTCAACGCAACATGATTCGAGCCAACAGTAAGAAGCTGTTCAGAGAAAATTATGTCAGAATTATCGGTGATCACCGTTGTCGATTCATGACCAATAGATAGCAGCGTTATTAAACAATTGCCATCGATAGTGGCGCGAACATGTTCATATTCCGCTTGAATGTTATTCATCACTAAACCGCCTTGTTCATTGCTATTACTGTCTCTTATCTTGCGGGATGCGCCGCATTTTTTAAACAAAAATTCAAAAGACTAAATATTTTTTGATACGGATCAAGACACATTTCCGTTGTTTAGTGTTAATGTTAATAAATCTCATTATCAACTTCATGTGCGTCACACATTATGCGAATTTGGCACAAGTTTTTTCTGCTTTGCTGCTGTTGGTGGCTATCCAGTTCTATGGCGTGGGCGACGCCAGATTATCAGCAGTGGAACAATGATATCCAATCCCGCCTTGATAAAACCTCTCAGTTGTATCAACAGCAGAATAGTGATGAGGCTCGCACCACGGTGCAAATGGCGTATTTTGAAGTGTTTGAGAATCTGGAAGGGCCGATTCGTATCAATATTTCGGCGCAGAAAAGTTATCAAATGGAAACCGCTTTTGGTGAAATCCGGCGCATGATCGGTGAGGGGAAACCGCAAGCCGAGGTTGATAATAAAATTAACTGGCTGAAAGGTGAGTTAACCGCCGTGCTGCCAGTCCTGACTGATGGGCATAAACTGACCGCCGAACAGCAGCATGCTGCGTATGAAAATAGCGATATTGCGCTCTACTGGCAGCAGAGTTTCAAGATTATCGATGACTTATTGGCGCAGGCTATCAGTGAATACCAAGAGGGTAAATTTGCCGCCGCCAGCCAAAGTGTGCAGCAGGCGCACTATCTGGGGTTTAAAAACTCTGAAATGGAGATGTCGGTGCGCGGGAATCGCTCAGCGCAACAAGCGGCAGCGATTAATCAACAATTTACCGCTCTCATCGATTTAACCAGCAAACCCGACCAAATAACAGAAGTTGCTTACCGTGTCACCGGGTTACTTCAGACCATTGAAGATACACTGCCGGGCTTACCGACGACGCGCGAACAGCAACAAATTAGCGCCGATCAGCCTGTTGTAGGGCAATCTTCTACATCAAACGCTAACCCCGATGGGCAGGTGAATGCCGACTGGGCGGCGGTTTCGAGCAAAATAAATCAGGCGATTACCCATGCCATCAGTCAGTACCAGAATGGGCAAACCACGCCAGCAATGATGGCCGTTCAGGATACCTATTTTGATTTATTTGAAGCCAGTGGCATGGAGAATAAAGTTGGCTCGCGCGATGCTGCGTTTAAATCAACATTAGAAGGTCATTTCACCCGTTTAGTTAGTTTGATGAAAGCCGGCCAGCCAGTTGAACAGTTACAAACAGAAGCTGCCGCCTTGCAAAAAGACTTGAGCAGCGCGGTCGAGATGCTCGGGGGCGGGGATGAAACTGATTGGAGCCTGTTCATTTACAGCCTGCTTATCATTGTCCGCGAAGGGCTGGAAGCCTTGCTGATTGTGGCCGCTATTATCGCCTATCTGGTCAAAAACAATCATCACGATAAATTGCCACTGATTCGCCAATCTGTCGTGGTGGCTTTAATTGTCAGTGTGTTAACGGCCTTTGTCTTCCAATGGTTATTTGCCAATTCAGGGCAAAGCCGTGAGTTACTGGAAGGCTTCACCATGATGATTGCCGTGGTGATGCTGTTCTCCATGAGTTATTGGCTACTATCAAAAACAGAAGCACGCCAATGGAAAGCTTATTTGGAGGGGAAATTCTCCAAGTCACTCAGCAGTGGCTCAATGATAGGGCTATGGCTGACCAGTTTCCTGGCGGTATATCGCGAAGGCGCTGAAACTGTCCTGTTCTACCTGGCTTTAATGGGTGACGCCAGCACAACCAGCGGCCATTTATCTATTTTGGCCGGTTTTGGCGTTGGCTGCATTATCTTGCTGCTGGCTTATCTGGTGATGCGTTTTACTGTCGTCAAATTGCCGCTTAAACCTTTCTTTATGTTTACCGGCGGCTTTATGTACCTGATGGCATTTGTGTTCGCCGGTAAGAGTGTTCTTGAATTGATTGAAGGCAAATTATTTGAGCCAACATTGCTACCCGGCGTGCCAGAAATTAGTTGGTTGGGGATTTACCCCTATCTGGAAACCTTGATTCCTCAAGGAATACTGCTGATTGCCGCGTTGGTTGCGCTGTGTGTCATGCAGCGGCGTGGTCGCGCTATTTCGGCACAGTAATATTTCCGTTTAGCCATTGTCTCGGCTTAGCAATATCGCAACTAGCAATATCGCAACTCGTAATATCGCAACTCGTAATATCGCAACTCGTAATATCGCAACATAGTGGCCCGGCATGATGCCGGTATGAATAACGAAATGTACTTATCATTTGATACCTGAGGGTGTGCTACATGACTATGAAGAAAACGATTATTGCCAGCAGCATCATGGCCAGCATTTTTGCAGCACCGGCTGCCTTTGCCTTTAAAGAGTACCCAGCGGGTGAACCTATCAAAATTAATGATATGGAAATTGCTGCGGTTTACTTACAGCCGATTGATATGGAACCTCGCGGTATGGGCTTGCCAGCAGCGAAAGCCGATATCCATTTAGAAGCAGATATTCACGCCACTGAAGGCAATAAGAACGGTTTTGGCGCTGGTGAATGGATGCCGTACCTGACTATTGCCTATACCCTGGTGAATACGGATACTGGCGCTAAACAAGAAGGCACCTTTATGCCAATGGTGGCTAGTGATGGCCCACATTATGGCGCTAACATCAAAATGATGGGCGTAGGCAATTACAAAGTTACCTATCATATTAGCGAGCCATCCAAAGCAGGTTTGCATCGCCATACCGACAGCGAAACCGGTGTCGGCCGCTGGTGGAAACCCTTTGATGTGAGCTACGACTTTAAATACACCGGTCTGAATTGATAACAATAACCGCGATGATTGAAACAGTTATCGCGGTTTTTCTTCATATTGAACGGTCAGATAAAGGGTGTTATCCGTTTTCTGTAAAGTTGAGCAGTGATAACTGGCAGGTGTTGTGATTCCTCCAAGGTGTGCTGATGAGTTACTTTTTTGTTTCCGTATTACAAGCTTTTTTACCCGTGGCGTTGTTACTGGGGCTAAGTTGGGCGGTTAGGCCCGCGCCTGCACTAAATCGGGTCGTATGGATAACTATACTCATGGTGGTCTTGGGAATGTGGGCCGGAGCCCATTACCCTAAATCGCAACAATTGCAGTTAGCTCTGGCAGGGGTTCAACTCCTCGCATTGCTATTATTCTTATTAAGTCAATTTACTCCTCGTCGCTCATTAGGCTATTGCTGGCAAGCTTTGTTGGTCTTGGGCGCCGCCTTTAATTGGGGAAATAACCCCAATCTGGGGGCCTTTACCAATACTCACGTGATCAATACCGATTTGCTGCTCAATTTGGCAGCCATTGTGGTGGCATTCACTTGGGTAATCTTCTGTGCGGTATTATTGCTGATGATGATTAGGCAACTGCCGCGTGGTCGCTGGCCATTGTTAACGCTGCTAACGTTCTTGCTGATTTTGCCACTCAGTGGCGATGCAATCCTGCTGTTGATGAAGTTACAGGTGTTGCCATTAACCAAATCACTGCTCAGTTATGTTGCTTTAGTCACCAATGGGCATGCCTGGTTGAGCTACCTTTGTGCGCTATTGTTGGCGATAACAACTCTGTGTTATTTAATGCCGTTGCGCCGTGCCAGTAAAGTGGTCGCCGGAAACTCAGAACCCATTGCCCATCGCAAGGCACTGGCAGGTTATCGTAACGTACGCAGAGTTTTTATTTTCGCCTTACTCGCCTGGATTGTGGTCGCTGGTGCCCAATTTTATTGGGATAAAGTCGCCTCTCAACCGCCTCAATTATCTGAAGCTTTACCCGTCACACTCGCCGCCGATGGTTTGGTGCATATCCCTGTCGAGCAAGTACGGGAGGGTAAATTACACCGCTTTGTCTGGGTGGCTGATGATGGTAAAGCTGTTCGCTTCTTTATTATCAACCGCTATCCTGACCGTTTGCGTCTCAGTGTGGTTTTTGACGCCTGTTTATTATGTGGTGATCAGGGCTATGTGATGGAGGGCAATCAGGTCATTTGTGTTGCTTGTGCGGTGCATATTTTCATTCCGTCTATTGGTAAAGCCGGAGGATGTAACCCGATCCCGCTGGAAGATTGGAAAAGTGATGATAAAGAGTTGGTCATTCCCAAAGCTTCTCTTGAGGCGGGCGTTAATTATTTCACGACCGTGATTACCTTAGATGTGATTGATCCAGTTGATAAAACGCACCTGACCAACCAAAAGGCCGAGTTCAAATATAGCTATGGGGATAAAACCTACTTCTTCTCATCCGAGGCCAATTATAATCGTTTCCGCGCACATCCGGAGCAATTTGTCATCCCAGTTATCGGTGCTGAAGACCATGACTCGCAGGAGAACCCATAATTATGCTGTGGCGAATGCTCAAGCAGTCTTGGTTCAACAATGTCCGGCGTAAGTCGCTGGCCGTATTTACGGTGTTTCTGGCCGCCGGGCTTATCTCTTCACTGTTGGCGGTTTCGATAGACATTGGCGATAAAATGTCCCGTGAACTGAAGTCCTATGGCGCCAACATTCTGATTGAACCCGCCGGTCAAGTGGCATTGCCCTCACTGTTTGGTGAGAAAAGTAACCCGCTCACAGGGCAGGATTTTTTGGATCAGGCCGAATTACCCAATATTAAAGACATTTTTTGGCGTAATAACATTGTCGGTTTTGCCCCATTGCTGAGTGGTGAAACCGAGGTCAATGGTCAGGATATTCCGCTATTAGGCACTTATTTTAATCAGCCCGTTGATGTGCCTGATGAAGAGGACTATCACACCGGTCAGCAAATTATCAGCCCCTATTGGCAGGTGACTGGTGACTGGCCACAAGAACCGGTCAAACCTGATGCCCAAGAGGTACAGGCTTTATTGGGTAAGCAGCTCGCACAGCAAACAGGTTGGAAAATCGGTGATGAGTTAAACCTCAAGGGGGCATCTGGCCCGCTGAAAGTGAAGATAAGTGGCGTGCTAAGCAGTGGGGGTGAAGAGGAGGGGCGGCTCGTGTTGCCGCTGGCCGCCGTACAATCGCTGCTTGGGTTGCCGGGGAAAGTCCAGGCTATCAGGGTCTCGGCCCTGACGGTGCCGGAGAATGAATTATCGCGTAAAGCGCGCGAAAATCTTGAAGCCCTCAATGCCGAAGAATATGACTTATGGTATTGCACTGCCTATGTATCTTCCATTGCACACCAATTAGAAGAGGCAATATCTGGTGCCGTGGTTCGGCCTATCTGGCAAGTCGCCGCGTCAGAGGGACTGGTGATTGAAAAAATACAGCTATTGTTGGTGGTGGTCACATTGGCGGCCCTGATTGCTGCGGCCATGGGGATAGCATCACTGATGACCAGCACGATTATGGAACGGGCTAAAGAAATTGGTTTGATGAAAGCCTTGGGCGCTCGGCAGTGGCAAATTTTGATGCTGTTTTATCTTGAAGCCGCAATCAGTGGCTTGATTGGCGGTCTGGCGGGGTGTTTAGCTGGGTGGGGGTTGGCAAAAACTATCGGTTTGATGTTGTTTGGCGCTCCACTGAGTTTTGCCTGGATGGTCGTACCATGCGTGCTGGTTATTTCTGTTTTGATTGCTGTGATTGGGACGTGGTTCCCCGCTCGGCGCATTGCTCGTCTTTATCCGGTGGAGGTGCTTTATGGCCGTTAATCATCGGGCTACACAGCATAAAGGGCTGGATGGCATGTTCTGGCGCTTAGTATTACGAGCGCTGCGTCTGCGCATGCAGCGGGTCAGTGTTGTATTCGCAGCATTGACCGTCGGCGCAGCGATTGTCACGGCAATGTCAGCCGTTTATTTTGATATTAATGCCAAAATGAGCCAGGAATTGCGCACGTTCGGTGCAAATTTCTACATCGGCCCAGGGCACGGCAACTCGTTTGAACAAGGGCAGTTTCAGCCCATTATTGATGCTGCGCCGAAAGGGCTTATCAATGCCTCAAGCCCCTATATTTATGGGATGGCACGCACTGAGCTGGAAAAAGTCGTGCTGATGGGGGTGTGGTTTGAATCTTTACAACAATTAGTCCCTTATTGGCAAGTGACGGGTAACTGGATTGGTGTCAGTTTTGATGACCGTAATGCCATGATTGGCGTCAAACTGGCCGAGCGTTTGCACGTTAAAGTCGGCGATACCATCACGTTGGTAAATGGGAGTGAGCGGCAGCGTTTACAAGTTAAAGGTATTGTAGAAGCCGGTGATGCCACCGATAACATGTTGATTATCAATCTGGAACTGGCGCAGAAATGGCTGAATCAACCGGGGCGCATCAGTAATGCATTGCTGAGTGTCAGCAATGATGTGGGCCAGGTCGAAACCTTTGCCAGCCATCTTCGTGAGCAATATCCGAGTCTTGAGATCAGGCCAATTCGTAAGGTTTCCGCCTCTGAAGGGCAGGTTCTCGACAAGATAAAAGGGCTGATGGGGCTGGTCTCAGTGGTTATCCTCATTCTGTCATCGCTGTGTGTCAACACCACGTTAATGGCAATCGTGGGCGAGCGTTCGAAAGAGTTCGCTTTACAAAAAGCGCTGGGTGCCAGTGGCGGCGATATTATTCGCCAGATGTTGACTGAAACCTTGATCATCTCGCTGGCGGCAGCCGTTTGTGGCGCGTTGCTAGGTTATGTGCTGGCGCAGGTATTGGGGCAAACCGTCTTCAGCGCGGCGATTGCTTTGCGCGCACCGGTATTGCCGCTAACGTTGATATTGTCATTGTTAGTGGCCGCAGTGGCGGCAATTGTTCCCACTCGACGAGCTATTCATATTGAACCTGCTAAAGTCTTGAAAGGAGAGTAGCAAATGACATCGCCACACACATGGGTGCAACCTGAATACACCACGGATGCGGTTATTGAAACTCGGCATTTATACAAACGTTTTGGGCAGGTGACGGCGCTGGAAGACATCAATATCCGCATTAATCGTGGCGAATTTGTCGCGATTATGGGGGCATCGGGTTCAGGTAAAACCACGTTAATGAATATTTTAACTTGCCTCGATACCGTGAGTGAGGGGCAGGTATTGCTCGATGGCATTGACGCCGCGGGTCTTGATGAAGAAGGGCGCAGGAAATTCCGCGCAGATAAGATTGGGTTGGTTTTCCAGCAATTCCATCTTATTCCTTATCTGACTGCGCTGGAGAACATTATGTTGGCGCAGCATTATCACAGTGTGGTGGATGAAACTGCTGCCCGGCAAGTATTAGAACAGGTGGGGATGACGCCACGTATGGGCCATTTACCTAGTCAGCTTTCTGGCGGTGAGCAGCAGCGGGTATGTATCGCGCGCGCACTGGTCAATCAGCCGCCCATTATTTTTGCTGATGAGCCTACCGGTAACCTTGATGAGGAGAATGAACAGCGGGTATTAGATTTGCTAAATCATATCCATCAGCAAGGTAGAACTATTGTTATGGTCACTCATAATCCGGATTTAGGCTGTGTTGCTGACCGGATAATCCGGCTCCAGCATGGTAAATATCTTAAGGAAGAGAGTCGGCATCATGTGGCGTAATCAAATAAAAATATTGAGTTTATGCGCTTTACTGTTGTTGCTGAGTGCTTGTAAGCAAGAAGAAGTGGCTGTGGGAGAGGCCGCGCCTCCATTGGCAGCTTATGATCTGCAAGGCAAACCCGTGGCACTCGAACAATGGAAAGGCAAACAGGTTTACCTCAATTTTTGGTCAGCAAACTGTGGTGGCTGTTTGGCTGAAATGGCCGCTTTGGATAAACTGAGCCAACAATATCAGCAGGATATCGTGGTGGTGGCGATTAATACTGATCCAGAACAGGTGGATATCAATCCGCTGCTGGCACAGCGTAGTATCAGTTATCCCGTTATTCGCGATCAACTGGGTATCACTCAGGAGCGCTATCAGGTTATTGGCACGCCGACCTCTTTTTTGATTGACCGCAACGGCAAAGTCACTGAGTTACATCAGGGGGCACGTAACGAAAAAGATCTGGCCACATTGTTCCAACATTGGGCGGCGGGAGCATAATGAGAATCTTACTGCTGGCTGCATGCACCCTGGTGTTTAGCGCCACCTCCCAAGCCGCCACTGACGGTGAACATATCTATAAACAAACGTGTTCAAGTTGTCATGGCCGTTTGGCCGATCGAAAAGGGCTGGATAAAGCGCCGCCACTCATATCGCTATCCCGTGATCAAATCGTCGATGGCCTGACTGCACGACGTGACGGCAAGATTGTCGGCAGAGGCAATAAGGCCAAAGCACATCTGACCGACGATGATATACAAAAATTGGCAGACCATATAGAGAGCTTAAAAGGAGTTAAAGCTAAAGCTCCGTGATGTAAAATACTCTCTATTATTATGATTTTTTTGATTAAATAAGCTGAGTTCCTACTGTGTCCTTATCTGTTTGGGCGACTTCATTTAATAGGATTTATGCTGTATTATATGTTGCATATAAAATACATCTTTAAATTATCTGAGGAATAACAGAATGGGAAATACATCAGCCTTGCTTTGCTATAAAAAATTGCCGGTCTGGGATAGTGCTGGCGTACCCGCGATGTTTCGTGAAAAGCACAATACTAAAGCCGGGACGTGGGCCAGGCTGACTCTCCTGAGTGGAGAGATGGACTTTTTAATCCTTGATGAAGCGGGTAACACCCTGGAAAGGCACTCATTTTCTTGTGAGCATCAACCCCCTTTTATTGAGCCGCAAGTCTGGCATCGTATTGCCGCCTGTTCAGATGATCTGCAATGCCAGCTCAGTTTTTATTGCACGCCGGAAGATTTTTATCATAAGAAATACAATTTAACCCCAACACATTCCGAAGTGATTGAGGCGGTGAAAACGGTCAAGCCGGGTAAAGCACTCGATTTAGGCTGTGGTTCCGGACGTAATTCGTTGTATCTGAATTTATTAGGTTTTGATGTGGCCGCGCTGGATAAAAATGGTGAAAGTATCAGTCGGTTACAACAAATCATTGAGCAGGAAGAACGGCAAAACATAGCGGTCAACACTTATAATATCAATGAAGCTAGTCTGGATAATCGCTACGATTTTATTCTCTCGACAGTGGTGTTGATGTTCCTACAGCCAGAGAGAATTCCGCATATTATCAATAATATGCAAGAGTGTACCTTACCCGGCGGTTACAATCTGATTATCTCGGCCATGTCTACTGATGACTTCCCTTGTACTGTACCTTTCTCTTTCACCTTAAAATCGGGTGAGTTAAGTCATTACTATAAAGATTGGGACATCATTAAATATAACGAAGATGTTGGGCAGCTACATAAGACCGATGAGCAAGGTAACCGGATAAAACTGCGTTTTGCGACCCTGCTGGCGCGAAAAAACTAATTACGCGGTACTCACGTGCGTTCATCGGGCGCGCTGGGCAAGGTTACTGTGCAGTCAATTTCGGAAAAGAAAGGTATTCTGTCGGTGAGTTATCGGATTGATTAATCGCTAACTATCAATGACAAAATCCATTTCTGTTATGACCAAAATGGCGCAGTATTTTAGCATTTAATGCTGTTGAGAATTATTAATTAACTTCATTGATAATCATTATCACTGAATGTAATAATGTCATCCATATGAGTCCCGCGGAGTATGGATTGTGTCGAATACAGCTGAGGTAATTTATCCTTCAACAACGGCGATTTCTGATGAAGTCGCCAGTTTGTTTGCCCGTACATTCGTGCACTTTTCCGAATCGTTTTATATCGATGCTGTTGAAACTTCTGAAGAAAGTGTATTACTGGAACAGTGGGCGGCAGAAGATAATTTAGCCATATTGATGCAAAACTATGAAAAGCATTACTACGACGGTACCGAGCTTAATCCGCATCATAAAGCGTTGCACTCATTATGGGGACAATGGTATTTCGGTATGGTGATCCCGCCGATGATCTTGATGTTACTGGCATTACCCAGAGTAATAGATACCCGCCCGGAAAGAGTTCGGGTGAAGTTTCATACCACAGGACGGCCCGAAATTATCTACTATCAGCATGGTTGGTTAGATAAACTTAGTTGGTTAGATAACCCTAGTAGGCTAGATAAATCACCGTCATCTTTATTGGAACGGCTCTATTTATTACTCGATCATCATATTATTCCTGTTATGGCGAGAATAGAGCGCCAGCCAAAAGCTAATATCCGGCTGATATGGAATAACCTAGGTTATTTGATGTTTTGGTATCTACGCGAATTTGCGAATAAGCTGGGCCATATTGAGGGTTATGACACTCTTATTGAAACCCTTTTTCTCACTTCAAGCTTGCCGGATGGACGAGACAATCCCCTCTATCGCACTGTTATTCCAAGAAATGGTGCTATGGAACGCCGCACTTGTTGCCAACGGAATAAACTGCCGGGTGTCGGCAGTTGTCATGATTGCCCGTTAGAGTCTCGCTCATAACCGGTATATGATTCAGCTTACAGATAAAGTAAGCCTTGAAGGATATTTCGGTGAATAAAGAAAAAATTGCCCATTTAGATGCGGTCAGTCGTAAAGCCCGTGTAGTCATGGAACGCGAAGGGCTTGACGCTCTGGTGGTCACCGTCTGCGATAACTTCTATTACCTGACCGGTTTCGCCAGTTTCTTTATGTATACCTTCCGGCACACTGGTGCGGCTGTCGCCATTATGTTTCGTGATGAAAGTATTCCGTCTCACATCATCATGAATGAGTTTGAAGCTGCCAGCACCCACTTTGATATGCCCAACATGGTGCTGAAAACCTTCCCGGTATGGGTTGATGTTGATGACCCGCGGAACCCACTTAATCATCAGAAAAAGCGCGAACGGCCTATTGGCCCGCCAGTGGAAGCTGTTTTTGGTTTAGTGAAAGACGCCCTTGCGAGTGCAGGTGTGTTGGATAAAACCATTGCAATTGAATTACAGGCTATGTCTAACGGCGGTAAAAGTGTGTTAGATAAAGTCGTTCCGGGGCTAAAGTGGGTTGATTCAACGCCGCTGTTCAATGAAGTCCGAATGGTCAAAAGCCCGTGGGAGATTAAACACCTGCGTAAAAGTGCTGAAATTACTGAGTTCGGTATCGCCAGTGCCGCTAAGCATATCCGTGTGGGTTGCACGGCAGCAGAATTGACCGCCGCATTTAAAGCCGCCGTCATGACTTTCCCTGAGACCCATTTCTCTCGCTTTAATCTTATTTCTGTCGGTGATAATTTCTCACCTAAAATGTTTGCTGATGAGACCCCGGCAAAGTTCGGAGATTTAATTAAGTTTGATTGCGGGGTAGATGTGGCGGGTTATGGTGCGGATCTTGCCAGAACATTTGTGCTGGGGGAGCCGGATGAACTTACGCAGCAGATATACAACACCATAAGAGCCGGGCACGAACATATGCTATCAATGGTGGCTCCGGGCGTTAAGTTAAAAGATGTATTTGACACCACCATGGCGGTTATTAAAACGTCCGGTTTGCCCCATTATAACCGCGGTCATCTTGGCCATGGAGATGGTGTATTTTTGGGGCTGGAAGAAGCGCCTTTTGTCAGCACGTTGGCAACGGAAACATTTCTCCCTGGAATGGTGTTAAGCCTAGAAACACCTTATTACGGCATCGGCATTGGCTCGATTATGCTGGAAGATATGATTCTCATTACCCATAATGGTTTTGAATTTTTAAGTAAATTGAATCGCGATTTGTGTCGTTATAATTAATTTGTGCGCAGTGTCTCATTTTATCTGAATTAAACTCACTTCTAAAACAGACCCTTTTATCTTTTAATTGGGTCTATTTTAATACGACCACAGCATGGTTGAAAATATATAAAACAAGAAAATTCTCATATAAAATATAGAGTTAAAGTTTATTTTTATTTAATCTCCCGGCATAGGGGCTATTAATATCATTAGGAAATGAAGCTATTATATTTATTATTATAACGTTAGTTATAATTTCGCTTGCTTATGACTTTGTCACTCTACGTGTATGAAACTATAAATAATATTCTGTTAAATTAATGTTATAGGTATAAATCTTCCCCATAAAGGGTCTGAAAATCACATCTTGTCATCTTTTTTTGCAGAACACTGTGTCGCAGGATTCACTTAGTAAAAATATTTAGTCTCTAAATTTTGTTTTTTGGTAGAACATTTATCTAAGAATAATCTTAAATCAATCCGAATTAACGCCTATACTACATTTTCGCCTCTATTAATGTCTGGAATAACAATATTCTATAATAATTAGACAATAGTATTTTCTTTCAACTATCCTATGTAACATGCTGTAATACATTCCAAGGGCTTCATTTCATCATAATTCCAGAATGAAAAATGGATGTTCGTGAAGTAGCTTTTCTTGAAAATCAAACAAGTTGCTGGCTTAAGGGTTATATAATGTATAACGCATTTACGACACTGCTGCGCCCGTTGCACCGGCACAGAATTACTTTATTAGCGCTATTAATTTCCGGCCTTTCAGTTAATCCCGTTTTGGCAGATACACAGTATGATTCATTAATCATCAAAGCCAGAGCTGGGGATACCGCACCGGTCCTTGATTATTTACAAAAAGAATCTAAAGCAGGGCCACTTAATAGCGGTCAAGTTGACGACTGGCTGCAAATTGCGGGGTGGGCTGGGCGTGATCAGGAAGTCATTGATGTTTACGAAAAGTATCACTCTTCAATAAATCTCTCCTCACGTGGCTTGGCTTCTGCGGCGCGTGCTTATCGTAATGAAAAACGTTGGGATCAAGCTCTGGCACTGTGGCAAAGCAGCTTAAAGAAAGACCCCACTAACCCCGATCTTATCACCGGCATGATCATGACACAGGCGGATTCTGGTCGTGGTGGCGAGGCTTTACAACAGGCAAAAGAGTTAGCTGATCGTAACCCTTCTGCACAAAACTATATGACCTTGTCTTATCTGAACCGGGCCACCAATCGCAATTATGATGCATTACAGGCCTCCAGTGAGGCGGTGCGACTGGCACCCGAGTCTGAAGAAGTATTAAAAAATCACCTCGAGATTTTGCAAAGAAACCGTATTGCCGACCCTGCATTACAGCTTGCCAAAGAAAATCCAAAATTAGTCACTGCGGAGCAATATCGGCAGCTTGAGAGAGATGCCGCTGCTGAGCAAGTTCGCATGGCGGTGTTGCCAACCCGTAGCGAGACTGAACGTTTTTATATCGCCGATCAGGCATTGGCGGATTATCAGGATTTATTAGCCCGTTGGAGCAAGGATCCACAAGCGCAAGACGATTATCAGCGAGCGCGAATTGATAGGCTCGGTGCATTATTGGTTCGCCGTCATACCGAAGAACTGATTAAAGAGTATGAAAGCATGGAAGCTGAGGGCTACAAAATGCCTGATTATGCCCGCCGTTGGGCCGCTTCTGCTTATATTGATCGCCGGATGCCGGAAAAAGCCGCGCCGATCCTCACCAGTTTGTATTACGCCGATGGTAAAACATTCCGCAACAGTGATGACCTGCTGGATGCTGATGATCTCTATTACGCTTTGAATGAAAGTGAGCAATTGGATAAGGCTCATCAATTTGCCAAGAACTATAGCGAACAAACGCCTTATCAGGTGGGGGTGTATGGTCTGCCGGGCAAAGAACCCAATGATGACTGGATGGAAGGTCAAACCTTGTTGGTTCAATCGCTGGTGGCCCTTAATGACCTGCCAGCAGCCCAGAAAAAACTGGAGACTCTCTCCAGCACGGCTCCTGCTAACCAAAATTTACGTATTGCCTTAGCCAGTGTTTATCTGGCCAGAGATTTGCCGCGTAAATCGGAACAAGAGTTAAAGGCCGTCGAGTCGCTGGCACCACGCAGCCTGATTTTGGAACGAGCGCAAGCTGAAGCGGCGATGGATCTGCAAGAGTGGCATCAGATGGAGTTATTGACTGACGATGTGATTGCGCGCTCTCCGGAAGATGTGCCGTCGCAGGAATTAGACCGGCAGCGCAAAATTCATAATATGTATGAATTGCGGGTGACCGGTAACCGCGTCATATCTTCTGGCAGCCCCATCACGGGTGACAAAGATTACGGCCTCGAGGCGATTTTATATAGCCCACCTATTGCCGAGAACTGGCGCGTATTTGGCGGCGGGAGCTTTGATAATGCCCAATTTGAAGAAGGGAAGGGTATCAATCGTGCGACCCGATTAGGGGGCGAGTGGACTTCCCGTGACCACTGGGCTGAAGCTGAAGTGAATAATCAGAATTATGGTTTTGGCAATAAAACCGGATTCCGTTTATCAACCTGGTATGACTTTAATGACCATTGGCGCGTGGGTGGTCAGCTCGAAAGATTGGCAAAAGACACCCCGCTGCGGGCGATGAAAAACAACATCACCGCCAACAGTGCCTCTGCATTTGTGCTGTGGAAAGCCGATGACCGCCGTGATGTTGAATTTAATGTCACCCCGTCTGATTTCTCTGACGGTAACAATCGGTGGGAATACGAATTGAATGGGCGTCAGCGTATCTGGACCGGTCCTTATCTGACGGCAGATTTCAATTTAGGGTTGGCAGCCAGCACCAATACCAAAGAAGACGTGATTTATTACAATCCAAAACGTGATTTCACTTATGTGCCCGCGGTGACCTTAAATCACATTATGTATCGCCATTATAAAACTATCTGGAGCCAGCAAGTGCAACTGGGTGTCGGTGGCTACTGGGAGAAAAACTACGGCAATGGCCTGGTGACCACGGCAAGTTATGGCCAGCGTGTGCAATGGAATGATGTTGTCGATACCGGATTGGCTCTAACCTACGACAAGCGCCCTTATGATGGGGTCCGTGAGCATGACCTCTCACTCGCTTTCGATTTGAATTACCGTTTCTAAGGGAAATCGCTATGGCGAAGATACAATTTTTTATTCGGATACTGGCTGTCGGATTGGTGACGCTGCTGGCGTCGGTCTGTTATGCAGAAAAACCCGTATTTGTCCCACCGGCCGAGCGCGCATTGCCGCTGAGTGAAAGACCGTGGCAGAAGAATACGTTTGTGGTCATTGCTTACCATGATGTTGAAGATGATTCGGCAGATCAGCGCTATTTATCGGTAAGAAGCAGTGCACTAAGTGAACAACTCGCCTGGCTAAAAGACAATCGCTATAACGTTGTCTCTGTTGACCAAATTCTGGCAGCGAGGAATGGGGGAACCCCGTTACCGAACAAAGCCGTATTACTGACTTTTGATGATGGCTATAGCAGTTTTTACAATCGGGTTTACCCGTTATTAGAGGCGAATAAATTGCCAGCGGTATTGGCTCCGGTGGGGACATGGATTGATACCCCGGCCAATAAAAAGGTAGATTTTGGTGGTTTAAGCACGGATAGGGATCGTTTCCTGACCTGGAAACAGATCAGTGAGATGGCCAAGTCCAATCTGATTGAAATCGGGGCGCATACTTATGCCTCGCATTATGGCGTGATAGCGAACCCGCAAGGGAATACCGAACCTGCTGCCGCTAACCTGATATATGACCCGAAGACGAAAAAGTATGAAACTGAAGCTGCATTCAAACAGCGGATGGAAAAAGACATTTCATTGATAACCGAGCGAATTATTAAAGCGACTGGCAAACAGCCACGGGTCTGGGTCTGGCCGTACGGCGCACCCAACGGCACTGTTTTGAATATCTTGCGCCAGCACGGTTACCAAATGGCGATGACTCTGGAACCGGGTATTGGCAACGTCAATGACTTGATGAATATCCCGCGTATTTTGATCAGTAATAATCCGTCATTGAAAGATTTTGCTCAGTTAGTCACCTCGGTTCAGGAAAAGGACATCATGCGGGTAGCGCATGTTGATTTGGATTATCTCTATGATCCTGACCCAGTACAGGAAAGAGAGAACCTTGATAAATTAGTCCAGAGAATCTCTGATTTACGTGTGACCACAGTATTTTTACAAGCCTTTTCCGACCCGAAAGGGGATGGCAACATTCGGCAGGTTTACTTCCCTAACCGCTGGATACCAATGCGTCAGGACTTGTTTAACCGCGTGGCATGGCAGTTAGCTTCACGTCCGGATGTGGATGTCTATGCCTGGATGCCGGTACTGGCATTTGAGATGGACCCATCTTTACCGCGGATTAAACGTATTGATCCGAAAACCGGTAAAACCAGCATCGATCCTGACCAATATCGCCGCTTATCGCCGTTCAATCCAGAAGTCCGGCAACGCATTATCGATATTTATCGCGATTTGGCCTATAGCGCCCCCATCGACGGCATTCTCTATCACGACGATGCGGTAATGTCTGATTTTGAAGATGCTTCACCGGACGCGATTCGGGCTTATGAAAAAGCGGGCTTCCCTGGATCTATTGCCACTATCCGGCAGGATCCCGAGACGATGCAGCGCTGGACCCGCTATAAAAGTCGATATCTGATTGATTTCACCAATGAGCTGACGCGGCAGGTGCGCGATGTCCGTGGCCCGCAAGTCAAATCAGCCCGTAATATGTTCGCGATGCCGATTTTGGAACCGGAAAGCGAAGCATGGTTTGCGCAGAATCTTGATGATTTCCTGGCGAACTATGATTGGGTTGCCCCGATGGCCATGCCGTTAATGGAGAAAGTGCCATTATCAGAATCTAATGAGTGGTTATCTCAGTTGGTCAATAAAGTTGCTCAGCGACCGGGGGCACTCAATAAAACCGTATTTGAACTGCAATCAAAGGACTGGACCAAACCTGAGGGCAACAATGCCATCAGCGGCCCGATACTGGCGGGATGGATGCGCCAATTGCAGTTAAATGGCGCGCAAAATTTTGGTTACTACCCGGATAACTTTATCACTGGCGAACCACCGCTAAAAGATGTCCGCCCTGTGCTATCTTCTGCCTGGTACCCTTTATATGATCGATAGAATTATTGCATTACTCATCCTATGCCTGGTGCTGAGTATCCCTGCGGGTATGATCTTGCTCTTTACCGGCGACGTGCTGTTGAATTTTGTCTTCTTCTATCCGCTCTTTATGTCCGGTATCTGGATAGCTGGCGGGGTCTATTTCTGGTTTCGTCGGGAAAGACATTGGGCGTGGGGCGATGATGTTCCCCCGCCAGAGCTGAAAGGCAACCCGTTGGTTTCTATCCTCATTCCTTGCTTTAACGAGGGTCTGAATGCGCGGGAAACCATCCACGCGGCATTGGCACAGAGTTATACCAACATTGAAGTTATTGCTATCAATGATGGTTCCAGCGATGACACGGCACAAGTGCTGGATGCCATGTTGACTGAAGATCCTCGTCTGCGTGTTATTCACCTGGCTCATAATCAGGGCAAAGCTATTGCCCTGCGGATGGGAACAGCCGCCGCGCGCAGTGAGTATCTGGTGTGTATTGATGGCGACGCCTTGCTGGATAAGCATGCGGTGCCTTATCTGGTTGCACCGATGATTGCCAACCCACGGACGGGGGCAGTGACGGGGAACCCGCGCATCCGCACGCGCTCAACCTTGATTGGCCGTGTTCAGGTCGGGGAATTCTCTTCTATCATTGGGCTGATTAAGCGGACTCAACGGGTTTATGGACAAGTTTTCACTGTTTCCGGTGTGGTAGCCGCTTTTCGTCGTAGAGCATTGGCGGATGTGGGCTACTGGAGCCCGGATATGATAACCGAAGACATTGATATCAGCTGGAAACTCCAGATAAAGCATTGGTCAGTGTTCTTTGAACCCCGGGGTTTGTGCTGGATTTTAATGCCAGAAACCTTAGGTGGCTTGTGGAAACAACGGCTGCGCTGGGCACAGGGTGGGGCGGAGGTCTTCCTGAAGAATATGTTCAAGTTGTGGCGCTGGCGTAATCGCCGGATGTGGATCTTGTTCCTGGAATATTCACTGTCAATCACTTGGGCCTTTACTTACCTGTTCAGTATCATCCTGTTCCTGCTGGGGATGGTGATAACATTGCCGCCAGGAATTCATGTGCAAACGATCTTCCCGCCCGCGTTTACCGGGATGGTATTGGCGCTGACCTGTCTGTTGCAGTTCGCTATCAGTTTGGTGATTGAACGGCGCTATGAACCTAAATTGGGCAGTTCACTGTTTTGGATCATCTGGTATCCGATGGTTTACTGGATGCTGAGCTTGTTCACCACCGTGGTTTCGTTCCCAAAAGTCATGCTGAATACCAGACGTAAACGTGCGCGCTGGATAAGCCCAGACCGCGGCATCGGGAGGGTTAAACCATGAGTACAATTCTGATTCATACCGAGCAGCGGCTCATCCCGCGTTTGATTGACATTATTATTACAGCATTAGCTTGGTTTGGTTTTATCTTCCTGTTTGTGAAGGGTTTTCTGGATATGATCCACCGAGCCCCGAATATGGGGCCGGTTCCGTTTAGAATGTATATTCTGGCCGGTCTGACGACGTTAGTTTTATATGCAGCCATTGCAGCATTTAATGCCATGGTGCTAATTGTCTGGGCCAAATATAACCAAGTGCGTTTTCAAGTTGAGCGCCGTGGGCATCGGCCTCATTTGGATGATGAAGAACTGGCGAATAGCATGGAAATGTCGAGTGAGATTATTGCGCAATTAAAAGCTGGCTCTTGTCTCACCTTGTATAACGATGAACACGGGCAACTATTGGAAGTCAAAGAAGGGTTACAACTTCCTGAGGTTGCACCGGTAATTAATTTACGCCGAGGTTAAGAGCTATTTTTCTCTGAATACCTGATTGCTAACTTATATCGGGTATTCAGAATTTACTTTATGTCATGCCCCCAAATTAACTCGATAAAACTCCGCTTTCATTTACCCCTTTGGCTTATATATTGCTATGATTTACCAGACATTATGGCGATGATAACCCTTTGATATTCTTCTGACAGTGACGTGACAACCGGAGCACACAGTGAATCAAAATCATTTCGGACAAATTATTGGAGCAGAGTTGCCGCACTGGCAATCTGCACTGCGACCTCAACCAGACGATTTACCGGGGAATTTTTGCCATCTGGTTCCCGTTGACTCAGATAAACATGAAATATCTTTGTATCAGGCTTATCACATGGCCGCCGATACCAGTGATTGGACCTATTTTTATTGTGAGCGGCCAGAAAGTGAAGCGGAATTTCAGCAATATCTGCAAACATTAATTAATGCTCAAGATGCTTTCCACTATACGGTAGTAGAGGCGCAATCTGGCGTGGCTTTAGGGACGGTTGGCCTACAGCGAATTGATGAAAAAAATGGTGTGATTGAGATTGGTTCAGTGAATTGGTCACCGCGCTTAAAACGTCATTCAGCCGGTACCGAAGCTATCTATTTACTATTACATTATGTCTTCGACAAATTAGGTTATCGCCGTTGTGAGTGGAAATGTGATTCATTGAATGGGCCGTCAAATGCTGCCGCAATACGATTTGGTTTTCAGTATGAGGGGCAATTTCGGCAGGCAATTGTGACCAAAGGGCGCAATAGAGATACCAATTGGTACGCCATCACTGACCGCGAATGGCCGCTCATTAAACAGGCATTTAATGATTGGCTGGCAAGAGATAACTTTGATAATGAAGGCAAGCAAAAGACACGTTTGCAGGATTTACGCATCAGCCGCTAATGGTCACCAAATTAATTAAGATTAATGCTATCTTATTGTCTATTTAGGTTATTTTTAATTACCGCCTGTGCTTAAAAAACAAACAAAAAAAGCAGGGGCGAAATAACCAAGCCGGTTAATGGCGGGAGCTAAGAGAGAGTTAATAGTATCGCGGGATATTAAAAGTAATTAGAGTAAAAAAACGAGCAGGCGGAAATGTTATATTTTTTTACATTTTGCTATCGCGAATTTTACGAATGTCATTATACTGTAATTATCTGGCGGTATTTTTCACTCGGTGCATTGTTTAAGCTGATTATAGTTTAGGCTATTGTTTATCACTGCGGGGATCGCTAATGGTAGAGTCCATGATTGGGCTGTTAAGACAAAACCAAAGTTTCAATCAAGCGACTCGTTGTTACGAGGGCTTTCCCTCCGACTCTAAAATTCCAGCATGTTCGTCATCCTTGTTTCCAGTATCAACATCACGTCATCACTCCCTTGCGATATTGTTTTCATCCGGCTTATTGGGCTGGGGTGCTAACTTTATTCGCATTTTCATTGGCTATTATTGGCTGCAAAGGAAGCCAAAAACCTCATCTGAATGTGAAACATCATCGTGCGGGCAATGTTTGTTCGGCGGTAGTTGAATCAAACTGAAAGGTGCCACTATGGGAAGACAGAAAGCAGTGATCAAAGCTCGTCGTGAAGCGAAACGCGTTATTAGACGTGATTCACGTAGCCATCGCCAGCGTGAGGAAGAAAACGTGACATCGTTAGTGCAAATGGGCGGTGTTGAATCAATAGGTATGGCGCGGGATAGCCGTGATACCTCCGTTATTCAGGCGCGTACGGAAGCTCAAGGTCATTACTTATCAGCCATAGATAGTAAACTACTCATCTTCGCCACCGGTGAAGCAGGGTGTGGTAAAACCTTTATCAGCGCAGCCAAGGCCGCTGAAGCATTAATTCATAAAGAAGTTGATCGGATAATTGTGACGCGACCGGTGTTACAGGCAGATGAGGATTTGGGTTTCCTGCCCGGTGATATCTCTGAAAAATTCGCGCCTTACTTCCGCCCGGTGTATGACATTCTGCTGCGCCGCCTCGGATCTTCTTTCATGCAATATTGTCTACGGCCGGAAATCGGTAAAGTTGAAATTGCGCCTTTCGCGTATATGCGCGGGCGTACCTTTGAGAATGCGGTGGTGATCCTCGATGAGGCACAAAACGTGACCGCCAGCCAAATGAAGATGTTTCTGACCCGTCTCGGTGAAAATGTTACGGTCATCGTTAATGGTGATATCACCCAATGCGACCTGCCGCGTGGCGTGAAATCAGGTCTCAGCGACGCATTGGAGCGCTTTGCTGATGATGAAATGATTGGCATAATCCGCTTTGATAAGCAGGACTGTGTCCGATCTGCGCTCTGTCAGCACACTTTGAATGCCTATTCATAATTCAAGTTTATGAATGGATGACCCAATAAAAAGGGCAGGCGCCATAAACGCTTGCCCTTTGCTTATCCCCTTTGGGGTATATTTATGAAGAGGTCAGTCTTATTAATAACCGCTACAGCATAATAGTCATCATATAAGCGGCAAACAGCGCCAAATGCGCGGTGCCGTTGAGCACGTTAGTTCTGCCGGTAGAGAATGAGATTTGTGACAGAATCAAGACACTGACCATCACCACGATATGCGGTGCTTCCAGACCAAAGTTCAACTCTTGCCCAGTCAGTACGGCAATTAAGGTTACCGCTGGCACGGTCAGTGAAATGGTGGCCAGCACTGAACCGAAGAACAGGTTCATTGCCCGCTGAACCTGATTCGCCAACACCGCTTTTAATGCTCCCAACCCTTCCGGTGATAGGATAAGTAAGGCAATCAGGAAACCGGTAAATTTCGCCGGTGCGTTTAACTCGGTCAGCAGTGCTTCCAATGGGTTAGCATCAAATTTGGTGACCGCGATAACCGCAACTAAATGAACTAACAGCCAAACTGTGTGCCACAGGCTACTGTGAGAAGAGGGTTTACCGTGGTGAGGGTCATCACCATCATCTTCATGTTCGTAGACAAACAAACTTTGGTGGGTTTTGGTTTGAATCAGCAGGAAAACACCATACATCGCCGCTGAAATTGCCGCGACGACCAGTGATTGCGCCACACTAAAACTGCCATCTGGCAACGTGCTGGGTAATACCAACACAATGATAGCTAACGGGAAGATAGCCATCAGATATTGTTTAATGCCGACTAAATTGACGTGCTGAGTAGCAAATTTACGCCCACCGAGCAGCAAGGACACCCCGACCAATCCCCCGATAACAATCATGATGATGGAATAGAGTGTGTCGCGCATCAATGCAGGGGCCGCATCGCCTGTCGCCATCATCGCCGAGATCAAACTGACTTCCAGCACCACCACGGACAGGCTGAGGATCAATGAACCATAAGGTTCGCCCAAACGGTGTGCCAGAACGTCAGCATGACGAACGACACTGAAAGCACTGCTCAGGATACCGACCAGTGCAATCAGGTTGATAGTGATAATGGCAGCAAAATTGCTGGTATCTCCCCAAATATTAAGGATAACCAGCGCAAAAATAGGCAGGAGAAGGGAATATTCCTGATGGCGAGATTTAGATCGGCCAGGATCATTTTGCGACTTCATTTCGAGCACGCTCCTAATAACTTTACTGCGCTAAATGGGCATTAGAGCCATTTAACGATAATTAAGTGCCGTATTGCAGGCTAAGTAGCTTTAAGACTAACAAATAACAGGGAATTGTCGCAGGAAATTTACAAGGTTTTAACGGGGAAAGGCAAAAAAAGAGTCAGTAAAATGGACACGACAAAGTTATGTCCATTGATTTTACAGATATTAATGAGATCTAGTCGTCAATATTGTCCATCACTTCATGGCGTTTGTGATGATAATCCTCTTCATTCAGACCCTCACGCCAATAAGGGACGGCATAGAGTTGCTGGCGATCACAGCTTTTTTCACGGCGCAGGTAACGGCGTAACTGCACCACCATCCGGTCTTCACCCGCCAGCCAAAATGTCGCTTCTTCCATCGGCAAATCCAGTGTGCAGAACTGGGTGACAACCTCATCGGTTTTCTCGGTACCGCCAATGACCCAGCTAAGTTCCACACCCGCCGGCTTCACCAGGTTTAGTACATCTTGCGGAGTATCGACACGAATAATGGCATGCCCTTGCGCACTGGCAGGTAGCGTTTCCAACAATGCGGCGATGGCGGGCAGTGAAGAAGGGTCTCCAACCAGATAACTGTATGTTGCCGCAGGTAGCATGGTTTCAGGCCCGCCAGGATTGGTTATCCCTATCCAATCATCCACTTTGGCATGACGAGCAAAATTGACCGCCGGGCCGCTATGGTCATGCAGGGCAAATTCAATGTCTATTTCACCAAGTTCAGGACGGACGGCGCGAACAGAATAAGTTCGAACAATGGGGCGCACATCTGCTGCGGGCCATTGTGGGCCTTTTTCGCCAAGAACCGGTAATTCCGGCTGTGTTTGATGGGCTAATGGCAGGAAAACTTTCAGATGCGCGCCAGCACAATCTACTGGGTAGTTATGCAATGTTGGGCTGTGGAAAGTGATTCGACGTAAATGTGGGGAAGTGTCTGTTACCTTTTTTACCTGCACCAGACGCGGAGGGGTTGGACGATATTTGGGGGTTGCTGTGGTTGATTTTGTGGTCACAGTCTTTCCTTCTGATCTTATAGTGTCTTATAAGGAATGAACTATACCATCAACCAATGTTAATGATAATTATTTGCATAAAAGTAATTTTCATAAAAACAGATGACACAGAACAAGTTGCATAAGAACACTATAAGAAACACCCAAGCGGCATTGATCGTGGTGGGAGCAGGGCAAGGTGCTATATTAAAAAGTTATTTATTATAGCCGATTTTGTTTTTGAGCATTTAGCTGAGTCAAATTTACCATTTTCTATAAATCTTTATTTTTTTGAAAAATAAGGCTATTTCTCAATTTTACGTCTAAATACACCTTTTTATGGTTACCATTCACTTTGCTTAGTATAAAAAAACATAAGCAACGGTTTTTTTGTATTTGTTTGTCATCCATATCCCCCGTAAATCTATTGCTAGCCCTCGGACTTGAAGCCGCCGCAGCATTATTGGTGACGTTCACTCACCGCCTATCTGTAACGCCAGATTCTTTGGGTATATCAATCAGAATGAAATGAAAGGGGCCTGGTATGAATTTCCAACAGCTTAAAATTATTCGGGAATCAGCCCGTTGCAATTACAATCTGACAGAAGTGGCAAACACACTATTTACTTCGCAGTCCGGTGTCAGTCGGCATATCCGCGAGCTAGAAGAAGAATTGGGCATTGAGATATTCATCCGGCGAGGAAAGCGGCTGTTGGGGATGACTGAACCGGGCAAAGAGTTACTGACCGTCGCGGAGCGTATGTTAAATGATGCCAATCAAATCCGCCGCCTGGCAGATGTATTTAGCAATAATGATAGCGGGCAGCTACATATAGCGACCACACATACTCAAGCGCGTTATAGCTTACCGCGGGTGATTAAAGAGTTTCGCTTGTTGTATCCGCAGGTCAAGTTGGTGATTAGCCAGGGAAATCCGCAAGAAATTGCCGCGATGTTGCAATCCGGCGAGGCCGATATTGGCATTGCCACTGAATTATTGATGAGTGATGAATCTGTCGCGGCATTTCCTTATTATCGCTGGCACCATGCGATTGTGGTGCCAGAAAATCACCCATTAACACAAGAATTGAACATTACTCTGGAAACCTTAAGTACCTTGCCATTAATTACTTACCGGCAAGGGATAACGGGCCGTTCACGTCTGGATAATGCTTTTAAAAATGCAGGATTAACACCCGATATTGCTCTCAGCGCACAGGATTCTGATGTTATTAAAACCTATGTTGAGCTGGGTATGGGCGTAGGTATTTTGGCGGATATGTCTTATGAATCACACCGCGACAAAGGTCTGGTGCGGCTCAATGCTGAGCATCTGTTCGATGCCAACACGGTATGGTTGGGATTAAAACGGGGTCAGTTACAACGTAACTTTATCTGGTTCTTTATCCAGCTCTGTAATCCAACACTTTCCCTGCATGATATTAAAGAAAAAGTGTTGGCAGAAGCGGTAGATGAAGTGGTGCTTGATTACGAAATTTAGCCCATTGGTAAAATGGCCTGACGATTCTGACAAAATCGTCAGTCAAGGTCATCATTGTCCGGGGTAAATCGTACTCGTATTTCTGTCCCGCCTGATTCCCGTTGGCGAATATCACAATGCCCATTCAGACTGGAGGCTCTATCCTGCATAATCATCAGGCCGTAATGATTTGACCGCTGACTGGCTTGGCCAATCCCACAGCCATTGTCGATGATTGACATGACGATATCACCTTGCTCGACTATGACGTTGACGGCGGCCTCACTGGCACGGGCATGCTTATAAATATTATTCAGTGCTTCCCGCGCGATATTGACCATATGAATGGCTTGATGGTTAGGAACCGCATCTGGCGGTAAGTTGAAATCGAGTGTAATAGGCAAATTGGCGCGCTCGCTGAATTCATTGACCAATGTTTGAAGTGCGGCCTGTAATGTCGCGGCATTGAGTTTCAAGCGGAAGGTGGTCAGCAACTCACGCAGTTGGCGGTAAGCGGTATTAAGTTCATCGCGCATTTGCTTAATCAATAACTTACTGGGTTCTGGCAAGTCCGGAACCTGAATTTGCAAACAGCTAATTTGTATTTTTAGACAGGAAAGTGACTGAGCGATGGAGTCATGCAGTTCGCGAGCAATGGCGGAACGCTCCTCCATAAGCAGTAATTGCTGCTGGTGTCTGGCCTGACTTTCCAGTGCCAATGTGCTGGTCAATTGCTCGACTAACATATTCACTAATTGTTGCTGATCTGAGTTGAGCGGGTTCTCTGAAGGAAGCTTTGCCAGTAATAAGCCATATTGACCCAACTTATCGGACAAACTCCAACTAACAGATTCCCGTGATGCCGCACGATCCGCAACAATAGATGAACCGCTAATGGTTAATTGAGTCGGGCGATTTTGCGGCGGCAAATATTCACCATCCAAAGCATCAGTCAGTTGTGAGCGGTAAAGGTGATTTTCATATAGACAAATTTGTACATTTTCCAGTGGTGTCAGGGTTTGTAATTGCTCAATCACTGGCACCAAACGTTCACTGAGTGGCTGACGGGTATGCAACTGGCGGCTGCTATGATAAAGGAAAGCCAAAACTTGGTTTTTTTGTTGTAAATCAGCCGTTTTTTGGGCGACACGCTGCTCCAGATCACTATAAATTAATGAAAGTTCCTGTGACATGCGGTTTAATGCGGCCCCCAGCATCCCCATTTCGTCTCGCTGATAGGGCTGAGTGAAGCGCTTGCTGAAATCACCACGTCCAATTGCGTTCGCCATCGAGATCAATTGCAGCCATGGGCGCAATAAACGGCGGCGGAGATAATAGATAGTTGCGATCATCAGCCCCAGAGTCAGCACAATGAAAACCAACTGAATCATAGTCACCAGCAATAGGCGCTGCTCGGTTTTATGGTCAATAGCGAGTACCAATGCATCCAGTTGGTGGACAAAATCGGCCACACTGGTCGCGACATCATCGGGCTGCTTAGCTCGTAGCAGTTGTGGTTTTAAGGTGGTTTGCCAGTAACGTTCAATTTGCTGGTATTGGCTAGTTAAGCCCTCCCGTTGGAGTGCAAGCTGTAAATCACCGCTGGTTTTATCTTGCTCCAGCGCCGCCAGATAGGGCAAATCCCCCTTATCTAGCGGCACCATGGAAAGCAGCCGGTAACTTTGCATGCGCAGGGAACCTGCTTTATTGATTGCATGCGCATTACCTTGAATGCTTTGAGCCATCCATGACGAAATTGTCATACCCGCCAACCCCAACATGCCCAGCAGTATCATCAGTAAAGCAATCTGATTAACTAATGGAATTAGGTAACGTTTCATAAAGTGGCATTCCTTTAACCTATAAGCGTGGCAACCTTGCCGTGTTTGATCCCGCAATATTAGCGTTAGTGGGATTTCATACCGGCGGCAGTCATCATCATACGGAACAGCATGGAAACTGCCAATAAAGCCAGCACACTGCCGCACCAGATAAGCAGCATCCAACCGATTCTCTTCCACCACGGGGATTTTACTGGCTCAAGTGGTTGGGAAGGTGATGGTGATTTCATCATTCAGTGATAACCCTGTTCGTGATTGATTTTTCCCCGGAACACATAGTAGCTCCAGAAGGTATAAACCAGAATGATTGGGATAATAAACAGCGCGCCCACCAGCATGAATCCCAAACTTTGTGGTGGGGCGGCTGCTTGCCATAAGGTAATTGATGGCGGAATAAGATAAGGCCAAATGCTGATACCTAATCCGCTATAGCCCAAAAACACTAACAACAAGGTCAGCAGGAACGGGGCATAATGCCCGCCATGTTTGACGGTGCGCAGTAAAGCCCAGCTTGCCAATAGCACCAATAATGGGACGGGCAGGAACCAGAAAATATTAGGTAAGCTGAACCAGCGCGCTGCAATTTGCGGATGAGCCAGCGGTGTCCACACGCTGATAATGATAATAATGAGCAGCATCATCAATGTCAGTGGTCTTGCCAGCTTATGCATTACTTGCTGCACATGACCGTCGGTTTTCATGATGAGCCAGGTACAGCCAAGCAGAGCATACGCAATGACCAGACCCAAGCCGCAGAACAGTGCAAAAGGGGTGAACCAATCAAATGGCCCGCCACTGTAGCTGCGCCCGGTGACTGGGAAGCCGTGAATGAATGCACCTACAACCATGCCCTGCGTGAAAGTGGCAATCAGCGAGCCGCCAATAAAGGCTTTATCCCAGATATGCTGTTTTTCCTGGCTGGCTTTAAAACGAAACTCAAATGCAACACCACGGAAAATGAGTCCCAGTAGCATTAAAGTCAGCGGAATAGCCAGTGCATCAAGAATAACCGCGTAAGCCAGTGGAAATGCCCCCAGTAGCGCCGCGCCGCCCAGTACCAGCCAGGTTTCATTGCCATCCCAGACCGGGGCGACGCTGTTCATCATTAAGTCCCGATCCCGGCTATTTTTAACCAGCGGGAACAGAATGCCAATCCCTAAATCAAAGCCATCCATCACCACGTACATCATGGTGCTGAAGACAATAATGACAAACCAAATCAATGGAAGATCAATGCCCATCATGAGCTCCTATTTTGGTTATTGTCAGACGTCAATACATCGCCATCAGCATTAAGCGGTTCACGAATTGCTGACAGAGGGCGAGCTGGCGTGGCGTGTTGACCGGGGCCACCTTTATCTTGTTGATGACCTTCATGCGCTTTTGGCCCTTTGCGGATGAGCCGCATCATATAGGCATAGCCCACACCAAAGACTGAGCCATACACCAGGATAAATATCAGTAAGCTGATGCTCATATGTATCTCACCATGGGATGAAACTGCATCACTGGTGCGCTGTAAACCATAAACAATCCACGGCTGGCGGCCTACTTCGGTGGTAAACCAGCCCGCCAGAATAGCAATCAACCCCGATGGCCCCATCCACAGTACAAAATAAAGAAAGGGACGCGACTGATACAGACCACCACGCCAACGGAGCCATAAACTCAAAAAACCGGCTAAAATCATCAACATACCTAACCCGACCATAATGCGGAAAGACCAAAAAACAATGGTTGAGTTCGGGCGATCTTCCGGTGGGAAAGATTTCAGCGCTGGGATCTGTTTTTCCAGACTGTGAGTCAGAATAAGACTCCCTAAATAGGGGATTTTCAGTGCGAAATGGGTTTTCTCTTGCTTCATGTCCGGCCAGCCAAACAGGATCAGTGGCGTCGGTTCACCGGGTTTATTTTCCCAATGGCCTTCAATAGCGGCAATTTTAGCGGGTTGATATTCCAGTGTATTCAGACCATGGGCATCACCAATAACGGCTTGCAGCGGGGCGACAATCAAGGCCATCCACATTGCCATCGACAGCATTTTTCGCATCGCAGGGGTATCGCGTTTGCGCAGTAAATGCCAGGCGGCAGAAGCACCGACAAAGAATGCTGAGGCCAGAAAAGCGGCGGTTGACATGTGCAGCAAGCGGTAGGGGAAAGAGGGGTTGAATATCACTTTTAGCCAGTCAACCGGCACCACTTGCCCATTAATCACTTCAAAGCCTTGAGGTGTTTGCATCCAGCTATTGGAAGCCAATATCCAGAAGGTCGACATGAGGGTTCCCAATGCCACCATGCAGGTGGCAAAGAAATGCAAACCGGGGCCAACACGATTCCAGCCAAATAACATCACACCGAGGAAACCGGCTTCGAGGAAGAAGGCTGTCAGGACTTCATAAGTCAGCAGCGGGCCGGTGATGCTGCCGGCAAATTCAGAGAAAAAGCTCCAGTTAGTGCCAAACTGGTAGGCCATCACCAGACCAGACACGACCCCCATACCAAAGTTGACGGCAAAGATTTTTGACCAAAAATGGTAAAGATCGCGGTAATCCTCATTTTTGGTTTTTAGCCATAAACCTTCGAGAACCGCCAGAAAACTGGCCAGCCCAATAGTGATAGCGGGGAAGATGATATGGAACGAAATGGTGAAAGCGAATTGGATCCTGGCCAACTCAAGAGCGGTTAAGCCAAACATAGCGACCTCGCTGTAAACATGGTACTGCCTCATCAATCTAGAAAATAAATCGCGCCATATTGATTATTCGGGAGAGCTGCAACGGGCGATTATTTCGGGTGTAAACTTGGCAGTTAGTTAACCATAAGTTAAAGTGGCTATAATAGTGACAATTAATTCAATCTTACCTATAACAGTTGGCTTATGACGCGATATGAACAGTTAGCGCAACAAATTCGGGCGCAAATACAATCCAAGGTCTGGCAAGCGGGCGACAAACTGCCTTCATTGCGGGAAAGTTGTAAGCAATCGGGGCTAAGCTTAATGACCGTGGTGCAGTCTTATCAGTTACTGGAAAGTCAGGGCTGGATCGTGGCGCGCCCGCAATCGGGATATTATGTTGCTTCACGCCCGACCCAATTGCCTCAGCCACAGCGCGGCAAAAAACTGCATCTGGATGAGCAGGTAGACATTAATACCTTTATTTTTGATGTGCTACAGGCGGGGAAAGATCCGGCCATTATGCCTTTGGGTTCTGCCTTTCCAGACCCCAGTTTATTGCTGCAACCCCGCTTGTCACGTGCGCTGGCCAGTGTCGCGCGCAAAATATCGCCACAAAGCTCAATGACTAACTTGCCGCCGGGCAATGAAAGTTTACGGCGCAATATTGCTCAGCGTTATGCCGCCAGTGGGATGAATGTTTCACCGGAGGAAATTGTGATTACCGCCGGTGCGATGGAGTCGCTTAGCCTGAGTTTACAGGCGGTTACGCAACCCGGAGATTGGGTAGTGATTGAGTCGCCAGCATTTTATGGTGCATTGCAGGCCATTGAGCGTTTGCGCTTAAAAGCCATCGCCATCACCACTCATCCGCAGCAGGGGATGGATCTCGATGCGCTTGAGCAGGTCATCAGTCAGTACCCCATCAAAGCCTGTTGGTTAATGACGCATTTTCAGAATCCGCTGGGCTGCACTATGTCTTGGCCACAGAAAAAACGGCTGGTGGGTCTGCTGCAACAAAATAATATTTCGCTGATTGAAGATGATGTTTATGGCGAATTGTATTTCGGCGCTGAGCGCCCGTTGCCGGCCAAAGCCCTCGATCAACACCGGCAAATTCTGCATTGTTCCTCTTTTTCTAAATGTCTGGCTCCGGGGTTCCGTGTGGGCTGGGTCGCGGCGGGCGAACACGCGCAGCGGGTGCAACATTTGCAATTGATGAGCACGGTTTCCGCCAGTGTTCCGACCCAGTTAGCCATTGCTGATTATCTCAGCCAAGGGGGGTACGATACTCACCTGCGCCGCTTGCGCCGCATCATGGAACAGCGGCTCAATGCGCTGCGCCAGGCGGTGGTGGAGCACTTTCCCAAGAATGTTAAAATCAGTCACCCCGCGGGAGGATATTTCTTATGGCTGGAACTGGAACCGCCTTTCAATGCCAGTGAGTTATACCAGCGAGCACTGGCGCAGGGGGTCAGTATTGCACCGGGGCGAATGTTTACCACCGGCAAGCAATTTGATCACTGTTTTCGTCTGAATGCTTCATTTGCCTGGTCGGAACAAAGTGAAAAGGCCATTCGTATTTTGGCTATGTTGATAACTCAACTGACAGGTGGTGACGATAGCTGCTTGCGTTAGCCCGGCCGCCTTTTCTTAATACCTGCGACTGATCCTCAATACTCTGTTTCTCAATAAAATTAAGACTTCTCAATACTCTGCTTCTCAATACAATCAAACTGACGGCTCCAGAAAATGGAGCCATAGCCACATTTTCTTCTGCTGAAATGACCGGTTTCTTTTTACTTTCGCTGTTGTAATAAATAAATGTGTTATGCATAAACGACTTAATTCCACACTTCTTACCCACTTATTCAACAGCAGAAATGCACTTAATTGATGCGCTCAATGCTCATTTATAGGGCGCTAAGAATAGCTATTGTTGATTTTATGTTGCCATAGTGTGATCTGACAGAGCAAAAATAAAAATTGGTGTTGAATGCATATAATTTCGAGAAAACCCACGTAACAGGCCAGTTTAGCTAATTAAATACAGTATGAATGCTGGCTATTTGCATAATTATGCATTTTAAATATTTGTTTTAATGGGGATTATACATTTTATTCACATTCTGGTCGGTGTGGCACGAAAGCTGCTCTACACTTTATATCAGGTGAATATATTTCATTCTTTATTATTTCCAGAATAAGAGATTTTGTTGGGCGGCAGAGTGGTTCCTCACGACAAATTTCTCACCCTTATTTACGCTGATTAAAGAGGTCTCTATGGAACAGCTAATCCCGGTTACCCGACAGTCTTTTGATGAATGGATAGTCCCGACCTATGCTCCGGCAGATTTTATTGTGGTACGTGGTGAAGGGGCATTGCTGTGGGATCAGCAGGGTAAATCTTATATCGATTTTGCCGGGGGTATTGCTGTCAATGCCTTGGGGCATGGGCATCCTGCCGTGAAAGCTGCATTGATTGAGCAAGCAGACAAAGTATGGCATTTGGGCAATGGCTATACCAATGAGCCGGTACTGCGCCTGGCAAAGCAACTGATTGATGCTACTTTCGCCGAGAAAGTGTTTTTTTGTAACTCAGGGGCCGAAGCCAATGAAGCGGCGCTGAAACTGGCACGCAAATATGCATTGGATAATTTTGCCAATAAACCGGGGCAGCAAGGGGAAAAGAATCAGATTGTCGCCTTTAGAAACGCGTTTCATGGCCGGACACTATTTACTGTTTCGGCAGGCGGACAGCCAAAATACTCACAGGATTTTGCTCCGCTACCGGGGGGAATTAGCCACGGTATTTTCAATGACCTGGCCTCTGCTGAGGCGCTGATCAATGACCAAACCTGTGCGGTGATTGTCGAGCCGATTCAGGGCGAGGGCGGTGTGTTACCCGCGGAAACCGAGTTTCTCCATGGCCTGCGGGCACTGTGTGATCGCCATAATGCCTTATTGATATTTGATGAAGTACAAACCGGGGTCGGCCGCACCGGCGAGCTGTATGCCTATATGCATTATGGCGTCACGCCTGATGTCCTGACCAGCGCTAAAGCCCTCGGCGGCGGGTTCCCAATTGCGGCAATGTTGACCACCACCCAATATGCCAGCGCCCTGAATGTGGGGAGCCACGGGACAACTTACGGCGGTAACCCGCTGGCGTGCGCGGTGGCGGGAACTGTTTTATCCCTCATCAATACACCTGAGGTACTGGCGGGTGTGAAAGAAAGGCATCAGTGGTTTTTAGAGGGATTGGCAGACATTAATGCTCGCCACAAAGTTTTCGCCGAAATCCGTGGACGCGGCTTATTGATTGGCTGCGTGCTCCACAGTGATTACGCCGGTAAATCTAAAGACATCATTCAGGCTGCCGCCCAACATGGGCTAATCGCCTTGATTGCTGGCCCTGATGTGGTGCGCTTTGCGCCGTCACTGATTATTTCACGACAGGATATTAAAGAGGGGTTAGCCCGACTTGCTCTGGGTATTGAGCAGGTTTGTCGTAAGGCTAAGCCGTAACACATAAGCCGTAACACTTCGGCAGTCAGCAAGGACCTTGAATATGATGAGAGTTCGCCCGGTAGAGCGCCGTGATTTAGCCGATATCTTTGAGTTGGCTGGAAAAACCGGTGTTGGCATGACCTCACTGCCACAAAATGAGCAGCATCTCGAAGCGAGAATCGAGCGTGCATTGAATACCTGGCAAGGTTCTTTGGCGGTAGGCGAACAGGGTTATCTGTTTGTGTTGGAAGATACTGAGCGGGATAAAGTCGTGGGGGTCAGCGCCATTGAAGTGGCGGTGGGAATGAATGACCCTTGGTATAACTTCCGCGTGGGAACTCTGGTTCACGCCTCCAAAACGCTCAATGTGTACAAATCAGTCCCGACCCTATTCTTGAGTAATGACCACACCGGCTACAGCGAACTCTGCACATTGTTTCTTGATCCTGAATATCGTAAGGATAAAAACGGCCCTTTCTTGTCAAAAGTCCGCTTTCTGTTTATTGCCGCATTTCGTCAATATTTCTCCCGCAAAGTGATTGCCGAGATGCGCGGTTACACCGATGAACAAGGGCGCTCGCCATTTTGGGAAAACGTTGGCCGCCACTTTTTCGCTATCGAATTCGCTAAAGCGGATTATCTGAGTGGGACGGGGCAAAAAGCATTTATTGCTGAATTGATGCCAAAACACCCGTTGTATGTGGATTTTCTGGCCGAAGAAGCCCGTGCGGTGATAGGTCAGGTTCACCCACACACGGCACCTGCGCGGGCGGTTCTGGAGACTGAAGGCCTGCAATATCAAGGGTATGTCGATATCTTTGATGGTGGCCCGACATTGGAAGCCAGTATTGATGAAGTCCGGGCGGTGCGTGATAGCAGCCAGCGAAAAGTCGTTATCGATGATAGTGATATTGACCCAACTGCCACCGCCTGGTTAGTCACCAATGACCGTTACCAATATTTCCGTGCAATATTGATTCACACCCATCTATCAGACGAAATGCTGCATTTAACCACTGAAAATGCAGCCGCACTGGGGGTCATTGCCGGTGATTCGGTTCGGATAATTAGCCTTTTTGCTCCGGAGACAAGAAAATGACCCATCCAGCACTGTTTATTCAGGGGGAATGGCGCACCGGCAAAGGTGCCCATTTCGACAAACATGACCCTATGGATCAGCAATTATTATGGCAAGCGCGTGCCGCTGACAGCACAGATGTTGCCGCCGCCTGTCGTGCGGCGCGCGATGCTTTCCCAGCTTGGGCACGGACGCCACTGGAACAGCGGGTCGCCATTGTTCAGCGTTTTGCCGCATTACTCGAACAACATAAACAGCAATTGGCGCGCACCATTAGCCTGGAAACCAGTAAACCACACTGGGAAACCCTGACCGAAGTGCAGGCCATGGTGGGCAAAGTGGCCATTTCATTGCAAGCCTATCAAACCCGCACCGGCAGCAGCCAAACCCCGATGGCGGATGGCGTTTCAGTGCTACGGCACCGGCCACATGGCGTGTTGGCAGTATTTGGCCCTTATAACTTCCCCGGACATTTACCGAATGGACATATTGTCCCTGCATTGTTAGCGGGCAACACGGTGGTGTTTAAACCCAGCGAACTGACCCCGGTGACAGCAGAAGAAACTGTCAAATTATGGCAATCGGCCGGTATCCCTGCTGGCGTGCTTAATTTAGTGCAGGGCGGGCGAGAAACCGGCGAAGCACTGGCGGCTCAACCTGATATTGATGGCTTGCTGTTTACCGGCAGCGCCAATACCGGCTACCACTTGCATCAAAAACTGGCCGGGCAGCCAGAGAAAATTTTGGCGCTGGAGATGGGCGGAAATAATGCGCTGATCATTGAGCAAGTGAAAGACCGTGATGCAGCAGTCAACCTCGCGATTCAGTCTGCGTTTATCTCCGCCGGTCAGCGCTGTACCTGCTCGCGCCGTCTGTTAGTTAAACGCGGTGAGCAAGGTGATGCATTTTTACAGCGTTTTGTGGCGGTGGCTAAAGCGCTGCGTATCGGGCACTGGGATAGTCAACCGGCTCCCTTTATGGGGGCGGTAATTTCCTCTCAGGCGGCTGAAAAAATGCTGGCAGCTCAACAACATCTGCTGGCGTTAGGGGGGCAATCCTTATTGACTATGACTCGCCCCGATAGCCAAAGCGCCGTTTTGACACCGGGTATTATTGATATTACCGGCCTTAGTGAGGCTCCTGATGAGGAGTATTTTGGCCCGCTGGTGAGTGTAATTCGCTATACCGATTTTAGTGAGGCACTAAAAATAGCGAATCAAACCCGATTCGGTTTAGCCATTGGTCTGGTTTCAGAGGACAGAGAACAGTTCGAGCAACTGCTCTTGGAGGCGCGTGCGGGTATTGTTAACTGGAATAAACCTTTGACGGGAGCCTCAAGCGCGGCTCCCTTTGGTGGGATCGGAGCTTCAGGGAATCATCGGCCAAGTGCATTTTACGCCGCTGATTATTGTGCCTGGCCCATGGCGTCACTCGAAAGTGAAAGCTTGACGCTGCCAGTTACCTTGTCACCGGGGATTTCTTTTGATTTACCGGATTAACTCATTTACCTGATTAGCCCTACGACATAATGAGAACATAGGCGCGAGTGGAGAATACGATGGCAGGATATGAAGTGAACTTCGATGGATTGGTTGGGCTGACCCATCATTATGCGGGGTTGTCTTTTGGCAATGAAGCCTCTGCCAAACATCAAAATGCACTCTCCAACCCGAAGCTAGCGGCAAAACAGGGTTTGCTGAAAATGAAAACGCTGGCTGACTTAGGGTACAAACAGGGCATATTGCCACCGCAGGAACGCCCCGCGATAGGTTTTTTACGCCAACTGGGATTCAGTGGTTCAGATGAACAAGTCTTGAGTGAAGTGGCGCGCAAATCTCCGCGCCTACTGTCGGCGGTGAGTTCAGCATCATCCATGTGGACGGCGAATGCGGCGACAGTTTCACCCTCCGCTGACAGTGCGGATAGCCGGGTTCATTTTACTGTTGCAAACTTGAATAATAAATTTCATCGGGCCATTGAGGCCGATACAACGTCAGCAATATTAAAAAGTGTTTTCAATAACCATCGTCATTTTGTGCACCACGATGCCTTGCCTTCGGTCGAGTTATTTGGCGATGAGGGCGCGGCAAATCATAATCGTCTGGGGGGCGAGTATGACCACCCCGCGATCCAGGTCTTTGTTTATGGTCGTCAAGGGCTTGAGAGCGGAACAGCACCCAGCCGATATCCTGCCCGACAAACATTGGAGGCCAGCGAGGCCGTGGCGCGTTTACATCTGTTAGATCCTGACCGGGCTATTTTTATTCAGCAAAATCCAGCGGTTATCGATCAAGGAGTATTCCACAACGATGTTATCGCGGTCAGTAATCAAAATGTGTTATTCCACCACCAACACGCATTCCTGCCCGATATTCAGGTAATGGATAGTTTGCGTCGCAAGATGGCGAGAATTGAGCAACAGCTGGTCACCATCGAAGTGCCCGCGGCGCAAGTTTCTGTCGGACAAGCGGTATCGACTTACCTGTTTAACAGCCAATTATTGAATAAACCCAATGGCAAGATGCTGCTGGTGATCCCACAAGAATCACAAGAAAGCCCAGCGGTGTGGGGATATCTATCTGAACTGATAAACAGCGGCGGCCCAATTGATGAAGTTAGGGTCTTTGACCTGCGCGAAAGCATGCATAATGGCGGTGGGCCAGCCTGTTTGCGCTTGCGTGTCGCGCTAAATGAAACAGAGTTGGCGGCGGTGAATAGTCGGGTGATGATGACCCCGGCATTGTTTGTCGCGCTGAATAATTGGGTCGACAAACATTATCGCGATCGTTTGCAATTTAAGGATTTAGCAGACCCGCAGTTGGTGCAAGAAGGGCGACAAGCATTGGACGAACTGACGAAGATACTTAACCTTGGCTCAATATATCCGTTCCAGAATCATTAATAAAAACAAGACTATTATCCAATAAATCAGTCATCCAACGGCATGTGCCATAAAAAGTATAAGTAAATTGAAGGAGCGATGATGCTAGATTTTTTATCGGTCACACTCTCGGGGAATTCACCACAGGTTACCGGCGGTGAAACACCCAATCTTAAGTGGCACTGGCTGGATGAGGGGGTGTTGATGCTGATACCCCACGGCAGTTATTCGCAGTCAGTGGTGTTATCGGCGGGTATTCATGGGAATGAAACGGCTCCGATTGAGATTCTAAACCAATTGGTCTCAGACCTATTAACAGGCAAATTGCCGTTGGCAATACGTTTGTTGGTCATATTAGGCAATCCACCGGCTATCAGAGTCGGAAAGCGCTATCTCATTGTCGATATCAATCGCATGTTCGGTGGACGTCATCAAAATTACTTACCGACTGATGAGGCTCGACGGGCTGAAACTCTCGAACAAAGGGTGGGGGAGTTTTTTGCCGCCGACTTACAATCCACACGGCTACATTATGATTTACACACGGCGATTCGCGGTTCTTATCATACTCGATTTGGCTTATTGCCATATCGAACCACGCCATATTCAGCGGCTATGTTGCGTTGGTTAAAAGATAGTGAGCTAGAGGCATTAGTCATGCACACCGCCGCAGGAGGAACTTTCGCCCATTTCAGTAGTGAATTTTGTCAGGCGGCAAGTTGCACACTGGAATTAGGAAAAGCGCTGCCCTTTGGGGAAAATCAACTCGAACAATTTAGTTCTATCACTGCCGGTTTGCGCGCATTAGCCGGTGGTGAGCAGCTGCCGGAGCGCTCTGGCGGGGCAATAATATTCTACCGTGTGGTGAAATCACTGCTTAGGCAGCATGCAGATTTTAAACTGTGGGTGGCGGATGACACAGTGAATTTCACTCGCTATACGCAAGGGACATTGTTGGCAGAACAGCTTAATGAGCATTATTACGTTGAACATGAATACGAATGGATCTTGTTCCCAAACCCAGGGGTCGCGTTGGGGTTACGTGCTGGGATCATGTTGGTGCAGATGGATGAGAGTGAATTAAAAAAATATAAATAAGGGCATATTACTAATACCGCCCTAGATAGTTACCTAGGGTAATATCACTTACGGGCGTTCAACTTAAGTTAAATTTAAAGTGATATATCGGTTTTAATATTCAAAAAAGTTAACGATTAACATCAGTAGCTCACTTTTTATTCATCAAATAAGAAAATATCTTATTTCATTTGCTATAAATAATCTGTCGTTTATTAAAACCCATCAAATTAGCAAACATCCTAAGCCCCTACTTTCTATAAACCTATCAAAGTCATTTATGTTTTATTTTTTCTTTGTTGCACCAAGTTGGATATTCAACCCTTTATTTATTGTGTTTTAAATAGTCGATAAATTGCTTTGAATATATAAAAAATGGAATAGAAGTGTGATATCCACTCCATTTTACAAATCTAATCACTCAAAAGAACAAAAAAGAAACAAATTGAAATGACTTTGCACCTAAATGGTGCTAATGCACTGTTTTAGTT
>NZ_CABHXX010000102.1 GCF_902170565.1 Yersinia thracica
TCCTACAATAGACTTCCAAAATCATTACTTCAATTTTTATGATGTTTATTAATCCCTTTAACAGTATGGGTTTACGTTTATGTTTATATAAAATCCTTATTAATCAATAATATGTCATATTAAATTTTTTGCCTTATGAGTTACATTTAGTTACATTTAACGCGTTGGTGTTAATTTGCTAATGTTTATACACTGCGCCTCGGGTATTTAATTGATGTGCTTATGTGTGTAAAAAATACCTGTTTGATACTGTTTAATGCCATCCGATGATTGGATAGGGATATCTGCAAAGCGTTTCTTTACTTTAATTCACGCTGAGTTAATCAGTTGGCGGTGAATGTTGTGCCGGGTAATGTAGATTATTTTTATTCATTTTCTCAGCGGTGGATTTCTTAAATTTCCTTCCCTTAATAAGGAAAGTCGATGTCCTCTTCAAGCTTCCAAAATGAAATACCCAAAGCACGCATTAATATTAAGCTTGACCTGCATACAGGTGGCGCTCAAAAGAAAATGGAGCTGCCTTTAAAGTTGTTGGTGATGGGTGATTACAGCAACGGTCAGGAACAGCGCCCGCTGTCTGAACGTGAAAAAATCAATATCAATAAAAACAATTTCAATAGCGTCCTGGCTGAGTTCCAACCGAGCCTGAAACTCGCGGTACCTGACACCCTGGCAGGCGATAACACTAATACCGCCGTTGCCCTGACTTTCCGCGACATGAAGATTTCGAACCGGAAAGTGTTGCCCGTCAAATCCCGCAACTGCGCGCCTTGCTGGCCATGCGCAACCTGCTGCGTGACCTTAAATCCAATCTGCTGGACAACGCCACTTTCCGCCGTGAGCTGGAAAACATCCTTAAAGACGAAGCACTGAGCGATGAGCTGCGTGCTGAACTGGCGGCATTAGCCCCCAAAGACTGTTAATCGCCAGATTGGCTGCTTGTCATGAGAAAGAAGAAAAGGAACATGCTGATGTCTGTACAGGAAAACACTGCGCAGGGTACTGCGACGACCGTATTAGAGAAAATCGGCCTGACCATGCCGCGGGTGCTGGGGCGCTTAGCTCCTGAAAATCTGTCGCGCGCAGTTTCTGATGCGGATTGCGGGTAAAGAAGTTGCGCATGGATAACGACCATTACAGCCGTATCCTATGGATATTCATCATTTATGTAGTATGGCCCCAAAATTGACTCGGGCCTTTAACGTGGTTAACTTGACTCTGGCTCAATGTGCACGGCTTGTCCGTGTTCATCAAACACCAGAATATGCTGACAGGAAGCACCGATAATGACGTCTTCACCCACGGTAAGTTTCAATTGATAGGGGACTTTCATTTGCAGCGCGCCGTGCTCTGCTGAATTAAATAGCACCACAGTGGAGTCACCGTGCATTTCGGTAAGGTCGGTTTTCACCACCAAAGATAGCTCGGTACTGTCGGTTAAGGAAAAGTGTTCGGGTCGAATGGCTAATGTCAATTTGGCCCCTACCGGTAGATTCAGTTTTGCCAGGCGCGGAATAAAAGTACTGAGTCCATTAATATTAACGTAACCCTCCTGCTCATAAACCGCCTTAAATAAGTTTATTTTAGGGGCACCGATAAAACAGGCGACAAAGATATTAGCCGGATGGTTATATACCTCCTCGGGAGTTCCTATCTGTTCTATTCTTCCCTGATTTAAAATCACTATCCGGTCCGCCAGCGTCATGGCTTCTATCTGATCATGGGTGACATATATTGTTGTTTTGCCCAAGCGCTCATGCAGTTTGCCGATTTCCTGTCGCATTTGAATGCGTAGCGAGGCATCAAGGTTGGATAAAGGCTCATCAAATAAAAATACATTGGCACAACTGACAATGGATCGGCCAATAGCGACACGCTGGCGTTGGCCACCGGATAAATGCTGAGGTAGGCGCTCAAGATAATTATCCAATTGCAGAATACCTGATGCATTGGCAATTCTGGCATCGATTTCTTGTTTTGGAATTTTGATATTTTTAAGGCCAAACGCCAAATTTTCGCGCACGGTCATATGGGGATAAAGTGCATAAGATTGGAATACCATAGATACGCCGCGTGCGCCGGCATTAGTATGGGTCACATCTTTATTTTCTATTTTAATTTCACCACTATTGACTTCCTCCAGACCCGCGATCATTCTTAATAATGTGGACTTCCCACAGCCAGAAGGGCCAACCAGAACGATAAATTCCCTCGATGCAATTTCAAGATTGACGTTATCAATTGTTTTAATTTTTTCATAGTACTTCACGACATTTGCGAGAGAAACGCTAGCCATTATATGCTCCAACAATATGCTGTAATTTATCCTCGCGTATTAACAATACACGTAAGATAGGTTGAATTAGTTTTTAATAGTCGGTTATTTCATTTCTGTAGCAATTGAGTCAATTGCGTAATTTTTTGCTCCAGTAGATTTTTATCACTACGAGTTTCTATATTTAAACGAACCAGTGGCTCAGTATTCGATGCTCGTATATTAAATCGCCAATCTTCAAATTCCATACTCAGACCGTCAATTCCAGTCACGCGAATGGCGTTATTGGCATAAAGTTGTTTTATTTGCTGAATTTTGGTTGCTGAGTCGTCAATAGTGAAATTAAGCTCGCCCGATACTGGAAATAGCGCCTTACGGGATTCAATCAGTGAAAATAGTGATATTGCTTTGTGCGACAGTAATTCAATGACCAACAACCAAGGGATCATGCCGCTATCACAGTAACCAAAATCTCGAAAATAGTGGTGGGCACTCATTTCACCGCCATAGATAGCATCATGATAGCGCATGGCATCTTTAATAAAAGCATGGCCAGTTTTAGATTCGATCGCTGTACCATTAAGTGCTTGTACAATATTTATTGTGTTCCAGACTAATCTGGGGTCATGGATTATTTTCCCGCTATTATGGGTTATTTCTTCCGTCATATTAGCGCGTAGGAATCTTTCCGCTAGCACACCAACAATATAATAACCTTCAATGAAATTCCCAAAGTTGTCAAAGAAGAAACAGCGGTCGAAATCCCCATCCCAGGCAATGCCGAGATCCGCCTGATGTTCACATACCGCTTGCCGAGTTGACCACTGGTTTTCTGCTAACATTGGGTTTGGGATACCGTTAGGGAAACGGCTATCCGGTTGATGGTTAATTTTAATAAAACTGATGGGTACTAGGCATTTTTCCATTGCCGCTTCCAGAGCATCAAGCGTAGGGCCTGCAGCACCATTACCAGCATTGACCACAATTTTCATTGGTTTTAACGTACTAAGATCGATATAACTTAATAAATGTTCAATATAGTGTTCACGAATACACTGGGTTTCAAGCTGGCCTTTAATGACCGGCGGTGCGAAATAGTTATCCTGCGCCAACTTCTGAATATCATACAAACCGTTATCACCGCTAATGGGCTGCGCATCTTTTTTAACGAGTTTCATGCCGTTATAATCAATCGGATTATGGCTAGCGGTCACTTGAATCCCGCCATCGACGCCATAAAAGCGGGTGGCAAAATAAACTTCCTCTGTGCCGACCATGCCAATATCAATGACGTCAGCGCCGCCATCCATTAACCCTGCTGCCAGCGCATTTTTTAAATCAACACTGGTTGCTCGCGCATCGCCACCGACTACGACTTTTACTGGTTTGAGCCACTGACAATAGGCGCGTCCAATTCGATAAGCTATATCTTCGTTCAACTGCGTACCGAGCTTTCCCCGAATATCGTAAGCTTTAAAACAGGTTAATTTTTCCATTTCCTTTCCATCTGATTATGCAGAATCACGAACAATAAGTTCAAAATCCAAAGATATATCACGGGCTAATTGACCCGAAATAAGCGCTCTCGCAGCTTCGCGGCCTTTTAACACAATAGGTTGACGGATGGTGGTTAAACCAATGGGAGGATCTTGAATATCAATATCATCAAATCCGGTAATCGCAATTTGGCCGGGTACCGAAATATTGTGGCTTTGACAAAACTGATAAACGCCGAACGCAAAACGGTCAGATAAACAGATAATGGCTGAGATATCCGGCTCTACAGCTAATAGTGCTTTAGCCGCTGTTTCTCCGCCTATTTCGCTGTGTGGTTGTTCTGCTACATAGCTGGTACGCAAATCAATTCCCGCATTGGTCAGTGCCTTGATGCAAGCGTTGATCCGCCCGAAAGCTACACCGTTATCATATTCAGTAGAGAATTTCGCCAGTGACGACAGTACACCTGAGTGCCTATTTACCGGGAAAGAGACAATACCGAACTTTTTATGTCCGGCAGCCAGTAAGTGCTGGCAAATAGCCTGCATCGCAGCGCTGTCATTTATCGAAACACAGGCGAAATTCTGGAGTTTGATATCGGTGGTAATTACCGGTAGCCCACTGGTTAATGCCGCCTGAACAATTTCGTCATTGTTATAGGTAGCATTTAAAATATAGCCATCCACCAGGGCGCCCATCATTCGTTTTTTTAGCTCGTTGTTAGCTTTTAACGGCATTAAAGCAATGTTAATACCGTTTTTTTCACACTCTTCGGCAATGCCACGCATCAATGCAATATCATGTCGATCAGAGAATACATAGCTCAAATTGTCGTTAAATATGACCCCGAGTGTTCCGCATTGTCCGGTACGCAGAAAGCGGCCAGCCCCAGCAGGGCCGTGATAATTTATGGATTCTGTATAGGCTAAAATTTTATCTCGTAATTCCGGCGATACTTTTTCTGGCCGATTAAATACATTCGATACCGTGGTATGCGTCACATTAAGTGCTTCAGCTATTGTTTTAAGCGTTTCTCTTTTTTTACTCGTGGTCATGTTAAAATCTCCGGGAAGAAAAATGAAGAAAAGTGCCTGTGTTTCATCTCCCTCCTCCTTGTGAAATGATCAAACCCACAGCCTAATATCTGCATGCTACATTAATTTTAACGTTAAAATTTGAACGAACGTCACGATTTTAACGTTAAACTTAAAATGATGAGATGTGAAATACCTCACATCATTATGGGAATTACGCTGCTATTTTATTTTAACGTTAAAATTGGTCTTCCAGCCTTTTCATCCAACAATGGCCCTGGGAATAAAGCAATGTTAGATAAAATGAAGAAAACCCTGATTTTTTTGGCAATTGCCTCCAGCTGTGTTGTGTTTACTGGCTGCGACAATAATGCTACATCGAATAAAAATGAAAAACAGGATATTACTCTCTGGATAGCCCCGAACAATGTTCAGGAAGCATTCTGGAGTGAAGTGGTCGGGGAGTGGAATAAACAACCGGATAAAAAGAAAGTCGTATTCTCAACCATTCCAGCTGCGGGCAGCTCTGAAGAAGCCATAATGAATGCGATTGCTTCTGACCGCGCACCTGATATTTCAGAAAATATTTTTACCGGCTTCGGCTCTCAGTTGGCCGATTTAGGCCAAATTGTCGATCTCTCAACTCTGGATGGTTATGAAAACTTAATTGGTAACCGCCAGATGACGGATATCATGGAGAATTGGCGCTATAACGGAAAAAACTACATCCTGCCGATTTATATGAATCCGGTATTATTCTGGTGGCGTGGCGATTTATTAGAAGAGCAGGGTTTTAGCGAAGTTCCGAAAACCTATGATGAGGTCTATGCTCTCTCCGAGAAATACACCATCCCGGATAAACGTTATGCAATACAAGCTACCTCTGGCCGTAATTGGTGGGATCGTTGGTTTGACTTTATCGCCCTCTATTATGCCCAAAGCGATGGTAAACCTTATATTGCCAACCAACAAGCTACCTATGATAGCCAGGATGGGCATGACGTATTGGGCTTTATGCACACACTTTTTTCAAAAAAATGGACCCTGTACGATTTTGGCCAAGATGACCCCTTAGTGACAGGTAAAGTACTGGGCGCAGTGCGCGGCCCCTGGGATATCAGCCGTTATCAGCAACAATATCCAGAAATTTTAAAACACATCAAAATTGGTCCGATGCTAGTCAGAAATAAGCAAGATAAACCCCATACTTTCGCCGATGGGAAAGGATTGGTGCTATTCAGCCACTCTAAAGTTAAGCCCGAAGCGTGGGAGTTCATCCAGTGGGTATTCAGTCAGCCAAAATTCGATAAACGTTGGATGGAACTGACCGGCATGCCACCCGCTAGAGCTGATTTGCTCACGAATCCTTTCTTCGCCGAATACTATCAGCAACACCCATACGCAGCGGCCTACGCCGAATATGTCAATGTGGCGATACCGCCTGTTTCCAGTGGTGAAACAGTAGAAATTCAACGCAGCATGACGCAAATGATTGAGAAGACAGCCTTTAATACAGCAACTCCGGATGAAGCGCTGCAACAGTCAGTAAAAGAAGTGAACGCGATTTTAAAACACTAAATTTTAAAACACGAATAGTAAGAGTTAATTAGTTTCTCGTTTTGCGGATTAAAGTGAGCAGGTGGCCTTGCATTATGACTTTTTTAAAGCTTAAAGATAAACATATAGGCAGCATATTAGCTGTCTCCTATTTAGGGTATACCAGCATATTCTGGTTTTATCCTTTTATTTGGCTCGCGGTTTTATCGCTAACTGAATGGCGATTTGTCGGCACTCCTACTTTCAATGGCCTGAATAACTTTATTCTGGTAATGCAGGATCCATTGTTCTGGAAGTCGATGTTAAATGTGCTGCGTTTCTTAATGTATTATTTACCTATTGTGTTTATCGCGTCCTTTCTATTTGCGTTTGGCCTACAGAAATTAAAGTATGGCAGGACCTTTGTTGGGCTAAGTTTTTTACTGGCTAACGTCTCATCCGGCGTGGCTTATTCCATCGTGTTCTCCAAGATCTTTAGTCAAGATGGGCCATTAAATACGTTTTTATATGATTGGTTTGGTTTTACTTTGCCGTGGTTAACCAGCCCAGACTTAGCGATGTTATCTATCGCTTTGGTCGTCACATGGAAATTTGTCGGATATTACGGACTGATTCTATTTTCTGGGCTGAACAGCATCCCTAAAGAAATTTATTCAGCGGCGACATTAGATAACACCGGTACCATTAAACGCTTATTTCATATCACTTTACCCATGATCAACCCGCAATTGATTATGGTGCTGGTTCTCGCGATTACCGTTTCTTTCGCTATTTTTACCGAGCCATATCTTATTACTGGCGGTGGGCCACTTAATAGCACCACGACACCTATGATCGTAATGTATGAAACCGCATTTATGAAGATGCAGCCAAGCTGGGCAGCCACTATGTCAATTTTTATCGCACTCACCAGTTTTGGGATTATTTTAGCGGTCAGAAAGCTGCTGGAAAGAAAGGTTGAGATTGTTTAAATGAAAAAAAATATCAGTAGTCTCATCATCCATTTGATTATGTTTTCTCTGGCGCTCTCGTGGCTCTATCCTTATATCTGGATGGTGTTATCTTCCTTTAAACAGTCAGCTGATGTTTATACTTCTGGGTTGTTTGATACCGCTTACTCGTTCGATAACTATCGCTTTCTGTTTGAAAATAGCGGTCGAGTAGAGAAGCCATTTTTAAAAACATTGTTTAACTCATTTTTTATTTCGACCGTAGTGACGGTGGCAGTGACGTTAAGTTCCATGTTTATTGGATTCGCACTGGCTAAAATGCAGTTCAAAGGCCAATCATTGTTTAGAAATTTACTGTTCTTACAGATGGTTTTCCCTGCATCTATGTTTATTATTCCGCAATTTGTCTTAGTCAGAGAATTGGGGCTATTAAACAGTTATAGCGCCATGATTATTCCATTTCTGATGAGCTCTTGGGGTATCTTTATGATTTCTCAGAGCTTTCAGGGGACTCCCAATGATTATATTCACGCGGCTAAAATAGATAATGCCAGCTTGTGGCAAATCATGATTTATCTGATGATGCCGCTTAATAAGGCCATTATCGCCATTGTGGCACTGTTTACCTTTGTCGGTACGTGGGACAACTTCTTATGGCCGCTGATAGTGATTCAGGATGAAAGCAAAATGCCGCTCTCAGTGTTATTGGCCACCTTCAGTAAATCCTATGGTGTTTATGTTGGGCCAGTGATTGCTGGTGCGGTTATTCAGACCATCCCAATTGTCGTTCTGTTTATTCTGTTCCGTAAATATTTCATGCAGGGCATGTCCCTGTCATTAAAATAGGGCGCTGCCGAAATGATTAATATGCAGTGGTGGCGTGAAACAGTCTTCTATCAAATTTATCTGCCTAGTTTCCAGGACGGTAATGGTGATGGGGTAGGGGATTTTTACGGGCTAATAAACAGACTGGATTATTTACAGAAGTTGGGGATTGGCGGGATCTGGATAACGCCATTTTATCCTTCTCCGCGAGTGGATAATGGCTACGATATTAGCGATTACCTTAATGTTGATCCGCATTTTGGCACTCTGGAGGTCTTCTCGCAGTTAATTGCAGAAGCTCATAAACGCAATATACGAGTGATTATCGATGTTGTATTGAATCACGTTTCTACGGAGCATCCGTGGTTTAAAGATGCATTAAATAATCCCGCAAGCCAATATCGGGACTATTTTGTTTTCACTCGCGAACCTAATAATTGGCAGTCATTTTTTGGTGGTTCGGCCTGGGAACTGGAAGCAGAAGGTGGGTATTACTATCATCACAAGTTTGCTATTGAGCAGGCTGATCTCAACTGGGCCAATTCGGCGGTGGTTGATGAAGCTAAAGCCGTACTGGATTTCTGGATAGAGATGGGGGTGGATGGTTTTCGACTGGATGTGATTAATTTCCTGTCCTGCAATACCACAAGAATGAATAACCCGATGCTGGATAATGGTGAGCAGCAACACCTGAATGATATTAACCAGCCGGGTATCGAGGATTGTCTCTCGAATTTACTGGCTCATGTGCGCGCCAAGGGTGACTATTTTATTGTCGGGGAAGTTGGCAGTGATAAGCTCGATGAACTTGCGCGTTATCAGTCCACCGCATTATGTGATGTCGTCTTCAATTTTAATTTAGCCAGCCAGCCGACTTTCGATCTACAACAGATTTTCCGTCAGCTTGAGCAGATGAATAGTACATATAGTGGCGTGCCGACACTGTTTTTCTCCAGCCATGATATGCCGAGGATGATTAGCCGCTTTGGCGAAGGTGTGGGCGATATTTTCCGTGCTCGGGCGATGGCCTGTATGCAATTAATGGCTAATGGCGTTCCCTTCATTTATTACGGTGAAGAAATAGGGATGCAGGATTATGTGGCTACCAGCCCGGAAGATATTTACGACGTCCAGGGAAAAATGCATTACCAGCAGAAACTTGTCGCCGGTGGTAACCCTGAAGAAGCTTTCCGTTTTGCATTAACCAAAAGTCGTGATAATTCACGCTCACCTATGCAGTGGTCTTGCGTACCCTTGGCTGGGTTTAGTTCTCAAGCATCTTGGATGCCTATTAATGAAAATTACAGGGAGATAAACGCGGAAGCGGCTCAAAAAGATCGCCATTCCCTTTGGCATGATTATCAAAAAATGATTGCTCTACGCGCGCAATATCCCGTTTTTCAATATGGCAAATATGACGGGTTAACACTTGTTCAAGACACCCTAATATTCAGCCGCTGCTATCGCCACCAGCGCGCCACTGTATTGATTAATTTTGGGAGAGCTTATTCGTTAGCGGCCCCTCTCCCCGGTAAGGTTTTATTTGATACCCGTAAATACAGTGAAATGACTAATAACGATATCGTTATGTATATAGAGGACAATAATGATTAGGTATTCCGGTAATCCGTTAATTACGCCCCAGGATATTACGCCCAGCCATCCGGGATTTAAGGTCGAATGTGCTTTTAATGCAGGGGTTACCCAACTCGGCGATGAAACCATTATGCTGATCCGCATTGCGGAAAGTGTTATCTCTGAGAGCAAAGATACCGCCGTCGTGCCTTTGCTCATGGAAAATAGTGGTCACTGGCAAGTTACAACTCGGTTATTCCAGCGTGATGATCCGGCCTACGATTTTAGCGATCCACGGCTAATCACCGATATTGCTGACCCATCGACGGTCTATCTGACCTCTCTTTCCCATCTTCGCGTAGCGAGAAGTCGCGATGGTGTTACCTTCATTGTTGACGATAAGCCCTTTATCTTCCCAGCTAATGGTTACGAAGCTTTTGGTTGTGAGGATGCCCGAATTACCCAGATTGACGGCGCTTTTTATATTAACTATTCCGCCGTGTCTGCTAAGGGGATTTGTACTGCATTGGCGATCACCCACGACTTTACTGAGGTTGTACGCCTGGGGCTGATTTTTTGTCCGGATAATCGTGATGCTTGTCTTTTCCCGGAAAAAATCAATGGCAAATACATGACATTGCACCGCCCGGCCCCGAAACACTTCGGCAAGCCGGAGATTTGGTTGGCCAGTTCCACGGATCTACTGCATTGGGGGGATCACCGACACTTATTGGGGACATCGCAAGATCCTTGGGATGCCTTAAAATTGGGCGGTGGGGCGCAAATGCTGAAAACCGAAAAGGGGTGGCTGCAAATTTATCATGGGGTAGATATTAACCAACGTTATTCCCTTGGCGCGCTGTTGCTTGACCTGGAGCAACCCACCAAAATTCTCGCAAAGTCGCCGGTACCTTTGCTTCAGCCGCAGACATCTTATGAACTTCACGGCTTTTTTGGTAACGTCGTCTTTACCTGTGGCGCATTAATTGAGAATGATACTTTGCGGGTTTATTACGGTGCAGCGGACGAATGTATGTGTCTGGCGGAAATGCCTATGGCTCAATTATGGCAGCACTTGTCGGTGTAATGACGAGATAAATATAAGGTTTTTATGATGATACATAATACACCAACCAGCGTTGCCCAATTGCTCGCCGATTATCAGCAATGCACATCTGATATTACCTATTCGACTGGAAAACTTGAATTTACCGGCGTCGATGATAAAGACATTTATAATATTACGGCTCCATTTACCTCTGCGGGGCAGGTCGTTATTGCCGGACGTGTTGAAGCCAGAGATTCCGAGCATTCGACTATTGTATTTTTTAATGAACATCAAGGTAAATGGAGGCCAGTTGCTAATGCGCCGACATTCCAATTGCAGGATCCTTTCTTTACCTGGATTGAGGATGAACTTATTTTTGGTGGGGTTGAGATTAACCCACACCCAGATAATCCAGAGAAACTCATCTGGCATACGGTATTTTACCGTGGCCGTGATATTCACTCATTAACCCGTTTCGCCTCCGGCCCTCCGGGGATGAAAGACATCCGCTTGTGCCATATTCAGCAGGGGCGTATCGGGGTATTTACCCGACCACAAGGTAATATTGGCGGTCGGGGTACTATTGGGTATGTTGAGATAAACAACCTGAAGGCGTTAACACCCGAAACCATCGCCAGCGCTAAACTGTTTGATCAGCAGTTTAATACTGATGAATGGGGGGGCGTCAACGAAACTCATTTACTTTGCGACGGCACCATTGGGTTACTTTCCCATATTGCCTGTTTCGACCAACATGGAGGGCGGCATTACTATCCGGGAGTCTTTATCTTCAACCCTGAGACTAAAACCTATACATCAATAAAGATTATTGCGACTAGAAATAATCTGCTACCCGGTAGTGCTAAACGCCCGGACTTAGTAGATGTTATTTTCCCAGGAGGGCTGATTAAGCTCCCCGACAACTGCTGGCGATTATATGTTGGTGCCAGTGATGCTGAAGCGCATTGGATTGATATTAAGGATCCTTTTATCGGACTTTAATTACCAGACAATCTTAATCGCTTTTTAATTTCCTTAATGGATTAAACCTAATATCAATTATATTAGGTGGGATTCCTATTATCTATCAAATGGGAAGACCGCCTGCTTACATGGAATGCATATGAAACACTCAAAATATTTTTACCTGTTTCTGATGGCAAGTATCTGTTCTGTTGCCCATGCGGATAATTCTCCAAATAGGGTAAAAACCAACAATGCCGAAAATAGCCCTATTTTTGCTGGCGACAAGATAAGGATAGTGAAAGACGGTGGTGAGACGGTGGAAGCCGTTGTGGAGCTCAGCGATGATAATATTGGTATTGTGCGCATCCCTAAGAATGAAAAAGCCTATTTTCACGGTAACTGGTTGGCTGAATATAAAATAGAACATTTCCGCAATGAGGGGCGCAGCACTAACTCTCGCCCAGTGCATGAAAGGGTATTCGCTGACGGGCGAGTTAATTTTGGTGATACAGGTTGGAATACCGGTTTTGTCCTTAAGCAAGTGCAATTTACCAGCAACTCACGCAATGAAAGCAATCACAAAGTCGATTTCCGCATGATAGAAATGGAAATCCGTCCTGCCTGGGCTAAAAGTGTCGATAAACATTGGTTTATGTTCGAGGGGATCTATTTAGGTAAAACCGGCTACGAGAAAAATCGCACAACTGGCAGTGACAACAATATTGGTGGCGATGGTTATGGCTTCCGGCCTTATTACCGTTATCAAGTGTCGGATAACATGAGTGTGAATACCGATGTGAAAATGCTAGTAGAAGATAAAGACGCCCGTGGTGCTGATAATGGACGATTCCAGTTCTATGAAGCGCTTATTAATGTGAATTATAAAGTTGCAGATAATGTGTACGCGGGTCTTGAGTTATTCCGTAAAGAAGGTCAGGACTTTAATCATGATGGCGCAAAAACAGCGAATGTCCTGGAGCAGGAACTTCGCCCTTGGGTTGCTGTTAATATGGGTAAAAATAACTTCCTGTTTAAAATGGAACCGCAGTTGAGACGTATTGGTGGCCAGGATGGCTATAGAGAAACTTCTAAAGCTCAAAAATATATCTTCAACTATAGCTATCCAATCGCCGATAGATTTTATTTGGTTGCCGAATATTTTTACCGGGTAGAGCATGATAAAAAGTTTTGGGATCGCGGTGTACGCGATGAGAAAAACTACAGCAACACCACCACTCATTTTGGTAAGTTAGGGGTTAACTATATTTTTTAAGTGGCTGTATATAAATAACTTAAAATAAATAACTTAAAATAAGAGAAATAATATGAAATTACTCAATACCCTGGTTTGTATCATTAGTTTGACGTCGTTTTGTTCCAATGCGAAGTTAGTTAATGCTGATCATCTGGATGCTTTATATCAGAAGGTCACGATGGCAAATAAAACAGAGCTGGGTCTCATTCATATCTATAGCGAGTTTCCGGATTATCGCTGGGTTAAAGACCCCATTGAAGGCGTATCTGCCATTGATGATGTTGCCCGCGCGGCTATTTTTTATCAGCGCCAATATCAGCTCACTGGATCAGCCGCTGATTTAGAAAAAGTAAAATCGTTGGTGGAGTTTATTCTCTATCTACGAGCAGATAATGGCTATTTTTATAATTTTATTTATCCTGACAACTCCATTAATAAAGAATATAAAACCAGTGTAGCAGAGCCAAATTGGTGGACATGGCGTGCATTATGGGCGCTCACTCAGACTTACCCTACACTAGTAAAAACGGATAGTGCGCTGGCGGAAAGAACCCGCGAGACTATTTTTGCCACCATCGATGTTATTTATAAAGATTTTAACTTCAAACAAACCCAAGGTGAGAAAGAGGGCGTAGCGGTACCTGAATGGCTGCCGCATACTGCTGGCGATCAGGCATCGGTGCTCTTGATGGCTTTAAGTGATGCACAGGCTTTGGAAGCCAAACCAGAAATTGAAAAAATGATGCGTTCACTGGCGGCGGGCATCATGCTAATGCAAATTAAAGATACTTCTTCGCCGGTGCACGGTGCCTTTTTAAGTTGGCAAAATCTGTGGCATGGCTACGGCAACAGTCAGGCTTATGCTTTACTGGTAGCGGGCAAAAGTCTGGGTGACCGGGAGATGATTAAAGCGGCCTTTACCGAACTGGACCACTTCCAACCTTGGCTGATTAATAATGGATTCTTAAACGAGTTTACCGTGCGGCAGCAAGGTGAAAAAGTTACATTAATTGAACAAAATAAATTTTCGCAAATTGCTTATATTATTCGCCCGATGGTCTTTGCCAATATTAAAGCTTGGGAGATCTCCCGCGATGCTGTTTACCTGGAGCGAGCTGTCGATTTGTCTCTGTGGTTCTTTAAAAATAACCCAGCACAGGCGCAAATGTATTACCCGGTGACAGGGATTTCTTTTGACGGTATAGATTCGGCCACCAAGGTGAATAAAAACTCGGGAGCAGAATCTACTATTGAAGCGTTACTTACTCTTCAGTTGATTGAATCGGTTCCTGAGGCTAAACGTATGCTGGAATCAGCCCTTGAAAAGCTGAATATTGAGCAGTGATAGTGTAAACAGAGTTCTGTTGTATTAAGCGCTTGTCGGGTCGCATGTTATTTTTAAGATGTTATATCCCATATTTCAGACCCGACAAGTTTTCAAATTCTGGATGCTAGGGTTTATAGGGGAAAGGAGAAAGCAATCTATTTAAATAGTCTCAATAATAGGTCTGTAAATACCTATTTTGTAGTTCACTATGACTCCCCCTGCTATTGTGTGGTCCCCTTGAATTTAGTCTTACAGCTTAATGGAGTTCCCTAGTTAAAATATAACCAACGGAGGTCAGTATATGAAGGATGTTTATCGCGAGAATGGCGTATCAGAAGCCAGCTATTACAACTAGAAATCGAAATATGGCGGGATGGAATCCTCTGATATCAAGCGCATGAAAAAACTTGAAGACGAAAACCGGCCAGAAACTCTCAATGGCAATGGTACTAAAAATCGGAGGGACTACATCAGTAATGGCCCCCGAAATTCCTTATGAATATCCACTCCCTGTATTGTTTGTGTTAACTGAGAGCTGCCATTGAAGGCAGTATTGAATCATTAGAATCATTACCACACATGGGCATGTACGATTATTTACCAATGTGTAGGATTGAAGTATATAAATGGGAGTAGGGGAATTGATAGTCAATGATAAAATTATATTATAATGTTTTTCAGAGAAATGTTAACTCATAGTTAGCGAATATCACTCATAAATCAATTAGTTCTATATACATAGACCAAGGTTTTTGGTCTAATACTTTATATTTTGAAACGCTGAGTTTACTGCCATGGGTTAAACCTAAATTACCCATTGAGTTTTGGCCAATATTAATAAAAACATCATCAAAAGTTAAACCGATCATCGACTTAGTTCTATCCCCTTGCCAACTAATAGTGATTGTTAATAATTCGTTTTTTAACATAAGGATTGGTGGATCACTATCTGGTTCACTAAGTCGATGACCATTAATATACAAAACCTGATCAATAAAATTTGGTGAGTTATCAATGCTAATATGATTCTGAGTAGAATTTTTCACTGTTATAATGATTGTTCTCATGTTATTTACCTATAAATTATAACCACGTGCATAGACTTGTAAGAGGTTTTTACTTCCTGATCGACTAAAACTGAGTAGAAGGTGGAGTGTTTACAACCTCCTTTAAAGGATATAGCAATAAGC
>NZ_CABHXX010000103.1 GCF_902170565.1 Yersinia thracica
GCTCTTTAACAATTTATCAGACAATCTGTGTGGGCACTCGCAAGACGATATCGAAGCCTGTTTCGGCAGGCAGAAGCAATATCAAAGTCTTGAAGAGTGACCAAAGCAGTACACATTTGAACTTCGGTTCGAATGCATATTTGCAGAAAGTAATCTTTGAGCATCGCTGCTTTTATTAGCAGCAAATCAAACAAATCTTAAATTGAAGAGTTTGATCATGGCTCAGATTGAACGCTGGCGGCAGGCCTAACACATGCAAGTCGAGCGGCAGCGGGAAGTAGTTTACTACTTTGCCGGCGAGCGGCGGACGGGTGAGTAATGTCTGGGAAACTGCCTGATGGAGGGGGATAACTACTGGAAACGGTAGCTAATACCGCATGACCTCGCAAGAGCAAAGTGGGGGACCTTAGGGCCTCACGCCATCGGATGTGCCCAGATGGGATTAGCTAGTAGGTGGGGTAATGGCTCACCTAGGCGACGATCCCTAGCTGGTCTGAGAGGATGACCAGCCACACTGGAACTGAGACACGGTCCAGACTCCTACGGGAGGCAGCAGTGGGGAATATTGCACAATGGGCGCAAGCCTGATGCAGCCATGCCGCGTGTGTGAAGAAGGCCTTCGGGTTGTAAAGCACTTTCAGCGAGGAGGAAGGCCAATAGCTTAATACGCTGTTGGATTGACGTTACTCGCAGAAGAAGCACCGGCTAACTCCGTGCCAGCAGCCGCGGTAATACGGAGGGTGCAAGCGTTAATCGGAATTACTGGGCGTAAAGCGCACGCAGGCGGTTTGTTAAGTCAGATGTGAAATCCCCGCGCTTAACGTGGGAACTGCATTTGAAACTGGCAAGCTAGAGTCTTGTAGAGGGGGGTAGAATTCCAGGTGTAGCGGTGAAATGCGTAGAGATCTGGAGGAATACCGGTGGCGAAGGCGGCCCCCTGGACAAAGACTGACGCTCAGGTGCGAAAGCGTGGGGAGCAAACAGGATTAGATACCCTGGTAGTCCACGCTGTAAACGATGTCGACTTGGAGGTTGTGCCCTTGAGGCGTGGCTTCCGGAGCTAACGCGTTAAGTCGACCGCCTGGGGAGTACGGCCGCAAGGTTAAAACTCAAATGAATTGACGGGGGCCCGCACAAGCGGTGGAGCATGTGGTTTAATTCGATGCAACGCGAAGAACCTTACCTACTCTTGACATCCACAGAACTTAGCAGAGATGCTTAGGTGCCTTCGGGAACTGTGAGACAGGTGCTGCATGGCTGTCGTCAGCTCGTGTTGTGAAATGTTGGGTTAAGTCCCGCAACGAGCGCAACCCTTATCCTTTGTTGCCAGCACGTAATGGTGGGAACTCAAGGGAGACTGCCGGTGACAAACCGGAGGAAGGTGGGGATGACGTCAAGTCATCATGGCCCTTACGAGTAGGGCTACACACGTGCTACAATGGCAGATACAAAGTGAAGCGAACTCGCGAGAGCAAGCGGACCACATAAAGTCTGTCGTAGTCCGGATTGGAGTCTGCAACTCGACTCCATGAAGTCGGAATCGCTAGTAATCGTAGATCAGAATGCTACGGTGAATACGTTCCCGGGCCTTGTACACACCGCCCGTCACACCATGGGAGTGGGTTGCAAAAGAAGTAGGTAGCTTAACCTTCGGGAGGGCGCTTACCACTTTGTGATTCATGACTGGGGTGAAGTCGTAACAAGGTAACCGTAGGGGAACCTGCGGTTGGATCACCTCCTTACCTCAGATACGCATTGCGCAGTGTCCACACAGATTGTCTGATAG
>NZ_CABHXX010000104.1 GCF_902170565.1 Yersinia thracica
CTGTTTTTACTCTGGTCAGCCGTGCTGGCAATCACTGCGCCATCGAGCTGAGTATGCTCGCCGACGGTGATATCAAAACCGCCTTTACCGGCGTAAATACCGGTCTGCTCCTGCACCGAGTCATAATTGCTGTGCAGTTTGTCCTGACTCATGCTCAGGTTGGCCGAGCCGCCGCCGGTCACCGCCACGCTGACACCGCCGCTGCTGCTGGTCTGCTTCGCATCATAGTTATCGCTGTCTTGCTGGCTTTGCAGCAGCAGGTCGCGGCCGACATCCACCTTGACGCTTTCGCCGCTGGCCTGCGCGCCGATGAGTGAAGTATCGCGGCCGCTGTTGAGCGACAGGGTGCCGCCGCTGTCGAGGGTGGTTTCAGTCCAGGTGGTGCCGTTGCCGTGTTCATTGCCCTGGCCCTTGTTGGCGTTGGCAAAGATGCTCAGGCCACTGCTGGCACCATTCAAACCGAGACTGACCCCTACGCTGCCGCCGCTGCTGCTGTTACTGCCGTCGGTTTTTTGCGTATTGGCGGCACCGAGTAGCAGCAAGTCGCGGGCGGCATCTAAGGTGGTATCACCGCCGGCTTTAAGCTGGCTGCCTTGCACCAGAATATCGCCGCTGTTCCCCTCGCCGGTGGCTGTCACCGTCAGGTTGTTGCCCGCCGTCAGGGTCGAACCGGTCACGCTGGTCTGTTCCTGATGCTGCTGCGAGGACGATTTTTGTGAGCCTAATGAGGCACTGACACCGAACATGCTGGCGGCATCGCCCCCTTGCGCCTGCACCAGTTGGCCGGCCTGCACCGCCTGCGCACCACTGAGTGCCGCTTTCACCCCTTGCAACGCGGCTAATCGGCCATTGTTTTCGTCGCGGGCATCTTTGGCGGTGGTGGCCGCGGTATTGAGAGCGCTGCCGACCGCACCGGACAGCGCCAGTGTCAGGCCGCTGCTTTTTTGCTCGACGCTATGAGTCTGGCTGCTGTGATTTTCCGCCGCCAAAATACTGACGCTCTTACCGCTCAGATTAATGTCTTTACCGGCCAACACGTCGGAGCCTTGCACCGTCAGGTCTTCACCGGCGGTCATGCTGACATTGCCCAGTACGCTGCCGACGGTGCTGCCGACGTTGGAGAGGGATTTGCCCGTATCGGTGACTTTGGTGCTGCTGCTGCCGGCCATGACACCCATGCCGCCGGCGCTCATCAGGCCGGATTTTGTCTGCTCGAACAGCATCACACGCTCTGGATCACTGTCGTCACCGACGAAGCCACCTAGGAAGTGCTGCGCGAGGCCAGCCAAGACCGCCAAGATTTAGGGGCAGATTGGGTACGGGAGAACGGCGAGTTGGTGATTGCTGGCGACTGGCTTACTGAGTCTGACATTACCGACGCGGAACAACTGGAAGTGACCGCCGCGCCCGATGTGATTCGGTTGCAGCGGCGGGAAGATGGAGGTTTTTAGGGCTTAAAGACAGTGACCCCGGTTACTATTGGTCGGGGTTGTATGTCAGATAAGAGCCAAACTACTACAGACTGCTTTAGCTGTAGACATATAAATCAATGGAGCTTTCCGCGCCTATATCACCCAGAAATTTATTCGTTTCTGCCGACCAATAAATGGATGGTTTTTCGCCATTTTCTATCTCTATTAAGAGAGATAAAATAAACGTAACAGCATATTTTTCTTTTATTTTCTCTAGGATTTCAGTTTTATCTTTGAATAAAAAAAGCAACTTTTTTGTCTGTTCATTAACATCATAAGACTCTTCCTTTTCTGTACATACTGACCAACTAGTCTCTGTACTAGGTCTTTTCTTTGTGCCACTGATAACACCTTTGATATAAATTTCAGATGGTTCTATTTGTAGCATGGCTGTTATTTCTTCTGGGTCAAAAACATCCCCACAAATAGAAAACTCAGCTTTAACTGTTGTTTTTTCCATGTAACTATCCTATTTTTTGATAAATTCGCCAGTTGGAATGCCTTCACCTGTGCCGCCCTTTCTAAAAATCCATAGCTGCCCACTGTCTTTATCAACGTAAATATCATAAAGCTTGATTTCCGCTTTAGAACCTAGAAAGTCTTTTTTGATTTGATGAGCATCTATTTCATTATTTTTTAAGAATTTATCATCGGCAACTTTTATGTTGGAGGGTTTTTCAGCTCCATTGTCCTGTCCATCACTTACCATATGGTTAGGTAGGTCAGGTACAGCCTCAGTATTCCCCGTGTTGTTTGGTGATGGGTCTACAGTTTGTTCTCCACCTGTATTATTTGGCCCTGTATCAGTCTGACCATTATTGTTACCTGTATGAGTCACACCCTGTTCTGATAATTGGTTTCCGCCTGTGTTGGTTGAGCCTGACTCAGCTATCTGATCACCACCAGTATTAGAAGGGCCATTTTCTCCTTGACCCATCATTGCCTGGATAGCCAATATCGCAACTTGCGCGGCCATTGGGCAATCCCCACCAGAGAGGCATTTTGTCACAACATCTTTGCCAAACTCTTTCACCGCTGTATCCAGCTTTTGCGCTATCGCAGCATTGGCTTCACTCTGTGGCGCTTGCCCTGCTACCGGTGGAGGTGGCACCAACATTTGCAGCAGGAAGTTATTCTCAACCGCATTTTTCCCAGTCTGCGCACCGGCAACCGTATCAGCGGTGCTGTCGCCGGTCAATCCACCGGCTAATCCTGCGGCCAGTGTTGCCAGCGCACTGACGGTCTGCTTCTGATCTTCGCTGAGATTGTCTTTGTCCCAGCCCATTGCCGCGATAATCCTCGG
>NZ_CABHXX010000105.1 GCF_902170565.1 Yersinia thracica
AGCTAAGTTATCTATTATTCAATAATAGAGCAGTTAAATAATCTTTCCATCATTTAAACCAGATTATTAGACTGTTATAAGATAAATATTAGCCTAATAATCTAATTAAGAGAGTAATCAAGACGAAAATATTATAGAAGAGATTAATTCATTTGATTAAACAGGATTTTAATAAAACAATCTCATTTACCCTCACTAGTTGATTAGCAAATTAATTATTTAAATTAAATCTATGTGTTAAACATAATCAATTTTATTATTTAGTGACGTAGTTAGGGTCTTATTCTGAATAAATGTCCTCATATGCTATGCCGTAGCGCCTCGCTAACTAGCCAGTGATAAGCCCCCTCTATGCCGCGATTGCGGGTTTCGATTAGACGCCGGTGCCGCGCCCCACTAAACTTGTGACAAAATAGAATCAAGTTGTTAATGATTTCGTTACCCACTTGAAACAATAAAAACACCTGCGGCGTATCATTATGAAATTTAAATCGACCATAAAACCCTACACTGGCGCGGCTGGTGGCTGGGGTTCTCTTGAAGCCACCACGCGCTTTGTGCTCGACAGCAAGCAAGCATTGAAAAATATTCGTAACTTGCTGCGCGTCAATCAGGTTAAAGGCTTTGACTGCCCCGGCTGCGCATGGGGAGATGACAATCACAGCACTTTCAGTTTTTGTGAGAATGGGGCTAAAGCGGTCAGTTGGGAAGCCACGCGCAAGGCGGTGGAGCCGGAGTTTTTTGCTGAACACAGCCTCACGACGCTGCGCCAACAGAGTGACTATTTTCTTGAATATCAAGGGCGAATTACTCATCCCATGCGCTATAACCCCGATACAGACCGCTATCAACCGATCAGTTGGGAAAGCGCCCTTGAATTAATTGCTAAGCATATTAATGGGCTGGATAGCCCAAACCAGTTGGAGCTGTATACCTCAGGCCGTGCCAGTAATGAAGCTTCCTACCTTTATCAGCTATTTGGCCGCATGTTGGGGACAAATAACTTCCCAGATTGCTCAAATATGTGCCATGAAGCCAGTGGCACTGGGCTGAAACAGAGTATTGGGGTGGGTAAAGGCACCATTAGGATGCAGGATTTTGAGCTGGCTGATGCTATTTTTGTCTTCGGGCAGAATCCGGGCACTAATCACCCAAGAATGTTACACAGTTTGCGCCATGCCAAAGATCGCGGTGCGCGGATTGTCAGCTTCAATACCTTGCGCGAGCGCGGGCTGGAACGTTTTGCTGACCCACAAAATCCGATTGAAATGTTGACGCCAAAATCCTCGCCGATCAGTTCTGCCTATTTTCAGCCGAATCTCGGCGGTGATATGGCGGCGGTGCGCGGTATGGTGAAAGCGCTGCTGGAAACCCATCGCCATCAACTGGCCCAAGGGTTGCCCGGCTTATTCGATGAAACCTTTATTGTTACCCACACCCAAGGGATTGATGCTTATCTGGCGGCGGTTGATCAAACCTCATGGGCGCAGATTACCCAGCAATCAGGGCTCACGGAGACACAAATACACCACGCGGCAGATATTTATCAACATGCCGAGCGGGTGATTTTGACCTGGGCGATGGGCATCACCCAGCATAAACATTCAGTGATAACCGTCAGAGAATTAGCCAATCTGCAACTGTTGTTTGGTCAGTTAGGCAAGCCCGGTGCCGGTTTATGCCCGGTTCGCGGCCACAGTAATGTGCAAGGCAACCGCACCATGGGGATTGATGAAAAACCCTCGGCCGCGATGTTAGCGCGCTTAAGCCAGCATTTTGGTTTCACCCCACCGCAAGCCGCCGGTCATAATACTGTGGAAGCGCTGGAGGCGATGCTGCGTGGTGAAGTTAACGTGTTGATTGCCCTTGGTGGTAATTTAGCCGCTGCGGCACCGGATACCGAGCGCACCGCGCAAGCATTGCGCCGTTGTGACCTGACCGTGCATATCAGCACCAAACTGAATCGCAGCCACCTGATTACCGGCACTGAAGCCCTGATCCTGCCAACATTGGGCCGCACAGAGCGCGATATGCAGGCCACCGGTGCGCAATTTATCACAGTAGAAGATTCATTTAGCATGGTGCATGCCTCTGAGGGCGTGGGCAAACCACTGGCGGAGACTCAACACGCTGAAACGGCGATTGTCTGCGGTATCGCTAATGCGGTTTTTGCTCAACAGCCCGCTGAGAGTAAGGCGCTGAATTGGCTGGCATTAGCCGATGATTACAACTTGATTCGCGACCATATTGCCGCCACTATCCCCGGTTTTGATGATTTCAATGCCCGCTGTGAGCAACCGGGTGGCTTCTATCTGGGCAGTGCCGCTGCCGACATGCAATTTGCCACCCCCAGTGGGAAAGCCGAGTTTTGCGCATCCATGCTGCCGGAGAGTTTGTTCCCGCAGATTGCAGGCGTGCCCGCTCCCTTTGTGCTGCAAACCTTGCGCTCGCATGACCAGTACAACACCACCATTTATGGCCTCGATGACCGCTATCGCGGGGTTTATGGTCAACGGGAAGTGCTGTTTATTAACCCGCAAGATTTAGCCGAATTGGCCTTGAAAGATGGCGATTTAGTGGAAATTGAAACCCTGTGGAATGACGGAATCACCCGAAAAGTCAGTGGATTCAAACTGGTTAGCTATGATATCCCGCGCGGGAATCTGGCGGCCTATTACCCTGAAACCAACCCGCTGGTGCCCTTGTCCAGCTTTGGTGATGAGACCCACACACCCACCTCAAAATCCGTGCCGGTGACCGTGCGCCGCTGGCAACCGCCGCAAACCTTGCGGATTGCTTGAAGATAGGCCCCTGTTTCTAACAGGGAATTCCGCCTTCGGGTGATATGCCGCTTGCCCGATGGGGCTGATTCGCGTAAAACTGTCAGCCGGATTAATCCCACTCACTAGACCATTCACTGGACGATATGTTTCAAGATAACCCGCTGCTGGCGCAGCTAAAACAGCAACTTCACACTCAGACTCCGCGCGCCGAAGGCGTCGTTAAAGGTACTGAGAAAGGCTTTGGCTTTCTTGAGGTAGACGGGCAGAAAAGTTACTTTATTCCGCCGCCACAGATGAAAAAAGTCATGCATGGCGACCGCATTATTGCGACCCTGCACACTGATAAAGATCGTGAAATTGCTGAGCCGGAAACCCTGGTTGAGCCATTTTTATCGCGCTTTGTTGGCCGCGTGCAACGAAAAGATGACCGTCTGTCTATCGTTCCTGACCATCCTCTGCTGCGTGATGCTATTCAATGTCGTCCGGTGCGCGAACTGGCGCACGATTTCCAGACCGGTGATTGGGCCGTGGCCGAAATGCGCCGCCATCCATTAAAAGGTGACCGGGCCTTTAATGCTGATTTGACTGCTTTTATTACTGATGGTGAAGATCATTTCGTGCCTTGGTGGGTCACATTAGCGCGCCATAATCTGGAGCGTGAAGCGCCAGCGATGGTGGAATCAGCTCTGCATGATGTCAATCTGCAACGTGAAGATTTGACTGCGCTTAATTTTGTCACGATCGACAGCGCCAGCACCGAAGATATGGATGACGCCTTGCATGTGAAAGACAACGGAGACGGTTCTCTGTTGTTGACCATTGCCATTGCAGACCCTACTGCTTATGTCGATGAGAACAGTGAGTTGGATTTAATTGCCCGTAAACGCGCATTTACCAACTATCTGCCGGGCTTTAACATCCCGATGCTGCCACGCGATTTATCCGACAATCTCTGCTCACTGCGCCCGAATGAACGCCGCCCGGTATTGGTGTGCCGTGTCACTATCGCCGCTGATGGTGCGCTGGGTGATGACATTCAATTCTCTGCCGCCTGGGTGGAATCAAAAGCCAAACTGGTCTATGACGAAGTTTCTGACTGGTTAGAGGGTCAGGGTGACTGGCAGCCGCAGGATGCTGATATTGCGGAACAAATCACCTTACTGAAACGTGTTTGTGAAGCGCGCAGCCGTTGGCGTCAAGCCCATGCGCTGGTGTTTAAAGACCGGCCAGACTATCGCTTCCTGTTAGGCGAAAAAGGCGAAGTGCTGGATATCATTGTGGAGCACCGCCGCATTGCTAACCGCATTGTGGAAGAGTGCATGATTGCCGCCAACGTCTGCGCAGCTATTGCACTGCGTGATAACCTTGGCTTTGGCATTTATAACGTGCATACCGGATTTGATCCTGCGCTGGTTGAGCAAGCCGCCAATGTGTTGCAAGCCAATGGGGTGGAGGCCGATCCACAAGCGCTGCTGACCCTACCGGGTTTCTGTGAATTGCGCCGTCATCTTGATGCCTTGCCGACCCAGTTCCTCGACAGCCGCATCCGTCGTTTCCAGACATTCGCTGAAATCAGTACCGTTCCCGGCCCTCACTTCGGTTTAGGGCTTGAAGCTTACGCCACCTGGACCTCGCCAATTCGTAAATACGGCGATATGGTCAATCATCGCCTGCTGAAAGCCATTATTACCGGCCAGCAAGCAGAGAAACCACAGGATGAAATCACGGTGCAATTGGCTGAACGCCGTCGGTTGAATCGCATGGCTGAACGCGATGTCGGGGATTGGTTGTATGCCCGTTACCTGCAACCTATGGCGGGCACGGATACCCGCTTCCCTGCGGAGATCATTGATGTCACTCGCGGTGGTCTACGCGTTCGCTTACTGGATAACGGCGCAGTGGCCTTTATTCCTGCACCCTTTATTCACGCGGTACGTGATGAAATGGTGTGCAGCCAGGAAACCGGCACCATCCAGATCAAAGGTGAAACGGTCTACAGCCAGAACGACAAAATTGAAGTGCGCATTGCAGAAGTGCGGATGGAAACACGCAACGTGGTGGCCCGCCCAGTGGTTTGATAGAGTAACCGACTTTGACAGGGTAACCAACATAGATGCCGTTTGAAGTATGACGGGTAAAGCCGTGGTGATGCACAACATCCCACGGCTTAATGAGATGGTCATCCCCGCCCTATTACTTTGACCTCATGATCAGCACAGTCGGGTAGCTGTCACAGTCTGTAAGCAAATGATACTAATGGTGAGCAAAAAACAATTAGCTCATCACAGTTCTCACTTTCGCTACTTTTCTTTCACATTAAACCTCCTATGTTAACTAGCAGTTTGCATCTTTTTATCAAAATAGGTGCTGAAAACCGTTAAATCCCCCGTATAACAAGGAGCCGTTACTCATGAAAAACGTCAAGACTGTCGTCATCTGGCTGACCGTCGCGTTAATTGGTGCATTTGCTTTTGCCATGCTGGCACTGAACCGAGGCGAGAATGTCAATGCCATCTGGCTGGTGATTGCAGCGGTGTCTTGTTACAGCATCGCCTACCGTTTTTATAGCCGGTTTATCGCCAAGAATATCTTTGAACTGGATGACCGCCGTTTAACCCCCGCTGAGCGGCGTAATGATGGACTGGATTATGTTCCGACCAATAAATGGGTGCTTTTCGGTCACCACTTTGCCGCTATTGCAGGTGCCGGGCCGCTAGTTGGGCCTATTTTAGCCGCCCAAATGGGCTTCTTACCCGGCACTATCTGGATTCTGGTGGGGGTGATGATGGCCGGTGCTGTGCAGGATTTCTTGATCCTGTTCATCTCCACCCGCCGCGATGGCCGCTCATTGGGGGAAATGGCAAAACAAGAATTAGGGGCTTTTGCTGGCATTATCACCATGTTAGGCGCATTGGGGGTGATGATTATCATCTTGTCCGCACTGGCCTTAGTGGTGGTAAAAGCCTTGGCAGACAGCCCGTGGGGCCTGTTCACCATTGCGGCCACCATCCCAATCGCGCTGTTTATGGGCGTGTACATGCGCTTTCTGCGCCCAGGTAAAATCGCCGAAGTGTCGCTAATCGGTTTCGTGTTAATGATGGCGGCAATTATTTACGGCGGGAATATTGCGCTTCATCCTTATTGGGGGCCATTCTTCACCTTACACGGCACTACCCTGACTTGGGTGCTGGTTATTTATGGTTTTATTGCCTCAGTGCTGCCGGTCTGGCTGTTGCTGGCACCGCGAGATTATTTATCAACCTTCCTGAAGATCGGCGTCATTATCGGTTTGGCGGTGGGTATTGTGTTCGCCATGCCAGAAATGAAAATGCCCGCCGTTTCGCGTTTTATTGATGGTAGCGGCCCGGTCTTCTCCGGCAGCTTGTTCCCATTCCTGTTTATCACCATCGCCTGTGGCGCGATTTCGGGCTTCCATGCGCTGGTTGCCAGTGGCACCACGCCGAAACTGGTTGAACGCGAAAGCCACATTCGCTTTATCGGATACGGCGCGATGCTGATGGAATCATTCGTCGCAATTATGGCGCTGATTTGTGCATCGGTTATCGATCCGGGCGTTTATTTTGCAATGAACTCCCCGGCGGCGCTGATTGGCAGCACAGTAGAAAGTGCGGCGTTGGCTATCAACAGCTGGGGATTTGTCGTCACTCCTGAAACCCTGACCATGATTGCCAAAGATGTCGGCGAGAACTCGATATTATCTCGTGCGGGCGGCGCGCCGACTTTTGCCGTCGGGATGGCGCATATCATCAGTGAAGTCTTTAATAGCCGCAATATGATGGCATTCTGGTATCACTTTGCCATTCTGTTTGAGGCGATGTTTATTCTGACCGCCGTTGATGCCGGTACCCGTGCTTGCCGCTTTATGGTGCAGGATTTGGTCGGGGTGGTGGTGCCGAGTCTGGCGAATAACCGCTCCTGGTTAGGTAACTTATCCGGCACCACGGTGGCCGTGGCCTGCTGGGGCTTTTTTGTTTATCAAGGGGTGGTTGATCCGCTGGGCGGCATCAATACCCTGTGGCCATTGTTTGGTATTGGTAACCAAATGCTGGCGTCAATGGCGCTGATTTTAGGGACTGTGGTCCTGTTTAAAATGAAGAAGCAGCGCTATGCTTGGGTAACCATCCTGCCAACAATTTGGCTGTTTATTACCTCAATGACGGCGGGCTGGCAGAAGATTTTCCATGAAAAACCGAGTATTGGGTTCTTGGCTCAGGCGAAAAAATTCTCGGCGGGTGTCGAGCAAGGGGTTTTGATTGCCCCGGCCAAGAGCATTAAGGACATGGAAACTATTGTGTTTAACAATCAGATCAACGCCGCCTTGTGTGCCTTCTTTATGTTGGTGGCAGTGACCATGTTAATTTCATCTTTCTTCGTGATTCGGCGCGCGCTGAAATCCAGCAAACCCACCACGCATGAGACTGAAATTGTATTCCGTGAGGAGGCTGTTCGTGGCTAATGTCGATATCCCACTGCGCAGGCAGCACCCGACTCTGTTGCATAACCGGCCATTACCCGCTGGGCCGCGTCAGATTACGCGCTGCATACCGCTGGTTCCAATAGCAACTCGCCCGACCACGTTGTGGGCTTGGGTACGTTTGATTGCACGCCGGGTGGCACAAAGTTTTCGCTTGATGGTGGGAGTGCAGGATTATGGCAATTATGTCAATCATATGCGCCGTCATCATCCCGAGACACCGCCCATGACCGAGCGTGATTTCCACCGTTATTGTCTGGAGGCCCGTTTCCCTAGTGAAGCGGGTAAGTTGGGGAAATGCCCTTGCTAGGATAAAAGCCGTTTTATCCCGCCCCAGTAAGTGACACCGTAACGCCCGCTTAATGTCTTAGCGGGCGTTTTTTATGCTTTCATATATGAATGAAACATTAGTCCGTGAATAAAACATTAGTCCGTGAATAAAACATTAGTCCCTGAATAAAACATTAGCTCAAGATTGCCGAGCCAAATGCGCCCTGCCAATCATGTTCAAACTGTTCAACTGCGGCTTTAACCGCCGGTGTACTGATAAATTGCTCTGCAACATCCACAGGAATAGTCACTGACTGGCAACCCGCCAGTAAGCAATCCAGAACCTGCCGTGGCGTCCGGAAGCTGGCAGCCAACACTTTAGCGCCCGGCGCATGTAAGGTGAGCAACTGCTGTAATTCGCGCACCATGGCGATGCCATCCCCGCCCTGAGCATCTAACCGGTTAACATAGGGGGCAACATATTCAGCCCCGGCTAAAGCCGACAATAGGCCTTGTCCGGCACCGTAAACCGCGGTACCTAATGTCGGGATTGACATCGTTTTCAACTTTTTGATTGCCGCTAACCCTTCTGCGGTGGCGGGCACTTTGATAACCAAACCGGGAACTCGTTGTGACAGTAAAACGGCCTCCGACACCATCAACTCGCTGTCACTGGCCAACACTTGTGCGAAAAGTTTACCGGTTCCCCCCAATGCATCGCGCAGCGCAGGGAGCACTTCCCAGATAGGTTTGCCCGCTTTGGCCAAAATACTGGGATTGGTGGTGACGCCCTGCAAAGGCAGGATACGCGCCAGACGTTTAACTGCGGCCACATCTGCTGTGTCGAGATAAAGCTCCATAACAACCTCCGATTGGGATGATTAAAGCAGCCAGACTGGTTAGTCAAACCACCAGTAAAGCAAATAAAGTCACAAAGAATCATTAACCGCAATCATAGAGTAACTCTTAATCAATAACGTGATCTCGCTCAAACATCTTTCATTCGAAAGTGAATTACACTTCAAACGAAAGTTTATTTATTTGGCTGACCGATGATGAACCTAAGACAGCAAACAATTTTACAGCAAGTGAATGACCGCAAGCGGGTTAGCGTCAGCGAATTGTCGCAAACGACCCAAGTATCGGAAGTGACTATTCGGCAAGATCTTAATCTGCTGGAGAAACGGGGCTTACTCAAGCGCGTGCATGGCTCTGCTGTTGCCCTTGAAAGTGATGATATTGATGTTCGTATGATGCGCCATTTCTCGATGAAACAAAAACTGGCCAATCATGCCGCCTCGCTGGTCAATGACGGCGAAACAATATTTATTGAAAGTGGCAGTAGCAACGCCCTATTGGCCCATCAATTGGCCAAACGGCCGGGTATCACGCTGGTGACAGTCAGCGGCTATATTGCGCGGCAATTGAAAGACTCCGCCTGTGAAGTCATTCTATTGGGGGGGATTTATCAGAAGAAAAGTGACAGCATGGTCGGCCCACTGACACAACTGTGCTTGCGTCATGTGAATTTCAGTAAGGCATTTATCGGCATTGACGGCTATCAGATGGACAGCGGATTTACCGGGCGTGATATGTTACGCGCCGATGTGATTAACAGTGTGCTGGCAAAAGGTGCCGAAAATATCATCCTGGCGGATGCCTCTAAATTTGGTCAGGTACATCAAAATTTGCTGACCACTGACTCAGTGATCAGCAGAGTGATTACCGATAATCGCCTGCCCGCGTGCTATCAACAGCAGTTGGCGGCTCAAGGAATTCAAGTCGACATTTTGGGCGAGTAATCACTGAGTTATCATTATCAAACCGCCCTAATCGGAGCAATACCCATGGCAGAGATTACGTTTACCCGCGAACAAACACAGCGGATGACCTACAAACTTCAGCGTTACCTGGAGCAAGAACACAATATTGAGTTGGAAGACTTTGACACCGAGTTTTTACTGCAATTTATCAGCCGTGAGTTGGGTGCGCATTTTTACAATCAGGGAATCAATGACGCCATCACGCAAATCGAAGCAAAAATGCTCGATATCAGTGACGCCATATTGTGGTTGGAAAAACCCGTGCAAGACTAAACACGGGCGGCGGCTAAACACGGTGTTTATTGCCCATAATAGGCATTTTTCCCGTGTTTACGCAGGTAATGTTTATCCAATAATTGCGGCTGCATATCTGCCAATTGCGTGTTCAACTGGCGAGAGAAAATGCCCATATAAGCCAATTCTTCTAACACCACCGCATTGTGCACCGCATTATCAGCACTGCTTCCCCAGGCAAATGGCCCGTGCGAATTCACTAAAACAGCGGGCACATCTTCTGGCTTAATTCCCCGCTGTTGAAAAGTTTCGACAATGACATTACCGGTCTCCCACTCATAACGGCCAGCAATCTCTTCCGGGGTCATCAAACGGGTACAGGGAATAGTGCCATAGAAATAATCCGCATGAGTGGTGCCCCAGGCGGGTAAATCCAGACCAGCTTGCGCCCAGATAGTGGCATGGCGTGAATGGGTGTGAACAATGCCACCGATTTGTGGGAAATTAAGGTAAAGCGCCCGGTGAGTATCGGTATCCGACGAGGGTTTCTTGTTGCCCTCCACCACTTTGCCGCTGTCCAACTCCACGACCACCATGTCATCAACCGTCATGACATCATATTCCACGCCCGAAGGTTTAATCACCAGAAGCCCACGGTGCCGGTCGACGGCACTGACATTTCCCCACGTGAAAGTGACCAGATTATGGCGCGGCAGCGCCAAATTAGCGGCGAGCACCTGCTGCTTCAGTTCGTTGAGCATTGTCATATCCTGAATAACTGAATTTGTCTCATTTTCAGCGCCACAGGGGAGAATCGGTATGGGATAAATAGCTATAAACTGCGTGTAGATCGGCTAGAAAGTGCAGTATGAGAGATATACGCCCATACAACGAAGCTTTATTGCGCTGTGGCAAGAGGTTAATTCAGTCTTTGGCTTAAGATAATCCTTAATTCCTCCCCCTCGCGGTCAAATTAGGACTATTTACCTATTAAATGATTCACGGATATTTATACTGGTTTCTATTGGTGATAAAACAAGTTTTCAGCATTAATCCTGAAATTAAACTCAAACGCCGTTTTTTATTCTGACCGCTAACCTAATAAGATCGCGGCTAAAATCAATACAATGCCTATACTTAGTAAGGCAAATTCATTTTGATACGGATAGCTCAGGGCATATAAGTTGAAAGTCTGTCAGTTGAATGACCTGCTCGCCCCGTATTTAGCCACTGTCTGGAGAATTATTATGATGATAATCAATAAACGATTTGCTACTGCCGCACTGGCACTCACTCTGGCTTTATCTCTATCCGCCTGTTCTAACATGTCCAAACGTGACCGTAATACCGCAATTGGTGCCGGTGCCGGTGCAGTTGGCGGTGCAGTCTTGACGGGCAGTACCCTAGGGACGTTAGGTGGTGCTGCTGTGGGTGGGGTTATTGGTCATCAGGTCGGTAAATAACTTTTATCCTTCGTTCTTGTCGTTGCAGGGGTGTTAGCTGCGCTCACTTACCCGAATCACTTACTCGTGTAAGCTCATCGGGATACGTTTGCTTGCTGCCTACCTGCAACACCAATGACTTTGGATAAAATTTTGTGTTGTTGAAACTGTAGCGTTGTTGGCGGCTCTCATGCACCCGCCAGTTTGACTTTCATCCCTTTGGCTTCGAGCAATTGTTTGAGCAGATCGCGCTTATCTCCTTGAATTTCAATCACGCCATCTTTCAGCGCGCCACCACAGCCGCACTTTTTCTTCAATTCTGCCGCCAGCGTCTCCAGCATTTCATCACTGCCATCAATACCGGTAATCAGACACACACCCTTTCCTTTACGACCACGGGTTTGGCGCTGGATGCGAACAATACCATCCCCCTTAGGTCGCTGCGGTTTTACCTCGGGTTCAGTGATACGGCCAGAATCAGTTGAATACACTAAGCGGCTATTATCATGACTCATTTTGCCCCCTTAGGCAGCGACGCCAAAATATCAGTCAGGGCTTTTTCAGGATCAGGAGATTGGGTGATCGGACGCCCTATCACCATATAATCCACCCCTGCTAACACGGCTTGTGGCGGTGTCATAATGCGGCGCTGATCGCCAGCATCACTGCCCTCAGGGCGGATCCCCGGAGTGACCAATTTGAAATCCTCACCGCACACCTGTTTTAGGCGCACCGCTTCATGGGCTGAGCACACCACGCCGTCTAAACCGCAATCCCACGTCAATTTCGCCAACCGCTCAGCCTGTTCAGCGGGGGTGATGTTAATGCCAATATCACGTAAATCTTCGCCATCCATGCTAGTGAGCACGGTCACGGCAATCAGTAACGGCGCTTGCGGCCCGTAGGGCAATAAAGCCTCTTTTGCCGCGGTCATCATCCGCGCCCCGCCGCTGGCATGGACATTCACCATCCACACGCCAAGCTCCGCTGCCGCCGCGACAGCATGGGCGGTAGTGTTAGGAATATCGTGGAATTTCAAATCAAGAAACACTTCAAAGCCGAGTTGATGCAGATCACGCACTAATTGCGGGCCATATAAGGTAAACATTTCTTTGCCCACCTTTAACCGGCAGTCTCGTGGGTTAACACGGGAAGCAAAGGCTAGCGCCGCGTCTTTATTGGCATAATCCAGTGCCACAACAATCGGGGAAGATATTGAGCCACTGTTATTAATTTTAGTTGCAGACGTCATTTTCAAGCCTTTTCAGTCAGTCATTATTTTTCAGTCAATAAATACTGGTAACGCCCGCATTCTACAGGGTGTATCACAGAAATTACAGCAATCGGACGTCCGAGGTTTGCCGTCTGTTTGTCAGACTTTGATTGGGTGGGTCAATTTAGGGTTTCCCCTATATAACTAAAATCTGTTCCTCATCACGTGAACAAATTCAACTACTCCCAGTGTCTGGCCCTGCTTTGTGCGCCGGAAGGCTGAGGATCAAATGTGCGATTGCGCCACCAACCAGCCCCCAGAACGCGGAACCAATCCCCACAACGTCAGGCCAGAGGCGGTGATCAGAAACGTGATAATTGCCGCATCATTCATTCTCCGCTATGAGTCAGCTTCAGAGATATTATCCGCCAATTAATGGGGGATTTTCACCAACAGCCAATGTGAATTTTTTGTGACAGTTGTGTTATCCCCTAGACAGTTCCGCTTCCCTCGCTTAGCTTGGTGTTTTCCCTTAAGTTGAAGGTTATATGATGAGCGAAATATCTACCTTAACCATTAAAATCCCTCTGGAATTAAAAGAAAAAATCAAAGCCGCCGCCTTAGAAAAGCAATTTTCTCTCAGCACCGAAGTCTGCGAAAGATTAGAACAAAGTTTTGAGGTTGAAGTTAAAGGTAGCAAAAGCAGCCGTAAAGAGGCCAAGTTGCATCACAGCGAGATTGATAATCAAGGTGTGGAAGAAGTGTCAGAACAGCCATTGAGCCAGAAAGAATTGAAGAAATTGCGCCAATTGCTGAAAGATGGCGTTAAAGCCCCGCAGAAGAAAAAGTAAGCCATTTTATTGTCATACACGGCCTATTCATCGGGTGATTCATTCACCCGATACCTTTAAATTCACCCTATTGCCCATCTAACCCTCTGATGGGCTTAACTGATGCCCATGCACGGCAAGATGGACAATGCCAGTAGAGCGAATGTGCGGTAAAACCACATTTGTGGCAACGATAACGCGGTTTGGTGCGGATTTGCTCACCGACCATATCGCGCAACAACAGCAAACTCTCTTTTGCCCGCCCGTCTTCAGCATCGGCCAAGTGATAATCCATCAAACGATAGAAAACTCGCATGGTTGGATGGCGCTGTAACTGGCGATTAATATAGGTTTGCGCCACATCCCGGCCTTCATGCTGTTCAAGAATTTCGGCCAACATTAACTCCGCCATCGCGCCGGTATTATCTTCAACACAGCGCTTAAGGAAATTGGCCCAGGCTTCGGGTTGCTGTAAGTGCTGATAACATTCACTCAGCATTGGCAATGCTTCGCTAACCACTTCTTTATCTTGCTCTAACACGCGCTCCAGCGCCTCAACAGCTTTCGCGTATTCACCCTTGGCCAGATAGACCCGACCTTGCATGATCGAGACTCTGGCGCACTGTTTATCGGCCGAAGCCGCTTTTTTCAACAGATTCATCGCCTTATCAAGATCATCACTGCCCATGGCTTGCAGCGCTAATTCGCAATAAAAATGCGCAATTTCCAACCGCTGATTGTCTTTGCCCATCTTGACCAGCTTTTCTGCCACTTCAATGGCATTATTCCAATCACTGGTGGCCTGATAGATAATTAATAACTGCTGTAATGCGCCCAGGCGAAAATCTTTCTCCTCAACCAATTGGTTGAACATATCTTCCGCTCTGTCATATAACCCCGCCGCCATGTAATCGCGCCCCAACTGCTGGACCGCCAGCAAGCGCTGTTCAAATGTCAGGGAAGCGCTTTCCATCAAGGCCTGATGGATGCGGATAGCGCGGTCAACTTCACCACGAGAACGGAACAGATTGCCTAACGTCAGATGCGCTTCAACTGTTGAACTGTCTTCTTTCAGCATTTCAAGAAACAGATCAACCGCTTTGTCTTGCTGGTTTGAGAGAAGGAAGTTAACCCCGGCCACATATTCACGTGACAGGCGGTTAGCATCCTGCTGCTTATCCTGCTGAGCACTTCTTCGCCCCATATACCAGCCATAGGCGGCAGCGACCGGTAACAGCAGAAACAGCATTTCTAACATAGAAAATTATTCCTTGCTGACAGCAGGTGTAGATGCCGTCGCGCTGGGTTCAATCGGTAGCTCTTGCTGCGATTCAAGACGTTTGATTTTCCGCTCGGCACGGCCCAGTAAAATCCGAACTCGTAGATAAAAAAGCCCGCAAATAATCCATCCCAGCACCAGACCCGCTGCAAAAAGCGCCGCTAATAAGGTCGATACGCGATATTCGCCCTGAGCCAATAAATAATTGAAGGTAACGACCTGATCGTTATTTGCCCCTAATGTGATCGATATCACAAAAACCACGAGTACTAGTAAAAAAATCAGCAAATATTTCACGTTTTTTCCTAAAGGCCGAATCAACCTGATGAATTATGCCAAAAATGTGGCGTCCTTACTCAATAAATTAGCACTTCCTTACCCAGCAAAGAAACCCTGCGCCAAGATAAAGCACTGAACCTATGCTTAATAGAGATTATTTTAAGCAATTTAGCGGCGAATACTGAACGGTGAAAAATAATTCATCGCTTAATTTTCCCCTGCTCGCGCTTTTCAATTTCCTGTTGTTCTTGCGGTGGAATATTGAGTGGGCCGAACCACCGCTGCACCAGACTACAGACAATAGCGACCAATAGACCGCTGATAAGGGTAGCCGCCATCAAATCACCAGGCCAATGCATCCCTAACACCAGGCGGCTCATCATCACCCCCTGCGCCCAAAGCATCAGTAAAATAACCGTTTTGTAATGTCGGCGGGGCCATAGCAGCCCAACCGCCAATAATGCCCAACTGGCAGCAAAAACAGTATGACCGGAAGGAAAAGCAAAGCCGGTTTCAAATTGCCAGTGGCTGCTTAACCACGCAGGAATGATAGATTGGTTCTGCAATTGCTGTTTAACCAACTCGCTGCGCTCGGTGCGGGGTAAGGAATAGAAAAAGCGGTTATCAATATGATGTTCAGCTTCAAGCCACACCACAAATGGCCGCGGTTCCTGCACATGCTCTTTAATCAGCGATTTCAAACCCTGCCCCAGCACAATGACCACGCCCAGTAGCATCAAGAGTCCGATTGCCGGTTTGAGCCGAAAACGCAGGCACCACAAAAACCAGCCACTGAGAATGATACTGGTAACGATGCCCCACGGCGCGGTCACTGTCTCTGTCACCCAAAAAAGCGCTTTTAACGCGCTTTCACTGCCCCCCGGCTGCCACTGCCAACCAGAGAGCCAAATGACAAAGGTTGGCAACAGTAAAATAACTGCTCCCAGGGTAATTCGTTTTGTTATATTCCACATCTGTTGCCCTTCTTTCTGGCAATATCCACAACATATTACCCGTGGTGATAGCACGTTTTATATAAGTGCTATATCTATATAATATAAGTCTCTCTAACCATTGATAACATACAAAATTTCTTTGTCACTAGCGAAATAAATCTCAAACAGCCATTCATGCTGGCCTTATTGCTGCTTTGTTGAACAGCAGGTCAGCAAAAGTTATGGCAATATAGCTAATAATGATCGCATAAAATTTTTTATTTAACCTTTATATCGCAACATACCGAGGTATAAGGTTAAAACAGGCATTCACGGTAGGGTGTGCGACAACCTTTCTAAGGGTATGAAGTTATAATATGAACATTAAGATGCAGCTAAAACGTGTAGCAGAAGCTAAATTACCGACTCCTTGGGGTGATTTTCTGATGGTCGGTTTTGAAGAGTTAGCCACTGGCCATGACCATCTGGCATTAATCTTTGGCGATATCAGCGGTGATAAGCCGGTGCTCTCGCGTATTCATTCTGAATGTCTGACAGGTGATGCCCTGTTTAGCCTGCGTTGTGATTGTGGTTTCCAGTTAGAAGCTGCATTGGCGCATATTGCCGAAGAAGGCCGTGGTGTGCTGATTTATCATCGCCAGGAAGGCCGTAATATTGGTTTGCTGAATAAAATTCGAGCTTATGCCTTGCAGGATTTGGGGGCCGATACCGTTGAAGCCAATCATCAACTGGGTTTTGCTGCCGATGAACGCGATTTCACACTGTGTTCTGATATGTACAAGTTATTGGACATTAAAGCGGTGCGCTTGCTGACAAATAACCCGAAGAAAGTTGAAATTCTCTCCGAAGCGGGGATTAATATCGTCGAACGCGTCCCTTTGATTGTCGGGCAAAATCCTAAAAATGAACATTATATGGCCACAAAAGCGGCTAAAATGGGCCATTTGTTGACCAAGTAATCACCTCGAAGCTCACTGCTAATATAAGCTTTTTTGGCTAACGCAAGCTATAAGGGTGGTCTCGCAACCACCCTTTTTAATGACTTAACTTAATAGTGACACCGTCACGTAAGCATCAATCTATTACAACATTTTGCGGATCACATAATGCAAAATGCCGCCATTTTCGAAATAAACCAATTCATTGCCAGTATCTATGCGGCAGCGGGTATCAACCTTTTGCTGCCGCCCGTCGGCATAAGTGAGTGTTACAGGAACAATTTGCCCCGGAGCTAAGCCTTGTAACCCACTGACACTAATAGATTCATCGCCCGTCAGGCCCAATGTTTTGCGGTCTACCCCAGCAGGAAACTCCAGCGGCAGAATGCCCATCCCGATTAAATTAGAGCGGTGAATACGTTCGAAAGACTCCGCAATCACCACCCGAACCCCCAGCAGGCGCGGCCCTTTAGCGGCCCAGTCGCGGCTTGAACCTGAGCCATATTCCTTACCGGCAATCACCGCTAATGGCACATTTTCCTGCTGGTAACGCATAGCCGCATCATAGATAGCCATTTGATTTTGCGATGGAATATGGCGAGTAACCCCCCCCTCAACACCGGGCACCATTTCATTCCGGATACGGATATTGGCAAAGGTTCCGCGCATCATCACTTCATGGTTACCCCGGCGCGAGCCGTAGGAATTGAATTCCTTAATTTCAACTCCGCGATCACGCAGATAACGTCCTGCCGGGCTGTCCAGCTTGATATTACCGGCGGGTGAAATGTGGTCGGTAGTGACGGAATCGGCCAAAATTGCCAAAATACGGGCATGATGGATATCCTGAACGGGTTCCGGTAATGCTTTCATATCACTGAAGAAAGGCGGCAAACGGATATAGGTAGAATCACTCTGCCAGTCATAGGTGGGCGTGCTATCCACTTGAATCGCCTGCCACTCTTCATCGCCATCAAACACCGCGGAATATTCCTTGCGGAACATGTCCGTTTTCACTTCTTCAACCGCTTTGGCGATTTCAAGCCCGGTCGGCCAAATATCTTTCAGATAGACCGGATTACCCTCAGGATCGTTGCCCAGCGCATCTTGCGTCAGATTAACATTCATGTTCCCCGCCAAAGCATAGGCGACCACCAGCAGCGGCGAAGCTAACCAGTTGGTTTTCACCAACGGATGAATACGCCCTTCAAAGTTGCGGTTGCCGGAAAGCACCGCACCGACAGTTAAATCCCCTTCTTTGATGGCATTTTCGATTGGTTGTGGCAATGGGCCAGAGTTACCTATGCAGGTGGTACAGCCGTAGCCCACCAGGTTGAACCCCAAATGATCCAGATAAGAGGTTAACCCCGCGGCCTTAAGGTATTCAGTCACCACTTTGGAGCCGGGAGCCAGGGAGGTTTTCACCCATGGCTGAGTTTTAAGCCCCTTTTCTGCGGCTTTCTTGGCGAGTAATCCCGCCGCCATCAGTACACTGGGGTTGGAGGTATTGGTGCATGAAGTAATGGCCGCGATGACGACGGCGCCCTGTTCTAACTCATGGGTTTTACCCTCCAGAGTGAAGGAGACGCCGCTGACTTTGTCTTTTTTGCTGTTGACTTCCAACTCTTCAAACGCATTAAACGCCAAAGGCACTTTCGCTAATGAGACTCGGTCCTGCGGGCGTTTCGGTCCCGCCAGACTGGATTCTACCGTGCTCAGTTCCAATGATAACTGACTGGTAAACACCGGCTCATCCCCCGGATGACGCCATAATCCTTGCGCTTTACTGTAGGTTTCCACCAATGTTATTTGTTCGTCACTACGGCCACTTAAGCGCATATAGCTTAGAGTGACTTCATCAACCGGGAAGAAACCGCACGTCGCGCCGTATTCCGGTGCCATATTGGCGATGGTAGCGCGGTCCGCTAACGGCAAATCCGCCAAACCATCACCGTAAAACTCAACAAATTTACCGACCACACCGTGTTTTCTCAGCATTTGAGTCACGGTCAATACCAAGTCAGTGGCGGTAATTCCTTCGCGCATTTTGCCGGTCATTTTGAAACCGACCACATCGGGGATAAGCATGGATACTGGCTGCCCCAGCATCGCCGCTTCAGCTTCAATGCCACCAACGCCCCAACCCAGAATCCCCAAGCCGTTAATCATGGTGGTGTGGGAGTCGGTTCCGACTAAGGTATCCGGATAAGCAATCTGCTTGCCATCCTGCTCTTCATGCCAGACGGTTTGCCCCAGATATTCCAGATTCACCTGATGACAAATCCCAGTGCCCGGCGGCACCACCCGGAAGCGGCTAAAGGCTTTTTGCCCCCAACGCAGGAAAGTATAGCGTTCGTGGTTACGTTCCATTTCTAAGCGGACGTTTTCACCAAACGCGGCTTTATCGCCAAACTCATCGACAGTCACCGAGTGGTCGATAACCAGATCAACCGGCGACAGTGGGTTAACCTGCGCGACATTACCGCCGAGGCGTTTCACCGCTTCCCGCATCGCGGCCAAATCCACCACGGCCGGGACGCCAGTAAAGTCTTGCATTAAGACTCGAGCAGGCCGGTAAGCGATTTCTTTCTCGGCATGCCCAGTTTGTTGCCAGGCCACAATGGCTTTGAGATCATCCTCCTGAACCTGCTCACCATCCAGATGGCGAAGTAAGTTTTCTAGCAACACTTTCAGTGATTTAGGTAATCGGTCGATATCTCCCAGCACTGCCGCCAGTTGCGGCAGGCTGTAATAGTGATATTCGTGCTTAAGGGCGACCAATTTGGCCATACTCGTTTTTCGCAAATCTAACGACATAGCGCCTCCATTGTTTCTTATAGTGCTCTAAACAACATTCATCATACCAAGGCAATACCCTTGAAATTATGAGGTCTAGAATCAATATAACACAAAGAAACATTAACATTTTGGCAACAATGGCGATTTATGGAAACGAGGGTGGTGGCCAATTTATGTCGAATGCTCAGATTTAAATTATTTATCAAATAGCATCATCCCATTCCAAATCAATTTCCGGAGGTTGCTTATATCCATCATTTATTCCTTCAAAATATTGATTAAATTTAACCGCATCATTTTCTATTTTATCAAGATCTTCCTTATCATTATCTAGACATTTTTGAAGATCTTCAGATAATTCTTCCATCCTTTTTTCAATTTTATTATCACTACACTTATCTAATTCCCTGTCTATATCATTATTTAGTTCATCAAAACCTTGAATAATTGATTTTAAAAATTGACCAACATCATCTTCATCTTTTTTATTAGCTATATTTTTTTGATCCAATATCTCCTTATCAGGCAGAGGATTTGTTGAATTTACAACTTGTGGATCCCATCCTTTATATTCATTTTTTGAAGGCGACATAGTATTCGCAGCAGCATAAGAATTGGGAGTGAATAATTCTTTGAACCAATTAAAAATCATTTCGAGGATACTATTGCGATTGACGTCACGCCTTAATTCACTTGGGCATTGTTTCTCAAAATGATAATAAACACGCGATTGTACTTCATTTAACTCAAAGTTTTCACCTAAAAACAGTTGACATTCCAAAGTGAATAAACGTTTTTTTCCATCGCTATAAGGTACTGAGTAACGCATTTCAAGTCCGTAGTCGCTATCTGAATTAAACTCCATTGAAATACCCTCATAATGTAAGTAAGGGTATATTGTCTGGGAGTGTTGAACAGCAACCGTTGCCATTGAATATTGACTCATGTTTTCCAGTACAGTAACTCTCCTCTCATTCTCTTTTTCATCACCTTCCTTTAACCAATATCTATTGACCAATTCTGCTAACACTCTCTCATCAACCTTTTCATCAACCTTTTCATCAACCTTTTTATCAACCTTTTTATCGTCATAAAAACGCGCTCCATCAATATAAAATTGTCTTTTTTCAATTGGCGCATTCGACATTTTTAATGAATTAACTACATTATGAAGTTCCAGGTGGCTTATTGGGTAAGATATTCTATTCATTTATTCCTCTTGACTATGCTTATATAAAACCAAGATTGTAGATTAATAAAATATCAAACTATTTTTAAATTATCTTTTGAATTTATACTTATAATTCCCGTTATTGAAATAACCGCTTACTCTTTCAACTAAGGTTATAAACTATTTTTCAGGAAATGTAATTTGAATATCATACTGTCTTTTTATACAGTTCTAACCATATATTGTGTTGTTAAAACACAATATGAGGTACACCCTACAAACAAAATGAGATTAATTAATGTCAAGAAATAAAAAGAAAACATCAGCGTCAGTAGCGGCCCAAGCGGCAAGAATACTCAAAGATCCTAATGCTTCCGCCCTTGAAAAAAGTTTGGCGGGTTCGGCGCTCTCTCAGACCAATACTGATAATCAGACAGGTATTTATATGGAAGATGTCGCCGCACAAGTGCTGGCAAACCCCGAGTCCAGTGAAAAAGCCAAAACATTGGCAGGGTCTGTACTCGCACAAGCCAATAAAAAACGTTAACTATGCAAAAAGCCCCTTTTCAGGGGCTTTCTTTTAATGGATGACAACATTACTTGGTCGGCAGTTTAATATCTTTAAACATCGCTTCGATATCCTCATTCGAGCGCAACGCAACGGCCTTATCCACCACATCTCGCGTTAAATGAGGCGCAAAACGTAAAATAAAATCATACATATAGCTGCGCAGGAAAGTACTACGCCGGAAACCAATCTTCGTGGTGCTGTAGGTAAAGATATCGCGCGCATCTACAGTGACCAGATCAGGGTCTTGGATTGGGTCAACGGCCATGCTGGCAATAACACCCACCCCCAGCCCTAATCTCACGTAAGTTTTAATCACATCCGCATCTGTCGCAGTAAAGACAATACGCGGCGTCAGACCAGCGCGATTAAATGCAGTATCCAGTTCAGAACGCCCAGTGAAACCAAAGGTATAGGTTACAATCGGATAAGCGGCCAGCTCTTCAATGCTAACATGGGCTTTACCGGCTAATGGATGATCGGGCTTCACTACCACCGCACGGTTCCAGTGATAACACGGCAACATAATCAGGTCGTCATATAAATGCAGCGCTTCCGTCGCGATAGCAAAGTCGGCACTGCCTTTCGAAACCGCTTCTGCTATTTGCGTCGGTGACCCTTGATGCATATGCAACGATACGCGCGGATAGCGCTCAATAAAACCTTTGATGACATTAGGTAATGCGTAGCGCGCTTGAGTGTGGGTGGTCGCGACATACAAAGACCCTTTATCAGGATAGGTATGCTCGCCGGCAACAGCTTTAATGGCATCAACTTTTGAGAGGACTTCACGGGCAATACGGATAATTTCCAGCCCTGCGGGGGTTACCTGTGTGAGATGTTTACCGCTGCGGGCAAAAATCTGGATACCCAGCTCATCTTCCAACATTCGGACCTGCTTACTGATCCCAGGTTGCGAGGTGTACAGGCCTTCTGCGGTGGATGATACGTTAAGGTTATGATTTACCACCTCAACAATATAACGGAGCTGCTGCAATTTCATATCTATACCATCCTAGGTTAAACACTGCGGGAGGCCCACAGTTTGGTATATCGGTCTCACCCGGTATGCCGAGAAGTTATCAACTGAAACCCATAACTGCATGATGCCAAAGTGGTCAGTATTGACCTTATAATAACATTAGGTGATAAAAAACTATTTTATATAACTACTATATCATTTCATTAGCCTCTGTATACACCCTTGTTATGTCGTCTTTATCTCGACTTAACCTGCGGTTTTAACCCGCGCGCATACCCATGCTGTTAATGATTTAGTGATAAATATTAGCTCAAAATATTCGGAATTTTGCCCAACACAGACAGCCGTTAACAATTTATAACTTCAACGGTTTACCCAAGACTATAAAACACTTGAATAGATTAGCCCAATAAAAAACCAGCCATTTAGGCTGGTTTCAGACTGCTGACAAACCCCAATGACTCGATCTCTGGTGGTAAGGACGGGCAGAAGAGTAAAGCGTCCGCGCCAGGGATGGCGCGGCTCGAGCCTACATGGATGTATTGACGGCGTCTTTACGATCTGCCTGTTTTCACCGCTGCAGGCACTTTGTCAATAACCTCAAACCAGCCATTTAGGCTGGTTTTTACATATACGACTCAGTATTTCACATCACAGATGTTTTAGCTGCTCAGTAAAAAATTATCCGCTAAGCCGCATTCAGATGGATGTCAAAACACCTATTTCTTAGCTTCAACCCATTTACCATCAATATAGAAAGCCGACCAGCCGGTCGCTTTCCCCTCTTTTTCGGAGGAAACATATTGTTGCTTGGTTTTGCGGCTAAAGCGAACCAGAGTCTTATTACCTTCGTTATCCGCCACTGGCGCGTCGGCCAAATAACGTAATTTTTCCGGTAAACGATCTTTAAAGCGCACCAATTCTTCTACCAGCGGCGCACGGGTTTCGCGCGATTTAGGGAAAGTATTGGCAGCCAGGAAGACACCGGCAGCGCCATCACGTAACACGAAATAAGCATCTGACTTTTCGCATGGCAGTTCTGGCAAAGGTACCGGATCTTCTTTCGGCGGCGCGACTTCACCACTGCGCAAGATTTTGCGAGTATTTTTGCACTCATCATTGGTGCAGCCCATGTACTTACCAAAACGCCCCATTTTCAGATGCATTTCAGAACCACATTTTTCGCACTCAACAATCGGGCCTTCATAGCCTTTGATGCGGAACTCGCCTTCTTCTATCTCATAACCATCACATGCCGGGTTATTACCACAAACATGCAATTTACGCTGGTTATCAATCAGATAGCTATCCATGGCGGTGCCACATTTCTGACAACGACGTTTGGCGCGTAATGCGTTGGTTTCCGCATCATCACCTTCCAGAATATTAAGAACTTCAGCTTCAGGCACCAGATTGATGGTGGTTTTGCAGCGCTCTTTCGGCGGCAATGCATAACCAGAGCACCCGAGGAATACCCCAGTGCTGGCAGTGCGAATCCCCATCTGACGGCCACAAGTTGGGCAATCAATGCTGGTCATCACCATTTGATTCGGGCGCATACCGCCCTCTTCAGGATCTTTTTCAGCCTTTTCCAGTTGCTCACTGAATTCGGCAAAGAAGCCATCCAATACCGCTTTCCACTCAGCCTGATTATTGGCAACCTGATCCAAGCCACTTTCCATACGCGCGGTAAAATCGTAATTCATCAACTCGCGGAAGTTTTCTTCCAGACGGTCAGTCACGATTTCGCCCATTTTCTCGGCATAGAAGCGGCGGTTTTCTACCCGCACATAACCACGGTCCTGAATGGTCGAAATAATCGACGCATAAGTAGATGGGCGGCCAATGCCCCGTTTTTCCAGCTCTTTTACCAATGATGCTTCGCTGTAACGCGCAGGCGGTTTGGTGAAGTGCTGGCTTGGGATCAGTTTTTGTAAATCCAGTTCACTACCCACTTCAATGACAGGTAAAGTTCTGTCTTCATCACCTTTACGCAAGGCTGGCATCACCTTGGTCCAACCATCAAAGCGTAAAGTTCGGCCTTTGGCGCGCAGTTGGAAATCACCCGCCTGTACCGTCAAGGTGGTAGAGTCATACTTGGCCGGTGTCATCTGGCAGGCCACAAACTGACGCCAAATCAGCTGATACAGCTTCTGGGCGTCGGCTTCCATATCTTTTAACTGCTCAGCCAGCACATTCACATCAGAAGGGCGAATAGCTTCATGCGCTTCTTGTGAATTCTCTTTACTGCTGTATTGATTGGGTGCAGATGGCAAATATTTATCGCCAAAGTTATCACCGATATAACCGCGTACCATGGTCAGAGCATCCTGACTTAAGTTGGTGGAGTCAGTACGCATATAGGTAATATGGCCCGCTTCATATAAGCGCTGCGCCATCATCATGGTTTTCTTCACACCAAAGCTCAGGCGGGTACTGGCGGCCTGCTGCAAGGTAGAAGTAATGAACGGCGCACCCGGCTTGCTGCTGGTCGGTTTATCTTCACGATCCAGCACTTTATAGCGTGCGTTTTCCAGCAATTTAAGTGCGGCGTGGGTCTGCTCACGGTTTACCGGTTTAAAGGGTTTATTGTGAGCATGAGTGACTTCCATTTGAATAGGAACTTCACCTTTCGCCAGCAAGTCGGCATGCAATTCCCAGTATTCTTCAGGGACGAATGCTTTAATATCCCGCTCGCGTTCAACCACCAAACGCACCGCGACTGACTGCACTCGCCCGGCTGACAAGCCACGGGCAATCTTTTTCCACAACAGTGGAGAAACCATATAACCCACAACCCGGTCCATAAAGCGACGGGCTTGTTGGGCATTCACCCGGTTGATATTCAATTCACCCGGTTGATTAAACGCCTGTTGGATAGCATTTTTTGTGATTTCGTTAAACACCACACGGCTGAAACGCGCATCATCACCCCCAATCACTTCCCGCAAATGCCAGGCAATTGCCTCTCCTTCGCGGTCAAGGTCGGTTGCGAGATAGATGTGGTCGGCGTTTTCAGCTAATGCTTTCAGCTCGGCAACCACTTTTTCTTTGCCGGGCAAAATTTCATACTGCGCTTTCCAGCCATGATAAGGATCGACGCCCATGCGGTTAACTAACGCAACCTTTTCGTCTTTCTTTACTTTAGTTTTGGGCTTGTCGGCTTTCTTGGCTTTATCTTCAGTTGAGTTAGCGCTCTTTTTACTGGCTGAGCCACTGGTCGGCAAATCACGAATGTGACCGACACTGGACTTAACCACGTAGTTATTCCCTAAGTATTTATTAATAGTTTTGGCTTTTGCCGGGGACTCAACTATTACGAGAGCTTTACCCATAATTACCTTTACCTAAATTATTTCTTCTAAAAGAAGGTTTTTATCTTGCCGTACCGCGGCATTCTGAATCTCTTTTTTATATTGCGGTACTTTTTCAGGAGATCAACCTGTTTTTTTGATCGGAGCCATAAAAGCGCTTTCCGAAGCTCAGTTGACGATCTGTCAAAATCTTTGCCTGCGCCCAGTGTAACAGCAGTGAATTCTGCCCCATGGCGTCAACAAAACCTTCCACCTAATAGTATAAAATCCCACACTGTACCTGATAAAAAGCGACACGCAACCTAATTAGCTCGGAATCTGAATTTATCCAATTGTGATGACAAACCAGCCAGTAGCTCGAATAAACCTTAGTCGGTTTGCGGACAAACGCTAACCCGCAGTACAATAGTAAGAGAAATCACCTTGTGGTGAGGAAATATAATTGTATTGAGGAAATATGATGTTCGGAAACACAACACCGATTGAACGTAATAAATTATTGGCAGAAGCTAATGAGATTATTCGGCAACATGAAGATTATCTGCATGGTATGGAAGCCACTGAAGTTGAACAAAAGGGACCTGTTTTAGTATTTCGCGGGGAGTTCTTTCTCGATGATCAGGGCTTACCTACAGCCAAAACAACCGCCGTATTTAATATGTTTAAACATCTCGCGCAGGTGTTGTCTGCTAAATATCATTTAATCGACTAATTGCAGATTATTCTCTTTTTATTGCGTTCCTTTTTAGCGATTACGCAAAAAAAACAGCAGGGGCAAGCCCCCCTGCTGTTTTCACATCAAATTCGCTTTATCTCCGCTTATAACAGGGGTTTTTCACCGCGCTGCCACCAACGTAATAAGAGACGATCAGCACTTTCTGCGGCGCTACCGGTAAAGCGATCCATTAAGCGTTTACGGCGTGAATAACGCACACCAATAACTTCATGATTATCCATTTCAGCAATCAGTAAATCATCGCTGGTACCAATGGCATCAACCAGCCCTTTTTCTTTGGCTTGGGTACCAAACCAATGTTCACCCGTGGCAACTGCATCAATATCTAAAGAAGGCCGTTGTTGCTGGACGAATTGCTTAAATAGCAAGTGTGTTTCATTCAGATCTTCACGAAACTTTTCGCGCCCTTGCTCAGTATTTTCCCCAAATAATGTCAGGGTTCGCTTAAATTCACCGGCAGTATGCAACTCAACATCAATATCGTTCTTTTTCAGTAAACGATGGAAGTTGGGTATTTGGGCGACGACGCCAATAGAGCCAATAATGGCGAACGGGGCGCTAATGATGCGGTCAGCGACACAGGCCATCATATACCCGCCACTGGCAGCAACTTTATCGACCGCAACAGTCAGACGAATGCCTTTGTGACGCAGACGCTCCAATTGTGATGCCGCCAGACCATAGCCGTGTACCACGCCCCCTGGGCTTTCCAGCCTGAGCAACACTTCATCCTGAGCCGTCGCCACTGCCAACACCGCAGAAATTTCTTCGCGCAATGAAGTCACTTCGTGGGCGTCAATGCTCCCTTTGAAGTCAATGACATACAGGCAAGGTTTCACCGCCGCCACCGCACCCGATTTAGCGCGTTGTTTTTTGAGTTTTTGATCAGATTTTTGCTGCTTTTTAAATTCCTTGATCCAGGTTTTTTGCTCAGCATGACTCATGCGGGCCAACCGCATTTCACGTTGCATTTCCTTATATTGCTCACCCAAATCAACCAAATTAAGTTCTCCCTGTTGCCCTTGTTTCCTCATTCCCTGACTGACAACCAACAATACTACCGCACCAATCGCGACCACGATGGTCACCACTTTAGCGAGAAACAATCCGTACAGAGAAAATAACTCCACAAATACCGCCTTTATTCATCTGCAATTAAAGAGATACCTGCATTCTAGCGAACCCTTAAGCCGCCGTCTTGCGCAAATGAAAAATTGCATTGGTTTCGCTTAAATATAAGAATGTAATAGATATCGCGGCCTATAAGAGCCAAATTTTCGCCGTCCGTAAAAGGAATAATTATGCATTACCAACCTAAACATGATCTGCTCGATAATCGCACTATATTAGTGACGGGAGCAGGTGATGGCATTGGTCGCGAAGCGGCTCTAACTTATGCACGCTTTGGCGCTCGCTTGATTCTTGTCGGCCGAACCCTGCACAAATTGGTGGCTGTGCAGCAGCAAATTGTCGAGTCTGGCGGCCAGTTGGCTACTGTTTGGGAGCTGGATTTGCTGCATGCAACTGTGTCAGATTGCCAACAATTGGCGGATGCGCTCAGCTGTCAAATTCCGCATCTGGACGGTGTATTGCACAATGCCGGTTTATTAGGTGAGATAGCCCCGATGGCTGAGCAAAGTATCACCGTCTGGCAAGAGGTTATGCAAGTGAATGTCAATGCAACATTTATGCTCACTCAAGCACTTTTGCCATTACTACTGAAGTCACCCAATGCCTCTTTAGTTTTCACCAGTTCCAGTGTTGGCCGTCAGGGCCGAGCCGGATGGGGAGCTTATGCCGTGTCAAAATTTGCCACTGAAGGCATGATGCAAGTGCTTTCCGAAGAATATAAACACGGCAACTTGAGAGTTAATTGTATTAATCCAGGGGGAACGCGCACTCAGATGCGGGCGATCGCCTTCCCGGATGAAGATGCCAGTAAGTTAAAAACACCGGCGGAGATTATGCCACTGTACCTCTACCTGATGGGCGACGATAGCCGCAGAAAGACCGGTATCAGTTTCGATGCACAACCCGGCCGTAAACCCGGCCCCGCAGAATAATAAAGGAATGTTTCATGTCTGAAGAACGCCACCAGCAACGCCAACAAAAAATAAAAGAAAAGGTTGAGTCACGGGTTGCAGCAGCGCAAGAAATCCGCGGTATCTTGATTGTTTTTACCGGCAATGGCAAAGGTAAGACCACCGCCGCCTTTGGTACCCTAACCCGTGCTGTTGGTCATGGTTTGAAAGCGGGTGTGATACAGTTTATTAAAGGTGAATGGCCGAACGGCGAGAAAAATCTACTGCAACAACATGGTGTTGAGTTTCAGGTGATGGCCACTGGGTTTACCTGGAATACGCAAAATAGAGAAACCGATACCGCGGCTTGTCAGGAGGCCTGGCAACACGCGCGGCGGATGTTAGCTGATCCGACGTTGGATTTAGTGGTGCTGGATGAACTGACTTATATGGTCGCTTATGATTACTTATCACTGGATGAAGTCGTTGATGCGCTAAAGCAGCGCCCAGCCCATCAAACAGTGATTATTACTGGCCGTGGCTGCCATCGGGAGCTATTGGAAATGGCGGATACCGTCAGTGAATTACGCCCGGTTAAACATGCTTTTGATGCCGGTATTAAAGCTCAAATGGGTATTGACTGGTAATTGTCAGCAATCATTCGAACCAATCAGGTGCCGCAGACAGAATATCTGCGGCATTTTGGCCAGATAGTGATATCCAACCCTGACTAGCCCATATTGACCAGTTGAGTTTTTCTCATCATTTCTCTAGTGGGATTATAGGGATATTGGGTGGGGTCAGTGTCCCAAGGGCCGGTGTTAACATCCCCATCCCCGGAACCACTTGGCTCGACGGCTGGCCTTTCTGCTGTGTACCGCCAAAGTAGCAAATTGACTTCCATGGCTCTGAAAGTGGGCTACAGGTTTTTTCGCAATTATCGCCATAATGTGAGTGAGGACCGCCGCAAGCATAAGTCACAGAGGAAAATCCGGTGCCGACAACAAATAAAATAGCTGCGCTGGTCGTTAACAGAGATTTTTTCATGTTAATGCTCCTTAGATTTTAAATTCGATGGGGATTCCCCAAGAGCAATGTAGCCACACAGTATATCCCGAGGCCAGCGCTATCCAACCCTGGTTGATGGTGTGTATATGCTGTAAAACCATTTGTTATAGGTAATTTATGCTTTCGAAAGAAATAAAGTAAGTTTCTTATACTATAGGAAGGAAAAAGGAATAACTGAGAAAGGGGTAAAGGAATGCACACCATGAATAATGGGAAGGAAATGATTCCTTCCCATAGAGAACTTATCCGCGCTTGTTAGATCCACGACGCCCGGTAGCGGCTGCTGGAGCTGCATTACCTACATTTTGACGGGTAGAACTTTTACGGGCTGAGCCTTGACGACCTGCAACCTGACGACCTGAAACTTCGGTATGGCGTTTAACTGCACGACGAATTTGATTCGCTTTGACCCGACGACGGTCTTTCTCAACTGGCAATTTACTGACAGTTTCAGAGTCCAGTTCCACTAGCTCACGTAGGTAGTTAGTGGCTTTCAAATCCAATTCAGTCCAGCCGCCACGAGGCAGGCCTTTGGGCAGATTGATATCACCATAACGTACACGGATCAGGCGGCTAACTTGTACACCGACAGCTTCCCACAAGCGGCGAACTTCGCGGTTGCGCCCTTCGGTCAAAGTGACGTTATACCACTGATTAATCCCTTCTCCGCCTTGGAAACTAATGGTGCGGAATGCCGCTGGGCCATCGTCCAATTGAACACCACGGCTAAGTTGCTTGATTTTTTCGTCATCGATTTGACCAAACACGCGCACCGCGTATTCGCGTTCAACTTCACGGCTGGGGTGCATCAAGCGGTTGGCCAGTTCACCATCGGTGGTAAACAGCAATAAACCGGAGGTATTAACGTCCAAACGCCCTACCGCAACCCAACGCGAACCGCGCAGTTTAGGCAGACGGTCAAATACCGTTGGACGGCCTTCTGGGTCATTACGAGTACAGAGTTCACCTTCCGGCTTGTAATATGCCAGAACACGGCACACCGCCTCTTCAGATTCTGTAATAGAAAGAAGATGACCGTCCAGGCGAATTTTCGTGGCCTGGGTGACTTCAACGCGATCACCCAACTTTGATATTTTACCATCAACGCTGACGCGGCCTTGTTGAATGATTGTTTCGATTTCCCGACGTGAGCCATGACCGGCCCGTGCCAAGATTTTCTGTAATTTTTCACCCACAACTTTTGTTTTTTCACCCACAACCTTGTCATCCTGCGGTTTAGGGCTAGGTGACTTTGCGTTGGGTAACTTTTGGTCTTTTGACTTCTCGCTCATTGAGCAACCTCTAATGTCGCCTTCACAGGCGTCGTGTTATATATTGTAATCAATAAGTTAAGCTCACAATCAAGCAGAACTCATTGATTGTAATACATTTTGGAACACAGCATACCGTCGTGATAATCACGCAGACGCCTCTACACGCTGGTTCGTGACCGCACATATTACACTAATTTCACAGTCAGGGATTCAAAAAGTATCCGCGTACCGGAAATGAAGTTGCCGGGTTATTCCGGTAAACATGAAGCAGGATATATAAGATGCAAAGGTATACCATCCAGATGGATGCCCGGCATGGCAACAAAAAGTAGTGAGACAATGCCTGAGTTCGTCAGCAAATCAACAACAAAACATAACAAGACTGTTTTTTACTAGAATATAGTCGCGAAAAGACCAAGAGTTGGAGAGTGTTCAGAATTCTGTGTCACGTTAAAATCATTATAGCGTTATCACTTTATCAAGACGCCCCTCAAAATAAAT
>NZ_CABHXX010000106.1 GCF_902170565.1 Yersinia thracica
CTACAATATTCATTGATATACTAATCGGATCTTGAATGTATATATCCATCTTAATGTGCTCCTACATAGCGGGCATGAATAATGGTAGGAAGTTCTCCTGCAGCACGTGCTGGTTTAAATTCCAATTGCCATCCATCAACTATAATTCTTTCATTATATCGGATTTTATTCTTAGTTGCTGTATTAACAGCAGATTGAAAACTCTTAAGTTCAATCTGACTGGTTAATCTTACAGCCTCGGGAGTGTGTGTAATCGCTTTGGAAGCAACATATTCAGCCATATGTTCCGTTGCATTGCCATGAACCCAGACTTTTTGGCCATTTGGTAATGTCATCTCAAACGATTTAGGGATCACAGATCCTGGATATACAGGCTGAGTTCCTTTAATTGAATCAAAAACAGTTCCCGTCGTCCCATTAAGCCTAAACTTCTCAACCTGCCGACTGGCAAACCGGGCGCTGCCTTTTGCTACCGCGCCTACACCGGCAACATAACCGCCATATTCAACCAGCAGTTTACCCG
>NZ_CABHXX010000107.1 GCF_902170565.1 Yersinia thracica
ATTTATTTTGAGGGGCGTCTTGATAAAGTGATAACGCTATAATGATTTTAACGTGACACAGAATTCTGAACACTCTCTGACAACCGAACCTGTTCACTCCTCCACTAAACCAGATCTAGTCCATTTCTGATTTGCGAAAAACAAAAGGGACACAAATGTGCCCCTGAGGTTAATGACAAAGCTCTGGATAACTCAGTGATTTAAGGGTTTACCGCACCTAGGGGCGCTTCGGTCGCTTACGCGACTACGACCCCAACGGCACGATTCCCCTTCATTTGACTTTGTCAGCAGTCTGAAGGGGCAACAATGTGCCCCTATATTCTTTGTACTAAAACAACCTAGATCAGATCTTTGGCCCTGCGCTGACTAGCGCGGCCCCGGCTGGGGTATCGGTATACTTATCGAAGTTAGTGGTAAAGCGCTTCGCTAAGTCTTCGGCTTTCTCTTGCCATTGCGCGACATCCGCGTAAGTATCGCGAGGGTCGAGGATAGCAGGGTCCACGCCCGGTAATGCCATCGGCACCGCCAGATCAAAGATAGGTAAAGTAAAGGTTTCAGCTTTATCAATTTCACCATTCAGAATGGCGTCAATGATAGCTCGGGTATCTTTGATGGAAATACGTTTGCCCGTGCCATTCCAGCCAGTGTTGACCAGATAAGCTTGTGCGCCCACCGCTTGCATACGTTTCACTAGCACTTCTGCATATTGCGTTGGATGCAGTGACAAGAATGCAGCACCAAAACACGCAGAGAAAGTTGGCGTCGGCTCGGTGACACCGCGCTCAGTCCCGGCCAGTTTGGCTGTAAAGCCAGACAGGAAGTGATACTGAGTTTGATTTGCCGTCAGGCGAGATACCGGTGGTAATACGCCAAAAGCATCAGCCGTCAGGAAAATAACTTTGGTGGCATGACCTGCTTTAGATACTGGCTTGACGATATTTTCAATGTGGTAGATAGGGTAAGAAACCCGGGTGTTTTCAGTTTTGGAACCGTCATTGAAATCAACAGTACCATCTGGTAGTACCACCACGTTTTCCAGCAAAGCATCGCGCTTAATTGCATGATAAATATCGGGTTCTGCTTCTTCGGATAATTTGATGGTTTTGGCGTAGCAGCCACCTTCAAAGTTAAATACGCCGTCATCATCCCAGCCATGTTCGTCATCGCCGATCAACTTGCGATTCGGGTCAGTGGACAGGGTGGTTTTACCGGTACCGGACAAGCCGAAGAAGATTGCAACATCGCCTTTTTCGCCGACGTTAGCCGAGCAATGCATGGAAGCAATGCCTTTCAGTGGCAGCAGGTAGTTCATCATTGAGAACATACCTTTCTTCATTTCACCGCCATACCATGTGCCGCCAATCAGCTGCATACGTTCTGTCAGGTTAAAGGCGACAAAGTTCTCTGAATTCAGACCTTGCTCTTTCCAATTCGGGTTAGTGCATTTAGCGCCATTCATGACGATGAAATCAGGTTCGAAATGGGCCAGCTCTTCATCTGTTGGGCGGATAAACATGTTTTTGACGAAATGCGCTTGCCAGGCCACTTCAGTGACAAAGCGAACTTGCAGGCGGGTATCGGCATTAGCACCGCAGAATGTATCAACAACAAACAGGCGCTTACCAGACAGCTGATTGGTTACCAACCCTTTCAGGTGGGCCCAGGTTTCTTGGCTTAGCGGTTTGTTGTCATTCTTGCCTTTGCCTTGATCAGCCCACCACAGGGTATCCTGCGTGATAGCATCTCGGACAATATATTTATCTTTGGGTGAACGGCCGGTAAATATTCCGGTGTCTACCGCAATTGCTCCTGTGGTGGTGAGGGTTCCGCGCTCGTATCCTTCGAGTGTGGGTTTGGTCTCTTCCTGGAACAGTAAATCATAGCTTGGGTTGTAAACAATCTCGCTGACGTTATGGATGCCATAGGTGGCGAGCTCCTGCGGGGTAATTCCTTTAACACTCATGTCATAACTCCTGGATCGTCAATTTTCTACCAGCGATTGTAATTACTCATCTCTGATTAACAGCGATAGCGTTCAAATATTTCAATATATGGCCTATTTTTCGCTAGGTTATGAGAGATAGGACACGGATTGTCGCAAGTATGAAACGGCAAGGAGTCATAGCTGGGCACGAGTCAGCACCCAACTATACCCGTCATACTTCAAGCTGCATGTGCGTTAGCTACGCTCAATCACCCGAATCACTTACAAAACAGTAAGCTCATCGGGATTCTCTTGCTTGCCGCCTTCCTGCAACTCGAATTATTTAGGGTATAAGTATTACAAGAATTAATGAATTTGTTCTGGTGACGGGCTATTGCCGCTTTTTAATGCCGCGATATCGACCGCATCAAACAGGTAGTGAGTGCCGCAATACTCGCAATTCATATCAATATTGCCGTCCAGCTCGAGCATCTCTTTAACGTCATCTTCGGATAACGTGACTAATGCATCGGCACAACGTTCACGGGAACAGGTACAACGGAAACTGACATTTTGTGGCTCATAAAGTGTCACTTCTTCCTGATGATATAACCGATACAGCACCTCATTGGCCGGCAGGGTGAATAACTCCTCGGCTTTAATGGTGGTGGTCAGTTGTGCCAGATGATCAAACTCATCTTCATTGCGATCTTGTGCTGGCAGAACTTGCAGCAACATGCCGCCTGCGGCAGCTTTACCCTCTACACTACCCGTGCGGATAAACAGGCGGGTAGGGAGCTGTTCAGACTGCATAAAGTAATTTTCCAGACAGGCGGCGATGGTTTCACCTTCCAATGCTACGACGCCCTGATAGCGCTCCCCCTGTGCTGGCGTGATAGTTATCACCAGATAACCACTGTTGCCCATCATTTCTTTCAGGGTGCTTTCATCACTGATCTCGCCTTTAAAGCGGGCGACACCGCGCATTTCTTGTTGGTTATTGCCGTTAATCACTGCCAGTGATAGCGGGCCATCGCCGCCCTGCAATTGCACGGTGATATCACCGTCAAATTTGAGGGTAGCCGTCAGTAGACTGGTCGCGACCAACATTTCGCCCAACAGTTTTTGTACCGCGGGTGGATAATCATGATTGGCTAATACTTGCTGATAGGTTTCATTAACTGAAACTAGCTCACCGCGCACCGCATGGTTAGCGAACAGATAGCGGTGTAATTGGTCGTGATTAGACATAGTTTTCTCTCTTTCTGGCTGCAAGCAATTTACTCAGGCTCGCCGTGTTTAAATTTGATTAGGTTGCGACGCTCTTTTTTATCCGGCCGTCGATCCGGATGCGGCATGGTCAGAGCATTTAGCTTGCGCGCCTGTGCCACTTTCTCGCGGTTAGCAATGCTAGCCTCTGTTTCTTCATATAATGCCTGAGCTTCACTTGCGCCCCTGCGCTGGTGGTGTAGCGCCAAGACCCGCACTGTGCGCTCATCGTTACCTTGGCGCAGGCGGATTTCAGCATTGATTTCAACCAACTTACTCGGTTTACCGCGCTGCCCGTTGTAATGAACTTTGCCGCCATCCACCATGTCCCGCGCGACGGCTCTGGTTTTGTAAAACCGGGCTGCCCAAAGCCATTTATCCAGCCGAACCGATTCATCCGAAGCTGTTTTATCCTTCATGAACACTCCTGTCGTTAGGCTGAATTTCCCGACTCACTTGCGTAACTGCAATGCGGGCAATAGCTTACGGTAATCATTGATTGCAGGGTGGCTGTGAAATACCTTATCAGCACAGCTGGAATCTGGGTTTTCTATCCCCAGACAATAGCGGATACCAAAGGTGTGCGCGGCATCCAAAATCTTTTCACTGTCATCGACAAATAAGGTTCTGGCAGGATTCAGCCCAGTATGCTGTGTGACAGCTTGCCACAGCCGTTGATCTTCCTTTGGATAACCAAATGTATGGGTGGAAAGTAATAAATCAAGGTGCTGGTCGAGAGCGGTGTGCTCAATTTTTACCGCCAGGCTGTGCGGGTGGGCATTGGTGAGCAAAATAGTTTGCAAGCCGCGCTCACGTAAACGGGTCAGAAAGGGCTGGGTATCCTGGCGCAGACGAACCCGGCTGCCCGCTTGCGTGGTCATGGCATAGATATCTAAATCCAGCCGCTCACTCCAATAATCGAAGCAATACCAATTTAATGTGTGCTGCACTGCCAGATATTCATCATGGATAATTTTATGCGCTTGTTCCAACGAGATTCCGCGCTGTTGGCTGAGTGTCTCCGGCACCTGCTTTAACCAGAAATGGCTGTCGAACGCTAAATCCAGCAGAGTGCCATCCATATCCAGCAGCACGGTATCAATTTCTTGCCAATTAAATTCAGGGGGCATAGCGGCTCCACAATCACAATAGTGGTGATAACCCGTCATACTTCAAGCTGCATGTGCGTTGGCCGCCCTCCTGCAACTCGAATTATTTAAGGTATAAACAATAGTTCATAATAAACGAAAAAGGGCTAACGCAGGAAAGGTGTTGGAGTGAGGGTTTGGTTGAAGCAATTATCATAATAGCGCTGAATATTATCCATACGGCTACGGTTTTTCAGTATCCGCTGAATGAATAGGGCCGCATTCACCGCACAACAAATTATCAGCGCCAGCAGCAGCAGGCTGGTACCCAAATAGCGGCCGAGTGTCACGATATCCGGTTCACTGTGTAATGCAATGTGGCGGGTGCCATTGGCGTCGGTGGTGATATTGGTAATGATCCCTTCCGCCTTAAATGGGGTGTTGAGTAACAGCCCAGAGAGCCGCTGTAACTCCCGCCATTGCTCAAGCGCACTGTAATCAAACAGTGGAACCGATGGAGCAGGGTGATTAACCAGCTGTTTACCCTCATCACTGGTAATCAGGAACCCACCCGGCGGTGGGCTGTTTAACGCTTCTGTCGCCAAATGTGTTTCGCGGTAAACAAATGATGAGGTTGCCGTTTTAACCAGATTTTCCAAGGTGTCAGCACTGACCGGGCGTAACAGTACATTCATGCCTTTTAAGGTGCCAGATTGCGCCCGTTTCACTAGCCCAGACCAATTTTTGGCATTACCTAAATTCACCAAAGCATTCTTTAGACGGACACAATCGGCGTCTCCACCACATAATGCCTGTGTTTTTAGGACGATATCAGCAAAGTTATCCAGCAAAATCATACCGGATTTTTCAATCGCAGTGGCCAACTGTGGGTTAACGTTGGTATCCGTGCCTTGGGGGTGCAGTTGTTGATTGACGGTCGCCACCAGCGCTGCTGCTTTTTCAATGGTTTCAGATTCAGGTTGCGGCAAGGGCGCTGCGTTATTCCAATAGATACCGGAACAATCAAAAGGCGTAAAAACAAAATTGTGTGGGTTTTGGGTATTCGGTGGGACATAGCACATCCCCATCCCCTGCGCTTTCAGCATATCGCCAATATGGAGTGGCATTTTTTCTAATGCTTCGACGCTGGTTACCTGCTGGCTTTGTGCGCCTTGTAACCAGGCAACACTTAATTTCAGCGGCAGACCCAATGGGATATAAATCAATAATAACCCCATGACTAACAGTGAGCCGGCCATCAGCGTCAGGTTTTTCCCCCAACGCTGTAGAGGAAAATGTTTCATTTCATCATGGAGGGATAAAAAAGCCCCCTGACGAACAACCTGACGATTGAGATAAATATCAATGTTGGTTTTTTTACCCAGATCATGAGCAAAATAAGGCCCCCAATGAGCCGGATAAATCAGATCCACAATCCCGAGTGAGATATTGTTCATCTGCCCCTGATTTGGCTCACCGAACAGGCCCCAGCGCTTTGGCGTACCACTCAAGCAATGAACTTCCCGCAAGTCTTTTTCAGATAGCGGACGGAACATATTCCAGCAAGCCCAACCGGTTAATATGGCTGCCACAATAATAAGCCAGGGCAGTATCACCGTTGGGCCAGCCAGTGCAAAGAACAGCAATAGCAATGCTAAACAAATAGCCCCTGCTTCTTTTAAGCCATTAGCCCCATGCAGAGCATATTCTTCTGCTGTTTCCTTACGGATATTCAGGAGCTCAATATGCTCGCTATCCGCCTTACGAATTGATGCATTTTGCACCACCGAAGGTAAAATAGGCTGGTAACTATTCTCAGACTGGTGATTTTTCAGCGTATGCCCGTTGAGAGAAATAACCAAAGGGATCGGCTGGGTTTGGATAAGTTCTACGTCATTATCCTGAGTAATATATTGTTCCCACGAAGCAGGTAAATGAACTTCAATAGAATCAAGATAATAACGCCAATTATTGGGTTCATCAGTGGCTACGCCATAGCGGGTAATGGCGCGCGTAACCGAATAAACATTGTCGCTTTGAGGGGTTAGAATAAGCTTCGCGGGTGAAGGCGTGCTGTTGCTCAGGCTACGGGTATCAAAAGTCGATTGAGGTTTAAACCCAATTTTATCCTGTTGATTTAAGAGATAATTCTCAATGTTTACCCGCTCTTCAGGTGTCAGTTTGCGATGAGTAGGTTTCGCGAACGGCAGAGTTGCCGTTACGGGAGCAGGGCGGCGGAATCGGAACCACCACAACAAACCTACTGCGATTAGACTGGTCAACAGTAAGGCCAATGTTATGACTATTGTGCTCATCCCATCCCCATCCGAGCGCCCCTGAATTAAGTCAACTCTATGAAATAACGCATTATATTATGCATAAACACCTTACAGAGGCATATAACAGAGTTATTCATCAAATAACTTAATGCAAGTGCTCTTTCACTGCCCGTAGACTAATAAGGATAGCAAGGCTAAAACTTCGGTAATATCAGCATAATCCTATTTTCAAACACAATTTTTAACGAGTATTGCGCTGAAATAGAACGAAACTTAACCAGTTGAATCTTGACTAAACTCGCCGCCATGTTAAAAACAGATAAATTATATCTAACTAGCGTTGCGATAAAGGTTCTCATTAACGCACAATGTGATCAAGTTCTAATAAATTCCAGTATAAAGAGTCGGGTTAATCCGCGTGGGTAAAAAGTCGCTTATGAAGTAACCTTATTATGAGCCTGACGACCCTGATACGTGCCCGACAGGCGGCGAGTTTTAATTTGGGGCCATTATGGAACACCTGCAAAAACCTAAAATACTTAAAATAGAAACGATTGCCCGCTCCCGCTTATTTACAGTTGAAGCCGTCGATCTGGAGTTCAGCAACGGTGTACAACGTGTCTATGAGCGAATGCGGCCATCGAATCGCGAAGCTGTCATGATTGTACCCATTATTGGTGATGACTTATTGCTGATCCGCGAGTATGCCGTGGGTATAGAAGAGTATGAATTGGGCTTCCCCAAGGGGTTGATTGATCCCGGAGAGGGGGTATTAGAGGCCGCAAATCGCGAATTGATGGAGGAGGTTGGCTTTGGCGCTGAGCGTTTCGATTACCTCAGTAAGCTGACGATGGCACCGTCCTATTTCTCCAGCAAAATGAACATTGTTGTGGCGCAAAACCTTTATCCACAAAGTCTGGAAGGCGATGAACCGGAACCGCTGCCCCAAGTGCGCTGGCCTATTGCGAATATGATGGCACTGCTCGATGAACCGGGGTTTTGCGAAGCCCGCAATGTCAGCGCTCTGTTTTTGGCGCAAGCTTTTCTGATGAAAGCGGGAATAGCTTAATATTGAGTGGCTCGCCATAAAATCTATGGTCACCCCCGTTTTTGCAGCACCGATTTTGATTTATGATGGGCTTGCTTAAATCTATTCGGTGTCTGGTGGGAGCCAGCTCCCGCGCCATGATGAGTTCCGCGCCTGATGAACCTTAAAAAACCCGTCGGCTTCAAAGAGCCATTTTTTGTGTCAGGTTTATCATCAGGCCGCTGTGCCGTTCATGTCATCAATAATCAGTCGTC
>NZ_CABHXX010000108.1 GCF_902170565.1 Yersinia thracica
ACATTCATTGCCGTGGCAGCAGCGGCAACGGTGTAATGCTGATCGAGTACAAGCTGGGCAGCTTCGAGGCGAAACTCAGGGCTAAAATTGCGTCTGTTACGTCCGGTCATAATGTCACCTGTTTTTGACTATGAGGCGATGATATCACCTCTATTCAGGTGGCCAAATTCACTATGCCACTACAAAGTGTCTGATACACCTCAACCGACAATCACCGTAAGCACCCCCCTGGGATTGGCGAAAAGCGATGACATACCGACCCAACTCTCCATTGACGACTTTATCGAGGGATCAGAGATGAACTCAACTGATTCACTAGCCATTGAGTTAAGCAGTAGCGATAGTGACGTTGATACCGCCTATAAAGAAGCGTTAGTGCTATTTGAGCGGTCAATGTTGGGGGAGGTCAGCGATTCGGAAGTCTATTCAGGGGCGATGATAGCTGCTGATGCCGGTAGTCCCAATGGGATGTTGTTGGTTGGTATCTGCCATGCGGACGGTATTGCTGTTAGTGTTGATTATGATCTTGCTCATTACTGGTATTCAGTCGCCGGTGATGCGGGAAGTACTGAAGCCGCTTATCGAATGGGCGAAGTATATGAATTCGGTTGGGAGGGGGTCGCTACTGATCTGCCAACTGCTGCGGAATGGTATAAAAAAGCTGATGGCTTCATTCTTGCAACTGATGCCTTAAGACGAATAGATCGCCGTTTACTGATGGAGATTGATGTGACACAGCTGGCGTCACAACCCTTAGCCAAACTTTCCGCTTCATTGGACGTTCCGGAGATGGAAAGTATAGATAGTGATGAAGTCCTTAAGCTTCATGGCAAATTAAATGAGTTGCATGTCAGAGAGTGTTTTCTTCAGGCTAATTTGCAAGATTGGCTGGTAGAGCAAAACCACCCGCGTCGGGATACCGATAGTATTGCGTTACCATCTGGCCAGGTACTTGATATACAGCGTTCAGATAATTTGGTGCTACTTAATAGCCATTTGATCAGTTGTATCAGCAAAGCTGTCACCTCGCGTAAGCAATCTGGTACTGGAGAACTATTTGTTGGTGATTATCGGGGGATGGCCATTGAGGTATGCTCATCTGAAGATGCTTTACAGTTTAAACTTAAGGGGGTCAATGAACATTGTCCTGGCTCGTTGCGTTATGAAAAAGGGGTGAGAGAGAAATTTAAGCTACCAGAATTTATAATCAGTATCGGTGATTTTATTAAGAGTATTGACCAAAATTGCCAGCAAATAAAACAGCAATTGGTTGAGGTTCGTAACAATATTGATACGGTTAAGCTGGCTATAGAACAGGTTCAGGGGAATGTGAGTCCTGTAGTACAAAGCTCGGCAGTTCATCAGAATACTGATTCTAATAGTGGGGAGCGCCTGTCACGGCCCTCAAATCACTAATTAATTTGTAACCGTGAAAGACCATCATTTGAGGCTCAATTCAACTTGATGGTCTTTTGTCTGATGTTTTTTGTATAGTAGAAGTGTTAAGGTAATGAAGTGGAAATATATTAACTTTATGATTTAACATGAATTTAGCGAAGGCTAAGTTGTAACTACCTCCGCTTGTTATACCACAAACAGGAATAAGAGCTAATTTGAACCAAAAACTGTATAGTGTCGGTCAGTTAATCGTATAATAGTTTGAGCATTTCTGTGATTAGAGCTTAAATGAATTTAAACAGCAAGATTACGTACTTACTCGTTTGAGATAAAAAAACTTTCAATTTCTTCGGCAAGGCTGATTAATTTTATATCATTATCTATTGCCCCATTTAACTCAAAACCAACGTAATAATTATCATGAGTTTTGCCTGCTGGAATAGTAATGGCTGGTAGACCAGCATTACTTGCGGGTAATGTATTTCTTAAATAGGCATAGTTCGATGAAACTTCCTTTCTATTTAAGATGGCAATGTCTTCATTGCTTGTAATTTCGGTTGCAAGAGCAATTGTAGTTGGAAAAGCAATTGCATCAATATCGTTATCAATAAATAGATTTGAAAATTTATCAATAAGTTTAATTCTTTCGTTATTCATTACACTATTATAATAATCGTAGTCTATCTTAAAAGTTGCATCTGGTGACATAAAACCAACAAGTAACTGTTTTATGCTATTAGATGATATTAATTTTACAAGTTTTGTCATGTCAGTTTCTGGATGATTATTTTTTAAGTAATTTGACATGGCAGGCCAAAATTCATAAAATCCAATAACTGTACCAACGATGTCATTTAGTTCATTTAACTCAGGGAAGTCTAGTTCAATAAAATCAAAGCCATTTGCCTTGAGAAGATCAATTCGCTTTTCCACAATGGCTAATATTTTATCATCTACACCATTGAAAAAGAAATCTCTCACTATTCCTATTCTCTTACTATGTGAGGGGGAAAGAGTAGTACAAAATTTTTCATCACAGAGTAAGGCATCAACAATTTGAATATCCTTAACTGAAGCTGCTATGATTCCTGGTACATCCCGACTGGGAGTTACAGGGGTAACTCCCAGTGTCGAATAACGATTTAAAGATGGGCGAAAACCAACAACTCCATTAAGTGCAGCAGGGATTCTGACAGAACCGGCAGTATCTGTACCAATAGCTATGGGAGATAAACCCATAGCTACAGCCACCGCACTTCCACCACTTGAACCACCTGCTATAAGAGATGGATTATGCGCATTTTTAACATGTCCAAATAAACAATTATGGGAGGTGGCTCCAAGAGAAAGTTCATGCATATTGGATTTACCAACGATAATCGCTCCATGAGATTTTAATTTCTCGATAATAATTGCATCTTTATTCGGAAAAAAATTTGAGAGTGCTAATGTTCCTGCTGTATTAGAAAAATATTTTACATGGATGTTATCTTTAACGACGACGGGTATACCGTAAAGGGTGTGTCCCTTATGTTGTAGTTTGTACTCACTATCCTTGCTTTTTATAAGGCAATATATCTCATTATACTTTTCTGATATCATGACATTATTGTTTATTGCTATTTTGTAATTGTAATGACAGCGTTCAACAATGCTTTCTGGTGTGGCTATACCACTAGATATATCCTCTAACAATGTATCTAGCGTCATGTGCTTATTTTCCTTCACTATTATTTCCTTTAATTTATCAATTGATTTTTGAAGCCGAAATTTGTAATTCTACTTTTTGAATGAAATCGTTAATCCGTGGTGATGTTAACAAACAGACTGTTGGTAATTTTATTCCAAATTTTTTATTTATATTCATTACTAAATTTATTGCACTCAGAGAATGACCCCCAGAAAGGAAAAAGTGACTGTTTTCATTAGGTTTCACAAACAGTATACTCTCCCATTGGGCATGGATAAAACTTGCAACTTCACTTTCCTTTTCTGGACATGTATCTGAATTTTCATCTAAATTAATAGGGTGTGAGGATGGATGTATATTATTCTGGCTAAGATTTTCCTTTAAGTTTAGAATGAATTTTTTTCTGTCTAACTTTCCATTAGGCAATGATGGGAATTCTATTTCTTTAACGAAAGAAACCGGGATCATATATTCTGGAAGATGTTTGATAAGATATTTTTTTAATTTTGAAAAATCCAGATCATCATTGTTTAAGTTAACATGTGCGACAAGTTGTTCATTGCCGTTAATTAAAACAATAGACGAAGTTACTTCATTGCTAAATGTATTGATTACTTCTTCTATTTCTGTAAGGTCTATGCGAAGACCCCGTAACTTAACTTGGTTATCAACTCTTTCTATGAAATGATAGTTTCCTGCCTTGTCTCTTCTTACTAAGTCACCGCTTTTGTATCTGCGGTGACCACTGCTATCATTCAATGAGAATTTATCTGCAGATTTTGATTCTAACTTATAGTAACCATCACTGACACATGGTCCTTCAATAATTAATTCACTTATTTCATTATCAGATAGTTCAAATTTTACTTTAGGTATTGGTTTTCCTATTGGAAGAAATTTGCTTATAAGTACATCACCTGGCATGTAAATAAAGTAAGAACACTGGATAGTAGCTTCTGTAGGGCCATAAAGATTTATAACTGGTATGGATAACCGATTATGTATAATGTTGGCTAATCTTACTGATAGGGATTCTCCACCACAAAAAACCTTTTTTAGAGTAACCAACTCACTGATGTCGAAATTTTTTGTGATAAATTCTAGAACAGTAGGAACTAATTGTATCACCGTCACATTGTGTTTTTTTATATTTGTGACTATATCATATGGCGATGATTCGGAAATTACCATTTTGCAACCAAGCATTAAAGGGGCGAGATATTCCCAAATAGAAGCATCGAATGATGATGACGTTTTCTGTAGGAAAATATCATCGCGTAAAAAGTTAAAGGAACTTATAAACCATTTCATATGATGGGTTAAAGCAGTGAGAGGCACAACGACCCCTTTTGGCTGTCCGGTTGAACCTGAGGTATAAATCATATAAGCAGGAGAGCTGACATCCCTGCCTCTAGATATAAAGTGACCATTGAATTCTTGAAGGGATTGTATTGAAATAGCATCCCTTATATTGCTCGTACTTACATTTTCATCAATAATAACAGCTTTTGCTTCAGAGTTGTCAAGACAGAAGTCGATTCTACTTTTAGGATAATTAGGATCCAAGGGCACATAGGCTGCACCTGATTTTAAAATCCCTAACATTGAAATAATCCATTTTGTAGATCTTTCCATATAAATCGCAACATAGTCTCCAACACCTATACCTCTAGAGTTCAAATTGTGAGCAATATTGTTGGATTGAGTTGATATATATTCAAAGTTGTAAGTACCATATTTGTCAATAACGGCAGTTTTTTGAGATGATTTTTGGGCTACTTCATCAATAAATGAAAGTAAATATTCATCATTCATAAATATGTTTCCTTGGCTTTAAAAGCTAAATTTATATATGTGTATTGGATAAAACGTCTATTGGAGTGAGATATTTCTTGCTCGAATTCAGGTGGAATATGACGGAACATACATGGTGATAATAAAGTTGTCCATAGC
>NZ_CABHXX010000109.1 GCF_902170565.1 Yersinia thracica
TTTTTTTTTTTTGTTTTTGTTGTTTTTTTTGTTTGTGTTTTTTGTTGTGTTGTGTTTTTTGGCTTTTTGTCTTTTTGGTGGGTTTTTTTTGTTTTTTGATCTTTGTTTGTTTTGTTTTGGCGTTCATGTGTATCTTTTTTTGGGGTTTCCGGTTTTGCCCGCAGCTTATGTATCTGTGCTTTTGGCTTTTCGGTGGTTGTTTGCTGCTCTTCTTCCTAAGTTTGTGCTTGTGACTTATGTTCAGCGCGCAATTGTTCAGAGGTTTTATGTTGTGGCTTGTATTAG
>NZ_CABHXX010000110.1 GCF_902170565.1 Yersinia thracica
CTTCAAAGACAATAAATTAAAATTTATTCTTTCTTTATTGTCATCTTCTTTACTGCTAGCTCAGGCTTTGTCATTCTGGCAACCAAACTTCTCTTTTTATTTATTGCCAACGAGAATGTGGGAATTACTGGCAGGGAGTGTGGTTGCAATTCTCTTAATGGAGAATAAGTTAAATTTTAATAAGTTGTACTATAAGATAATGCCACCTGTAGGGTTAGTTATTATTATGTGTTCAATTTTTTTTATTGACGATAAAATAATTCATCCTTCTATTATTACAGCACTTCCCATTATTGGGACGTGCATTGTTATATACTTCTCACGTCAACAAGATATCGCCACATCATTGCTGTCTGTTAAGCCTATTATTTTCATTGGGGCAATTTCTTATTCTATTTATCTTTGGCACCAACCATTATTTGTTTTCTACAGAGTAAAAGTGGGAAGTATAGATCTTCAAGCATCAATAGTGCTTATTTTTCTCTCTGTGGCTCTCGCAATTATTTCATTCTATTTTATAGAGAAACCCTTTAGGAAAAAACGGCTTGTGCCATGGAAATGGGCAGTCATGTCTATTTTTGTAGTGATTTTGATCGTTTTCTCCGGGCTGGCCATTATTAAAAATGGTTTTGTTGGTTCGGCAGGTGAACGATTAACACCCTTGGCTAAAAAGATGTATGAAGATTTTAAAGTGCCAGAATTTCGACGATTAGAAAGTGCAACAAAAGGGAAAAATTACCTTTCAGGCGAAGCCACCTCTTGGTGTGGGAATAGAGATCCTGCTGATGCCTGCCGCTTCGGTGATGAAAGTTGGGTTGTTATAGGAGATAGTTATGCTGCCTCTTTTGAATATGCATTGCAGACAGAATTGGCCACTCAGGGGAAGGGAATAATATCACTTACATATGAGCAATGTTCTTTCGTCTCTGACAATTTATGGTTTGGGACGGCTCCTGAGTGTCCGGAAATTAATCGTCGGCGCTGGAGTGTCATTAAAGCTTTCTCAGACAAAAAGACATTCCTTATTGCAGCTAATTATGCTCAGTTTGAAGATACCAAATTGGTTGATGGTCAGTCGGAAAGTATGGATTCTGTACCCATCGCGGCTGACGAATTAGTATGGATATCTTTAGCTGATAACATTAATAAACTTCTTTCAATGGGGCATCGGGTGGTTTTGGTTTACCCCATTCCGACTGTTCGGACAGATGTCAAAAGAGACTATTTCAGATTGCTTAATATTAGCAACGGCAATGTCGGAAAAGTCTATGATAAAAGCACGAAAGGATATAACGCAGTAATCTCGTTAAGTGAAAAATTAAATAGTTACATTAAACCAAACCCTAACTTAATTATTATTAATCCTGTCGATAGTCTTTGTGAGGGACATAACTGTCTGATTATTAATCGAAGTGGCGGGTTATACAATCAAGGAAGCCATCTTTCTAATGCCGGAGCCAAGTTAGTTTTAGGCCAAATTCCTGTTGAAAAGCCTAAAACAGACTCGAATTGACGGGAATATATTGTCCTGGGCAGAGGAGCAAAGCCAGATTGGTGGATACATTTCTATGCTATAGTAGGCCATGCTTTTCCCTTGTCCTATCTCAGAACCCCATGTATTAGGGGGGCTGTATGGGGTGCTGATAAAGAAAAAATACGACAGAATGACCCAGAATGCACGAAAATAACACATTCACAGATTCAGCCGTAACAGGCGTAAAGACCGACTCTACAGGCAATTACCCCCTACAACGTTTCTCCGTCGCGCCGATGCTCGACTGGACAGATCGCCATTGCCGTTATTTTCATCGTTTGTTAACTAAACAGGCGTTGTTGTACACCGAAATGGTGACCACCGGTGCCATTATCCACGGCAAAGGGGATTATCTGGCTTATAGTGAGCAAGACCATCCCGTGGCATTACAGCTGGGTGGCAGTGATCCTCAGGCATTAGCGTATTGTGCTAAACAGGCAGAGCTGCGTGGGTATAATGAAATAAACCTCAATGTCGGTTGCCCCTCTGATCGGGTGCAAAATGGCCGTTTTGGGGCTTGCCTAATGGCGGAGGCCAATCTGGTCGCTGATTGCATTAAAGCAATGCGTGATGTGGTTTCTATTCCGGTAACGGTGAAAACTCGCATTGGGATTGATGAGCTGGATAGCTATGAGTTCTTGTGTGAATTCGTGCAAACCGTCGCAGGCCGTGGTGAGTGTGATATTTTCACTATTCATGCTCGTAAAGCTTGGCTTTCAGGACTCAGCCCGAAAGAAAATCGCGAAGTACCGCCACTGGATTATGAGCGGGTTTATCAGCTTAAACGTGATTTTCCGGCACTGACCATTGCCATTAATGGTGGGGTCAAAACGCTGGCTGAAGCCAAAGAACATCTTAAGCATCTTGATGGGGTGATGATGGGGCGCGAAGCTTACCAAAACCCGAGCATTTTGACCCAAGTTGATCGCGAACTGTTTGATCCGAATGCGCCAGTAGTTGACAGTGTGAAAGCCATCGAAGCGCTTTATCCTTATATTGAACAAGAGCTGTCACGCGGTGCTTATCTAGGCCATATAACCCGCCATATTCTGGGTATTTTCCAAGGAATTCCTGGCGCACGCCAATGGCGTCGTCATCTGAGTGAAAATGCGCATAAACACGGTGCTGATGTTTCTGTGGTAGAACAGGCGCTAGCCCTAGTGACCCGCCCGCAGCACAATTCACTGTAATAAAATTAGCTATAAGTTAGCGAAATTGACCATGCCTGCCTATTTCTCTGGCAGGCACGTTTTTGTCTATAAGTAATAAATTCAATCTGTTATCTACTTTCTTTAGGTTGGCACGTTTCTTGTACTGTATCTTGGTAAAACCGTTGATAAAATCTCTGTCGATATCACTGTGTGGGTGATGCATTTACAGGGAATTAAACAGCAATTAAGGAGCTAGCCATGTTAGAAATTCTCTTTGTTATTGGTTTTTTCATCATGTTGATGGCAACCGGCATCTCCTTGTTGGGTATTTTCGCTGCATTATTGGTAGCCGCTGCTTTTATGATGTTGGGCGGCTTATTTGTGATGATGATTAAGTTGTTGCCATGGTTGATTTTAGCCGTGGTGGTGGTCTGGATCTGGCGTTCAATGCAGAAACCGGCAATACGCCGTTACTGATTATTTTGCTTTCTTGCGGGAGTGATCACAGGCTGAAAGTTTAGTTGCGTGAATTGTTAGGAAAACGTGTTTTTTCCTAAACGGGCTTGCTAGGATGCTACCCGACACGATTTGTTATCACATTTTCATCCCTGTCAGAGGTAAAATAGCCGTATAAACGGCAGGTTCATTTAAGTGAACATGGCTCTGACAGAATACCTAGCCGTACCCCTACAAGTGCATCAATGAAACAGTAAAATCAGAGCCTCGAATAATAGAGGCTCTGATTATTACTTTTATAGCGTAAGATAGATGACCAGATACTCAGTATATAAATATCAAATGAGGAATAGTCAATATATTGAATAATTTAACGGCAGAAATGAAAGAATCGATCACTAATATTAAAGGTTAGTAAAAAATCGATTGTAGTTGGCGATAATATAAACTATTTGTGCGACAAATGCTTCTTTGGCCAATTTCTTATCTTCTTCATTTTGACATTTTTCTTTTACATCAAAGAAACTTTGTTGCATCAATTGAACGGTAACATCAGCAGATTTTTGAAATGCCGACAAATTGTTGTTTTTGTTTAATTTATTGAGTAATAAATCAAACTTTTCATCAGCAAAATCTCGCAGTATCTGGAATTCTTCATTGTTGATTTTATTATCACAATAAAAAGCGTTCAATAGTGTCTTTATATCTCTATTAATTTCTGAATCATGCATAATTAAAACCTCAGTATATGTAATGAATAATGTTGCTTCAGTATTACACGTTGAGAGTATATAGATAATGCAGTTAGAGCAATTGGGCTTCAGTTGTCAGCGGTCTGAAAATAATAAAAAAATAACTTTTTAATAATTTATAATGGATAATAATATTTATTATCCATTATTGTAGCAGGGGATTAAGGGATTAACAGACTAGAGCCGGTTGTCTGGCGGCTTTCTAATATTTCATGGGCGCGGCGCGCATCACTCAGGGGGAATTGTTGAGCTTTAGCCACATCCACATTAATGGCACCACTGATAATCAATGAAAACAGCTCACGGCTAGCACTTTCTAACTCTTGCCGATTAGTCACATAGGCGTTTAAGGAAGCGCGAGTCACAAACAATGAGCCTTTTTGATTCAGTATGGCAAGGTCTACCCCGGTTACTGGGCCAGAGGCATTACCAAAGCTCACCATCAACCCTCTGCGTTTAAGGCTATTAAGCGAATCCAGCCAGGTACTTTTCCCAACCGAATCATATACCACACTCACTTTTTCGCTATTGGTCAGCTCCGCCACTCGCTCGGCGATATTTTCGGTGCGATAGTTTATGGTGGCCCAAGCCCCTTTGGCTTTTGCCAATTCAGCTTTTTCATCGGAGCCAACGGTGCCTATCAGTTTTGCGCCCAGAGCTTTTGCCCATTGGCAGGCAATCAACCCGACACCGCCTGCCGCCGCGTGGAATAAGAACACTTCGCCGGGTTTGATTTCATGGGTTTGGCGTAATAAATACTGGACTGTCAGCCCTTTAAGAAAAGAGGCCGCAGCTTGTTCGAAAGAGATTTCCACAGGGAGCAGGGCGATTTTATCCGCATCGACATTATGGACTTCGCTGTAAGCGCCAAGGGCTGATTGAGCGTATACTACTCGGTCACCCACTTTTATCGTGTTAACCGCCGAACCGACTTTAGTGACCACCCCGGCAGCCTCAGTTCCTAAGCCGCTGGGGAACTGTGACGGTGGGTAGAGACCAGTACGAACATAGGTATCGATATAGTTAATACCGATAGCTTTGTTTTCTACCTGAACTTCATATGCCGCAGGGTCCACCGGCGTGAAATCAAGGTATTGCAATACTTCCGGCCCGCCAATGGTGCTAAATTGAATATGCTTTGCCATGTTAGCTCCTCACAATAAGTGTATTTTCACCTTACAGAGTTCTACACGAGGTGCCCACTTCTTGCTAATACCGATAAGTAATAGGGAATTCATAATTACCCATCGGGTATCATCGCGTATACTAGGCGGCACTATTTTCCTATCGTTACAATTATCCTATCGCAACAGAGGTAAAGAGCACTTTTCATGGCAGCAAAAAAACCAACCAACAAGATGACAGAGCCACGCGATCGCCAGATGGAAGGGCTGAAACTCCCGCCTCATTCGCTGGAGGCAGAGCAGTCCGTGTTGGGCGGTTTGATGCTGGATAATGAGCGCTGGGATAACGTCTCTGAGCGCGTAGCCAGCAATGACTTTTTTAGTCGCCCGCATCGCCGGATCTTTACTGAAATGCAGCGTTTGCTGGAAAACAGCAAACCGATCGATTTGATCACCTTGTCCGAGTCGCTCGAACAAAAAGGTGATTTGGATTCGGTGGGGGGCTTTGCCTATCTGGCCGAGTTATCAAAAAATACGCCAAGTGCCGCGAATATCGGGGCTTATGCTGACATCGTCCGCGAACGTGCGGTGGTTCGTGAAATGATTTCGGTGGCGAATGAAATCGCCGATGCCGGCTATGATCCGCAAGGGCGTAGCAGTGAAGATCTGCTGGATCTGGCGGAATCTAAAGTATTCCAAATTGCCGAAAGCCGGGCCAGTAAAGATGAAGGGCCGAAAAGTGTCGATCAGATCCTCGAAGCTACTGTTGCGCGGATCGAACAGCTCTATCAGCGGCCACATGATGGGGTTACCGGGGTTTCGACCGGCTTTACTGATCTCGATAAAAAGACCGCCGGGCTACAAAAATCGGATTTGATCATTGTCGCCGCGCGTCCATCAATGGGGAAAACCACCTTTGCGATGAACTTATGCGAAAACGCCGCGATGATGCAGGAAAAACCGGTATTAATCTTCAGTTTGGAGATGCCCGGCGATCAGATAATGATGCGTATGTTGGCGTCCTTGTCACATGTCGATCAGACCCGCATTCGTACTGGCCAGCTTGATGATGAGGATTGGGCGCGGATTTCCAGCACCATGGGCATATTGATGGAAAAGCGCAATATGTACATCGATGACTCCTCCGGCCTGACCCCGACGGAAGTGCGCTCCCGTGCGCGGCGTATTTTCCGCGAACACGGTGGGTTGAGCTTGATTATGATCGACTACCTGCAATTGATGCGGGTGCCGTCGCTTTCGGATAACCGCACCTTGGAAATCGCTGAAATCTCACGTTCCCTGAAAGCATTGGCAAAAGAGCTACAAGTGCCGGTGGTGGCGCTGTCTCAGCTTAACCGTAGTTTGGAGCAACGTGCCGATAAACGGCCGGTTAACTCCGACTTACGTGAATCAGGTTCTATTGAGCAGGATGCTGACTTAATCATGTTCATTTATCGTGATGAGGTTTATCACGAAAACAGTGATGAAAAAGGGATTGCACAAATTATTTTGGGTAAACAGCGTAACGGCCCGATCGGTTCCGTCCGGCTGAAGTTTAATGGCCAATGGTCGCGCTTTGATAATTACGCTGGCCCGCAATACGACGACGAATAATATCCCCTTTAGTACTTGAAGCCGCAGGATTATTAGCTTGCGGCCTATCTGTTTGGGCATAACCTCTCTTTAAGGATAAGAAATGAAAGCGGCAACAGCAGTAATCGACCGCCGCGCTCTGCGACATAACTTGCAACAGGTTCGGCGTATGGCGCCGCAAAGTCGCCTGATTGCTGTTGTGAAAGCAAACGCTTATGGCCACGGGTTATTAGAAACAGCGCATACCTTACAGGATGCTGATTGCTACGGTGTTGCGCGGATCGGCGAAGCGCTAATGTTGCGATCCGGCGGAATTGTTAAACCGATTTTGCTGTTGGAAGGGTTCTTTGCCGCAGAAGATCTTCCGATTCTGGTGGCTAACCGCATTGAAACCGCGGTACACAGCATTGAACAACTGGAAGCGCTGGAAGCGGCTAATCTTTCGGCCCCCATTCATGTTTGGATGAAACTGGATACCGGCATGCACCGCCTGGGCGTGCGCCCGGAACAAGCGGAGGCTTTTTATCAGCGCTTAAGCGCGTGCCGCAATGTCATCCAGCCAGTCAATATTATGAGCCATTTTAGCCGTGCAGATGAGCCAAAAGTGGCGACCACCCGCCAGCAACTTGACTGTTTTGATACCTTTGCCGCTGATAAATCCGGCAAGCAATCTATTGCCGCATCTGGCGGGATTTTGCTGTGGCCAGAGGCGCACCGTGATTGGGTTCGCCCCGGTATCATACTGTATGGGGTTTCGCCGATGGACGAACCCTATGCCAGCCACTTTGATTTGTTGCCCGCAATGGCATTGAAATCCAGCTTGATTGCGGTTCGTGAGCATAAAGCCGGTGAACCTGTTGGCTATGGCGGTACTTGGGTCAGTGAGCGGGACACACGTCTGGGCGTGGTGGCGATTGGTTATGGCGATGGTTATCCACGCAGCGCCCCTTCGGGCACGCCAATGTGGCTGAATGGCCGCGAGGTTGGTATTGTTGGCCGGGTTTCAATGGATATGATTTCTGTTGATCTGGGGCCGGACGCTACAGATAAAGTGGGTGACGAAGTGTTGCTGTGGGGGGCTGAACTGCCGGTTGAAAAAATCGCGGCACAGACCGGTATCAGCGCCTATGAATTGATTACTAAGCTGACCTCCCGTGTGGCGATGGAATATTTGGGCGAATAAGGTAAGCTGGATAATTATTACCGATAAAGGAGAGTAGCGCCGTGTTCCAAAATGTTGACGCCTATGCAGGTGATCCGATCCTGTCGCTGATGGAAAGTTTTAAAGCCGATGACCGCGCACATAAAGTGAATTTGAGCATTGGGCTTTATTACAATGAGCAGGGCGAAATCCCATTGATGCAGGCAGTAAAAGCTGCCGAAGCGCAATTGAGCACTCAGCCACACGGTACACCGGTCTATTTGCCGATGGAAGGTTTACAACCTTATCGTAGTGCTATCCAGCAGCTATTATTTGGTGCAGAACATCCTATGTTGGCACAAAAGCGGGTGGCGACAATTCAAACCGTGGGTGGCTCTGGTGCATTGAAAGTCGGTGCTGATTTCCTGAATCATTATTTCCCTGATTCGCAGGTTTGGGTCAGTGACCCTACTTGGGAAAACCACGTTGCTATCTTTAGCGGCGCAGGTTTTACAGTGAATACCTATCCGTATTTTGATAATGACAAGCTGGGCGTAAAGTTTGATCAAATGCTGGCAACACTCCAGCAGTTACCGGGCAAAAGCATTGTGTTATTGCACCCTTGTTGCCATAACCCAACGGGATCGGATCTCACTAATGCGCAATGGGATCAAGTGATTGAAGTGGCTAAGGGCCGGGATCTGATCCCGTTCCTGGATATTGCTTATCAAGGTTTTGGTGCCGGGCTGAATGAAGATGCCTATGCTATCCGCGCGATGGCGGCAGCAGAATTGCCCTGTTTAGTCAGTAACTCCTTCTCTAAAATTTTCTCCCTGTATAACGAGCGGGTCGGTGGCTTGTCTGTAGTGTGTGAAAGTGAAGAAGCGGCAGGCCGTGTATTAGGGCAACTGAAAGCCACTGTTCGCCGTAACTATTCCAGTCCACCAAATTTTGGTGCGCAAGTGGTTTCTAAAGTGCTACATGACACTGAATTACAAGCACAATGGCAGGCTGAAGTGGAGCAAATGCGTTTGCGTATTATTGAAATGCGCAGCACGTTGGTCGAGGCTTTGAAAGCTTCATTACCTCATCGTAATTTCGATTACTTGCTGCAACAGCGCGGCATGTTCAGCTACACCGGTTTCAGTGCAGCACAAGTGGACCGTCTGCGTGAAGAGTTTGGTGTGTATCTGATTGCCAGCGGCAGGATGTGTATGGCGGGCGTCAATCACAGCAATGTTCAGCGCGTCGCGGCGGCGTTTGCTGCGGTGCAGTAATATCATATCTGCGTGATTTATCGCCCTGTGAGTGAAGGATTTACCGCACCTAGGGGCGCTCCGGTCGCTTACGCGACTACGGCCCCCACGGCACGATTCTCCTTCATTTGACAGTGTCAGCAATCTAAGGCGATAGCAATATCGCTTCAGACTGCTGACAAACCCCGACGACTCGATCTATGGTGGTGAGGACGGGCAGAAGAGTAAAGCGTCCGCGCCAGGGATGGCGCGGCTCGAGCCTACAAGGATGTATTGACGGCGTCTTTACGATCTGCCTGTTTTCACCGCTGCGGGCACTTTGTCAATAACCTTAGGCGATAGCAATATCGCCTTTTTTTATTGTTTTTTTCGCCACCTTTCCGCGACTTATCTCCATATTCCGCTTGTTTTCTCCACGGCCAATGGCTGTAAATCGATTAAAGAATATACTAATTAATGTAGTAGATACATGCCAAACGATCATTCATCACTCACAGTAAATCTATTGCTATAGGCGCAAGCTAGCAATTCAGTCTGTTGCTGTAACTGATGAAATGAAGTTTTTATGGAATAAACAACTTATGAGGCCCTTGTGCGAGACGCTACCGGCCCATTACAGGAGATATCCCCATGAATCATTCGGCATTACTGGAATACTGTATGTCCAAACCGGGGGCAGAACAGAGTGACCACGAGGAGTGGCAGGCAAATCAGATTAAAGTGGCCGATGTCATGTTTGCTATGGTGTGCGACACCGGCGGACGGCCCTCTATCTCCTTGAAGACCAGCCCTGAATTAGCAGAAAGCTTAAGAGATCAACATCCGGAGATCGTGCCGAGTGAACACTTGAATAAAGCGCACTGGAACACGGTGTTTCTGGATGGAGAATTACCGAATTCACAGTTCTATTCACTCATTGACCGCTCTTATCAATTGGTTTTGCAGGGATTACCGGAGCATAGAAGACAGGAGTTGGTAGTCTGAGGGCTAAAAAGAGCCTCTGGGACAGATAGTTTCCTGCCCCAGAGTGCTAGTCTGATGTGCTATTTACGTTGCAACATCGGTTTGAGGAATCGGGCCGTGTGTGATGCCGCGCATTCTGCGACGGTCTCTGGTGTGCCGGAAACTAATATCTCGCCGCCGCCACTGCCGCCCTCTGGCCCTAAATCGACAATCCAGTCTGCGGTCTTAATCACATCCAGATTATGCTCAATGACCACAATGGTATTGCCTTGATCGCGCAGCTGATGCAAGACTGCCAATAGCTGCTGAATATCAGCAAAGTGCAGGCCGGTGGTCGGTTCGTCCAGAATATACAACGTCTGGCCGGTGCCGCGTTTTGACAGTTCGCGTGATAATTTGACTCGCTGCGCTTCCCCGCCCGATAAAGTGGTAGCTGACTGGCCCAGACAAATATACGACAGACCCACATCCATCAAGGTTTGCAGCTTACGCGCCAATGCTGGAACTGCATCAAAGAACTCGCGCGCCTCTTCGATAGTCATCGCCAACACTTCGTGAATACTTTTGCCTTTGTATTTCACTTCCAGTGTTTCGCGGTTATAGCGCTTACCTTTACATTGATCGCAAGGGACATAAATATCCGGCAGGAAGTGCATTTCAACTTTAATCACCCCGTCACCCTGACAGGCTTCGCAGCGGCCACCTTTGACGTTAAAGCTAAAGCGGCCCGGCGTATAACCTCGAGCGCGTGACTCAGGTACGCCGGCAAATAGCTCGCGAATGGGGGTAAAGATGCCGGTATAAGTTGCCGGGTTAGAGCGCGGAGTCCGGCCTATCGGGCTTTGGTCGATATCGATAACTTTATCGAAATGCTCCAGCCCTTGGATATCACGATACGGAGCCGGTTCATTACTGGTCGCCCCGTTCAACTGGCGCTGCGCAATACTATATAAAGTATCATTGATGAGAGTGGATTTACCGGAACCAGAAACCCCGGTAATACAGCTAAATAGCCCGACCGGCAGGGTTAGCGTTACATCTTTCAGGTTGTTGCCGCTGGCACCAATTAACTTCAACACTTTGCTCGGATCACCAGCAACACGTTGCGCCGGAATAGCGATTGCTCGCTTGCCGCTCAGGAACTGACCTGTTAATGAATTAGGGGCGGCCATAATGTCATCCACCGTCCCTTCTGCAACCACTTCTCCGCCATGTACACCGGCACCTGGGCCGATATCAATCACATGGTCGGCGGCACGAATAGCATCTTCATCATGCTCCACCACAATGACGGTATTACCCAGATTTCTCAGGTGAATCAATGTTTCCAGCAAACGCTCATTATCGCGCTGATGCAAGCCGATGGACGGCTCATCAAGCACATACATGACGCCAACCAAACCGGCCCCAATCTGGCTGGCCAGACGGATACGCTGCGCTTCACCACCGGAGAGGGTTTCCGCCGAGCGGGACAGTGACAGATAATTCAGCCCGACGTTCACCAGGAATTTTAGCCGGTCACCAATTTCTTTCAGTATTTTCTCGGCAATTTGCGCCCGCTGGCCGCTCAGTTTCATATTCTGGAAGAAACTCAGCGCATGGCCGATGCTCAGTTCCGAGATTTCCGGCAATGTGGTTTTTTCGACAAAAACATAACGCGCTTCACGGCGCAGACGCGTGCCGTGGCATGAGGTACAGGAGCGGTTACTGATAAATTTAGCCAGCTCTTCACGCACCGCGCTAGATTCGGTCTCTTTATAACGGCGCTCCATATTGTGCAGCACCCCCTCGAAAGGGTGGCGGCGCACGGTGGTATCACCGCGATCATTTATGTATTTGAATTCAATGGTATCTTTTCCAGAACCGTATAACACAGCTTTCTGTGTTGCGGCATCTAGCGAGTTAAATGGCGCTTCGATATCAAACTTATAATGATCCGCCAATGAACGTAGCATCTGGAAGTAATAGAAGTTGCGGCGATCCCAGCCACGAATTGCGCCACCCGCCAGTGACAGCTCTGGGTTTTGCAGCACACGGTCTGGGTCAAAGAACTGCTGCACGCCCAGACCATCACAGGTTGGGCAAGCACCGGCTGGGTTGTTAAAGGAAAACAGGCGGGGTTCCAGCTCACTCATGCTATAGCCGCAAATTGGGCAAGCAAAGTTGGCGGAGAATAACAATTCTTCGGCGTGTGGATCATCCATATCGGCGACCACGGCAGTACCGCCGGAAAGCTCCAAGGCTGTTTCAAATGATTCGGCCAGGCGCTGTGCCAGATCTTCACGTACTTTAAAGCGATCGACCACCACTTCAATGGTGTGTTTCTTTTGCAGCTCTAATTTCGGTGGATCAGATAGATCGCAAACTTCGCCATCGATCCGCGCCCGGATATAGCCCTGCATCGCCAGATTTTCCAGCGTTTTGGTATGTTCGCCTTTGCGATCTTTTACCACTGGTGCCAGTAACATCAGGCGGCGGCCTTCTGGCTGGCTGATGACGTTATCCACCATCTGGCTGACCGTTTGGGCCGCCAGTGGGACATCATGATCCGGACAGCGCGGCTCGCCGACACGGGCGAACAGCAAACGTAGGTAATCATGGATTTCAGTGATAGTTCCCACGGTGGAGCGCGGGTTATGGGAGGTTGATTTTTGCTCGATGGAGATCGCCGGAGAGAGGCCTTCAATATGGTCGACATCCGGTTTTTCCATCAGCGACAGAAATTGGCGAGCATAGGCGGAGAGAGACTCAACATAGCGGCGTTGCCCCTCGGCATACAGGGTATCAAAAGCCAGTGAGGATTTGCCTGAACCCGATAGACCGGTGACCACGATCAGTTTGTCGCGCGGGATAATCAGGTTGATATTCTTAAGATTATGGGTGCGAGCGCCCCGAACTTCGATATTATCCATTCAAACACTTCCCGGATGTAAACTGAGCCTCTCACTGCGCCTATTTTGGGTGATATATCGGTGTATTTTGCAACACCCCAAAAGGACACAGCCAGTACGAAACGGATAATTATGACACAAAAAAACCTGAATGGATATCCAGTGTCCGGGTGCAATCAAGGCTGTTATTGCGATAAATCTGCTATGCATTCCGCAGTTATGATCAGTTGTGCCGTTTACCTATTAGCGTGTTAAACTTACTCGTTTATACTGTACAAAATTTATTTCATCAGGAGAGTTCACATGGCCAGCAGAGGCGTAAACAAAGTGATTTTGGTCGGGAATTTGGGCCAAGACCCGGAAGTCCGCTACATGCCGAATGGCGGCGCTGTTGCCAATATCACCCTGGCGACTTCCGAAAGCTGGCGTGATAAAGCCACTGGCGAGCAGAAAGAAAAAACGGAATGGCACCGTGTGGTGTTGTTCGGTAAGCTGGCAGAAGTCGCGGGTGAATATCTGCGCAAAGGCTCTCAGGTCTATATTGAGGGTGCTCTACAGACCCGTAAGTGGACAGATCAGGCTGGTGTTGAGAAATACACCACAGAAGTTGTGGTTAATGTGGGCGGCACCATGCAAATGCTGGGTGGCCGTCAAGGCGGTGGCGCTCCGGCGGGTGGTGGTGCACCACAAGAGGGCGGCGCACAAGGCGGTTGGGGCCAACCTCAGCAACCACAAGGTGGCAATCAGTTCAGTGGCGGCCAGACTTCGCGGCCAGCTCAGTCTGCTCCAGCGGCACAGCCACAAGGCGGCAATGAGCCACCAATGGATTTTGACGACGATATTCCGTTCTGATCCCTATCATTTAAAACAGAGAAATCAAACCCAGTGTAATAGCTGGGTTTTTTATGCTGACCAGTCAAGGCATCGCCGCTATTCTGTCACATTGTCGCTGAAGACCTGTCAGGATACTTTCTGCTAAGTCAGCTGGAAAATCAGCGGGAAGTAGAGCCTGTATCTGGGTGATAACAGGTGGCGTTGCAGCAATAACGTCATCAATAATAGTGTCAGCAAGAGCGGCTCCTAACCCAACAAGCTCAGCCTGTTTTCGCCAATGGCGTCGCTGTATCTGGTTAATTAAATAGTAATTTTTACTCCCTTGCACCGCCATCGCTAACTTGGTTTTCTGGGCCGCAATTTGATTACGGCCCGCCCCGATAATCGGATGGGTTGATAGCACATCATAAAGTGGGGTGAGATGGTAATGGCTGGCGGGCAGATGTGTAATGCTGAAATTTTTTGCATGTCCATCCGTTGCTGCCAGTAACCAGAAAATAATTTGTGCTTTAAAGAAGACTTTTCTGTCTTCACTGGCATTATCCGAGCCACTTAAAATCTCCATGATGGTTGTAATACCGGGGCCACCGTCCGTTTGATATTTTTTTAAGGGAGAAGTCCCAGTCGCTTGGCACATATCCTCTTGCGGTAACCTGACAATCCAGCGGCTATCATTCGATAGTCGTCGGTCAAAACGTTCAACAATCAATGCTTTTTGGTCTTCAAATTGGCCAATTTCACAACGGGCAACCGGCAAGTTATAACTTTCCAGAATTTTCGCGCACAGCCATTCATTCTCAACAGAGGTCCTCATATCAGCTTGCATATTGCCGACTAAGCCCAACGGAAGTTTGAAGATATGGGTTGTAGGAGTGCTGCCCAAAGGGAGACACCATCGGTCGCCGTGAAATAAAAGCGCTGTTTTTTCTTGTGCCCCGGCGATAGATAATCTGAGGTCCTCATCGTGCTCAGGGCGCACAAATGCATGGTCAGACAATGAGTTTCGGAGGATGCGAGCCACATCATTCTCTGTTAGTGGCTGTTGTTGGATAGAGAACAGATCGGAGGGGGGGGTATCATGGGCCAGTAATTGTATTGCACCGACACAATCTCTCCCTAATTCAAAGAGTAGATCGAAAGGGTTGATGCTGTCAGCGTGATATTTGGTTGCCAGACGCCGCCGGATATCATCGCTATCGGGTAATAAATTATCAAAATAGTCCCGGACAATATTGCCTCGATAAACCTGATTATTAGCAGTAAAAGGCAATGATAATGACAGCGGGCGGCCTTGCTCGTTTTCGAGCCATTCCTGAGCATAAACCAGTGATTCTTCACCCCGGCTTTTTTCCCAGTAGCCAACGCGCTGACCGTTCATCCAGATATTGAGCCGTTGAATGCGACGAGCCATATTACCAATCCTCTTGTTTTGACGGTAAGTTTATCGTCGGACTATTTTTGGGCTGGTGGGTTTTACTGGGATGCGGCCTGGCGTTTTTTTTCTCACTGAGGATCAGTTCTACGTCTAAAAGTTGTAATACTTTAAAAAGCCGTTCAACACTGGCCGACGTGGGATCAGCCTCAAGCTTTGCATAGGACTGCTGGGTGATGCCTAACAGCTGTGCCAGATTGGCCTGAGTCAGCCCTTTATTCTTGCGAAAGCCAATCAACGTAGGGCGCAATTGACTCAAAATTTTAATGGGATAGTCCATCAAGACCTCTCGGCAGGGAATTGGGCGCGATAGCATAATACAGCGTATAAACTGTAATTCCACAATACAGCTAATAAGTTGTAAAAGCAAAATACAGGCTATAAGTTGTAAATAATAAATACAGCCTTTAGATTGTAATTGAAAAATACAGTCTTTAAGGTGTTATTGTCTGTTACAGACTAAAGGCTGTTTTAACGGTAATATTAGAATAATAAAGCGTTATCGGGCACTCGACTATACTAACTTCTGTACTGTTATAACTTTCTCGGTCATTCATCATATGGAGCTTGATATGGTCATTGTTCACCATCTGAATAATTCACGTTCGCAACGAATCCTGTGGATGCTGGAAGAGTTACAGATTCCCTACGAGTTAAAGCGCTATCAGCGCGACCCCGGCAGCTTGTTGGCACCACCGGAGTTGAAAAAAATCCATCCGTTGGGGAAATCGCCAGTGATTACTGATGGCGACCTGACACTGGCGGAATCAGGGGCCATTATCGAGTATCTACAGGAAACCTATGATGCACAGGGTTTGTTTAAGCCCACCGGCCATTATGATCGCCAACAATTCCGTTATTGGATGCATTATGCCGAAGGGTCATTGATGCCGTTGCTGGTGATGAAGCTTATTTTCAGCCGCTTTGGTGGGCCGCCAGTGCCGTGGATTATTCGCCCGGTAGCCAAGGCATTGGGTGATGGAGTACAAAAAAGTTATCTGAATAAGCAAATAGCCACTCATCGCGATTATCTGGAACAACATTTAGCAAAAAATCAATGGTTTGCAGGCAGTGATTTCAGTGCCGCAGATATTCAAATGAGTTTTCCTCTCGAGGCCATCAACACCCGCAATGGGCTTGAGGGCTTCCCAAAACTGCAAAATTTCTTGGTGCGTATCCATCAGCGCCCGGCTTATCAGCAGGCGATTGAAAAGGGCGGCGCTTTCAAATTAGAAAATGGATAAAGCTACAATGGGCTATCAAGAGCCGCGCAAGAACAATGGGTGTGAGGCTGCTCACACTTTCATTTCCCGTCACAATTAATGCTCCCAGACAAATTAATGTAAGAAAATGCATTAAATGTCGCTTTCTGATGTTGATTAGTCGCTACGAATAGCTAGATAATCGTTTGCCTTACAATAAGGCTATTTTATTTGCCATTTTGAACTTGGGCAGTGCTAAAAATCCTCACGTACCGAGTGTACGCTCTGGTTTTTGCGCGCTGGCCGCGTCCAAACTGCCTGCAACAATGACGCTTATTGTAGTTTTTCTTCGATTTTTTTCAGTCATGCGTGTTTCCAGCTAATCGTTTGCTATTTTCTCCGTCATATCAGTGTTGGGGGAATTGACGAGTTAATCGGCAGGGACGGAAACGATTACGTTTGGCAAGGGCGCGGGCTTGTTGACTACTTTAAAATGACACACAGGGGACATAACCATGTCTAGCACCAATCCTCAGGCGAACCAGGCAGCCAAGCCAAAAGGTTCGCTTGATGCGTTTTTCAAGCTTAGTGAACGTGGCAGTAATGTACGCCAGGAAGTGCTGGCCGGCCTGACGACTTTTCTTGCCATGGTTTATTCGGTCATTGTTGTACCGAGCATGTTAGGTAAAGCGGGCTTTCCCCCAACCGCGGTGTTTGTTGCTACCTGTCTGGTTGCTGGCTTGGGTTCTTTGCTGATGGGGTTGTGGGCGAACTTGCCAATGGCCATTGGCTGCGCCATCTCATTGACGGCGTTTACAGCATTTAGCTTGGTATTGGGCCAGCATATCAGTATTCCGGTCGCCTTGGGCGCGGTATTCCTGATGGGTGTGCTGTTCACCATTATCTCCGTCACCGGTATCCGCTCGTGGATATTGCGTAATTTGCCGATGGGCGTGGCGCACGGTACCGGCATTGGTATTGGTTTGTTCTTGCTGCTCATTGCCGCGAACGGTGTCGGCTTGGTCATCAAAAACCCGATTGAAGGTTTGCCAGTGGCGCTGGGCGCTTTTACTTCTTTCCCAGTCATTATGACGTTATTGGGCTTGGCGGTGATTTTCGGGTTGGAAAAACTGCGGGTGCCGGGCGGTATTCTGTTGGTGATTATTGCCATCTCAATTATCGGCCTGATTTTTGACCCAAGTGTGACTTACCAAGGGCTGTTCGCCATGCCAAGTCTGGCAGATGCTAACGGTAACTCCTTGATTTTCAGTCTTGATATCATGGGCGCACTGAATCCTGTGGTGCTGCCGAGTGTGTTGGCGTTGGTGATGACGGCGGTCTTTGATGCTACCGGCACTATTCGCGCGGTAGCCGGGCAAGCTAACTTGCTGGATAAAGAAGGCCAGATTATCAGTGGCGGCAAAGCGCTGACCTCTGACTCCGTCAGCAGCATTTTCGCCGGTTTGGTTGGTGCGGCACCTGCGGCTGTTTACATTGAATCCGCTGCTGGCACGGCGGCGGGCGGCAAAACCGGTATGACGGCCACTGTCGTCGGTATTTTGTTCCTGTTTATGCTGTTCCTTTCTCCACTTTCCTATTTGGTTCCGGCTTATGCGACGGCACCGGCGCTGATGTATGTCGGTTTGTTGATGTTGAGCAATGTCGCGAAATTGGATTTCGAAGATTTCGTTGATGCAATGTCCGGCCTGCTCTGCGCGGTGTTTATCGTGCTGACCTGTAATATCGTCACCGGTATTATGCTGGGCTTCAGTTCACTGGTGATTGGCCGCATTTTCTCTGGTGAATGGCGTAAATTGAACCTCGGCACCGTGATTATCGCGGTGGCGCTGGTGGCATTCTATGCTGGCGGCTGGGCAATCTAAGCTCTCTGATATTGGGGGTATCCTGCCCCCAATATTGTCACCAGACTAATATCCCTACTTTCTTTATTTTTCCTGCCTTCAGTCCGCGATTTTTTTCCCCGTTCCACAACAAATTGATCTACTATCAAAAGCTACGCTCCGGCCCTGTCTATGGGAGGCGCTCAGGTTTTAAGTTGAGATAAATTGAGTTAAGTTGAGTCGAGTCTAAGGAAAGCATGGAAATCTTTTTTACAATCCTCATCCTGATTTTGGTGGTGTCGCTTTCCGGCGTTGTCACTCGGATGTTGCCGTTTCAAATCCCCCTCCCATTGATGCAGATTGTTTGTGGTGCCTTATTGGCTTTTCCCCACTTTGGTTTGCATGTTGATTTCGACCCGGAATTATTCCTGGTGCTGTTTATTCCGCCGCTGTTATTTGCTGACGGCTGGAAAACACCGACACGGGAATTTATTCACCATGGGCGGGAAATATTTGGTCTGGCCCTGGCCTTGGTGTTGGTCACGGTGGTGGGGGTCGGCTACCTGATTTACTGGATGGTGCCGGGTATTCCGCTGGTCGCCGCCTTTGCGCTGGCGGCGGTATTGTCGCCAACCGATGCCGTGGCGTTGTCCGGTATTGTGGGGAAAGGGCGCATACCTAAATCGATTATGGGCGTACTGGAAGGGGAGGCATTGATGAATGATGCTTCCGGTCTGGTGGCGCTGAAATTTGCCATTGCCGTGGCGATGGGCACCATGGTGTTTACGGTTTCCGGGGCGACGCTAGAATTCCTGAAAGTGGCGATTGGTGGGCTGTTGGCCGGTGTGGCTGTCACCTGGCTCTACAGTAAATCGCTGCGTTTGATGAGCCGCTGGAGTGGTGATGATCCGGCAACACAAATCGTCTTGCTGCTGCTGTTGCCGTTCGCCTCTTACTTGATTGCCGAGCATATTGGGGTTTCCGGCATTTTGGCCGCAGTGGCCGCGGGGATGACCATCAGTCAGTCTGGCGTGATCCGTAACGCGCCGCTGACCATGCGGTTACGCGCCGACAGTGTATGGTCGATGCTAGAATTCGTGTTTAACGGCATGGTGTTTATCCTGCTGGGCCTGCAATTACCGGGCATTCTGGAAACCTCGATTGTGCAGGCGGAACTGGACCCGACGATTCAAACCTGGAACCTGTTCGCTGATGTCGCCATCATTTATGGTGCCTTGCTGGTGCTGCGGTTTAGTTGGTTGTGGTCGATGAAGAAAATCAGCAAGCGAGTGCTGACCAAGCGTCCATTGGAATTTAGTCATTACACCACCCGTGAACTCTGGGTGGCTTCGTTCGCCGGGGTGCGCGGGGCAATTACATTGGCCGGTGTGCTGTCCATTCCGTTATTCCTCAGTGATGGCTCGGCTTTCCCATCCCGTTACCAATTGGTATTCATCGCCACCGGCGTGATTTTGCTATCAGTCATTGTCGGGGTCATTGCTTTGCCACCATTGCTGCGCGGTGTGGTGATGGCCGATAAAAGTGCCAGCCGCGAAGAGATTCGTTTGGCGCGGGCGGCGGCGGCGGAAGTGGCGATTGTCAGCTTGAATAAGATGGAAGAGCGCCTGGCCGCCAGCAGTGAGGAGAATATCGACCCTGAATTACTGAAAGAAGTCAGTTCACGGGTGATTGGTACTCTACGACGGCGAACTGGCAGCAAAGATGAAATCGAGAACACGTTATTGATAGAAAATCTGGAGCGGCGTTTCCGCTTAACGGCTCTGCGGGCCGAACGTGGCGAGCTATATCACTTGCGCGCCACACAGAAAATCAGCAACGAAACCCTGCAAAAACTGCTGCATGATTTAGATTTGCTGGAAGCGCTGTTAATCGAAAAAGAAGGTTAATTCGCCTTAATCCGGCCACTCATCAGTGGCCGGTTTTATCTCAACCAATGAACCATTGGGCCAAAATTCACGGCAGCGGCTAATCCATGCTTGAGCACTGTGAGAAAGATAACTTCCTTGACGCCATATCAATCCTAACTGCCAGGGCATCAGCGGTTCCAATGGGAGCCATAACAGCGCGTTTTTATCCAGCCGCTGGCAAATAGGTTCTGGCAAAATGGCGATACCAATATTGGCTTGCACCATGGCGGCAAGAAAGTCCCACTGACCGCTGCGCACGGCGATTTGGGGAGTAAAACCACCGGTGGTAAAAGCATCCATTAACTGACGGTAAAGAGCAAAATCCTCGTTATAAATCAGGATAGGAAGGTTCGCCAACTCGGGGATACTAATGGTGGTGCGGTTAAGCCAAAATGCAGTGCGCGGCACCACCACACACAATGGGTGACTGAACAGCGGCAATGATGTCAGCGGCAAATTGATATCCGCAGGAAGGGCGGTCAGGGCTAAATCAAGCTCACCGGATAACACCGCTTGTTGTACGGTCAGACCACCGAATTCGGCAATTTGTAGCTCAATACCGGGGTAACTTCGGCGAAATTCGCTGATAAGTACCGCCATTTGCGTGCCGACCATTGGCGGAATGCCCAGCCGTAACTTGCCTTTCTTCAATGAGCTGATGTCTTCCAGCTCCGCTTCCAACTGTTGAAATTGGTCGAGGATAGTCAGCCCGCGCTGATAAACCGCCTGTCCGCTGTCAGTCAAATGCAGGCGTCGCCCTTCACGAGTCAGTAAACTGCACTCCAATTCATTTTCCAAATTGCGTAGCATTTTGCTGATGGTGGGCTGGGTGACAAACAGCTTCTCCGCCGCCCGAGTGAAGCTTTGCTGGCGCACCACTTCGACGAAATAACGCAATGTTCTGATATCCATCAGTTTTCCTATCAATGAGTGAGGCCTGGAGGCGCAAAGTATGCCATTTAGGCATGATTCCAATGATTTTAATTCATTTTTCGCAAGGTTTCCTGCGGCCTATACTGAGCACTGGTAAAATTTCGCACTGGGGTTTCTCATGTCATTGGCGTTACGCAGTTTTGCGCCGTCTGTTCTCTCGCGTTTACAAGTGCCGCTTCAGGTGGCGCTGTATGCCGGGCTGTTTATTATTGCTGACCAACTGGTGAGTCTCTTCCACCTGCCGTTGCCCGCCAATATCGTCGGCATGTTATTGCTGTTGGCTATGATTATGCTGCGGATCCTGCCGGTGCGTTGGGTTCAAGCCGGTTCGCGCTGGCTGTTGGCTGAAATGCTGCTGTTCTTTGTTCCTGCGGTGGTGGCGGTGGTGAATTACGCGCAATTGATTATGGTGGATGGCTGGAAAATTTTTGCTGTCATCGCGGTCAGTACCACACTGACACTCGCGGCGACGGGCTTAGTGGTTGACCGGGTTTACCGTTTTGAGGTGTGGCTGCAACGCCGCAAGTCTAATCATCATGAATGATTTTATTATCAGCATCGCGTGTTTCCTGGCCACACTGGGACTTTACTTCGCCAACAAAAAACTCTATCGCCGCCGCCGATCATTGCTGCTGATGCCCTTGGTGTTAACCCCGATGGTACTGGTGTTGCTGTTGGTGGTCACCCATATCTCTTATCAGGATTACATTGGTGAGACGCATTGGTTACTGTGGCTTTTAGGGCCGGCGACTATCGCGTTTGCCGTGCCGGTTTATGAGAATATGTCGATTATCCGCCGTCACTGGTTGTCTCTCACTGCGGGCGTTATCACGGCGATAACCGTGGCGGTGGTCAGTTCGGTGTGGCTGGCGAAGTTATTGACTCTCTCGGAAGAAGTGCAGCGCAGTTTAGCGGTGCGCTCGATTACCACACCGTTTGCGCTGGAAGCAGCCAAGCAGTTGGGCGGACAGCCGGATTTAGTCGCGCTGTTTGTGGTGATTACCGGGGTCTTCGGCATGGCGGTCGGGGATTTGCTGTTTCTGCGCCTTTCTGTGCGCAGCGGATTGGCAAAAGGCGCGGGCCTTGGGGCCTCCTCCCACGGGGCGGGTACTGCCAAAGCCTATGAGATGGGGCAGCAAGAGGGTGTGGTATCCAGCCTGGTGATGATGCTGGCCGGTATTATTACCGTTATCGGCGCACCGCTGATTGGGCACGTGCTGTGGTAATGATAATAACTCATTATGGATGAGTGAATAATCGGAGCCAAAATTATCGGTGTTTACTCAATAATTTTCCGCGATGCATAAAAATAACCCTATCAATAGAAAGGTTGAATAAGATTGAGGCCCGTATTTTGTCAGGGTCGTAATATAAAAAACTGCATATACCGGTGAAATTCGGATTTTTTGAATTCCCAATTCGTTATCTAATTCCTCTGAGAAAGTTTTTACCTCGTATATTAGATAAAAGGAAAGGGATTATGCCTCATTACTTAACGCCTTTGATTTGTGGATTACCCTGGTTGTTCACCGGCAGTTGTTTGGCACAAGCGGATGTCGAAACAACAAAATGCAGCAATCCGGATTTTTCTCAGGTTTTATCCTGTTATAAGGATAAATTGTCCAGCGAGCCGCTTATTTACAATTTACTGAGTCAGGAGAATTTACCGGGGCTAGAATGGCGTCGTTACCAACTGACTTCTCAACAGTGGGCACCTGAGAATTTGGTCTCCCCTGCTGCCTGGCAGCATGAAGTAGAGATCTTTATTCCGACTGGCAGTACCTCGACGCAAGCGCTGGTGGTGATTAATAATGGTATTAACCATGCAACCAGCACGGATCCTGCCTCTGGCCCGACTGATTTCTCCATCGACTTATTGCAAAAAATTGCCCGGGAAACGGATACCCTGGTGATATCAATCAGCACTATTCCCAATCAATATCTTGAATATCAGCAGGATGGCGTGCCACGCAAGGAGGATTTCAGTGTCGCCCGTAGCTGGACTTTATTTATGGATGCACCGGAGTCTCGTTCTACCTTGCCCTTGCAGGTCCCCATGGCGGCGGCAGTTTCTCAGGCCATGACTCTGGCCCAACAAGCTTTGCCGCAAAAGGCATTAGACAGTTTTATTGTTACCGGCTTATCCAAACGGGGTTGGACAACCTGGCTCACGGCACTTGCTGATACCCGGGTTGTGGCCATGGTGCCCTTTGTTATTGATCTGCTTGATACTCGCGCTGCATTGGAACATATGTATAAATCTTATGGGGGAAATTGGCCCATAGCCTTCACTCCTTATTATCAGGACGAAATTGATAAAAAGTTGGAGACACCTGGCTTTTCCAAATTGATGCAGATTATTGATCCCATGCAATATATGGGAACTGAGTATCAATCCCGGCTGAGTATTCCGAAATATATTATCAATGCCAGTGGCGACGATTTTTATGTGCCTGATAATACAGATTTTTATTACGATAAATTACCAGGCGAGAAAGTATTGCGAGTGGCACCCAATTCCAGCCACTATGGTATTAAGGCTTTCAGCGAACAGTCATTGATTCCCTTTGTTAATCGCCTACGGCAATCCACGGCCTTGCCGCAAGTGGATAGCAGCATCGAAATGAAAGAAAAGTTGCAAACATTGACGGTAAAACTGTCCGAGACGCCGAATAAAGTGCTGCTATGGACTGCGGCAAATAATGAGGCGCGTGACTTCCGCTATGCCTGTGATGTGAGCTACGCCGCATTCCCACTGGCGGTAACCCCGGAAAATACCCTTGAGATTGCGCTGACTGCACCAGCCTCTGGGTGGCAGGCCACTTTTGTTGAGGCAACTTTCAGTGATGGTTTTGTCGCAACCACGCCAGTTTATATCTCACCAAAAGAGAGTTATCCGACCACAGCTCCCCCGATTGGTGGGGCGGCTTGTAAAACATTGCCGGGGCGAAATCTCGTTGTAATAGAAAATGCAGCGCAGACAGAGACAGCGGTGGCGGCGGATTGAGCGGATTTTAGGTAATAAAAAACCCGGCATAGACCGGGTTTTTTATTATGTTGTACTTAATAGAGTGACGCTTCACCCACAGGGCGGGTTTTAAAGCGGCGGTGCAACCAAAGATATTGCTCGGGTGCGCGCATGATTTCTTTTTCAATCACTTTATTCATGTAACGGGCGGCGGCTAATTCGTCATCTATTGGATAATCTTCCAATGCCGGTTGAATAAGCAGGTCATAACCACTGCCATCTGTTTTGCGCAATAACACTAACGGCAGCAATGCCGGTTTTGCCAGGCGGGCCAACATAAAGGTGCCGCTGGTAGTGGCGGCTTGATCAACGGCAAACAAGGGCACAAAAACACTGCCACGTGGGCCGTAATCTTGATCTGGGGCGAACCAAACGGCTTCACCTTTCTTTAGTGCGTGCACCATGCCGCGTAGGTCTTTACGATCCAACATCGCCTTATTGGAGCGCATTCGGCCCCAAGTCTGTACCAATTCCATCACTTTATTATTGTGTGGGCGGTACATTGCCATCATCGGTTGGCATTGGCCCATGACTCGGCCACCCAGTTCCAGCGACATAAAATGGACGCCAATCACCAAGACACCGCGTTTGCCTTCCTGCGCTTTTTTCAGATTATTCAGACCGGAGACGGTAAACCAGCGCTTGACGCGCGCATCGGGCCAAAACCATGCCATACCTGTTTCCAGCAACCCCATGCCCAAGGATTCGAAATTACCCACAATCGTGCGCTCGAGGGTGATTGTGTCCATCTCAGGGAAGCACAGTTCGAGGTTACGTCGGGCGATGGAAACCCGCCGCTTGAGAAAGCGCATTGAGCTACGTCCGAGCCAAATTCCCAATTTATTGAGCAGCGGGTAGGGCAGTTGGACTAATAGAAACAGTACGCCAAGGCCAAACCAAGTTAGCCAATAGCGCGGGTGGAGCAGTGAAATATGGAATTTCTGCGGCTTTATCATATGAACTCTATCGTTATGCGTTAAGTGCGAGCTTGTAACGCATAAGGATATAACTCGATAGCGATACATATCTTCAGACACCCTAGGTCAATTATTGTTTTCGTGAATACGATAATTGACGCAATATTTACATTAAAAGCGGTGTTCGCGTAGTGAATGGTCACAAAAGAGGGGCTATCGGTAAGCGAGGTGAGCTTTTCGCCAATTATATCATAACCGCGGTAAATGATATAAAAAGATGAGGGCCGAAGATGTTGTTTATACACCGCACCGGTATAACAGCGCGGCTATCTGTTTGATATTTTTACCAGAAACCCAAGACACTCCACCAGGCACTACCGATAATCAGCCAGATAGGAATGACCACCAAACTGATCAGAAAACCGATTTTCCACCAGGTGGTGAGGGGGATAAAGTTGCAACCAAATAGTATCGCGGCAGGGCCACCGGAGTAATGTGTGGTCGCCATATACAGGTTACTGAACATGCCAAACACCAATCCTGTCAGCATTGGCGGTGCACCCGCGGCAATGGTGATAGAAACAAAAATCGTATACATGGCGCTGATATGGGCAATGGCGCTGGCCATCATATAGTGGCTGTAATAGTACGCCAGCAGTAGAATCCCCATCATCGGCAGCCAATTCATACCCTGTACTGAACCTGCAATTGAGGCCCCAAACCAGCTCATTGGCCCCATTTCTTTCAGTTTCACGAGGGCCAGTGTGCGCATTTCCGGGGTTTTCTTCAGTTCCGGCGGATAAAAGCGATACAGCAGCAATGGGATGATCGTCAGAGAGAGTAAACCTGGGACAATCGCGGCCAGCGCCCAACTGACCCAGGTAATGGTTATTCCCATCTCGCCAGCCAGCTTACCTATCATCGGGTTACCGGCCATTGACGTCAGAAACATGGCACAAATAATGGCATCACACTGAACAATGCATTGCACCAGAAAAGCCCCGATTTTGCGTTCAGTGCTTTGCTCGGGATTTGATTCATATACATCAGATATCGAGCGAAATAGCGGTGTAATGATGCCACCGCAACGAGCAGCAGTTGATGGCATCGCGGGTGCAAACAGTAAATCGGTGAGTATCAAACCGTAAGCCAGACCCAATGAGCTATGGCCTAACTTACTGATAAATAAGTAGCCTACTCGGCGGCTAAAACCTGTTTTAATAAAACTGCGTGAGATAAAGAAAGCACAGGCTATCATCCAAATTATAGGGTCAGCAAAGCCGGCGAGCACTTCTTTAATACTCAACAAGCCGGTGGCTGCGACGACTGTCAGGCTGAATATCGCCAGGGCGCCTAATGGATAAGGCGAGATAATCAGGCCAATAACTGTCGCGGCAAAGACCGCCATGAGGTGCCAGGCACGTGGATCAATAGATTCTGGTACTGGGCTAAACCAGATACTTATCCCAATTAATAGGATAAGCAGCATTCTTCCTATACGTGTTTTGAGTATCGACATGATTATTTACCCTGAAGCTATTTTGTATACAGCAATCTTCGCCAGCAGTAATAGAAAATAGTTAACTTATTAATGTTGTAATTATATGAGGCAACTGTATAAGGAAAATAATGCCATCATTTTGTTTAAAGTTATTTTTGTATTATACGGAGTGGGAAAGTGCGGCGAGAGGGATATATTGTTCTAATCTGAGTAATTCAGACAAGGTTTGGCGATTACTTTACTTTATTAATTATATTTTACGGGGTTTAATCTATTAAGTAAGCGTTATTTATCCTTAATTTACAATATGATAGTGTTTTTTTTTGTGATTTATAAAACTTGAATGCATTAGTTAAAAATAATGATGGCGTATAAATTTCGTGTATTAAATATTTCATTATGGGATGGTGGGAGTTTATATTGTTAAGGATAGACCTTATTCCCAATAACAAAAAACCCGCACAAAGGCGGGTTATTTTTATTCAGAGTGATTTAACTGCTCAGGACTATCACCTTCATCGCTATCGTAAATCATTCCGATATACCTGAGATCTTGAAGCTACAGCTTCGAAGACCTCGGTACTTATTATTGACTCTTACAGAGCAATAACGTTTACCGCTGATGGGCCTTTAGCGCCGCTCTCGATAGAGAACTCAACTTTTTGGCCTTCATCTAAGGTTTTGAAATCATTGCTCTGGATAGCAGAGAAGTGAACGAACACGTCTTTGCTGCCATCAGCAGGAGTGATAAAACCAAAACCTTTATCAGCGTTAAACCATTTTACTAAACCAGTCATTTTATTAGACATAGAGATACTTCCTTCAATTATTTTTGATTGCCGCCATAGGCGAGCGAATAGGCTTGGGCACAACTTATGGGGCACTTAGAAGGAATTTCGCGGAGAAGAGGTATCTGTCTGATAGCGCTAATACGGGGAACTGCTTTACTAAAACTGCTTGCATAAATGTTACTGTCAACCGGGTACTACTTTTTCATTTACTTGGGGAGCGGCTACACTGCTCGGGCCTGGCCGTCATCGCTGTCGGTAGCCAGCTCCCCTAATCACACTGAATTACAGAGCGACTACGTTTACCGCTGATGGGCCTTTAGCGCCGCTCTCGATAGAGAACTCAACTTTTTGGCCTTCATCTAAGGTTTTGAAATCATTGCTCTGGATAGCAGAGAAGTGAACGAACACGTCTTTGCTGCCATCAGCAGGAGTGATAAAACCAAAACCTTTACCAGCGTCAAACCATTTTACTAAACCAGTCATTTTATTAGACATAGAGATACTTCCTTCAATTATTTTTTGCCACAATAACGTAGCGAACGTGGTCTGTTTTTCAGAGGATAACTTATTGGGCACTTAGGAGGAGACTCACGGAGAAGGGATATCTATGGATAGCGCTTGAACTGAGGACTGCTTTACTAAAACTGCTTTCATAAGGTCTGTGTTCCAAACCGATGAAGCTATTTAACCACAACACATTCCCCGTGGCAACCTAATATTTGACTATTATAGCTAGTGTCAATAGTTTCTTGCTCTAAAATCGTATAAATCGACGTCATTTTAATGTTACGAAACAGTCAATTAGGACAATAAACAAAACGGCGCATTTTTTTGTATTCAAGCGCTAAATGCCGGGGCGAATCCCCCGGCGCGTTTAAGTTTAACGAGGAGAAACTGTCACAGTGCCGCTGCGATCGCTGGCAATGATGACGCGTTGACCTGCGCTGAAACGGGTTGGCCCTTGCGCCTGCACGACAACAATGCTGCTGCCATCATCACGACGAATTTCCAGTTGTACACCTTCACTGCGGTTCATGGCGCTTTGTATGCCCTGACCCGCCACACCACCGGCAACGGCACCACCTGCTGTCGCCAGGCTGTTACCTCGGCCTCCGCCGATTGTATTACCCAAGAAGCCCCCGACTACGGCCCCGCCAATAGCACCCGCTACATTATTTTCACTGCCACCTTGAATGGTGACCGGACGTGCGGAAACTACGGTGCCATAAGTGACGGTTTGTACCTGCCGTGCCTGAGCGGCGGTAAAGGTATCACCCGACGCGGTTCTGTTGTTGGCGCATCCACTTAATACAGTCGCCGCGAGTGCTACGGCAATGATCATTTTATTCATAATTAACCCCTAATTATCAGTATAAGTCAGACGTCAGCTAACAATCACTAAAGCCATATCCCCGTCATACTTCAAGCTACATGTGCGTTAGCTACGTTCAATCACCCGAATCACTTACAACACCGTAAGCTCATCGGGACTCACTCACTTGCCGCCTTCCTGCAACTCGAATTATTTAGGGTATAGATAGCTGTTAACAATGACTATAGCGTGATAATGATTCATTTGAGGAGATAAATAATAAGCGCCTATAGAGATAGGCGAGTTCCTGCTGACTTTTCATGTTACCGTCATGGCTAATTACCGCCCATTTATATCTTCAGGAATGTTGTCTTGTTACGCTCGATGATTTCAACCAAGATTTTCCGCCTCGACTTAGGTCGCTTAATCCTTATTCTGGCTGTCATGAGCGCCTTTGTGACGCTGGCAAACAGTTTCTATGCGAGTTATCGGGTTCAACGGCAGCTATTGATCGATAATACACTGGAAGCTAACCGTGTTTATGCCGCTAAGCTGGCGTCCAGTACGGAGATTTTTCTGCGGAGTGCACAAAAGCAGCTTCACTACAGCAGCATGATCGCCGCAAAGCATTTTGACGATCAGGCCATTCTGAAAGCGGAAACTGCACGGCTTAAATATCAGACGGACAGTTTTAACTCGGTGGTGATAACTGATGCCCATGGCATTATCCGCGCTACGTCGCCAGACAGCCTCCAACTCTTGGGGCACACTCTCACATCACCAGGGTCGGCGGAGGCACTCAAGCTCCGGCGCCCTATTATCAGCAAGCCATATGTATCAGCAGCTAACAATCTGGTTATCAATATATCGACACCCATTATCACGGCGGATGGACGCTATCGCGGATATATAGGTGGGACTATTTATCTGCGTAAGCAAAGTATTTTAAATGAGTTACTGGGTGAACATTACTATCGCGATGGTTCTTACATTGTGGTGCTCGACGGCGATCGGCGCATTCTTTATCACCGTGATGTTAATCGTATCGGGGAGATACTCGAGCCGAAGCCGATTACGGAGGCGGCCAAAAAAAGTGACAATGGTAGCTTGATGGTGACCAGCACCAATGGCGAATCGATGCTGGCGGGCTATGCCGTTGTGGAGCCGTCAGGTTGGGAAATTATTACCCTGCGGCCAGAATCCTCCACTTTGAAGCCGCTGGAAGGGTTGATGTTGAAAGGGCTAGGGCACATTGCGCCGCTGGCGTTACTCACATTGTTGGGCGTTTGGTTATTATCGCGCTTAATTGCTCGCCCGCTGTGGTTACTGGCAGGCAGCGCCAATGATATGGATAAGCCGGATATTGCCAGTAGCATCAAAGAAATTCCCTCATGGTATTTCGAGGCGACGCAGCTTAAACGGGCCTTGTTGATAGGCATCAGTCTATTGCAAAAGAAAATAGGCAAATTGAGGTTCGAAGCGCATACCGACCCCATGACTGGCCTGTATAACCGGCGCGGGCTGGCGACGACGCTTGAGCCTATCGCCCAGCTCGGGCAGCATTTTTCTGTCATTGCACTGGATATTGACCACTTTAAATCAATTAATGACTCTTATGGTCATGATGTCGGTGATGAGGTTATCAAGCAATTGGCAATACAAATTCGTGATAGCTCCCGTGACAGCGATATTCTGTGCCGCAGTGGCGGTGAAGAGTTTCTGATGTTGCTGCCGGGTACTGTGCCGGATGTTGCTATACAGGTTGCTAACCGGCTGCGGCACAATGTAGAAATGATGGTGATGCCGGGCATCCGACCTATCACGATTTCATTGGGGGTAGCATTCTGGAATGGGGTCGGGACACCAGAGGATGCGCTGAAGCGGGCGGATGAAGCTTTATACCGAGCGAAGCAGCAGGGCCGCAATTGGGTAGAAGTAGCCTAGAAATCACCTAACAAAAAAGGCGCGCTCCGTGTGGAGTACGCCTTTTTAAACAACAACTTAACTGACTAGTATCAGTTCATGCCGTATTTTTTCAATTTCTTACGCAGCGTGCCACGGTTAATGCCCATCATCAGGGCAGCACGGGTTTGGTTGCCACGGGTGTATTGCATCACCATGTCCAACAATGGCTGTTCAACTTCAGCCAGTACCAACTCATACAGGTCACTCACATCCTGACCATTCAGTTGAGCAAAATAGTTCTTCAGTGCTTGTTTTACCGAGTCACGCAAAGGCTTTTGAGTCACCTGATCTTGTGAGTTTACGGTTGCAACGGTCAGTACGTCAGAATTTACGCGTTGTTCGAACATAGTTCTGTCAGCTCTTTTTTCTGTTTACGCAAGATTTTCGAAATATGCCTCCAACGCCTCCAGCTGTTCGCTGGCATCCTCAATGGCGTTGAATGTGCGCCGAAACTGGTCGTTAGGGGCGTGCTCCTGGAGATACCAAGAGACGTGCTTACGTGCAATACGAAATCCCTTGCCTGGACCATAAAAGTCGTGCAATTCCCGTATATGCCCGTTTAACAAGCGCTGCACTTCGCCAAGTGGCATCGGTGGCAGCAGCTCCCCAGTGTCCAGGTAATGCTGGATTTCCCGGAAGATCCAAGGTCTTCCCTGAGCGGCACGTCCTATCATCAGGGCATCAGCCCCAGTGTAGTCCAGTACCGCTCTGGCTTTATGCGGGTCAGTGATGTCACCATTCGCGATAACGGGAATGGAAACAATCTGCTTAACTGCCCGAATGCTGTCGTATTCCGCCTCGCCATTAAACAAACAAGAACGGGTTCGGCCATGAATCGTCAGGGCTTGTATACCACAGTTTTCGGCCAATTGGGCAATTTCTATACAGTTACGGTGTTCGGTCGACCAACCCGTCCGGATCTTCAACGTTACTGGGACATCTACCGCGTTAACGACTGCGGAGAGGATCTGTTTGACCAATTCAGGATGCTGCAATAATGCGGATCCTGCCAGTTTGCGATTCACTTTCTTGGCCGGACATCCCATATTGATGTCGATGATTTGTGCACCATTCGCCACATTGATTTGGGCGGCTGCTGCCATCTCATCCGGGTCATTACCAGCAATCTGCACGGCACGAATCCCCGGCTCATCACTATGAACCATGCGCAAACGCGACTTATCCGTCCGCCATACCTCTGGATTAGAGGAGAGCATTTCAGATACAGCCATCCCAGCCCCCATACCATGACATAGCGCTCTGAATGGGCGATCTGTGATGCCCGCCATCGGGGCGGCAATCAGGCAATTTGTAAGCTGGATGTGTCCAATACGCATAGACAAAGAATGACCACACTGTGTCCGTAAGGGCGCGTATATTACGCATTTTTGCGCTCAGATGAAAGGCCAAACTTTGACCAATTGATGAAAAAAGCGCGATAAATTGCAGACTAATCTTGGATAATTAATTATTTATTCATATATAACATTAGGTTAAGTTAATATGATTAATTTGTGCGCTTTAGTTTTTTCTACTAAACAACATAATTTTCGACTAGTTATGCAACATGGTTAAGGTTGATAATGCTGATTTATTCATCAAATCAATGATAAAGAACAGATATAAATGAGTCAGACATCTCATTTCAGTTAAAAAAAGTGCTTGATGGATTGCTAGCTGCTACCAGGAAATGCTAGTGCATTCTGCGAATTTGGCGTTACAACCGTGAGTGTTGCAACGCCTACAACATGGATAGCTATTATTGGCGGAGTCGCTATGACTTCTTGATACCGGTGATGCGGCACCACTCTTCTTTTTCAGCCACTGGGTCGAGAGCGAATTTATCCTCGTAAGCTTGTGCGACACTCTCTGCCTGTGTTGCCAGCACACCTGACAAGCCAAGATGGCCGCCCGCAACCGGCAAAACACTAATCAACGGCGCGAGTTCCCGTAATGGGCCTGCCAGGATATTGGCGACTACCACGTCAGCGGATAAGTCGGCTGGCTGATCTTTGGCAAGATACAGCTCCAAACGCTCTGAAACGCCGTTACGCTGCGCGTTATCACGACTGGCCTGAATGGCTTGCGGATCAATATCAATGCCAATAGCGCGCTTAGCACCGAGTTTTAGAGCTGCAATCGCCAGGATGCCGGAGCCGCAACCGAAATCGATAACGGTTTTATCCTGTAGGTTGAGGCTATCGAGCCATTGCAGACACAATGCGGTCGTCGGGTGAGTACCGGTACCAAATGCCAAACCGGGGTCGAGCATCACGTTCACGGCTGTTGGGTCGGGCACATCACGCCAGCTAGGGCAAATCCACAGGCGCTCACCAAAACGCATTGGGTGGAAATTATCCATCCATTCACGTTCCCAATCTTTATCTTCCAACTGCTCAATCTTATGGATGAAACCTTGACCGAGTTGCGGGTTATATTCCAGCGTAGCGACCACTTCCGCCATATCGGTTTCTGCATCATACAGGCCAATTACGTCGGTATCGCCCCACAGGCGGGTTTCCCCCGGCAGTGGCTCAAACACCGGATTATCGTGGGTATCCTGGAAGGTCACAGAGACCGCGCCACTTTCTATTAGGACATCACCAAGAGATTCGGCCTGGTTACCGGTGGTGTTTAGTTTTAGTTGGATCCAAGGCATAGCTTTCTCTTCCAAAACCGATCTTCAACTGAGGTCTCACGATCGGTTTTTATCAATAGGGTTTCGGTAAATAATACCTGCAAATAGTCATTTATTCAGTGCTGGCAACCACGGGCTGTTGCGCTCGTGCCCTGTCGCCAAACTGATTCCCGATATAGAACGCCAGCAGGTTAAGCGCCAGCGAGGGCACGATTGGGTGCAGGCCGGCTATCTTAATATCGAAGCTGGCCAGTACTGTATAGCATACCGCGCCGACAATCATTGAGCTAAGGGCACCGTGGGCATTGGCGCGCTCCCAGTATAACCCCAGCACCAATGGCCAGAGGAATACCGCCTCCAGACCGCCAAAGGCCAATAGATTCAGCCAGATAATCATTTCGGGTGGCCGCCAGGCGGCAAGTAGCAATAATAGCCCGAGGATCAGTGTCGACATGCTGGAAATACGCGCTAACTTACGTTCATTCTTCAGCTCTTCCGGCCGCAGATTGAGGTATAAATCTTTCACAATAGTCGCGGAGGATTGCAGTAACTGGGCATTGATGGTCGACATTATCGCCGCCATCGGTGCGGCCAGAAAGATCCCAGCGGCAAAGGGCGGGAGCACGGTGATCATCAGTGTGGGGATCACTTGATCCGGGATCTTCAGATCCGGCAGGATCGCCCGGCCTAATGCACCGGCCAGATGCATACCGAACATCAAGATAGCCACCACAATGGTGCCGAGGATTATGCCGCGATGCACGGCTTTACTATCACGATACGAAATACAACGCACGGCGGTATGCGGCAGACCTATCACCCCAAAGCACACCAGGATCCAGAATGATGCCATAAACGGCAAGTCGAGGATTTGATCGCCACCCTGAGGGGAGACCAGCGCCGGATCAATATGCTGTAGAGTCTCGACGGCTTTGTGCAGCCCACCTGCGGCATGGATAACCGCCACCAACAGTAAAATGGTACCGACCAACATCACCATGCCTTGTAAGGCATCATTCAGCACGCTGGCGCGGAAACCACCAAAAGAGGTATATAGCGCGATACTGATACCGAAAATCAATAAGCCAGTGTCATAAGGGATGCCCGCTGCGGTTTCCAACAAGCGCGCGCCACCGATAAACTGCACCGTCATGGCCCCGACAAACGCCACCAACAAACTGATGCTGGCCAACCACACTAATAGGCGGCTTTGATAACGGGCATACAGCATGTCGTTGAGGGTCACGGCATTATAACGGCGCGCTAGAATGGCAAATTTCTTACCCAATACTCCCAGAGACAGCCACACCGCGGGCAATTGAATCATTGCCAATAACACCCAGCCCAGGCCGTATTTATAAGCGGCACCCGGCCCGCCAATAAATGAACTGGCACTGATATAAGTGGCGGTCAAGGTCATTGCCAGGACAAATCCGCCCATCGAACGGTTGCCGATGAAGTATTCGTTAAGAAAATTCCCGGTTTTACGGCGGGTATAAGCATAAACGGATAAGCCGAATACCATGGCCAGATAGCCCACTAATGGCAGAATGACATCAGTTTGCATTGTCATCCTCCAGCGAGATATCACGGAAGACGAAACGCACCATTAGCCAGCACAGCACAATAAACAGCAGTGGCAATGCAATACAAGCCGCTTCAAACCAAGCTGGCAGGCCGCTTATACCGGGGATATTGCCCGGTAAATAAGCCGTTATTATCCACCCAGCCAGATAAGCCAGGGTTAAGCCAAAGGCCCAGCGCGCTTCTTTATTGGCTTGTAGGAATCTTGTATCCATATTTTCTCCAATCCCCTTCATACTTGGCGCTACAGCGTTGTTAGCTGCTCTCGCCTACCCGAATCACTTACTTATGTAAGCTCATCGGGATAAGCTCATTTGCAGCCTAGCTGTAGCACCAATTACTTTGGGTCATTTCTCTTTAGCGCTACAGCGTTGTTAGTCAGCAGGTTGTAATGCCCATGATTTTGGGTATAAAAGCATAAACAAAGCTTAAAAAGAAAAAAGGCCGATGATTAACCGGCCTTGATATAAAAGGTAAAGCGCATGAAAGGCGAAAAAATTAGGTTTCTTGCAACCCGAGTTTTTTCTCCAGATAGTGAATATTGGTGCCACCGTGCTGGAAGTTCTCGTCGTTCATGATGCGCTGCTGTAACTCAACGTTGGTCTTGATGCCATCGATAATGAGTTCTGCCAGCGCATTTTTCATACGGGCAATCGCCACATCACGGTTTTCACCGTAAGTGATCAGCTTACCGATCATGGAGTCATAATATGGTGGCACGGTATAACCGGCGTAAATATGAGACTCCCAACGCACCCCAAAACCGCCCGGCGCATGGAAACGGGTAATTTTACCCGGGCTCGGCAGGAAGGTATTCGGATCTTCGGCGTTGATACGGCACTCTACTGCGTGGCCGTGGACTTTCACTTCATCTTGTTTGATGGAGAGAGGTTGGCCCGCAGCGATCCGCAGCTGTTCTTTGATCAAATCGACACCGGTGATCATTTCGGTAACCGGGTGCTCAACCTGAATACGGGTGTTCATTTCGATGAAATAGAACTCGCCGTTTTCATACAGGAACTCGAAAGTCCCCGCACCACGATAGCCGATTTCCACACAGGCTTTCGCGCAGCGTTCACCGATATGACGGCGCATTTCGCTGGTGATACCTGGCGCTGGTGCCTCTTCAACCACTTTCTGGTGGCGGCGCTGCATAGAACAGTCGCGTTCAGCCAGATAGATAGCATTACCCTGACCGTCAGCCAAAATCTGAATTTCGATATGGCGTGGATTTTCCAGGTATTTTTCCATATAAACCATGTCGTTATTGAAAGCCGCTTTGGCTTCCGCACGGGTCATGTTAATGGATTGCTCCAGATCTTTGTCGTGACGAACCACACGCATACCACGACCACCACCACCGCCTGATGCCTTGATAATGACCGGATAACCGATTCGTTTGGCAAAGGCTTTATTCTTGGCGGTATCGTCATCCAGTGGGCCATCAGAGCCAGGTACACAAGGTACGCCAGCTTTCTTCATGGCATTTATTGCAGAAACCTTGTCACCCATCAGGCGAATGGTTTCGGCACGTGGGCCGATGAAGATGAAACCTGAACGTTCTACCTGTTCGGCAAAATCAGCATTTTCAGACAAGAAACCATAGCCGGGGTGAATAGCCACCGCGCCAGTGATCTCAGCAGCAGAAATGATTGCCGGAATGTTCAGATAGCTTTTAACAGAAGGTGCGGGACCGATACAGACAGTCTCGTCAGCCAATAACACGTGTTTAAGATCACGGTCTGCAACAGAGTGAACTGCCACAGTTTTGATCCCCAGCTCTTTACAAGCTCGCAGGATACGCAGCGCAATCTCACCGCGGTTAGCGATTACGATTTTATCAAGCATGGAACGCCTCGTTATTCGATGACGACAAGAGGCTCGTCGAATTCAACCGGTTGACCGTTTTCAACCAGAATGGCTTTTACAGTACCGGATTTATCTGCTTCGATTTGGTTCATCATTTTCATCGCTTCAACGATGCAAAGAGTGTCACCAACAGAAACTTTCTGACCTACTTCAATGAAGGATTTAGCATCCGGGCTCGGGGTGCGGTAGAAAGTACCGACCATTGGGGAGCGCACGATATGGCCACTGATAGCAGCAGGGGCAGCGGCTTCAGCAGGTGCTGGAGCGACGGCAGCGGCCAGAGCAGGTTGTTGCTGTGGAGCAGCAAAAGCATACGGCTGTTGCATCATTGGGTAGTTTGGTGCGGCAGGAGCACGACTGATGCGTACTGACTCTTCGCCTTCTGAGATTTCCAGCTCTGAAATGCCGGATTCTTCAACCAGTTCGATCAGTTTCTTAATCTTACGAATATCCATGAGTGTGATTCCGTACTCTTTGTGTGTTGCAATTATACCCATCTGTTTCGGGTCTAGTTGGATTTTGACAAGCGATTTACCGCTGCCTGTAAAGCAAAGTTGTAGCCATCTGCGCCAAGTCCACAGATTACGCCAACCGCGATATCAGAGAGATATGAATGATGACGGAAAGGCTCCCGGGCATGCACATTAGACAAGTGGACCTCGATAAACGGGATCTGCACACCTAACAATGCATCGCGCAGTGCAACACTGGTATGTGTAAACGCTGCCGGGTTGATCAAGATAAAATCAGTATTACCCCGTGCCTGGTGAATTCTATCGATCAGCACATGCTCTGCATTTGACTGCAAATGGGATAGCACCACATCCATTCCCTGAGCTTGAGTCTCTAATTGGCTGACAATATCAGCCAATGTGGTGTCACCGTACTTTTCCGGTTCACGTGTTCCAAGCAGATTCAAGTTAGGGCCATTCAGAAGCAAAATGTGAAACTTATCCGACATTGTGCTGGTATCTCCGGCAATTAGTCCATCATCGTAAAAAATAACCTGATGTCACCGATTTGTCACCTTTTTACGACGAATTTGACACTGCGATCGGCATTAAGGTCGGGCATTATAATGATATCGTAGCAATTAGCAGCTAAATACTGGTCTTATCAGCGAAGATATTCAATAGAAAAAGATAATGACCAATGAAAAGTTCAGGTTTTTAGCGGCACCATTGGCGAAATTTTTTATAGCGTAGCGCCAATAATATTGCTGCTATCACCGCGTAAATAATTGGGAATGGCGATAGCGTTTTGACCGACCAAAGATAATGAATTGGTGCAAGAATGGCGACAACATACACCAAATTATGCAATTTTTGCCAGTTGGCTCCCATTTTTCGTTGCGCCCACAAGGTGGATGTCACCGCCAGTGACAGTAACAATAACCAACTTATTATGCCCAATGTCAGGTAAGGGCGGGTGACCAGCTCACGCCCCAGTAAGCCAATATTACTCAGCCCAAGTTCCAGTACCGAGTAACTGACCAAATGTAGTGTTCCCCAGGCAAAACACCATAAACCCAACAACCGGCGGCAGCGGATTAACAGCGGTTGTTTGCCATAGCGCGCCAGTGGCGTGACCAGCAGTGTCGCCAATAATAATTTTAGGGTCATTAGCCCAGTGAAATGCTGAATATCTTTAGCCGGGTCGGCACTGAACCAACCTTGATCTACAGATAAAATTAGCCACAGAAAGGGGAGTGTGGCCGCCAACCAAATAGCCACTTTTAGCCACTTAATTTGCCGTAAACTGAGCCGCATCAGAAATTCTCCCGCAGATCCAAGCCACGGTAGAGTGATGCGACTTGATCGGCATAACCGTTAAATAACAGTGTCGGCTGGCGCTGAACATCCAGGATACCGCCTGAGCCAATAAAGCGTTCGGTTGCTTGCGACCAGCGCGGATGGTCGACATGAGGGTTCACATTGGCATAAAAACCATATTCGTTGGGCGCACTCAGGTTCCAAGTGGTTGGGGGCTGGTCATGAGTCAGGCGAATATGAACAATGGATTTTATGCCTTTAAAACCGTATTTCCACGGGGTGACGAGCCTTAGCGGCGCGCCATTTTGTGGCGGCAGGGCTTTGCCATACACGCCCAGTGTCATAAAGGCCAATGGGTGCATTGCCTCATCCAGCCGCAATCCCTCGACATAAGGGTATTTCAAGCCGCCGCCAATAAAACGATCTTGCTGCCCCGGCATCTGATCCGGCGCATAAAGTGTTTGGAATGCGACATAGCGAGCATTGCTGGTGGGTTCAACCAGCTTAAGCAATTTGCCCAATTCAAACCCAATCCACGGCACCACCATTGACCAGGCTTCTACACAGCGCATCCGATAAATGCGCTCCTCTAATGGGAAGCGTTTTATCAGGTCATCAATATCGAGTGTCATGGGCTTGGCGACGTCACCGTCGATTTTTATCTGCCAGCCTTCGGTTTTCAGTGTGCCGGCATTGGCGGCAGGGTCGGCTTTATCCAAGCCGAATTCATAGAAATTATTATAGCCGGTGACTTTATCTTCCGGTGTTAGCGCCAAATCTGGGTGGTAAACCGTTGATTGAGTGAAATCCAGCGGCTTGCCAGAAGGGGCTTTGGGGCGATTATTCCCTTTAAACCATGCCAGCAAATCAGCTTGTGCAGATGTAGGCAATGCCAGTGTGGCAGCAGTAATTCCCAATGCTTGCAATACCTTACGGCGCTGATAAAAAACACTTTCTGGGGTGACATCCGCTTCGGTTAGCTTGCGTGGCGTGGCAGCATTACGCAGGGAATGGGATGAAAAGTTGCGCATAAAATGACTCCATCAAACAGGGGGAAGCATATCGACTTTATTGATATTAATCATGGCGGCTTATAGGGACAAGTGCTAGGGGGCGGAGAGAAATTTGAAAATCATTACAATACGAATAATAAGCTGGGGAGCATGCCCCCCAGTGGCGGTGAATCAGCGAACTTTTACCAAGGTTCTACCGGTAATTTCATTCGCCAATAGGCGAGCAGCGATGGTCGGGGCATCGGCGAGTGTGATAGCTTGCGAAGCTTGTTGATAGAAGCTTTCAGGCAAAATTTGCTGTAAACGTTGCCAAGCTTGCAGACGGCGATGTTGCGGTGTCATCACTGAATCCACCCCTTGCAACCGCACATTGCGCAGAATAAAGGGCATCACGGTCGTCGGGAGCGAATAGCCGCCAGCCAAACCACACGCGGCCACGGTGCCGTTGTAATTCATTTGAGCCAAGACTTTAGCCAGCAATTTGTCGCCAACAGTATCAATGGCACCCGCCCATAACTGTTTTTCCAATGGGCGGGAAGCATCAAGATAATCATTACGTGACAATACTCGATGAGCGCCGAGGCCTTTTAGATAGTCACTGTTACTGTCACGGCCAGAAATGGCGGCGATTTTATAACCCAGAGCTGCAAGTAGGGCGATTGCTGTGCTACCGACGCCACCGCTGGCCCCGGTGACCACCACTTCGCCACTTTCTGGTGTCACGCCACCTTCTTCCAGCGCCATGACACACAGCATTGCGGTAAAACCAGCCGTACCAATAATCATAGCCTTACGCGGCTCTAACCCGTCAGGCATAGGCACCAGCCAGTCGCCGTTGACACGAGCCTGCTCTGCCAATCCGCCCCAATGATTTTCCCCCACGCCCCAACCTGTCAGTAAAACCGACTGGCCGACATGAAAACGCGGATCTTCACTGCTGTGGACGGTGCCGGCAAAATCGATACCAGGTACCATGGGAAATTCACGGATAATCTTCCCTTTGCCCGTGATAGCCAGTGCATCCTTATAATTCAAGCTGGACCAATTAACATCAACGGTGACATTACCGGCTGGCAACTGTGATGGGGATATTTCGCGCACTTCTGCGGTAGTCCGGCCTTCAGTTTGCTCAAGAACAAGCGCTCGCATATAACACCTATAGATAGTATGAATGCAGAAAGGTATGGATTAAGAGTGAGCCAATATAGCGACAACATCAACCTTCTAGCCTGATCAAGAACAAAAATGAGGCCGATGATTTCGTCCGTGACTATCCTTGAAAGAGGATTTACCCGAAGTTCTGGGAAAAAGGCTGAGTTATAGGGTTCTGGTCGTATTATGAGGTAAAAAATCAGTACTATGATGGCGGTTTGTCATATAGTGTCTTCCTCGAAGGAACAGAGGCATTTTTTTCACTGAATTGCGCTTCGCAAGGTTAAAGGATGCGATTTACAACCAAACTTTCTGTGTTTATGACCTTGCTGGTCGTATTGGCTATGTGTTTAGTGTTACTGGGCAGTACGGCCAGTTTTTTCTATTTGTGTCAGAAAAAAATGGAGCATCGCCTCCAGAGCATCGTGACAGCTTATGATCAGTCATTGTTGCTGCAACCTGCTGATAAAGAACGTGAATGGCTGCCTATCATGATGCGAACGCTGGGCGTGTTGGAAGTTAGCGTCCAGAATGAAAACAGCACATTGTATCAACTAAAACTCCCCGCCATTTATGCTCCCTGGAACAGTCAAAGCCGCTACCGTAGCCTGGTGGTACCTATGTTGCATCAACCAGGGGCTTCCATGCATTTCAGCTATATTGACCCTTTAAGCAGCTATGCCCGCTCCCTTTATGCTGTCGCGATTTTGTCATTGGTGGTCGTGATTGTTGCGATGACGCTCCTGCTAAGTTTCCGTTGGCTGCGTGAGCAGACCGCAGGCCAGGAAAAACTTGAGTGGCGGGCCAAACGTATTCTGAATGGCGAACGTGAACACGCTATTCATAGCGAAGGTCATGAATGGCCACCTTGCGCCAGCCGCGCAATTGATCATCTATTGGCTGAGCTGATAGAAGTTCGGGAAGAGCGTAATCGTGTTGATACTTTGATTCGTGCTTTTGCCGCGCAGGATGCCGAAACCGGCTTCAGTAATCGCCAATTTTTTGATAATCAGTTGACGACTCAAATGGAGGAATCCGGCGCTCATGGGGTGGTTATGATGGTACAGTTGCCGGACTTTGATAGTCTAATTGAAACGGGTGATCACCAGCAGGTTCAAGAACTGATGCATTCGCTGATTAACCTGCTTTCTACCTTTGTTACTCGCAATCCTTCTGTATTATTGGCGCGTTACCATCAGAGTGACATCGCGATTTTACTGCCCCATAAAACACTAAAAGATGCTGCAGTTATGGCCGCACAATTAGTTCATGCGGTCGGGTCGTTACCCGAGCCACATGTTATTGACCGTGAGTCATTGCTGCATATTGGTATTGTGGCGTATCGCAATGGCGATTCAGCCGAACAAATAATGGATAATGCTGGACAAGCGACCAAAAATGCGGCGATGTATGGGGGGAATGGCTGGTATGTTTACGATACCAAAGTAGCTGAAAAAGGGCGTGGCAGTGTCAAATGGCGCACTTTGTTGGAACAAACACTGGCTAATGGTGGCCCACGGCTTTATCAGAAACCGGTTGTTACCGTTGATGGTAAAATTCACCATCGTGAAATAATGAGCCGCATATATGATGGTGAACAAGAATTACGGGCTGCGGAATTTACACCGCTGGTACAATTATTCGGTCTGGGTGAGCGATATGACCGTCAAAAAATTGATCGGATAATTCCTTTATTAGCTTTATGGCCGGACGAAACTCTGGCATTTTCTATCAGCGTTGATTCATTATTGCAGCGTCCTTTCCAGCGCTGGCTGCGGGATACGCTGTTGCAATGCAGAAAATCTGATCGAGAGCGAATTATCTTTGAACTTGCAGAGGCAGATGTGTGTCAATATATCAGCCAAATCCGTCCGATGATGCGTTTGTTACTCGGTGTAGGCTGCAAGGTTATGGTGTCACAGGCCGGATTGACAGTTGTCAGTACGTCATACATTAAGTCTCTCCGGGTTGAAATGATTAAACTTCATCCAGGATTAGTCAGAAGCATTAATTTACGTTATGAAAATCAGCTGTTTGTCGAAAGCCTGACCGGTGCCTGTGCGGGAACGCATGCAAAAGTTTTTGCGGCAGAAGTTCTTACCCGTGAAGAATGGCAAACGCTGAAGGAAAAGGGTGTTTACGGTGGACAGGGCAATTTTTTTGCTCCGCCAACGCTTTTAAACCCCGGAAAGAAAAAATATTCGTATTAGGGCTATGTTTAGCCTGATCGTTGAGCAAAAATTAACGTAGAATGTGTTAGTCATTTCCGTAAATCGTTGGTGGGCACTTACTTCCGACGAGAATCAGGTTAAATGTTAGATTTTATGTGCTGTGTTACGCCGGTCGTTGCGCAGATTCTGTGTTGTGTCGAGGGTTTATTCAACCTTTTCAAGCAACATGGGGGCTGAATGAAACGAGATGTCAATAACGCAGCTACTTTTTCACCGAATCAGGACGTTTTTGCGCCTTGTCGCTGCTTCGTGTGGTTGGTAAAGTAGGCGGATTTTATTTTTCGCCCCCAGCTTGCAGGATTATCCTTTCGTTATGTTTAAGAAATTTCGTGGCATGTTTTCCAACGACTTGTCCATCGACTTGGGTACCGCCAATACCCTTATATATGTTAAAGGACAAGGCATTGTACTGAATGAACCTTCAGTGGTTGCTATTCGTCAGGATCGTGCCGGTTCACCGAAGAGCGTTGCGGCTGTAGGCCATGATGCCAAACAGATGCTTGGGCGTACCCCCGGCAATATCGCAGCTATTCGCCCGATGAAAGACGGTGTTATTGCCGATTTCTTTGTCACTGAAAAAATGCTGCAACACTTTATCAAGCAAGTTCACAGCAACAGCTTTATGCGCCCAAGTCCGCGTGTATTAGTGTGCGTACCGGTCGGGGCAACTCAGGTTGAGCGCCGTGCGATCCGTGAATCAGCTCAGGGCGCAGGTGCCCGTGAAGTGTTTCTGATTGAAGAGCCTATGGCTGCGGCAATTGGTGCAGGTTTACCGGTTTCTGAAGCAACCGGTTCAATGGTTGTGGATATTGGTGGCGGTACCACAGAAGTGGCCGTTATCTCTCTGAACGGTGTGGTTTACTCTTCTTCCGTGCGTATCGGTGGTGACCGCTTTGATGAAGCTATCATTAATTATGTGCGCCGTAACTACGGTTCTCTGATTGGTGAAGCGACAGCTGAACGTATCAAGCACAGCATCGGTTCTGCCTATCCGGGTGATGAAGTTCTGGAAATTGAAGTCCGTGGCCGTAACCTTGCAGAAGGTGTGCCACGTGGCTTTACGCTAAATTCCAATGAGATCCTTGAAGCGCTGCAAGAGCCACTGACCGGTATCGTTAGTGCAGTTATGGTGGCGCTGGAACAGTGCCCACCAGAATTGGCATCTGATATCTCTGAGCGCGGTATGGTGTTGACCGGTGGTGGCGCATTGCTGCGTAACCTGGATCGCCTACTGATGGAAGAGACCGGCATCCCAGTGGTGGTGGCAGAAGATCCATTGACCTGCGTCGCTCGCGGTGGTGGTAAAGCGTTGGAAATGATCGACATGCATGGCGGCGATTTGTTCAGCGAAGAATAGTTAGCCAAAGGGAGAAGGGCCGGTCGGATAAATCTATACCCAAGGTAAAAGTCATTGGCGTTGCAGCCAGGCAAAGGAACGAATTCGGATGCGCTGACACCGGTCAGTTGTTCGAGTGAGTGAAAGCCGTGCAGAGTGCTGTAACGTCAAGTACGAAAGGGAGATTTAGATTTGGCGCTTTTTCCTTCATGCCGCCAAGGAATACGCATAATTTATGAAGCCGATTTTTAGCCGGGGTCCATCTCTGCAACTGCGGTTGTTTTTTGCCGTTCTTGCAGCCATTGTTTTGGTTATTGCGGATAGCCGATTAGGTACATTTGTTAAAATCCGTACCTACATGGACACCGCCGTTAGCCCTTTCTATTTTCTGGCCAATGGGCCACGTAAAGTTCTCGACAACGTTTCTGAAACTCTGGCTACTCATAAGCAGTTAGAGCTGGAAAACCGTGCGTTACGCCAAGAGCTATTGCTAAAAAATACTGACCTACAGTTGCTTGGGCAATTTAAGCAGGAAAACAACCGGTTACGTGAATTACTCGGTTCTCCGCTGCGTCAGGATGAACAAAAAATGGTGACTCAGGTGATGTCCAGCGGGACAGACCCTTATAGTGACCAAGTCGTTATCGACAAAGGCTCTAACAATGGCGTGTATGAAGGCCAGCCGGTTATCAGTGACCGGGGGGTCGTGGGCCAGGTTGTTGCGGTCAGTAAATTAACCAGCCGCGTCTTATTGATTTGTGATACCTCCCACGCGCTTCCTATTCAGGTTCTGCGAAATGATATTCGGGTGATTGCCGCCGGTAGCGGTTGCACCGATGACTTATTATTAGAGCACTTACCTAGCAATACAGATATTCGTGTTGGTGATGTATTAGTGACCTCCGGTTTGGGCGGACGTTTCCCAGAGGGTTATCCGGTAGCCGTGGTTTCTTCGGTCAAAGTTGATAACCAGCGCGCTTATACGGTGATTCAGGCACGCCCGACCGCCGATTTGCAACGTTTACGTTATCTGCTGTTATTGTGGGGCGCCGATCGCAATGGCGATACTCCACTCCCCCCCGATGAAGTTCGCCGGGTCGCGAATGAACGTTTGGCTCCCATGATGTCGCAAGTATTGCCTGCCGCCGATGAGATGGGCCCTCCGGCACCGCCTGCAAACACGGCACCAACAGCAGTGACTGTTCCGGGAGTATCACCATGAACCGCTACAGCAGCAATGGCCGTTGGGTTATCTGGTTATCTTTCCTGATTGCCATGGTGTTGCAAATTATGCCGTGGCCCGAACAAATTTATATGTTCCGGCCTTCGTGGCTAGCATTAGTCTTAATTTATTGGGTGATGGCCTTACCGCACCGGGTGAATGTGGGAACGGGGTTCATTCTCGGGCTGATTATGGACCTTATTTTGGGGTCTACTCTCGGGGTGCGGGCGCTGGCACTCAGTATTATTGCTTATTTGGTCGCGTTTAAGTTTCAGCTATTTCGCAATATGGCGCTGTGGCAACAGGCGCTCATTGTGATATTACTGTCACTGACCATGGATGTCGTGGTGTTTTGGTCTGAGTTTTTAGTCAGTAATGTCTCATTCCGCCCCGAAGTCTTCTGGAGTAGTGTGGTCAACGGTATTCTATGGCCGTGGCTATTTTTGTTAATGCGTAAAATTCGCCGTCGATTTACGGTGCAATAAGGATTTAAGACTCATGACCGCCCTGTATCTCGCCTCTGGTTCTCCACGCCGCCGTGAATTACTGACCCTGCTTGATGTCCCTTTTGAGGTGCTGAAAACAGAAGTTGAAGAGCTGCGTAGACCAGAGGAAAGTGCGCAAGAATATGTCCAGCGTTTGGCACAGGACAAAGCACGAGCAGGGGTGATGGTCGCTCCACGGGATCTGCCGGTACTTGGAGCAGACACCATTGTGGTGTTAAATGGGCAAGTATTAGAAAAACCACGAGATAAAGCCCATGCGCAGGAAATACTCAGTGCGCTGTCCGGGCAGCAACATCAAGTGATCACTGCGGTGTCACTGGCGGATAAACAAGAGGTGTTATCTACCATGGTGGTGACAGATGTGACATTCCGCGTGTTATCTCAGTTGGAAATCAGTGACTATATTGCTACCGGTGAACCCATGGACAAAGCGGGCGCTTACGGTATTCAGGGGAAAGGTGGTTGTTTCGTCAGAACCATTAGCGGCAGTTACCATGCTGTGGTGGGGCTGCCGTTAGTTGAAACCCATGAATTACTAAGTCATTTCATTGCGCTGCGTAATGTGAGAGGAAGTCATGACAGCTGAATTACTGGTCAATATCACACCGTCTGAAACGCGGGTTGCCTACATTGATGGTGGCATCTTACAAGAAATTCACATTGAGCGCGAAGCGAAAAGAGGCATCGTCGGCAATATCTACAAAGGCCGTGTTAGCCGGGTATTACCGGGCATGCAGGCGGCTTTTGTCGATATCGGGCTGGATAAGGCCGCTTTCCTTCATGCTTCCGATATCATGCCCCACACCGAGTGCGTGGCAGGGGATGAGCAGAAAAATTTCAATGTGCGCGATATCGCTGAACTGGTTCGTCAGGGGCAGGATTTAATGGTGCAGGTGGTGAAAGACCCGCTTGGCACCAAAGGCGCACGTTTGACCACCGATATCACGCTACCTTCCCGCTATCTGGTCTTAATGCCAGGGGCTGCCCATGTCGGTGTTTCCCAGCGTATTGAAAGTGAAGCTGAACGCGAACGCCTGAAAAAAACCGTGGCAGAGTATTGTGATGAGCAAGGCGGTTTTATTATCCGTACCGCCGCGGAGGGGATTGGTGAAGAAGAGCTGGCCGCTGATGCCGCCTTCCTTAAGCGCTTATGGGCGAAAGTTCAGGAACGTAAAAAACGCAATATCACCAAATATAAGCTATATGGTGAAATGGCACTGGCACAGCGGGTACTCCGTGATTTTGCTGGTGCTGCGCTGGATAAAATCCGTGTCGACTCCAAATTGACTTATGATTTGCTGGTGGAGTTTACCCGTGAATATATTCCAGAAATGACTGAGAAACTGGAGCTGTATGCGGGCAAACAACCCATTTTTGACCTCTTTGATGTCGAAAATGAAATACAGCGCTCTTTAGAAAGAAAAGTTGAATTAAAATCAGGCGGTTACCTGATTATTGACCAGACAGAAGCTATGACCACCGTGGATATCAACACCGGTGCATTTGTTGGTCACCGTAATCTTGACGAAACTATCTTCAATACCAATATTGAGGCCACTCAAGCTATCGCCCGCCAGTTGCGGATGCGGAATCTGGGGGGGATTATCATTATTGATTTCATTGACATGAGCAATGAAGAACACCGTCGGCGCGTTTTGCATTCACTGGAACAAGCGCTGAGTAAAGATCGGGTAAAAACCAGTATTAACGGTTTCTCTCAGCTAGGCTTAGTTGAAATGACCCGCAAGCGCACGCGGGAGAGCATCGAGCATGTGCTGTGCAATGAGTGCCCGACCTGCCGTGGCCGTGGCACGGTCAAATCAGTGGAAACCGTGTGCTATGAAATCTTGCGCGAGATTGTCCGTGTTCACCATGCTTATGATTCTGACCGCTTCCTGGTTTATGCTTCTCCGGCAGTGGGTGAAGCGCTGAAAGGCGAAGAGTCTCATGCGCTGGCTGAAGTGGAAATCTTCGTCGGTAAGCAAGTGAAAGTCCAGATTGAGCCACTGTATAACCAAGAACAGTTTGATGTGGTGATGATGTAAGCACCCCCTGGTCTTTGGGTATGGGATCTATCGATCTCCGCTGACACACATGCAGCGGATGGCAAGGAGAGAAGTGTGAGGCGACTGCCCAAGATAATGTTTGCGACAGGCGCCACAATAATTGTTGTGGTGGCACTGTTGGTCAGTGGGCTACGCATGATGCTGCCTCTTATCAACGATTATCGCGCACAAATCGTGGCCAAGGTTCAGTCCATTAGCGGTATTCCACTGGAAGTGGGGTTCATGCAAGGGACGTGGGAAACCTTTGGCCCAACATTGGAATTGCGTGATATTCGCGCTCAATTGCCGCAAGCCAATTGGCAGGTGCAGCGGGTGACCCTGGCGCTTGATGTATGGCAGTCATTGCTGCATTGGCGCTGGCAATTCCGCGATATGACTTTCTATCAGTTGCAGTTGGACCTCAACACCACATTGGATCGGCAGCAAAGCAATGGCAGCAATTTTGAAGCCAGCACCCTCACTGATATCTTCTTACGCCAGCTAGAAAGTTTTGATCTGCGCAACAGTCGTATTTCATTCCTTACCCCCTCAGGCCCCCGCGCCGAATTAGAAATCCCACAACTGACTTGGCTTAACTCCCCAAGCCGGCATCGCGCTGAAGGGCAAATCAGTCTGTCGACCATCAATGGTCAGCACGGCGTGCTGATGGTGCGGATGGATCTGCATGATAATCAGGGGATTTTGAGCAACGGCACTGTTTATATGCAGGCCGATAATATTGATTTGAAACCTTGGATTAGCCGTTGGCTGCATAATAATACGGGGTTAGACAGTGCCGAGTTCAGTCTGGCGGCCTGGTTGAGTATCAAAAATGGCGAAATCTACAGTGGCAATGTGCTGCTCAGTCAGGGGCAGGCTAATTGGACGGTGGGGGGCGAATCCCATCAACTCGCGGTGGATAATTTTGTACTGGAAGGCCGTCGCCATGGTAATGGCTGGCAAATTGATGCGCCGGAATTGAGTCTCAAAACTGACGGCCAACCTTGGCCAAAAGGGCATCTGTCTGCGCTGTGGTTGCCGGAAAATACTCAGTTTATTGGGCCAGACCAATCTCAAGAGTTACGAATTCGTGCCACTAATCTTCAGCTAGAGCGAGTGGGGCCGATATTGCCCACGTTGTCACTTTTTACTCCTGAGTTAATGAATCATTTGGCTGATTTGCAGCCCCAAGGGATCGTCGATGTGCTGGCATTGGATATTCCCATCAACCAACTGCCAAAGACCCGTTTTCAGGCCAAATGGCACGATATCAGTTGGCAGCATTGGGATCTGTTGCCGGGGGTAAATAATTTTGCCGGTGCGCTCAGTGGCTCTGTCGAGCAAGGGCGGCTAGATATCAACTTAAAAAACAGCCTATTACCTTATGGTAATATGTTCCGCGCCCCACTGGAGGTGAGTCAGGCCAGCGGTGCAGTGAACTGGCAAGTTGATGATAAAGGCTGGGAGTTGTGGAGTGATAAGCTGGATGTCCGGGCTAAATCACTGTGGGGCAATGGCAGTTTCCACTATATGCAGCCAAACTATATGCAGCAAAATAGTGGTCAGCCGTGGCTCAAGATTCTGAGTGGTATCCGCCTGTATGATGCTACTGATGCCTGGCGCTACTTCCCGGTGCCGTTAATGGGCGAGAAACTGGCCGATTATCTGACTGAGGCGTTACAGGGTGGGCAAGTGGATAATGCCACGTTGATTTATAACGGTAATCCCCATGATTTCCCTTATAAACATAAAGAAGGCCAGTTCCAGGTTTATGTCCCGCTGCGTAACGCCACTTTCCAGTTCCAACCCGATTGGCCAGCATTAGACAATTTAGCGATTGACCTCAATTTCCTCAATGAAGGTCTGTGGATGAACGCGCCTCACGCCATGCTGGGCAAGGTTACCGGCAGTAATATCAGCGCTATCATTCCAGATTATCTGAAAGAAAAACTGTATGTCGATGCTGAAGTTGCCGGTGCTGGGCGCGCCGTCCATGACTACTTTATTGACACCCCCCTTAAGGATTCAGTGGCGGAAACACTGCAAGAATTGCAGGTCGGGGGTAATGTTAGTGGGCGCTTACACCTCGATATTCCCTTGGAAGAAAACCGCATTACGCATGCCAGCGGTGAAGTAACACTGAAAAATAACAGCCTGTTGGTGAAGCCGCTGCAAAGCCAATTGGAGAATATCAGCGGTAAATTCCGCTTCAATGATGGCAATCTTGAGAGTGATACTTTATCAGCCAACTGGTTTGGGCAACCGCTAACTGTTGATTTTACTACCGAAGAACAGCCCAAAAACTTTTTGGTCAATGTTGGGCTACACGGCGATTGGTTACCGGCTAAATTACCGGGCATACCCGCCGATGTGGCGAAATTGCTGAGTGGCAGCGCCAACTGGCAAGGTAAAGTCGCGGTGCAATTACCCAAACAGGGTAAACCAGATTATAAGATTGATGTCACCGCTGACCTCAAGAAAGTGAGCAGTCACTTACCGTCACCGCTAGATAAATCAAGTGGTCAATCTTTACCGCTACAGATACAGGCGGTCGGTGGGCTGGAGAGCTTTACCTTATCGGGCACGGCGGGCGGTAATAATGCCTTTAACAGCCAGTGGCTGATGCAAAAACAGCAGGTGGAGTTAGCTCGCGCAATCTGGCAGACCGCCGCGATGTTGAAAACAGAGAGTAAAACAGATAGCAAAAAAATACCGCCATTGCCGGAGGATAAAGGTTTAGTCCTCAAATTACCGGCCCTTGATGGCGAGCGCTGGTTGACTCTGCTCGGGCCTGAGCTTGCGGCAGTCAGTGCGCCTCTTGCCTCATCCGCTCAACCGACGCTAAAAGGCGGCGAATCCAATGTCATTCTCCCTAAACGGCTGACATTGCAGACTCCGCAGCTGTTGATTGGTGGGCAAGCCTGGCACGATCTGGCTTTAATGGTAGAGCCGTTGCCTGCGGGGACCAAAGTCACGGCAAAAGGTCAGGAAGTGGACGGAAGTTTGCTAATGGCTGAATTTGGGCCATGGCAGGCTAACTTCGATTATCTTTATTACAACCCGCAATGGGCGGCAAGTGCAGAGAAAACCCCACTGGCGCAAGCGGCATTGCAGGAGCCACAAAGCCCCAGTAAAATTTCGTTCCATGACTGGCCAGCCCTGCAATTGCGTTGTAAATCCTGTTGGATTTTGGGGCAGAATGTTGGGCGGGTTAATGCGGATTTGACCCCGAAAGGCAATATTCTGGCGCTGACCAATGGCCTTATTGAGGCGGGTAATGGGCGGGCTAAAGTTACCGGGCAATGGCAACAAGAGGGTGACAGTGATAAAACCGCGCTCAATGTGGCACTGACGGGGCCAAAAATTGACGAAACTATCTCGTTCTTTGGCCTGACGACGCCAATGAAAGAGGCTTCATTTGATATCAATGCTGATGTCAATTGGCATGGTGTTCCGTGGCAACCGCAGATAAATACCCTCAATGGCACATTAAAGGGTAAATTGGGTAGAGGGCTACTGACGGATCTTGGTGGCGGGCGTGCGGGCCAACTATTGCGGCTGGTCAGTTTTGACGCACTATTGCGTAAACTCCAGCTCGATTTTAGTGATACGTTCAGTCGTGACTTCGCGTTTGATTCTATTCGCGGCACTGCCAATATCAAAAATGGCGTGATGCATACCAATGATTTAGTTGCTGATGGGCTAGCGGCTGATATTGCCATGAGCGGTAATGTCGATTTGGCGCAACGCCAGATAGCCATGGAAGCGGTTATTACGCCAGAGATTTCTGCCACTGTCGGTGTTGCAACTGCTTTTGCCATTAACCCGGTGGTCGGGGCGGCAGTCTTTGCGGCCTCGAAGATTTTAGGGCCGTTATGGAGCAAGGTTTCGCTGATTCGCTACCAGATTACCGGTAGTTTGGATCAACCAACTATCCATGAAGTATTACGCCAACTAAAGGAGAGTAAGGCGCCATGAAAAATGCCAATGTTGCATTATTACAGTTATGCAGCGGTGAAAATACCCGTGACAATCTGGCTCAAATTGAGCAGCAGATCAAACAGTTAAACTCAGGCATTCAACTGGTTATGACGCCGGAAAATGCATTGCTATTTGCCAATGCCGCCTCATACCGACACCATGCTGAACAGCATAATGACGGGCCATTGCAGCAAGAAGTCCGCGAGATGGCGCGCAAATATGGTGTCTGGATTCAAGTGGGTTCAATGCCGATGATAAGCCGGGAATCACCGGAGCTTATCACCACCAGTAGCTTGCTGTTTGACAACCAAGGCGAGTTGAAAGCGCGCTATGACAAAATCCATATGTTTGATGTGGATATAAACGACGCCCATGGCCGCTATCGTGAGTCGGATACCTATCAGCCGGGGCAACAGCTGACCGTGGTGGATACGCCGGTCGGCCGCTTGGGTATGGCGGTTTGCTATGATTTGCGCTTCCCCGGCTTGTTCCAAGCGCTACGGGCGCAGGGGGCCGAGATTATTTCAGTCCCAGCGGCCTTTACCAAAATGACCGGTGAGGCCCACTGGGAAATATTATTGCGCGCACGGGCGATTGAAAACCAGTGTGTGATACTGGCCGCCGCGCAGGTCGGGCGTCATGGCGCGACCCGCCGTACCTGGGGCCACACCATGGCAGTCGATGCCTGGGGTAAAATATTAGCCCAAAATCCAGATGCGGTGGCTGCCTTGAAAGTCAAAATTGACACTAAAGGCTTAGAAACTATTCGTAATCAGATGCCGGTATTGCAGCATAATCGCTTCCTACCGCCGCTGGTGCCGCAGTCGCATAAACTATCATCTAATTCATGATAATCATCTAAATAAAGAGTGAAAACTATGAGCCTCTCGTTTGTCAGTGAGCAGTTACTCGCTGCTAACAAGCTGAACCATCAGGACTTGTTCTCAGTATTGGGGCAATTGGCTGAACGCCGCCTCGATTATGCTGACCTGTATTTCCAGTCCAGCTACCACGAGGCCTGGGTGTTGGAAGACAGCATCATCAAAGATGGCTCTTACAATATTGATCAGGGTGTCGGCGTGCGAGCAGTCAGCGGTGAAAAAACCGGTTTTGCCTATGCCGATCAAATCACCCTGAATGCCTTACAGCAAAGTGCCCATGCGGCGCGCAGTATCGTGCGCGATACCGGCAACGGCAAAGTGCATACCTTAGGCGAGATTCGCCATCAAGCGCTTTATCCGCTGCTCGACCCGCTACAAAGTTTGTCTCGGGAAGATAAAATCGCCTTGCTACATCGCGTCGATAAAGTGGCGCGTGCTGCCGATAAACGCGTGCAAGAAGTGAGCGCCAGTCTGACCGGCGTATATGAACAAATTCTGGTGGCTGCCACCGACGGCACATTAGCGGCGGATGTGCGCCCACTGGTGCGGTTGTCTGTCAGTGTATTGGTGGAAGATAACGGCAAACGCGAACGCGGTGCCAGCGGTGGTGGTGGCCGTTTCGGCTATGACTACTTCCTGGAAACCGTAGATGGCGAAGTGCGGGCTGATAATTTTGCCAATGAAGCGGTCAGAATGGCACTGGTTAATTTGTCTGCCGTTGCCGCTCCGGCCGGTGCTATGCCGGTCGTATTAGGCGCTGGCTGGCCGGGCGTGCTGCTGCATGAGGCGGTAGGTCACGGGTTGGAAGGCGATTTTAACCGCCGTGGCAGCTCTGTATTCAGCGGCCAAATGGGTAAATTGGTGGCTTCAGAACTCTGTACCGTGGTGGACGATGGCACCATGCAAGGTCGCCGTGGCTCACTGGCCATTGACGATGAAGGGGTGCCGGGTCAGTACAACATACTGATTGAAAACGGTATTCTGAAAGGTTACATGCAGGATAAGCTGAATGCCCGTCTGATGGGTGTTGCGCCGACCGGTAATGGTCGCCGTGAATCCTATGCCCATTTGCCGATGCCGCGCATGACCAATACTTATATGCTGGCGGGCAAATCGACACCGGAAGAGATCATCGCCAGTGTGGAATATGGCCTGTATGCGCCTAACTTTGGTGGTGGTCAGGTGGATATCACCTCCGGCAAGTTTGTGTTCTCAACTTCCGAAGCTTACTTAATTGAGCAAGGCAAAATCACCCACGCGGTGAAAGGTGCCACCTTGATTGGCTCCGGTATTGAAGCTATGCAGCAGATTTCCATGGTCGGCAATGACTTAGCACTGGATAAAGGTGTCGGTGTTTGCGGCAAAGAGGGGCAAAGCCTACCTGTTGGTGTCGGCCAACCGACCCTGAAACTGGATAATCTGACGGTGGGCGGTACGGCGTAAGGTTTTTAGAGAAAAGAGCCATTAAAGTGTTTTTAATGGCTCTTTTAACTTATAAGCTTGATTTTTCCAATATAATTAATTCATTGTATTGATTAATGTTCTCCTTTCATTTGTTATGCTATTAGCAGGTAATTTATAGTGTGTCACTTTTTTGAATATTTCTATTTTCTCATTTTCACTTAACTTTGAAGTAAAGAAATTAGAAATTGGTTTTATATTAAAACTATGGAGGTGAAAGTCAGATAAACTATAAAGTGTATTGTTATAATCTGGCCCCTCTTTAAAACTCAGGTGAGTAACTGCCTGGCTCATATCGGCGTTTTCATTATATAAAAAATCTGTGGTAGCCAACTTTTGACGGCTGTCTGGTTGATAATGTCCGCTTTTCGCATTTATATACAGTATCTGTCCCTTTGCGGTGGCGATCATGCCTGCATCTTTAACATTTTTTCCAGAAAAAAAACTCGAATGATGGAATTCATCTATTTTATGGTTATGAACATACATTTTGTTATCCGTCCCAATAACATAGGCTTTAAGGTATCGTTTCCAAACGGTATAATCCCCTTCTGTCGGCGCATCTTTATCTAAAAATTCTTTGTCACCACTTTTATATCGTAAGCGCCCATCATCAGATACCTCTACCTCAAACTCTTCCCTTTTTTTGTGATTTAAATAAATAACGCCTTTTTTATTTTCTCCTTTATAACTAAGCCTCATGGCTATTGATGGCATATATTCAACTCCAATCTCTCGGGTCATCTTTGGGGGTCTTGGTTTTTTATAATTCTGATGATTAGTGACTCTAGTTGATGGGCTATTTTGTGTTTGTTTTGGTAGTGCAGCTCCGTGACCATAGTTATCTATTAAATTAACCGGATTATTCCTGACCATGCGATATAAATTAAGCCCATCAATGGTGCCCGCCGGATCGCTACTTAACCACCTACCCAGCCACGGCATATAATAGCGGAAACCGTAATAATACAGGCCGGTGGCATCGCGCTCTTTGCCGGAATAGCGCATGGTTTTATATTTGGCCTCCAGGGTGTTGCGAGTGGAAAATACCGCCGTGCCGCCGAATGGGTAATATTCTTCCTGTGTAATAATATCGCCGTTATTATCCAGTTCTAATAAACTGGAGCCAATTTGATTATCAAAACTGTAGCGTAATTGGCCGTTATCAATGCCCTCCGGTTGGCCTTTTTCCCACAATAAAACCCGCACCTGCGCCCGCCCGGCAGCGCTGAGGGTAATCACCTGAAAATCTTCCGTCAGATTATCGTTATTGTATTGAGTGCGCAGTTCCAGTCCCGGCAGGTAAATGACCTCACTGGTTTGGCGGGTACTGTTGGTGTGCTGAATGCTTTGCTTCATCACCCGCATGCCGTCACTGGCATACAGATAGTTTTGATTGTCATCATTGGCGGGTTTTTCAGCCACGCGTCTGAGGGTGTTGACCTGCTGCTACTGTTCGCGGGTATCCCATTGCAGTGGCTGGCCGGGCTGTAATTGCTGCTGATTACCGGCGGTATCAAACTGGCTGCGGATATCGGCGGCAGTTAACCCATCGCCATCCTGCTGCTGAATGCCGTGGTTACTGCTATCGGAAATGGTGATATTTGTGCTGTACTGACTGGCCCCGGTATGCTGTATTTTCAGTAAGTTACCAGCGCGGTCATAGGTATAACGGCGGGTGTAATTGACATATTGGTTGCCGTCGGTGAGTGAACTTAGCGCCGGAAGATGGGCATTTTGTGCGCCGTTGTTGTCAGATTCACGGCCAGTGGCCTCAATCAATTGATACAAAGCATCATAGCGGTAAGTGGTTTCCGGCACGATTTTCTGATTGCGATAGAAACGGGTGGCTTCGGCATCATTATGGATAGCGAGAATGTTACCGACCGGGTCATAATCGTAGCGCAGGTCTTGCAGCAGGTTTGGCCGGTCTTTCAGTGCCGGACGGGTGGTTTTAATGCCAATAAGGCGTTGAGTTTCAGCCTCATAGCGATATTGGGTCACCACGCCATTGCCACTTTCTTCCCGCAATTTTTGCCCGGCGGCGGAGTAGGTCAGGGACTGCACAATCACTTGTTCGCTGCCGCCGTTCACTGTCAGCCAACTGGCGGTTAATTGCCCGGCGCGGTTATAAGCCATGCGCTGGGTATGGCCTTTGGCATCAGTCTGGGTGATGGGTTGGCCGAGAGCATCGGTGATACCGCGGGTGATGAAAGGCTCATTACTCAGGCGGGATGCCCAGCTTTGCTCCTCGCCAAACCAGTCCACTGGCCCGCGGGTATCAGTGAGTAACTGGCGCTGTTGTTGCAGTGGGGTGCCAGTGATGGACAGGCTAACAATTTGCTGTAATCCGGCGGTATCATAATGGCGAATACATTGGCCGTTCAGATTGGCGGCTGTATGTTCAGGGCTATTATCGCCATAGAAAAAGCGGTCGGTGATGGTTTTCAGGCCATTTTCAGTTTGCTGATGATGCTCAAGTGGGCGGCCCAGTTCCGGCTCATAAGTCAGCCAACTGCGGGTGCCTTTGGCATCCAAACTCTCTACCGTTCGGCCTTCAATATCAGTGAGTTGCACTGAGTGGCCATTGTCGACGCCCTCAGTGCGCAACACCGCGCCACCGAGGTTGTGCTGATAACGGAAGTTATCGATTTCAAGCCGCGCATCACGGCTGGCAATCAGTTGCCCCAGTGGGTTATAGCGATTGCGGCTAATAAGTTCATCGGCAACATCATTGGCATTGGTGCGGTTATAAGCCAGTGCGCGAACCGCCAACCCGCGGTTATCGCTGATGGTGAGGGTGGGGGTCTGTTCACAAAGTGAAGTAAATAACGTTTTCGGCATAATATTATTCCTTAAATAAAGGATCTTGCTGTTGTAAAAAAACGCGCAGACTCGCGGCGATTATTACAACGGCAAAGTTAAGTACTCATTTACCGCTACTGATAGCGGGTTGCTGCATGCGGATAACATCAGCAGGCACAGGCTCATCAACACAAGGGAGGCCCTTTTGGACTGTCTGTAGGCGCTGCTGTAGTTCACTGCTTATCCGTTCCAATTCCTGAACTTTTTGCAGTTGGGTTGTTGTCGCCAATATTTGGCTATTAAGTCGCTTATTAATGTCACCGAGATTCACTATTTGCCGGTTGAGTTCATTATTCTCCTGATTAAGTTGTTCCAGTTCACGGCCAAGATTGACCATCCAAATAGCGACGGCGACCACCAGCAGTGACAGCACGGTTTTAGCAATACCGGATACCCAGCGTAAGTTGGTCATGGGTAGATTTCTCTCGGCAGTTCAAAATGCGGGCCATCTTTAAAGGTTTTCCAGTCTCCGCCCCATTGCAGTGGCAGCTCCATCTCTTTTGCCGCTTGTTTCATTGCTTTTGCGACCAACTCAAAAGCACGCCAGTCATCCCACGGAATTTGGTTGTTAATCAGGGGGGCCAGATCCACTGCATGGCCGGTCAAATGACGGCTATTGAGGGTTTTACTGCGACCATTCTTGACCAGTTGCCGCTGGCGTTCAGGGGTACGCACGCCTTCGATAACGCGAAAATCGACAGTGGAAAGTGTTAGAGCGCGCCGCACGATCAGCACCAAATCTGGGTGAACGTGGCGTAAGTTATGTTCGCTAATCTGACCAAATCGAAACTGCGAGATATCATTATCCATAGTGACCTCTACTCCTTAGGGGGGATTTCTTGACTAAAAAAACGTTGCCATAAATATTGCAATGCAGAGTTGCCCATCGCACCGAACAGGCCGGCAAGGGCAAAGGTCATATAGCGGCTGGTCCCGCCTTCAAAAGCGAGTAAACCGCCAATTAACCCAGTAAATCCGGAAACAATGATCTGACTGATGACGGCGACCCAGCTCCATTCGTCTTCTTCGTTATTTTTATCCAAGATGTAACGAACCAAACCTCCCCAGGCAGAAAGCGCGCCGATAATTAACCAGGTGATGATAAAATTGTCGCCGGGAACCAAAGCCTGCATTTTTACCTATCCTTGTTGGTCATCATTAACCCTGACCTCACAATAGGCCGGTCAGGGGGTATGATTTAGGTGTTAACGCCGGTTTCACTGACTTCTGTAGCGGTATCGTTCTCATCCTCACTGATAACAAACCACGGGAAGTATTGCGCCCGCCGCTGGTATCCTTTGGCGGTAATAACCTTGATTTCACGGCCTAGCGGGTCATAAATATGAGTATCGGCATAAGTATCTTGGCGGGCGCTGTCATCACTGATATAGCGCCAGTTATTGAGGAAGTAAGGCTGATAAGCCCGTACCGCCAGCCCTTTGTTGTCATACTCGACACGGCCGGAAACTGCCCAGCGTTGGCCCGCATTTTCAACCGTTAGCCCGTTGCCATCGGCTTGCAGCCTGCCGCCTTCTTCATAGCTATAGGCCTCTCCTGGCTCAACCCGCTGCGCTGATTGCAGCGCACGACCAAAACCATCACTGAACACAATGACTTGTTGGTGTTGCTGTTTTTCAGCCTCGTTATCGTAGCGGTCAGTCGCCACGGTCATGGCATGAGGGGGGTGGCGTAAGGAATCGGCTAACTCTTGACTTAATTTGGGTTTATCCTGATACAGCCAGCGAGAGTAGCCGAGCGCACAGAGATAGCCCTCTTCGGTCATAACCTGGTGTTGAATTAACGTTTCCCGCTCTTTATCGTCTCGCGGGATTAATGGTTTTATCATCCAACTAAATGGCTGATAAACAGAGAATTGAGCAACCGGCAGAACCTCGGACTCCATTTCGATGGCATCATCAATGCTGGTGGGGGCGGTAAAGGGTTTTACCGACGGCTGGCTAAAGCCACTTTCCACCACTTTGCCCTCACTGAGTTCGGTTCCCCAGAACCGTGAAGATGTCACCCGACCAAAAGCATCAAACTCAACGTAATGCACGTTATCGTTGATGTCAGTCAGTTGATAAGGGGTGATAAAACGGTAGTCGTAGTCGGCCTGGGTGGTGCTGCCATCTGCCAGGGTCATGCCGATAACGGCGCAGGTGGTATTATCCCACTGCATGCTGGTATCGCCGACCAAGGCTGAGCTGCGTTGTTTTTTAGGGCGATAAAATTGATTAGCATCGGAATATTCGGTTAGCCCACGGCGAGCTACCCAGACATCGGTTTCATCTTTACGGGCAAAAAGGCGTGGCGCTGAGGTATAACCCGCCGCTTGTAGTTGCTCATCGCGCAGCTTGGCGTTAGGGAACATTTCCGTTAATGCTGTGAGTGAATTATCATCAAATTCCGCACTTTCACTGGCGATAACCAAAGCTTGCAGCGGGTAGTCTGGGTGATAGAAAACTTCCTGTTGACCAGCATAAACCTGCTCAATCTGGGTACCCAGTGCGCTTCTTCTTTCCGTTAATATTTCATAATTGAGGCCTTCGCCCGGGATGCCATTAGCGCCAAAGTTGCTAATGTCGGTACGCTGTTGCCAAGGTAAGCCCAATAGCAATGCATTGTCTTCAATTACATGTCGGTAAGACTGTTGGCTTTCGCTGATGCGCAACAGTTGTTGCTGTGCATCATAGCTGCTGGCCCAGTGGTCAGTCGCCAGCCAGGAATAAGCTGCTCCGGAATCCTGAGGGCGGCGTGGGTAATTGATGGCGGCGGTATGCAGCGGGTGCCCATATTCATCACAGCGCAACACAATTTGCTGGCTGCATTGCGGGTCTTGCGCAATTCGTTCGTAGTGGTAATCAAGCTGCTCTAGTGACATCGGCATGACTATCAGGGCGTTATCACTTATCTGTATCTGCCGTACTTGATAGCGAGTGCTACTGGTGGTGTAAGGTAGGTTTTCCAGACCATGATTATCCAGGCCATACAGTTCGCTGCGCAGCAGGCTGCCTTTCAAAGCTCGTTGCAACCAATAATGCTGCCGCGAAGTGGCTTCTGTTAGTAAGTCATCACTGACCGTCTGTGAGTTGAATAAGCTCAGGCGAGTTTGATTCAATTGATAAGCTTGTTTATCTCCTTGCCAATACTCTGTTTGATAGCGGTTTTCATCGTCAGCACGGCCAGTATGGAACCAACTGCGGCTAAGAGATGGCGCGGTGCGTTCAGTGGCAGAACCATGGGCATCCGCATGGGTATCCACTGTATCCACCCGGCCAAATCCACGGAACTCGCGTTCTACACCGTCATAAAAACCGTGATAGTAATAGGCTTGCTGGCTCAGGCTGTTTTGCGTAATTTCATCAAATTGGGTGGATTGTGCCAAAAGATGCAGCGGGAAAGGTAGGCCACAGGCTATTTTGCGGCCTTTTGCCGCAGCAGCGGCTTTTTCATCCAGCCAGAATTGGGCCGAACTGCGGTAAGTCAGGCGGTTTTCAGCGCCCATATTGTTATTGATGGTGGATAACAGATACGGCTTAGCGGAGACAAAATCATAACGCCAATGGCGGCTGGCCATATGCGGCACACTCAGCAATAGGCTGGTCACCCCCAAACCTTGCACATCAGCCAGTGTCAGTTGGCAGGTATTATCGTAGCGAACGCCGTGTGGCAAGGGCAGTTTCAGCGGCTCGGCAAAAGCATTGCCGCTTTGATTGCGATAAATCAGCAAATGGTCGCTATTGGCGTAAATCAAATCCGCCGTACCGGAGCCGTCGATGTCTGCTAACCAAACTTGCTGTGGGTTAAAACTGGTCACGGGCTGGCTGAAGCCGCTCAGCGTGATGGGTTTGCCAAAATAGCCATGACCCAAATTCGGCCAGCAGGTCACACTATTATGCCGCACCCGCATTAGGTGTTGCTGCCCACTGCCCAGCGGATCGCTGAAAGCCACTAACTCTGCGTCACTGCCCCCTGGGATAGGCAGGGCGATAGCGGGGTCTTGATAAACCTGCTTAGCGGCGGCAAAACCGTCACGCTTATTGGCATACAGGCGCACACTGTTCGGCCCGATTAATGCCAGGTCAGAGATCCCATCGCCAATCAAATCGGCCAGTTGAGCTTGTGGGTGGAAATACTCAGTGGGCAAAGCCGACAGCGGAGTAAATTGTGTCCAGCTTTCATCCGGATTGCGGCTGTAATAGCCAGCCAGCCCCGATTGGCTGACAACCCAATCCAGCCGGCCATCACCATTGATATCCATCAAACTGGCGCTATCGCGCAAGGTCGGAATTTGCGGCAAGATTTGCGCATCACCATAGCTGACGCCATTTTCACTCTCAGCTTGCCGCACTGGCGGGTGATAATGCCAACTGCCACTGTCTTGATATAGCATGCCCGGCAACCCCTCGCCGTGCAGGTCAACCAACTGATAATAGGGGTTAAATTTGTCCCATTCTGGCATCGACTGCCAGCTTTCTTCTGTTTTTGGCTCAAACTGCTGATAATCAAATTCCAGCGGGGGCATTGATAGCGCGGTGCCATCTTTCTCATGAGCGATTTGTCGGCAACTGATCAACTGGGTGGTATAGGGGCTGGCTAAATAATTGAAGCGCAACCGGGCAACCAGCTCGGCTTCACTTTCTTGTTTATCACCGGATAATAACCGCAAGTTATGGAACATTAATACTTGCTGGCACAGGCGGCGGGTGCGGACTTCGAAACCATATTCATAGCGCGAAAACGGGTCTTGACGGCATGGCCAAGGGTCGGTTGCATTTAGCGGCGGCACCACAGACAAGCTATTTGGCCGCTCGCCATAGTCAAAGACCAGTGTAAATAACCAGTTATCGTCTTTCGCTGACGGTTTTTTGAAAGCATATAGGCTATCGCTGGACAACAAGTTACCGTAGCGAACTTGCTGTAAATAGCGCTGTGTACTGGCTTGTGGGTGACTGGCACTTTCTGTTGTATCAATGCCGCTATCATCTTCGCGTTGATAGTGATAGCAAATATGCTCGCCAGTGGGTGAAACTGATTCTTCTAATAGCCATTCAGCTATATGGTTTGGATTATCCGGGGAGGCGATATGCGCCAGCGGAGATTTCCCCAGACAATGTTGCTGACCATCTGCGCTGTAGATTAACCAAAATGCAGTGAGGCCCGATGTTGAGTCTTGTGGTTGCCAGAATTCAATACGATCGAACCCGCCCTCAATGCGCGGTTGATAACGCGTCACGGCAAAATCGGCTGATGCATAGCGCGCATCTATCGCGCTTTCATTGGCGGCTGAAACCGCGATCAGCACTTCGCCACTAGGGCCGATAAACTCATCACGGTTATCATAGTGGGGGACGCCGTGGGCAGTGCGGCGTCGGATTGACAGCATACCCATGTGCCAGCCGAGACCAAAGGGGCTATTACCGCCGCCACTGCTGTAACTCAGTGCCAGCCCTGGCGCATAGCCGCGGCCCGCGGAAATAGGTAAAGGTAGGGTTAAACTGGCCAGCCCACTTGGGCCGATAGCCCCCAGCGATTCGCCCATCCCTGCAATAGCACCGCCCCCTTTAGGGAGCGACAATGGTGCTACGCCGACTTGTTGTTTGTTGTTTTCCATAATGGACTCCTGTCAGGCCCCTTGTGAGGGCCTGTTTGGGTTAAGTAACGGCGTTATCAGGAACGAATGGTGTAGCGAACATGCAAAATGATGTCACTCAGGCTTTGTAGCAGTGCCTGTTGTTTACCGGTTGCATTGGGGAAGCGCAGTACCAATGCGCCAGTATCGCTAATATCGATTCCCTCAAATGGCAGATACTTGCCGTCGTTGAAGTCCAGTTGGAACTGGCCGCTATCATTCATACCGCGCGAGATAGCGATAGCGGTACAACCATTTGCCAGTTGCTTGTAGTCACCGTCGTAGCTTAATGTCGCCTGAACATCTTGATAAGGGCCTAACAGCGCAGGTAGAGAAACACTGATTTGCTTGATGCGGCGTTTTTTGCCCAATGACATGGCCTGCGGATAGTCAGTATCTAGCGCCAATTCAGTGATTTTGACTGAGACACTTAAGATATTGTCTTTGATGCTGACGGTAGTCCCCCCTTCGGCTGTTTGCTCCTCGGTGGTTTTCTGACTGATATATTCAGAGATTTTTTCAGCCAGATTAAAGTGTGCTGATGATGCATCATAAAGTCCCGCCAGTGAAATACTGCGCTCCACTTCCAGCGCCCGTTGGTCTTCAATCAGCCAGATATTTTCCAGTTTTTGCAGATTCAGCATCAGATCTTCACCGGCCAATAACCCTTGATACAGGTCATTCCAACCGGAGCTAATAAACAGATGCTGGGTTTTGCTGGCATCGATATCCCGCTCCAGCCCACTTTTCGCCATTAAGCACAGTGGTTGAGCGGCATCAAACAGTTGGTAGTACAAGCCAGACAAGCGCCCGACCATCCAGTTGTATAGCTCTTTGCCACTAAAACGCGTGGTTTGCATCTGATAAACGGCCAAGGCATGGGATTGTTCCATTTCAGCTAAATCGCGCTGTTTTTGTGCCATTGAGATCTGAAGATCCAGGCCGGTGAGTTGCTCCTGTAACTGCGCTACGTCTTTCTCTGCCAGTGTGTGCTGTAATTGCCATTCTTCAGCTCGACGGGCAAAGTTGGCCTTGACCTCCTGTATACCCGCTCCTTGTTCAATGCTGCCAGCCGCAATTTGAATACCCCAGCCAGTCGATTGCGCTATCGCTCCCCAATGTGAACCACCATCGGCCATGCCAAAAATATTGGGCGCTGTGTCCACCGCCGCACCGACTGCGATGGGAATGATTGCTGTCAGTCCTAGCATTTGCGATGCAATACGCATTTCTAACCCTTTTTGTTCATAGTTAGAAATATCGCCAGAAATAAGCTTGCCATAATATTCCAGCCGTTCTTCTGCACCGCTTTTCATCACGGTGGTGGCTTCACGGCTACTTTGCAGAATACCGATATTGGCATTTTGGATATCGCGGGTTTGCTTTAGTACCTGCTGTTGCTGCTGCTGTAACAACAGAGCCATGGCTTCGCTATCTTGTCTTTCCAAAGCGTTTTGCAACGCATTACCAAATTGCATCACCGAACTGACCGCCCCTTTGGCGCGCTCCAACAACACTGGGAAGCGGTATAAACTGGTGGCGGCTGCAATTGGATTTAAAGCAGAACCGATGCCATTGCCAGCACTATGTTGGCGTTGTAACTCTTTGGGATCGACGGGGGCTGCAAATAATGGCAAATGCAGCGGCTGGCCATCCAGACTGAGATTATGGCGCAGGTTATATAGCCGGGTTTCCAGCTTATCCCAATAGGCCAGTAATACTTCGTTGTAAGGCGGTAAGAAGTTACTGTCTGTGGTGTCTTTTAGATTTTGATTTTTCCAATCATGGGCCAGTTGGATTTCTGGCCGTGGCCCTAATAATTGGCTGGCCTGGATATAATACATTTTGGCATCAACCAGCGTATCTCGCTCTAATTGACGATAGGCCTGATCACCTCGAGCAATTAATACATCCAGCGTGCGCATAAAGACTGCCAGTTTATATTGCATTGGATCTTTCATGGCAATGATATCGGGATCAGTGGTTGCCAGCGCGATAGTGCCGTCCCAATCGCTATCTTTTTGCAGTGGTAACATATTCCAATACCGGACGTTTTCTTCGTCCAGTTGTAATTTACCGCTTGCATCACGATAACCGGCGCTATTAAACAGGAATTTTAACCAGCGTTCAGCTTCATCAAACCGTTGTTCGGTAAGGAAACGGACAGAAGCCAGTAAAGGAATATGGAAGAACAATTCCCATAGGTAAATGCCGTAGGACTGATTAAAATCTTTCGACGAAATGTGGTCAATCTGTTCATTATAATTTAACAGCTTGTCGATGCTGACTTGTAAGTTACTAATTAATTGTAGAGGATCTGCTATCGTCAATTTAGTCGGTTGGTCAGTAATAATAATATTCGAGCCATCAGGATTCTTGTTTCTCTCGGATATTTCCCAGTCAAAGGAAATATATAGAGGTTTGCTTTTGTTTGGTATGATATGATTTTCGATTATTTTATTGTCAAAAACTATCACTTCATTGTTTTCAAAGTGAATGTTTATTTTTGTAATTTTGACATGTTCAGCCGCCACTGACGTTGAACGAAGTGTTACGGGTTGGTAAACTGACGTATTAATTTTATTGTATATTAATGTTATATGTCCTTCAGCAGATAAACCTGTTGGGATTGTGATTTTATTTATTTTGTAAAATTCACCTGCCACAGGGTCTTCATAACTAAAGTGATCTTTAATTCTCTCTAGTTTATTTACATCAAACTTGACTTTATTATTGCTAATATCATATTTGGAGTTGTTAATCCAGCTGTTGTCGCTATTTTTATAGCTGACATTCAGATAGTGAAAAGTTATTTCCTTATTTTCTGCTGTTTTTCTAATTTCACTAGACTCCCATGAAATAAATAATCTATTCCTCTGCCAGAAAAGACTAATGTGGTCTTTATGTAACCCATCGATGTTGCAGTTGACCTTCAGCCACTCTGACCAAATGTAATTATCCGCGCTATTTTCCTCACAACTGCGCCAATAATATTGATAGGGGACTTCCTGAGTACGGGCTATAAAGAAATGCTTATTGCTATTAGGCACAACAAGGTGACTGATGGTATCTAATCTCGCCAATTTTTCATAATTATTCAGGTAATTATCCATGGCTTTCGTTACTGAAGCTTCAGTCAGCTTAGTTTGATTGATACTTTGCTCAAATTCGGTAAATAGCTCAGTTTTATTATAGCGTAAGGTGGGGTCAATATAATCTGCTGCATAGTATTGTAGTTTCTCTTTGCCCGCCCAGCGGGCGTAGCGTTTATTGTAAATGCTCCAATCATGCAGGAAGTTATCAGTGCTAAAATGCTTCGCGACCTTATCGGCAGCGGCTTCAGGTTCGGCACCATCAATACAGCGCTCAATATACAGTTGCAAGCTGCTGATTGCCTCGGCAACTTTCGAGGTTTTTACCGCACTGCTGATTTTTGTATCCAGTAATAAATGTTGGTATAGATTATCAGCATTCTTAATTTCATCTTTATCAAAAATATCATTGGAAATAGAGTAGTTAACTAATGCATCGCGGCGCGATTCATTAATTTTATTCCATACGTTAGCATTAGACATAATTTAATATCCTATAAGGTTTGTAGACGAAACTTAAAATATTATAAGCTGGCGATTAACCCTTCAGTTGTTGATTTTACAACTGATTTTAATTGGTCATTATGTGCCTCTAACGCTAATGATTTTAAATTCATTAGGTCTTTGACTGTTATATTAAGTTGGTGAGCCATATTGATGTGGCTACAGAGTTTATTTACAGTAATAAATTGCACTGGATATTGTTCAGGGGAAGTATTTTCAATCATCTCCTTAGCTTGTTGCTGATCCCAACCATGGATTTTGACGAGCATGCTTTCTTCTGAAAAAGTAATTTCGTTAATTACTCTATTATTGTTTTTTATTTTCAGGTTGAGTTCTTCTCTTTTTTTACTTTCGCTAATTATATCTTCATTCGTGAGTTGTAAAAAATGGCTAAGCTGTTCTATTTCGATAAGTTGACTATTTCTATCGCTGCTTATACCTTTCAAATTAGATGTTAGCGTTTCAATATAATTTAAAAGTTCGCCTTTTTGTTTCTCGTATTGTTGTGCGAAATATTTACCCGCGTCAGGAGGGAAAAAATCGTCACTAGATGTTTGCTCAATTAAAATCGTTAGTCTTTTAGCTAAAGCGTTTTTTGACGTGATTTTTGATTCTATGCTTTGTATTTCTATGCTTAGATTATTTGATGAGGTTTTTAATTCCTTAATTTTATTTGAATTTTCATCTACTGATGTTAGTTTTTTATTTATATCCTCTAATTGTTTTTCAAGCTCCTTAGTTTCTAACTTCAAATTTTTTAAATTAATACCATCACTACTATTTAATAAAGGAAAATAGCGCAACGCTTCAGAAACCGGCACTTTAACCTGCTGTTGCCAGGCTTTGAAATCAGCCAGTAAACATAATAATGAGAAGTTCGGGCGTAATGGTTGTTCGCTACCTGTCATTAACTGAGGTTGCAGCAGTAAATCAATATCTTGCGGAGTCAGCTCGGCCCACTGGGCAATCAATACGTATTGGCTAAGTTTTTGACATTGAGCCACAAGCTCTGGGTGATGTTCCAGTTTTTCCAGTGTTGGATTATCTGCAAACACATCAGTAATATTTTGGATGAATACCTTAGGTTTAAAATCAGCGTCATTGCTTTCCAACCAACGGACTAACCCAGCAATCACTTCTGTTTTCAAATGGAAACCAGCAGCTAAACTGCGGCATAAACTTTGTTTTAATAATTCAGCATCTGCCTGGATATCCACGGAGTGATAAATATTGGACAGGAAATTAAACAGTTCCGGTGTGGCGGTCGCACTGTATTGTGTGGTGAGCATGGCGTTGAGTGCCGTAAGATCCAACTTTTTCTCATGGACCCATTGCACAATATTTTCCAGTTCACTTATGGCGGAAAGAATAGTGGATATGTCTCCTTGAGCGATATTTTTCATCACCTCTGGTTTCTCACATAGCATCAATAGCATTTCTGCTTGTGAGAAACTAAGACCAAACAACTGCGGAATAATCTCACCAGTGGCGCTATCATTTCTTTTGCTAATGACGGCAGAAAATTGATCGACAGACAGGCCATATTGGTGGTTAAGGCGCACATATTCGGACAACACTGTCAGAACCTGTTCATTAGTTGAATGGCTATTACCCTGAATATCTGCGATTAATTTATTTAACTGACTGACGGTGAGCTTAGCGGCATGCGCCAAACGTTTATTATTTGTCAGTGATGATTCTGCTGTCAGTAAATCATAACTTGCAGGGTTTAATCCTAATTGTTCCTGTACCAGTGCTGGGGTGAGCTTAACTTGCTGGATATCATCAGCTAATAGGGCTGCAATATTCCGCAAGCGAGTATGCTTGCTTTCCAGTACTGCATTAATGATGGTCAGCTCATCATCATAGGGTAGGGTAAATGAGTCTTCGTCATATTTCCCCGTGATTTTTGCCAGGTCGTCTAAGTTGATCTTTTTTTGTAATGTCTCTAGCAGAATATCCAGTGTAGAGACTTCTTGTTTGGCTGTTTCATCGCTCAATATCAATGTTTGCAGATCGGGGCGGCGTTTATCAATATGCAATGGACTGTTTTTATCGTGTAACTCTTGGGCCACTTCATATAGTTTGCACAAGTAGCGGCTTGGAGAGAACATTGATTGAATTGATGACGGTGCGGCATATTTATCTGTTCTTTCTGGAATAGCGTTATCAGTGAGTTGGTTTGCGGATGTTCGTAGCGGTGTTACCTCATCCAGTGTATTCAACTTAGTGATACTTTGTAGCACCGGGTCAAGGCGCAATTGTTGGGCACGTTTCCTGGCATATTGATTATTGACCTCCGCTTTTGCCTGACAATAAAGCAGGTTTGCAATTTCCTCAGTACTATTGGCTTTCACCACTTGCTCAATAAACTGTGCTGGACTTTCTCCAGCCACATCGAAAATAGTTTTAAGCCCTGGAATATTTAGGGCTGCAATTTCTTTTTCGAGTGTTGTTGCAGTTGACGATAAGTTACTTTTTTTATTCGGCATGATAGACCTCTATGCAGTTGGGTGGTAACGTTGTTTACAAAAAAACATTAATTTATTTATCTCTAATGTGGCAAAATTTAATTAGCTATTAATTTTCATTTCCCGCCATGACAGCGGAGATTTTTTCTGTAGATGATTGATAAAAAAATCTTTTCTAATAACTGAGCTTTTAAAATAGATGTAATAGAAGATTTCAAAATTTACATCTTTGCTATAACTGATGTTTAATTCTTTAAAAGAATCTTTCTCAACACTAAAACCTTCTGTGGTCAATGATATCCCGGCGCCTTTTTCAATAAGGTTATAGCGCACTCTTTGATTATCTACATGTAATATTTTTTCTCTGAATCCTTGTTTTTTCATTTTTTCAAAAAAATTTTTAAAAGAGCATGAAGAAGAAAAAATATTACTCTGTAAAAATGGCAGTTTCTTAATATGTTCAACTTTGTCAGGTAAGTCATTTAAATGTGATGCGTATAACAGAGTGGCTTTGCAAGTGGCGACTAATTTCACGTCAAAGTCACACTCTTTTACCTCCTTGGTGCTTATGAATATATCCAGTTGATTTACATCACTTACATTTTCTTGAAGTTCAATATTACAGTGGCCTGAGGATAAAAAATAATCACATATAAAACCTGCATAGGCTGATTTTAACTGATAAGTTCCTATATTAATGATTCCGCTTTTACTTCTTTTGTATATTGTGCTCAGCTCAGTTAATCGGGTGTAGGTGGGGAATATATCCTTATAAAAATTACTGCCTTTATCCGTTAGTTTCAGCCCTGAAGTTGCTCGGATAAATAGTTTAAAACCTAATTCTTCCTCGAGTATTTTTATACTCCGACTCATCGGAGGTGGTGTTGAAAATAGTTTAACAGCTGCGCTGGTCAGTGAACCTTCCTGAACCGTGGTAATGAATACGAGTAAGTTTTTTGATATAAACATATGCACCACTTTATTTTTAAATGCGCCATATGTACAACTCAATATATAGCGATATAGAGCTTTTAGTCTATTCCATATATTGGAAGCACTTGGGCGAATTCAGTCAATTTGAACCAATAAGATTATTCTCAATTAAACTGAGAAATTTCTCATTAACTAGCATTTTGTATATATGAATTGATCAAATATCTAGCGATAACTGTGATATATCTCAGCGACTCGTTTAAAATATTCGGTTAAATAATCGATGCAGACTTGGACTTTGAGTGGCATTTTATCTTTCTCGGTATATAACGCATATACTGGCCGAGGATCAGAATGGTATTTTTTAAACAATACTTCGACTTCACCTCGTTTAATTTCTTCTATTACCCACATGAGTGGCGCATAGGCAATTCCTGCGCCCGCCTTGAGCCAGCGGATCATAGTTTGTGAGTCATTGGTGACAAAGCGCCCTTGTGGCGATATTTGCGTGGTAATACCTTCTGGTGCAATCAATTCAAAATTGCTATCTGGCCGTACGCTGTATTCCAGCCAGGAAAAATTGGTCATGTCACTGGGTTTTTCGGGGGTGCCATTTTGCAACAAATAGCTTTTGGCGGCACATACGACCATCGGCATCGAGCCGAGGCGGCGGGAAAACAGCCCTGAATCGGGTAAAGCACCCACGCGGATCACCACGTCCAAACCATCGGCAATCAAGTCCGGGGCCGGAATACCGGTGACCAGATTAACTGACAGGCCGGGGTACTCTTTCAGCATGTCAGCGGTCATGGTTGCCAGCACATTTTGTGCCATAGTTGATGAACAACCGATGCGCAGTGTGCCGGTCGGTGTGTTGTTAAAGGCATACAGCTGCTCATGAACTTCCTGTACTTCCTGCAACATGCGCCGGCAGCCTTGGTAATAAATCCGCCCAGCCTCTGTTAAACCAATGCGGCGAGTACTGCGGTTAAGCAGCTTAACATTTAGCTCTGTTTCCAGTTTTGATACGGTCTGGCTGATTGAAGAAACACTCATTTCCAACTGTCGTGCGGCACCGGTAAAAGATCCGCACTCGACCACCTTGGCGAATACTGACATCCGTTTTAATCTTTCCATACTCCCTCCGGATGGATTGTTTTTACAGTGATTATTAACTCTGACTTAAAAGTGATTTAGATCACACATCGTAGATAAGTTGATAATAAGCAGGCTAATATACTGCTGTCGGGATAGTTGCCTCAAGGTTGAAAACCTCGCGGCTGGAGTATTACCTTGTTTTATTCAAACAACAGTTATATCCGTCATACTTCAAGCTGCATGTGCGTTGGCTGTCATCACTCACCCCAGTCACTTACTGATGTAAGCTCTTGGGAGTTCGCTCAGTTGCCGTCTTCCTGCAACTCGAATTATTTAGGGTATATACTCGCTATTTAAGTTTAACCCATAGGGTGGGGTTATGGCTCTTGCTTTTAGCTGTGGTTGTAATGATTTGATGAGTTTTGTTACCGGCCTGATTATTCACTCAGGTGGAGGCACCGGTACCCTATAACAGAAAGGATTTAAAGAATGAGTTTGCTCCCGGTGATGGTGATTTTCGGCCTGTCTTTCCCACCGATATTTCTTGAACTGCTTCTCTCGCTGGCACTTTTTTTTGTGGTACGCAGATTACTGCAACCAACGGGTATTTATGAGTTTGTTTGGCATCCAGCACTCTTTAATACTGCGTTGTATTGCTGCCTTTTTTACTTAATTTCTCGTCTTTCATCCTGAGGTTGCCGTGAGCACTTTTGCATTAAAAATAATCCGCATCGGCATCACCTTATTGGTGGTTTTATTGGCTGTTATTGCTGTTTTTAAGGTATGGGCTTTTTATACCGAATCGCCGTGGACCCGTGATGCAAAATTTACCGCAGATGTGGTCGCGATTGCGCCAGATGTCAGCGGCTTAATTACCGATGTGCCGGTCAAAGACAACCAACTGGTGCAGAAAAGCCAAATCCTGTTTGTCATTGATCAGCCGCGCTATCAGCAAGCACTGGCTGAGGCCGAGGCCGATGTTGCTTATTACCAAACGCTGGCTGCTGAGAAACAGCGGGAATCCGGCAGACGCCAACGTTTAGGGGTTCAGGCCCTGTCACAAGAAGAAATTGACCAATCCAGCAATGTGCTGCAAACCGTCCGCCATCAACTGGCGAAAGCTATTGCGGTGCGCGATTTAGCGCAGCTTGATTTGGAGCGAACCACCGTGCGTGCACCCGCTGAAGGCTGGGTAACCAACCTGAATGTCCATGCCGGAGAGTTTATTAATCGCGGGGCGACCGCCGTTGCATTAGTGAAGAAAGATACTTTCTATATCTTGGCTTATCTGGAAGAGACCAAGTTGGAAGGGGTTAAGCCGGGGTATCGGGCAGAAATCACGCCGCTCGGCAGCAACCGCATTCTGCACGGCACCGTCGACAGTATCTCTGCGGGGGTGACCAACAGTAGCAGCAGTGCGGATAGCAAAGGGCTGGCCACGATTGATAATAATCTCGAATGGGTACGGCTGGCGCAGCGCGTGCCAGTGAAGATTCGCCTGGACAGTGACGTTCAGCAGCATCCCTACCCGGCTGGGACCACCGCGACTGTGGTCATCACCGGAGCGAATGATCGCGACCCTAATCAAGCATCGCCGATAGTGAAAATGATGCATCGCCTGCGCGAGTTTGGCTAAGATGAGCAGCCCGGCCTTTATCCGCCTGCGCTTTGCTTTCAAGCTCAGTTTTGCCATTGTGGCGGCGCTGTTTCTCGGTTTTCATCTGCAATTGGAAACACCGCGCTGGTCAGTATTGACTGCGGCGATTGTGGCCGCTGGCCCCGCTTTTGCAGCCGGTGGCGAACCTTTTTCCGGTGCAATCCGCCATCGTGGCTGGCTGCGTATCATCGGGACATTCATCGGCTGTATTGGCGGCTTGATTATTATTGTTCTGACCATCAGAGCGCCAGTGTTGACCTTAATGCTTTGCTGTCTGTGGGCTGGGGTGTGCACCTGGATCTCATCATTGGTTCGCGTCGAAAACTCCTATGCCTTTGGTTTAGCAGGCTATACCGCGCTTATCATCATTGTGACGACCGGCGAGACTCCTTTATTAACGCCACAATTTGCTGTTGAGCGCTGTAGCGAGATTGTACTGGGGATCGTCTGCGCCGTGATGGCGGATCTGCTGTTTTCCCCGCGATCAATTAAGCAAGATATTGATCGGCTGGTGGATAAAGTCTTAGTCGATCAATATCGGCTTTTGCAACTGTGTATTCGCCCGGCAGAAAAAACAGATATCGACCGCGCCTGGAGTGATTTAGTTAAAAATACTACCGCGCTCAATGGGATGCGCAGCTATTTGATGATGGAGTCTTCCCGTTGGCAGCGCTGTAATCGCCGTTTACAGGTATTGCATACCGAATCATTAACTTTAATCACTCAGGCGTGTGAAACCTATCTGGTGCTCGCCAATCACCCCGATATCTTAACCGCTGAACTGAAAACTATGTTGAGCGAACCGGCACAAACACCGGCTGAAATTCATCAACAAATGAAAAAACTGCGCCAATTTATAGGTGCCAGCCACAGTGAAGCCATCCCACATACCATCAGCAGTTGGGTCGGTGCGGCAACCCGCTATTTATTATTATCAAAAGGGATTCATACCAACAGCAGCATTAGCCGGGTAGAGGAAGAGATTTTGGCCGGCGTTGTGCCGGTGAAACATGTTTCCGCCGAGGGGCACCACGCGATGATTAACGGCTTGCGAACCGGTGTGGCGACGGCCATTGGTGGGTTATTCTGGCTATGGACTGGCTGGACATCAGGGGCGGGCTGTATGGTGATGATTGCCGTGGTCACTTCGTTGGCGATGCGAACCCCAAATCCGCGCATGGTGGCGCTCGATTTTCTGCTGGGGGTGATTATGGCGCTGCCCATCGGGGCGCTTTACTTTATGTTTATCATCCCCGCGACTCAGCAAAGTATGTTGCTGTTATGCATCAGTTTAGGGGTGCTGGCATTTATTATTGGGATCGAAGTGCAAAAGCGGCGCTTGGGTTCATTGGGGACGCTAGCCAGCACCATCAATATTATGGTGCTGAGTAATCCGATGCAATTTAATGTCAGTTTGTTTCTCGACAGCGCATTAGGCCAAATTGTCGGCTGTTTTGTTTCCCTGATTGTGCTGTTGCTGATCCGCGATAATGCCAAGGACAGAACCGGCAGAACCTTATTAAACCGCTTTGTTTACAGCGCGGTATCTGCCCTAACCACCAATAAAGCGCGCCGCAATGAAAATCACTTACCGGCGCTATATCAGCAACTGAATCAGCTTTTGATGATGTTCCCCGGTGATATCGACAAGTATCGGCTGGCATTAACCTTGATCATCGCCCATCAGCGGCTCAATAAAACGGAAGTCCCGGTGAATGCCGAATTGAGTGCTTTTCATAAGCAAATCCGCTATACCGCCGATCGCGTTATTAATGCCAAAAACTCGCAAAAAAGGCGCTATTATTTTTCTCGGCTGTTACAAGAATTAGATCAATATCAGCAGAAATTAGTGGATTATCAATCGCCTGACTCTGTTACCCGCCCAGTAAAACGGCTGGCTGATATGCTGTATAAGTATCAGAGTGCGCTGACTGGCCGATGATCTGCAACTCCAATTACTTTGGGTATATACTTAATATTGAACCATCCTTCCTCGCCCTCCATTGATGGAGGCTTTATTTCCCTCAGGAGGTCGACAAGATGTCAGCACCAAATCCATCAAGCAACTCATCACGCAATCCATTACAAGCTCAACGACATAGCGACGGTGTTTATCATATTGGCTATTTTGTCGGCGGTTCTTGGCATCAGGCGCAGGATACTTTTGCGGTTCATAACCCTGCTACCGGCGAGTTAGTGGCAAAAGTCGCTAAATCCGGTAAACAGGAAACGGAGGCTGCCATTAAAGCCGCCAGCGAAGCTTTCCCTGCCTGGCGCAAAACTCCCGCAAAACAGCGCGCAGAAATTTTACAGCGTTGGTATCTGCTGATTATGGAGCACCAGCAATCATTGGCTGAAATAATGGTTTCTGAGCAAGGTAAACCATTGAAAGAAGCACTGGGCGAAGTTGCTTATGCCGCCAGCTTTATTCAATGGTTTAGTGAGCAGGCCAAACGCGCCAATGGCGAAATCATTCCGCCCGCCAAAGAAGGTGCCCGCATTCTGGCGACCCGCGAACCGGTCGGTGTGGTGGCGGCAATCACACCGTGGAATTTCCCACTGGCGATGCTCACCCGCAAATTGGGGCCAGCACTGGCGGCCGGTTGTACCGGGCTGATTAAACCGGCTAACAATACGCCGCTTTCTGCCTTTGCTTTGCTGGCATTGGCCGAGCAAGCGGGGGTACCAGCCGGGGTACTTAATGGTGTCGCTGGTGATACCCATGCTATCAGTGATGCCATCATGGCCAGCTCTGAAGTGCGCAAAATCTCCTTTACCGGCTCGACTGAAGTCGGCAAAACCTTGATGCGCAATGCCGCCGCCACCATGAAGAAAATCTCCATGGAGCTGGGGGGGAATGCACCGTATATCGTGTTTGATGATGCCGATTTGGATGCTGCCATCGCGGGCGCTATGGCCTGTAAATTCCGCAATGCCGGGCAAGTCTGTGTTTGCGTTAACCGCTTCTATATTCAGGATGGCGTCTATGACGAGTTTGTTCATCGGCTGGCCGCTGAAGTTAAGAAACTAAAAGTGGGCAACGGCATGGATAAAGACGTCAATATGGGGCCGCTGATTAACCTCGCAGGTTTGGAAAAAGTGGAAGATCACGTCAAAGATGCACTTGAGAAAGGCGGGCGATTATTAGCTGGTGGCAGCCGCCATGAACTGGGCGGTAATTTCTTCCAGCCGACAGTGATTGCAGATGCCACCGAGCAGATGAAAGTGGCCTCTGAAGAGACTTTTGGCCCGCTGGCGGCATGTTTCCGTTTTAAAACGGAGGAAGAAGTCATTCAGCGGGCGAATAACACGCCATTTGGCTTGGCGGCTTATTTCTATACTCAGAACTTACAGCGGGTATTCCGGGTTTCAGATGCGCTGGAAAGCGGTATGATTGGTGTGAACGAAAGCTCGGTTTCAACCGAGTTAGCGCCTTTCGGCGGCGTTAAAGAATCTGGCTTGGGCCGTGAAGGTTCAGTGCTGGGGTTGGATGAGTTTATGGAAGTTAAAACCCTGCATCTGGGCAATTTATGATGCAGATTCATATCGTATTTTGATTAACAGAGTGGGGCATGGGCAATCACCATGAGCAGCACAACTAAAGGAATACAAAAGGTTAAGGAGAACCATGAATAAAAAAGTTATAGCCATTTTAAGCGCAGTGCTGCTACTGATGGTGGCGGCGTGGCAAGGTGCTGATTTACCGGTGCGCGATATCGGCCAATCGCCGGATCTGGAGCGGCCACCATTATCGGCCCCAGCATCTATCGAGCAATTAACTCAGCAGCAGCAGGTGGTCAAATACTTGCAAGCCCATCACCGCCTGCCGGACTTTTATATTACCAAGCAACAGGCGCGTGAAAAGGGCTGGAATCCCAAAGACGGTAATTTGTGTAAGGTATTGCCGGGTAAGGCAATTGGTGGCGATCGCTTTTCTAATCGTGAACGCCAACTGCCCGATGCCAAAGGCCGCAACTGGCGTGAGGCCGATGTGAATTATCGTTGCGGGCATCGTGGTACTGATCGGTTGCTTTACTCCAATGACGGCCTGATTTATCTGACTCAGGATCACTACAAGCATTTCATTCGGATGGAGTGAAAAAGATGGTAAAAGTGGTATTTGATTTTGACCATATACCGGATCTTCCCGCTTTTTACCGCGTATTCTCCCAAAAGTTTGCGCTGGGCGAAGGTTTTGGTGCCAATCTGGATGCGCTGTGGGATGTGGTAACCGGCGAAATAGCTTTACCGGTAGAGATTGAATTTATTCATGTCAATCACCGCCGGAAACGCCGTTTTGGGGCAATAGTTTTATTGTTCGAAGAGGCGGAAGAGGAGCTGGCGGGGAGCCTGCGTTTCAATATAACTTAATCAGGCTATTTTACTTGCCATCTTGAGCTTGGGCAGTGCTCGAACTCCTCACGTACTACATGTACGCTCCGGGTTCTGTGCGCTGTCCGCACTCAAGCTGCCTGCGACAATGACGCCTGATTGAATAGGGCTCGTTTGCCGCCCGATGATTACTTTTTCTCAGCCAATTCACGCAGATACTGGAAAATCTGGCGGAATGATTTCGGCGGTTTGTTGGTCGCTTTCTCTTTCTGGGCATTACGCACCAAGCTACGCAGCTGTTGGCGGTCAGCCTCTGGATACAATTCCAACACGGTCGGAATGGCATCATCGCCTTCTTCAACCAAACGGTCGCGCAGTAATTCCAGTTTGTGGAACAGCGAGACTTGCTGGTTATGGCGGTTTTTCAGTTTATCCAATGCAGTTTGAATCGGCTCTACATCACGGGCGCGCAGCATTTTACCAATTAACTGGATCTGGCGGCGGCGGCCTTCTTTCTTGATTTTCTGTGCTAATTCAACGGCGGCCAGCAGATCTTCATCCAACGCGATCTTCTCTAGCGCATTTTTACCCAGCTCAACCAGTTCAGTGCCGAGGTCTTTCAGCGCTTCAGCATCACGTTTAATTTCACTTTTACTGACCCAGATAATTTCTTCATCATCGTCATTTTTATCTTCTGGGACTTCATCTAGCCAGTCTTCGGGCTGCTTGTTCATGGTCAAATTCCTTAAAAAGAGGCTAATTGTAGCAGGCTGTTGGCTTTCTGCGAAATTGTACCAAGATCTCTGATAAACTCAGAATCAGGACATTCTCTATTTTATCCGTGTAAGTCGTCGTATTACGACACTTTCCTGAACGATTATCTCATTAATTATGGCAGACTGATGAAAGTAGTCACTCAAGTTGCAGAACAGCGTAAAACGCTGGAACAAGCAGTTGCACAGGCTTTAGAGTTAGCCCGTGCGGGTTCTGATGCGGCCGAAGTTGCCGTAAGCAAAACCACCGGAATCAGTGTCAGCACCCGCTTTGGTGAAGTGGAGAACGTGGAATTCAACAGCGATGGTGCGCTGGGAATCACTGTTTATCACCAACAGCGTAAGGGTAGCGCCTCCACCACTGACTTAAATCCGGATGCGGTCGCCCGTACCGTGCAGGCTGCACTGGATATCGCTCGCTATACCTCACCGGATCCTTATGCTGGTCCGGCAGAAAAATCGCTGTTAGCCTTTGAAGCGCCAGATCTGGATTTGTTCCATCCGAGCGATTTAGATGCTGAGCAAGGTATCTTGCTGGCCGCCCGCGCAGAACAAGCGGCATTGCAGGCTGACAAGCGGATTACCAATACCGAAGGTGGCAGTTTTAATAGCCATTATGGCATCAGGGTATTCGGTAATAGCCACGGGATGTTGCAGAGTTACTGCTCAAGCCGCCATTCACTCTCCAGCAGTGTGATTGCAGAACACAATGGTGATATGGAGCGGGATTACGCCTATACCATTGGTCGGAGAATGGAAGATTTAGCCAACCCGGAATGGGTTGGTGAAGAGTGCGCCCGCCGTACTTTATCCCGCTTATCACCCCGTAAACTGCCGACTATGCAGTCGCCGGTGCTGTTTGCCGCAGAAGTCGCTACCGGCCTGTTTGGTCACTTGGTTTCGGCCATCAGTGGCGGCAATATTTATCGTAAATCCACTTTCTTACTCGACCACCTTGGCAAGCAGATTTTGCCGGAGTGGCTAACCATTGAAGAACTCCCGCATTTACTGCGTGGCTTGGCTTCGACCCCCTTTGACAGTGAGGGCGTGCGCACACTGCAACGCGAAATCGTCAAGGACGGGGTGCTGCAAACCTATCTGTTGACCAGCTATTCGGCCCGTAAGTTGGGGCTGCAAAGTACCGGTCATGCGGGTGGCATCCATAACTGGCGCATTGCTGGCCAGGGGCAGGATTTCGCCGGGATGCTCAAGCAACTGGACAAAGGTTTGGTGGTGACGGAATTAATGGGGCAGGGAGTTAGCACCGTGACCGGTGATTATTCCCGTGGTGCGGCCGGTTTTTGGGTTGAAAACGGTGAGATTCAGTATCCGGTCAGCGAGATAACCATCGCCGGTAATCTGAAAGATATGCTGCACAATATCGTCAGCATCGGCAGCGACATCGAAACCCGCAGTAACATTCAGTGCGGCTCGATTTTATTACCTGCGATGAAGATTGCGGGCGAATAATATATTGTTGCTGTGAATCTAAAGCTGGCATCTGTTGCCAGTTTTTTTTTTTGCTCTTTTCCGAGCTTTCCTTATTTGATTACAAAAAGTCATTGTCAGATTGCCCCTGCATTGCCTATGTTATGTATGAGCAATGTAATAATGATGTGTCGTGATTTAACAATAATTATAAGGAATGTGAGCATGAGTAAGAAAATAATGGCCTTGATGGCCGCGGCATTGCTGTGTGCCAGCAGTTTGGTGATGGCTGCCAGTGTGGCAGATAACATGGACACGATTGCCGAGAATTACGGCAAAGTGCTGAAAGCCGACTCTACCGATGTGATTAAACAAGGTTTACAGGCAATGCGGGTGGCAGCACTTGATGCACAGAAAGGGATTCCGACCAAGTTAAAAGACAAAGCTGAAGATAGTCCCGAAGTGAAAGATTTCCGCCACGGTTTAGATTTATTGATCGGGCAGATTGATGGCGCGCTGGCATTAGCTGATCAAGGCAAGCTAGATGAAGCTAAAAAAGCGGCACAAGACTTTAAACCGACGCGCGATACTTACCATAAAAAGTACCGCTGATCAGGAAAAGAGGGTAATGGCCTTAGGTCGTTACCCCCATTACATCAATTAGCGGTGATATTCACCGGCAGCTTCCGGCTGGTAAAGCAATTCCAGCACGATAATGCGGGCTTCATCCCCACCCGGCAATTTCCAACTAATTTCGTTATTCACATGCAACCCCAACAATGCCGCACCTAATGGCGCCATGACAGAGAGCTGCTCGTTGCTGTCTTTCAGCGACGCCGGATAAACCAATGTGCGGATATGTTCTTCCTGGCTGTTCAGATCGCGAAAACGCACGCGACTGTTCATGGTCACGACATCTGCCGGGATAGCATTAGGAGGCAGGATTTCTGCGCGATCCAGTTCTTCATTGAGCGCTGTTGCGACCACTGAACCGGCAAAAGCCGGTTGCGCCAGTAACGCATCCAAACGTTCAGCATCCAGCTCGTTAATCGTGATGGTTGGCTTGGTCATACCACTCTCCAATTCAATTTCAACAAAACATAAAAACAACACCCCCACGCCATAGGAGAGGGGGTGTTCGAAAATAGCTTAATATTACTCTGATATTAGGCGCTTCCGGCGAGAAAAGAAAGAGATCCGGATCACGAACTTTTTTCCACCATCGGCTTCCACCCTCTATTTATATAGCAAGTTATTTTGTTGTTAATGATTAAGTTAGGGATGTAACGGCGTATTTTGCGAAAGTGATCCCGTCGGTCCATTACATTTCCACTTTGAACTGGAAAAAATGCCGCTACACACCCATTCCGCTTGCAGGTAGGGTGATGTTATAGCGCAGAGGCAAGGAATAACTGAACTTATCTTTGCAGTCAGAAAGTTGTAGCAGTAAGGAATAGAGGATTGCCAGCGTGAATGATGTAGCCGCATTGAATGCAGCCGAAGACCCTGGAATGAAAGAGGCCATTATCATCACTGAGCGGGTATTAGGTGAAATTACCGCGATGTTAAATGCCGAAAATATTTTTACCAATGCTGTTCAGCAGCAAATGTTGACATCACATATTCGGGCTATGGTCTTGCGCTCAATAACGGGCGAGCCACTCCCTGAAGTCGATAAATCATTATTTGATGAGATTTCAGCACATTCGATGGAAATGGCTCAGCAAGTGGTCGATAAATTTCCTAATTTACCCATTGAAGAAGCTTATTTGTTGTCGGTGCATTTTGAAGTAGCAAAAGATAATCACCCATAAAAACCTGTTCTGGAGAAAATACTATGAGTCAAATTACTGTTGTGATTGGCGACCGTTTAGGAAAAGGCCAGAAAGTTGGGCAAGGTGTTGAATTCGCAGGTGGCCGCGTGGTGGTTATTCCCGGAGTGGCCGCAGATATGAAATTGGGCGATGTGATGAATAGCGAAAAAGCAGATTTCGGTATTTCATTCTGTGGTAGCGGCGGTGCGGGCGCTATTACTGCGCAAAATAAATATGGCTACAAAGCAAAATACGGCATGCGTTCAGTGGAAGAAGGCGTGACGGCAATAAACGAAGGCTGCAAGGTTTTAGGCTTCGGATTTATGGATAAAGAAGAATTAGGGCAAAAGCTAGTGGAAGCCTATATCAAGAAATATGGTCAGCCGTAATGAAAGAGCAATATACCACTCAGGTGCAAGTCAAAGGTAAAGGCGATACTAAAGGTAAAGCTTTCGCTAATGCACTCGGTAATGTCCAGAATACGGTATTGAAGTCGACACAAAATATTTTGCTGCGAATTGAGCCACAAGACGTAAAAGTATTAAAAGCAGAATTATCAGTAAAAAATGAAAAGTTTTTATTCTTTTTCCTGTCGCGGGAAAGAAAAACCTACAGTGTTGAATTAGATATTACCGTGAGTGTGACAATCATTAATACAGATAAGGTTGTCTTCATATCTAAATAAGATGAAAAGGATATACTAATGTTTCTAATCATTCTTTTTAAGTCGATTATTATCGGCGGACTGGTCGGCGTGGGGGTCGGCGTGGGGGCCGCCCGTATGTTCCATGCACCGACCATTCAGGGAATGGGGGCGTTTCGTACCTTGGGCGAGTTGAACTCGTGTGAGGGCGACCCGGCTTCGCATTTCTCCTTTGGGCTAGGGTTCTTCTTCAACGCCTGGGCTTCTTCAGTAGCAGCAGGGGCTTTTACTCAAGACGTCGACCACCGCATTATTCCTAACTGGGGTGCCGCAGCATTGATGATTAAAAATCGCAATGTGGCGGAAACCATGCATAACCCGAAAAAAATGGCGATCGCCTGCGGGATTATCGGGGTTATTGTGGTCAGCTTTTTAAATACCACGGCATCGGCAGTTCCTGCGGCATTACAGGTCACGGCAATTAAAGTGCTGGTACCGGCGGCAAATATTCTGGTTAACACCGTGATGCCCGTTATTTTCTGGTTGGCGGCAATTGATGCCGGGCGTCGCTCTGGTTTCTGGGCCACTATTTTCGGCGGCTTGGCGCAGTTAATTATGGGCAACGCAGTACCAGGTCTGGTTTTGGGTATTTTAATTGGTAAAGGTGTTGAAGAAAGCGGCTGGAATAAAGTCACTAAAATCATGATGACAGTCATTGTGCTGTTATTCGTGCTCAGTGGTTTCTTCCGCGGATTCGATCTGAAATTCCTGGAATCATTTAGTCTGAGTGCTCCAGTATGGCTCGACACTATTCATAACGCATTAAGCGGAAAATAACACAGCGAGAGGAGCTTGATGATGGATGAACAAACCAAGAATAATTTCTGGTATGCCGACTGGTCATTTCCGATCTTTGTAGGATTATTATCCTCCGGTGTATTTGCAGGTACCCATATGTATTATTTATATGGGATCGGCGCATTTAACGAAGTAGCCTTTGTTTCAATGCTACGTGCAGGCATGGACACCGGTGTTTATGGTGCGGTTGCTGCATTTGGTGCTAGCTTCTTATTCGCCCGAATTATTGAAGGTTCGCTGGTCGGTATTTTGGATATTGGCGGAGCGATTCAAACTGGCGTTGGTCTGGGCGTGCCAGCATTATTACTGGGCGCTGGGTTTGTCTTCCCGGTCGCTAATTTCGCCGCTTCTTTAGCGACTGGCTTAATTATTGGTTTAGCTATCGGCTACCTGATTATTTTGGCGCGTAAATTTACGATTAACCAAAGTAATTCAACTTACGGTGCTGATGTCATGATGGGCGCAGGTAATTCATCTGGCCGTTTCTTGGGGCCATTGATTATTTTGTCCGCCATTACTGCCTCAATTCCAATTGGGATTGGTTCTTTAGGTGGCGCATTACTGTTTTATCTGTGGAATAAGCCTATTACCGGTGGCGCAATTTTGGGTGCCATGATTTTAGGTTCTATTTTCCCCGTCGCAATCTCTTAATCCACAGGGTAAATATTCCAATAACGGGATATTTACCCTGCTGCGACATCAAGTTAAGAAGGCTATAACGGAGAATAAAGATTATGTATGACTTTATTATCACCCGCGCAGTATTGGTTGATGGCCGTCAGGTTGATATCGCGATTAATAACGGCAAAATAGTGGCGGTGGATACAGCTATTTCTGCGGGGCAAAATAATCAAACGGCGTTTTTAGCAAAACCAGCTAAAAAAGTATTGGATTTGGCTGGGAAATATTACCTCAGTGCTGGCTGGATTGATTCCCATGTTCACTGTTACCCCGCGTCACCTATTTATCATGATGAAGCCGATTTAGTCGGCGTTGCCAGTGGCGTCACCACGGTGGTGGATGCAGGCAGCACCGGTGCCAATGATGTGGATGATTTTTACCGCTTAACTCGCGCGGCCAAAACCCATGTTTATGCTTTTCTGAATATTGCGAAAACCGGCATTGTCACGCAAAACGAATTAGCCGATATGGCGCAGATTGATAAGCAAAGTGTCAGCCAGGCCATTGCCCGCAATCCCGGTTTTATTATTGGCATCAAAGCGCGCATGAGTAGCAGCGTAGTCGGTAAAAATGGCATCAAACCCTTGGTGCGCGCTAAAGAAATTCAACAAGAAAACAACCAGTTGCCGCTTATGGTACATATTGGCAATAACCCGCCGGACCTGGATGAAATTGCCGATTTACTGACCCAGGGCGACATCATTACTCATTGCTACAACGGCAAACCGAACCGAATTTTGACCCCTGCCGGTGCCTTACGTGAATCCATCCAGCGAGCGCTGAAGCGCGGCGTATTATTAGATGTGGGCCACGGCAGCGCCAGTTTCAGTTTTGATGTGGCCGAGCTTGCCATCAAGCAAGGAATTTACCCGCACACCATTAGTTCCGACATTTATTGCCGCAACCGCCTGAGCGGGCCAGTCCATAGCCTGGCGACCGTGATGTCCAAATTTTTCACTATCGGCCTGAGCCTTGAGCAAGTGATTCGCTGTGTGACAGAAAATGCCGCACAAGCCCTACGCCTGACCCATAAAGGGGTGCTGGATGCAGGCTATGACGCTGATTTCACTATTTTTGAGCTGAAACAACAGCCTCAGGTGTTCAGTGATTCAGAGGGTAAATCGGTCACCGGTGAGAAGTATCTGGTGCCACTGGCTGCGGTCGTCGCCGGTGACTTAGTATTAACTGATGAAGGGAAGTTAAAAGATGTCTTCAGTCTATGAAAAATACCAGTTAAAGCATGTGATTAATGCTTCTGGCCGCATGACGATGCTGGGTGTTTCAACACCACGGCAGGATGTGGTTGAGGCCGTGGAGTTGGGTCTGAATCATTACTTTGTCATGAAAGATTTGGTGAATCAGACGGGCGCTTATATTGCCAACTTACTGAATGTAGAAAGCGCGGTGGTGGTGTCTTGCGCTTCTGCCGGGATTGCCCAGTCGGTCGCCGCCGTGATTGTCAAAGACAATGCCAATTTGTTGGTTAACTTGCACGCCGCGCCGCGCACGGTGCCCCATGAGATTGTGTTACCCAAAGGCCACAATGTTAATTTTGGTGCGCCGGTTGATACCATGGTGACATTGGGCGGCGGCAAAGTGGTGGAAGCGGGTTATGCCAATGAGTGCTTGCCAGAACAACTGGAAGCGGCGATCACGCCAAATACGGCGGCGATCTTGTATATAAAATCCCATCATTGTGTGCAAAAAAGTATTTTGTCAGTTGAGCAGGCGGTGGTGATCGCGCGCAAGCATCAATTGCCATTAATTGTTGATGCCGCCGCAGAAGAAGATTTGCAGTGTTACTACCAAATGGGCGCTGATTTAGTGATTTATAGCGGTGCCAAAGCCATTGAAGGGCCGACCAGCGGCTTAGTGTTGGGCAAAAAAACCTATGTAGATTGGGTGAAATTGCAATCAAACGGCATTGGCCGGGCGATGAAAGTGGGTAAAGAGGGCATCCTTGGTTTGACCCGCGCGATTGAAAGTTACATGACACTGGAGAAAGAAACTGGCCAGCAGATGATTGACAAAATGACGCCATTTATCAGCCAGTTAAATACTATCGATGGTGTCTCAGCCAAAGTGGTTTGGGATGCCGCAGGGCGTGATATTGCCCGCACTGAAATTAGTTTTGATGAAGCCAAAATTGGCCGTTCAACGCCAGACTTAGTTGATGCACTCAAAAATGGCGATATTGCCATTTACTTCCGCGCTTACAAAGCCAACGAAGGCAAGATTGAGGTGGATGTGCGCAGTGTGACGCCATCGCAGCTCGAGACGATTTACACCTGCATTAACCGCTTGGTTAAGGGAGCCTAACTGATGAAACTGACCCCAAACTATTACCGTGACCGCGTGTGTTTGAATGTGCTGGCCGGTTCTAAAGACAATGCGCGCGATATTTATCAGGCCGCTGAAGGCCATGTGCTGGTGGGCGTGTTATCGAAGAATTATCCGGATGTCGACAGCGCCGTCAAAGATATGCGCGAGTACGCGGCACTTATCGACAATGCGTTGTCGGTTGGATTGGGTGCCGGTGACCCTAAACAGTCGGCGATGGTCAGCCAGATTTCACATCAAGTGCAGCCGCAGCATGTGAATCAAGTATTTACCGGTGTCGGCCCGAGCCGCGCTTTGTTGGGTCAGCAAGATACTGTAGTTAATGGCCTGATTTCGCCGACCGGCAAAGTGGGCTATGTGAAAATTTCCACCGGCCCGCTGAGTTCTCAGCAGAAAGACGCGATTGTTCCGGTCACCACCGCTATCGCCATGCTGAAAGATATGGGCGGCAGTTCGGTAAAATTCTTCCCGATGAATGGGCTGGATTCTATCGAAGAATACCGTTTTGTCGCCGAGGCTTGTGCGGCGACCGGGTTCTGGCTGGAGCCAACCGGTGGTATTGATCTGGAGAATTTCGAACAAATTCTGCAAATCGCACTGGATGCTGGCGTGACGAAAGTCATCCCGCATATCTATAGCTCGATTATCGACAGCAAAACCGGCCATACCCGCCCGATCGATGTGAAAACCTTATTGAATATCGTCAAAAAAATCGTGCAGTAACTTACTGATTTATTGGCATCAAGTTTAATAGAACATCAGTATCTACGGGGTAGCCAGCCCGCTGCCCTGACTGTGAAGTTGAATAGTTCCATACCATTCGATAGCCATTCCCTATGAGTAAGGACCCATATGCATAACAGCTCAACAGATTCTGGTTTAACCGGCCTGACGGGGTTAAAAAGCCTGTCGGCGGGCATTGCTTTGGCGACGGTCGCGCTGTTTAATCCTCTGGCCCATGCCGAACAGAATGCCAATAAATCATTCGCTTACGTCGGAACCTATCACCCGAATGGGGAAGGAGTTTACCGGCTACAGGTTGATCCTAAAACCGGTGAATTAAGTGAAAAAACGCTGGTCAGTTCACTGGCTAATCCGGCACAACTGGTGGTGGATGCACAGGGAAAAACTTTATATGTCGCCAGTGAAGTGGCGGATTTCAATGGGGGTAAGCACGGCGCGATTGCGGCATACAGTATCAACCCGGTTGATGGCAGTTTGACATTGATTAATCAGGTTGATTCCCAGGGTGCGGGGCCGGTGTATCTCTCATTAACACCATCGGGCAGCCATTTATTGGTTGCCAACTATATCAGCGGCTCGGTGGCGGTTTTCCCGGTGCAAAGTGGCGGTAAACTCGCAGAGGCCAGCTCAGTAGAGCAAGATGAAGGCCCGGCGGGCGCGGCGAAACCGGCGGCGGCGGTAGAGGGCAGCTTCGCTATCAGTGACCACAATGGCTCACATGCGCACATGATTGCCAGCTCGCCGAGTGGCAAATTTGTATTCTCGACTGATCTGGGGCTAGATAGGATTTATCAATACCAATTTGATGCGGATAATGGCAAGTTGATACCGAACTCTCCGCCATTTATCAGTGCCTCATCCGCCGGTGCTGGCCCACGTCATTTTGTGTTCCATCCTAACGGTAAGACGCTATTTTTAATCAATGAAGAAGCCTCGACGCTGACCAGTTATCAGCTAGATACAGAAAAAGGTACTTTAAAACAGTTACATACGCATTCATCGTTACCGCCGGATTACCGTGGCACCAGTTTTGCGGCCGGTCTGACGCTCTCGAAAGACGGTAAATTCCTGTATGTCGCCAACCGGCTGCATAACAGTATCGGCCAGTTTGCCGTGACGACGGACGGTGAATTTAAGCCGGTGGAAGAGGTTTGGACGCGAGGTGATTATCCGCGCACGCTGGTGCTCGACCCCACCGGCCACTATCTGTACGCCATGAATCAACGTAGCGATAACATAACCCGCTTTAAAGTTGACCCACAAAGTGGCAAATTGACCTTTGTACCTGGCTATACCGCCGTCGGCAGCCCATCGCAAATGGTGTTTGTGCCGCCAGCATCGAAAAAATGATGTGAAATACCGCGCCCCTGCGGCCATGCTGGCAGGGGATGCTTAATATTCAGAATAACAATGCCCTAAATAACGGAGTGGAGCAGTGAGATTTCCCTATCAACGTCTGGCCTATATGTTCGATGCATTGCAATCGGAAACGCTGCCTCAAGAGGAGTTGGCGAAACGCTTTGCGGTCTCGACGCGCACTGTGCGGGCGGATATTACGGCGTTGAATGAGGTTCTTGAGCATTATGGTGCGCACTTTATTCATAACCGTGGCTTTGGTTATCGGCTGATGATTGATGATGCTGAGCGCTTCCGTGCTTTACAGCAGCAAAATCGTAAAATGCATCTGACGCCGCGCACTGCCAGTGAGCGAGTGCATTATTTGTTAATCCGTTTTTTGACCTCTGCTTTTTCATTGAAGCTAGAAGATTTAGCCGATGAATGGTTTGTCAGCCGTGGCACATTGCAAAATGATATGGCTGAGGTGAGAGAAAGGTTAAACCGCTACCATCTGACGATTGAAACTAAACCTCGCTATGGCATGAAACTGTTCGGAACGGAACTGGCCATTCGCACCTGTCTGACGGATTTACTGTTTCAGTTACAACTGCAAGATGCTGATAACCCATTATTAAAGAATGAGTTTCTCAGTATCCAAACCCTGCCTGAGCTGACGGGGTTGCTGCATGAGTTACTGGCACAATATGCGGTGCGGCTAACGGATGAGGGCGAGCAATACCTGATTTTCTACTGTGCGGTGGCGATAAAGCGCATCACCGACGGCTACCCATTATCTGATTTTGATGCTGAAGATGTGGATGAGGCGGTCAAATTGGCTTCTGGCCGTTTGGCAAATCAGCTCAAGCTGTTATCCGGTAAAGATATTTCAGCGGCGGAAGAAGCTTATTTGCGGGTGAATATTGCCGCCCGCCGGGTACAGACCAGCCAGCCCAGCACCAGCCGCCCCAGTGAAATCAATGCCGATGACGAAGAAACGCTGGTGGATTATATCCTCTCGTATATCAATGCTCATTATAACTACAATTTGCAGGGCGATAAGCAGCTGCGCAGTGACCTGCTCACCCATATCAAAACTATGATTACGCGGGTGAAATATCAGATTACTATTCCTAACCCACTGTTATCCAACATTAAACAGCATTATCCAATGGCCTATGATGTCACTTTGGCGGCGGTTTCCAGTTGGGGGAAATACACGCCTTACAGCTTAAGTGAAAATGAAATCGGCTATCTGGTATTGCACATTGGGGTGGGGCTGGAGCGCCATTACAACATTGGTTATCAGCGCCATCCGCAGGTCATGCTGGTGTGTGACACTGGGAATTCCACCACGCGGATGATTCAGGCGCAAATTTCCCGTAAGTATCCGCAGATTGTGATGACTCAGACTATTTCCCTGCGTGATTACGACAATCTCGACCATATCGACGAAGATTTTATTATTTCCAATTCGCGATTAGCAGAGAAGAACAAGCCGGTGGTGGTGATGTCGCCGTTCCCGACAGAATATCAATTAGAGCAACTCGGTAAACTGGTTTTAGTCGACCGCACCCGGCCTTATATGTTGGAAAAATTCTTTGATAACAATCATTTTATGATTATCGACCAGCCGATGACCCAGGAGCAGTTGTTCAAAAAAGTCTGTGGTCAGTTGGAAGAAGAAGGGTTTGTGGATGCGGATTTTTACCCCTCAGTCGTCGAGCGGGAGGCGATAGTTTCTACCATGCTGGGCGAGGGGATTGCACTGCCACATTCACTGGGCTTATTAGCCAAGAAAACCGTGGTGGTCACTTTGTTGGCCCCTGAGGGCATTGCCTGGGGGGACGGCGAAGTCGCTCATGTCATCTTCCTGCTGGCTATCAGTAAAACGGATTATGAAGAAGCGATGGCCATTTATGACCTGTTTGTCACTTTTGTACGCGAGCGCTCCATGAGCCGTTTATTGAGTAGCCAGCATTTTGATAGTTTTAAGGCCATCGCGATTGATTGTTTGAGTCGGATCTGAGCGTATTAGTTATGTAGTGATACCGGTTCCGGTTTATACAATTTAGTCAGATTCGAAACATCGATATTCTCTTCTGCTTTTCCGAGGTCGTAAGCCGCCTGAAGGCGAAGCCACATGGCCGGAGTGCTTCCCAGAACCGCCGCCAGTTTCACGGCCATTTCCGGCGAAATGGCTGAGTGACAGGAGACAAGCCGCTGGACAGTGGACGGCGCAACGTTTAATGCTCTCGCCAACTCCCTGATCCCAAGCTCCAAATCTTCGAGCATACCTTCAATCATTTCTCCCGGATGTGGTGGATTATGCATTTTCATTAGTGATAGTCCTCGTAGTTAAGAATAAATGCATCTCCGTCTGTAAACTTGAACGTAATGCGCCAATTTCCGCTCACTGTTACTGACCAGATGTTTTCTCTGTCACCCTGTAACGGGTGGAGTTTGTACCCCGCGACATTGACATCTTCAATTGTTTCCGCCAGGTCGATAAATCGTAAACGGTCGCGGAGCCGCTTAACATGCTGAGGGTTAATGCCAGCGGCAGAACCCGTTTCGAAGAAGCGTTGCAGTCCCTTGTGTTTCCAACTTTTTATCATTTCTCGTTCCCTGTTGCGCCACGAGAAACATTATAGCGAATGTTTCGCACTGCGCAACACTCGCTGTATTAAAAATCAAATCACTGCCACCCATATCTCCTCACGAACCAGCCTTTCACTCGCTGTGTCGTCACCATATAACCGCTCAAAATCAAAATCAGCCATGGGAAGTAAGACAGTGGCAGCGCCTGTAATTGCAGGAATCCGGCCAGTGGCGAGAAAGTCAGCCCGATACCGACCACCACCACCGCCAATGTCATCAAACACAGTGGCCATGAGGCGCGGCTCTGAATAAACGGAATTTTACGGGTACGAATCATATGCACAATTAAGGTCTGGGACAGCAGCCCCTCGACGAACCAGCCGGACTGGAACAATGTTTGCATTTCGGGTGTATTGGCTTTAAATACCCACCACATCAGGCTGAAAGTCAAAACATCAAAGATTGAACTTATCGGCCCAAAGAACACCATAAATCGCCCTAAATCACCGGCGTTCCAGCGTTGTGGCTTTGCCAGTTGCTCTTCGTCGACATTATCAAATGGAATGGCAATCTGGGAAATATCGTACATCAGGTTTTGGATCAGCAAATGCAGCGGCAACATCGGTAAGAAGGGTAAAAATGCACTGGCAATCAGCACACTGAAAACATTACCGAAGTTGGAGCTGGCCGTCATTTTGATGTATTTCAGCATGTTGGCAAAAGTACGGCGGCCCTCTATCACCCCCTGTTCCAGCACCATCAAGCTCTTTTCCAGCAAAATAATATCAGCCGCTTCTTTGGCAATATCCACCGCCGAATCCACTGAAATCCCGATATCTGCTGCCCGCAGTGCCGGGGCATCATTGATGCCATCCCCCATAAATCCCACCACATGGCCCGCATTGCGTAGGTTTTGCACGATGCGCTCTTTATGCATTGGTGTCAGTTTGGCGAACAGGGTGGTGGTGCGGGTCGCTTCGGTCAGCTCCGCTTCGCTCATCTGCTCGATATCACTGCCGCGTAAGACTCGCTCGACAGACAGCCCGACGTCTTTACACACTTTACGCGCCACTAACTCATTGTCGCCAGTCAGAATTTTGACGTTGACGCCACTGTTTTTCAACGCCAGTAGCGCGGGCGCGGTGCTCTCTTTTGGCGGATCGAGGAAAGCGATATAGCCTTCAAGAATCAGGTCATATTCGTCGATAACTGCATAATCTCGTTGATATGCTGGCAAAATCCGTGTCGCGACGGCCACCACTCGCAGCCCTTGCTGGTTCTGTTCATCAGTAATGCGGCGAATGCGCGCCAGCAGCGCGTCAGTCAATGGGATAACGTCGTCTCCTTGGCGGACATGGCGGCAAATAGACAGCATTTCTTCCAATGCGCCTTTGCAGATTAGCTCGTGATAATCCGATTGGTCGCTGACCACCACGGACATGCGGCGGCGCTCAAAATCAAATGGAATTTCATCGATTTTGCGATAACCCGCCAGTGTGTCGGCAGATTGAGATTCTGCGGTGGCGGAATCACTCATGGACGAAAGCACCGCTACATCCAGCAGGTTTTTCAGCCCGGTTTGATAGTAACTATTGAGCCAGGCATAGCGCAGTACCCGCTCACAATTGGCACCAAACACGTCGGTGTGGCTCTCCAGCACAATCTTATCTTGGGTCAAAGTGCCGGTCTTATCAGTGCACAAAACATCCATCGCGCCAAAATTTTGGATAGCATCCAGCCGCTTGACGATGACTTTTTGTTTTGACAGCTTCACCGCCCCTTTTGCCAATGTCGATGTGACGATCATTGGCAGCATTTCTGGGGTCAAACCCACGGCGACCGAGAGGGCAAACAGCGCGGCCTCCCACCAGTCACCTTTAGTAAAACCATTGATTAGCAATACAATTGGCGTCATAACCAACATAAAGCGGATCAACAACCAACTGACTTTACTGATGCCGCTTTGGAAAGCATTGGGTTGCTCATCCTGATGAGTTACGCGCTCAGCCAGTAAGCCAAAATAAGTTTGGTTACCGGTGCCAATGACGATGGCGAGCGCAGAGCCGCTCACCACATTGGTGCCCATAAAGCACAGGGTATCCCGCTCCAATGGGTTCTGCTCATCACATTCACGGCATTGTGCGACTTTCTCGACCGGCAGCGATTCTCCCGTCAGGGCGGCCTGGCTGATAAACAGGTCTTTCGCCACCAGAATACGGAGATCCGCCGGGATCATGTCGCCGGCCGACAGTTTAATAATATCGCCCGGCACTAACTGGGAAATCGGCAGCTCGCGATGTTCACTTTTTCCAGTATGAGCATCACTGCGCAGCACCGTGGCGGTATTGCTGACCATGGCTTTCAGGGTATCTGCTGCGCGGTTAGAGCGGGCTTCCTGAATAAAATGCATCAGGGTGGAAATCAATACCATGGCACCAATCACCAGTGCGGCGGTGAGATCTTCCGTGGCGTAAGAAATCAGAGCCAGAATGGTCAATAGTAAGTTAAAAGGATTGCGATAACAGTGCCATAGGTGAACCCACCACGGCGTAGCTTGCTGATTTTCAATCAGATTACTGCCACTGTTTAGACGAATGGCCTCGGCTTCCTGTTCAGTCAGCCCCTCAGGGTGACTCTGAAAACGTTGATAAAGTTGCTGGGGCGTTTCATTGGCACACTGCAAATGCTGTAGAGTCAGGTCTGCCGGGATATGGGCCGCACTTCCGGCAGAAAGCCCATCTAGCATGGTTTCCCGGCGGATCAAGCGGCGGGGCAGGTTACGGCTCAATATATTGAGCAATTGTCGAGTGAAATTTTTAACTTGCATGGTTCAAACCTTACTGTCACGCCCTGAAGTTTTTTATTGAATGAACTTCAGATTGCACCCACGGCAAACCTGCCGTAGAAAGGGCAAAATATCATCAGCAGAAACCAACGCAGGGGAGATGCGCAGTGACTGCCTATCGGATTATTATTATCCAATAAGGCAACCACGTCAGACGGAGGATGACCTTATCGGTACACCCAAAGGGTGCAGATCGAGGGAGCAGGGTCCACTGGGTAATTAACCTCCGGCGAGTGAAGAATCTTTTTGCTAGAGCGCGGCGCTATCATGCTCAAGCAGCTATACAGAATTCAGATCTTTGCCACGGCAAAAATCACCCCAACGGCCATATAATCCGTTAGAGTAACAACATGTTGCCGGTGATGGGGATATCATGCGCTGAGTCTGATTCTGCACATGTAAGGCTTCCCACAACTTCAGTAAATATAAATAATCAGTTTATTATATGTATTCAAACCTAAACATTAGGTAAACCATGCAAAACCGTTTGACCATTAAGGACATTGCCCGCATGAGTGGAGTTGGAAAATCCACGGTCTCAAGGGTCTTGAATAACGAAAGTAGCGTCAGCCCACAGACTCGTGAGCGGGTCGAGGCGGTTATTCGTCAGCAGGGATTTACCCCATCGAAATCGGCCCGCGCGATGCGGGGTCAGAGTGATAAAGTGGTGGGGATTATTGTCTCGCGTCTGGATTCCCCGTCTGAGAATCAGGCGGTGCGTACCATGTTGCCGCTGTTTTATCAGCAAGGTTACGACCCTATTTTGATGGAAAGCCAGTTTGACCCCGAGCTGGTCAGCGAGCATTTGCATGTTTTACAACAGCGCCATGTCGATGGCGTCATTCTTTTTGGTTTCACCGGCTTAACCGCAGAAATGCTCGCGCCGTGGCAGGAAAAAATGGTGGTATTGGCGCGAGAATATGCCGGTTTTTCTTCGGTTTGTTATGACGATGAAGGGGCGGTGCGCCTCTTGATGGATAAACTACGTCAGACCGGACATCGCCATATCAGTTATATCGGGGTGCAGCCCTCGGATGCCACGACCGGCATGCGCCGTCACCAATCCTATCTCGATTACTGCCAGCAACATGGCCTGACTCCCATTGTCGCGTTGGGTGAATTGAGCTATCAAAGTGGCTTTCTGCTCGCGCCTCAAGTGATAAAACCGGATACCTCCGCGCTAGTCTGTGCCTCTGATACCATAGCAATGGGGGTTAGTAAGTACTTGCAGCAGCAAGGGCAGCAAAATATCCAGGTTTGTGGCATCGGGAATACCCCGCTGTTGAGCTTTTTGTTTCCTAATAGCCTGTCAGTCGAGCTGGGTTATGGTAGCGCCGGTGCGAAAGCGGCATCGCAACTGCTTGATCAACTTAATCATCATCAGCCCATTCAACAAATTATCATTCCCGGTCAATTAGCTTGATACTTCTTATCCCATAGTGATGTTCCCTGTCATTTCATCTTGAGGGGACATTTCTGGCGCGGGTAGATTTTTGACGAAAAATCACACAAAAAATTATCAAATTGTGATCTTGAACCCAAGTTGGGAACGTTCCCATTCCATAAAAATAAATACCTAGCTAGTCTTTAATTAGCTGAATATATAAGCAGCTATCATTTTTATGGCCTACGTTTATTTTTAATTTGTTTTTTGTTCAAGACAGAATGGACAGATTTTTTTAAAAAAAACCTACAATTCAATACGCTATCTCACCTTTACGAAAGGTATGTTGAAATGAGCAAAGTAAAACAACAAGACATCGATCAATTGATCGTACTGGTGGGAGGCAGAGAAAATATTGCCACCGTCAGCCACTGCATTACCCGGTTACGTTTTGTGCTAAATGATCCAGCGAAAGCCTTTCCCAAAGAAATAGAAAAGCTGTCGATGGTCAAAGGCTGCTTTACCAATGCCGGGCAATTTCAAGTGGTTATCGGGCCGGAAGTTGATGATTACTACCAGGCGCTGATTGCTAAAATTGGTCAGAATGAAGTGGATAAAGAACAAACCAAGCTGGCCGCGCGGCAGAATATGACCTGGTTTGAGCGCGGTATTTCTCACTTTGCCGAAATTTTCTTCCCCCTGTTACCCGCATTGATCAGCGGCGGCTTGATCCTCGGTTTCCGTAATGTGATCGGCGACATCCCAATGTCGGAGGGCAAAACGCTGGCACAGATGTACCCGGCGTGGAAAACCATTTACGACTTCCTTTGGTTGCTGGGCGAAGCCATCTTCTTCTACCTGCCAGTGGCTATCTGTTGGTCAACCGTGAAGAAAATGGGCGGCACACCCGTCTTGGGGATTGTACTGGGGATTACGTTGGTTTCTCCGCAGTTAATGAACTCCTATCAACTAGGGCAACAAATTCCTGAAGTTTGGGACTTCGGCTGGTTCACCATTCAAAAAGTGGGTTATCAAGCGCAGGTTATCCCCTCTATTCTGGCTGGTTTAGCGCTGGGCTGGATTGAAACCAATCTGAAAAAAATTATTCCCGCTTATCTTTACTTAGTTATCGTGCCGGTGGTGTCCTTGTTGCTGGCCGTGTTCCTTGCTCATACTTTGATTGGGCCATTTGGCCGCATGATTGGTGATGGTGTGGCATGGGGCGTGAAAGCAGTGATGACCGGCAGTTTCGCCCCTATTGGCGCTGCGCTGTTTGGTTTCCTGTATGCGCCGCTAGTGATAACCGGGGTGCATCAAACTACACTGGCCATTGATATGCAGATGATTCAGAGCATGGGCGGCACACCCGTTTGGCCGTTGATTGCCTTGTCGAATATCGCGCAAGCTTCTGCGGTGCTGGGTATTATCATTATCAGCCGTAAGATAAACGAGCGCGAAATTTCTGTCCCAGCGGCGATTTCCGCCTATCTCGGTGTGACTGAACCCGCCATGTACGGTATTAACTTGAAATATCGTTTCCCAATGCTGTGCGCCATGATTGGTTCTGGGCTGGCGGGCCTGATTTGCGGGCTGACCGGAGTGATGGCCAATGGTATTGGCGTCGGTGGGTTGCCGGGTATTTTATCCATCAAACCACAGTTCTGGGCGATTTATTCTCTGGCAATGCTGGTGGCGATTGTGGTGCCGCTGGTACTGACTATTTTGGTTTATAAACGCAAAGACAGTCGCGGCGAATTGCCGGTCTGAATCCTGAACCTCCGCCAGCGGTTATTCTCTGGCGGAATGATGTTCAGGTGACGCTATTTTCTAGTGAACTTATTTTCTCAATTTTCTCAATTTTTTCGGTTTTTTCTACAAATAAGAGTCTGTTATGAATAATCCTATCCCTTGGTGGCAAAACGGCGTCATTTATCAGATTTACCCGAAGAGTTTTCAGGACAGTACCGGTAATGGCTACGGCGACTTGGCGGGGGTGACGCAACGGCTGGATTATCTGCAAAAGCTGGGGGTTGATGCCATCTGGCTGACGCCAGTTTATGTCTCGCCACAAGTGGATAACGGCTATGACGTTGCGGATTATTGCGCTATTGATCCGGCTTACGGCACCTTGGATGACTTCAAAACTCTGGTGGAACAAGCCCATCAACGGGGCATTCGTATCGTGATGGATATGGTATTCAACCATACGTCCACTGAACATGCTTGGTTTAAAGCATCGCAAGACCGCAACAGCCCTTACCGCCAGTTTTATATTTGGCGTGATGGAGAGGGCGACAATTTACCCAATAACTGGCGCTCTAAATTTGGCGGTAATGCCTGGCAATGGCACGCGGCCAGTGGTCAGTATTATCTGCATTTATTTGCCACCGAACAGGCTGATCTCAACTGGGAACACCAACCGGTTCGCGACGAACTGAAAAAAGTGTGTGAGTTTTGGGCTGATATTGGCGTAGATGGTTTGCGCCTGGATGTGATTAATTTAGTATCCAAGCAGCAAGACTTCCCTGATGATTTCGATGGAGATGGCCGCCGTTTCTATACCGATGGCCCACGTATCCACGAATTTTTACAAGAAATGAGCCGCGATGTGTTTCAGCCGCGCGGTCTAATGACAGTGGGGGAGATGTCTTCCACCCGCCTTGAACATTGCCAGCGCTATGCCGCATTGGGCGGTGACGAGCTGTCGATGACCTTTAATTTCCATCATTTGAAAGTGGATTATCTCAAGGGTGAGAAATGGTCGCTGATGTCGCCGGATCGTGTCGAACTTAAACAGATTTTTAACCAGTGGCAGCAAGGAATGCATAACCGCGCGTGGAATGCGCTGTTCTGGTGTAATCACGACCAGCCGCGTATTGTTTCGCGTTTTGGTGATGAGGGTGTGTTGCGTTTACCTGCCGCCAAGATGCTGGCGATGGTGCTGCACGGTATGCAGGGCACACCTTATATTTATCAAGGCGAAGAGATTGGGATGACCAATCCAAACTTCAGTTCAATTGATCAATATCGTGATGTTGAAAGCCTGAATATGTTTGCCGAATTAAGTGCTAAAGGCCGCGATCCTGACGAGTTATTGGCGATTTTGGCGACCAAATCCCGCGATAATGGCCGCACTCCCATGCAATGGGATAGTCGCCCTAATGCCGGATTCAGCCAAGGGACACCGTGGATCGAGCCTTGCAGTAATTACACCCATATTAACGTCGAAACTGCGTTGGCAGATGCCGATTCGGTGTTTTATGCCTATCAATATCTAATCGCTCTGCGCAAGCAGCACGATGTGTTCACTTTTGGTGATTATCGGGATCTTTGCCCGCAACACACTGATTTATGGTGTTATTTACGGAGTTGGCAAGGTAAGAAGTTGCTGGTGGTTGCGAACTTGAGTGGTGAACCACTGCAATGGCAGCCGGAGGGCATTGAGCTGGATGGTAACTGGCAGCTGTTGATGAGCAGCTATGGCGAAAGCGCTTTCCAGCCGCAGGAGATGGAATTGCGGGCCTATGAAGGGATTTATTGGATTAGGGAAGATTGATATCCGAGCCTACTGCGGGTTTTCACCCGCTGTAGGCTGCTGGCAAACCTCTTTTATAGCCCGGAGACTGGCGGGGTGACCGCACCAATGGGCGCTCCGACGGCTTATGCCGTTACGACCCATTCGGTACATTTCCCCGCGTATCAACTTTGTCAAGGGTCTGAGCCTACAGCTGTGACATCAGAATTAACGACGTACCGCGATAGCTTCGATTTCGATTTTCACATCTTTTGGCAAACGGGCCACTTCGACACATGAGCGCGCAGGGAATGGCGCGTTGTGCTCTGCGAAGAACGCTTCGTAAGTGGCGTTAACTGTACTGAAATCATTCAAATCTTTAACGAATACCGTGGTTTTCACGATATCGGCCACTTTTAGGCCAGCAGCTTCGACAATGGCTTTCACATTTTCCAGTGATTGACGCGCTTGAGCTGAAACGTCATTGGCTACCAGACCGGTTTTCGGATCAACCGGGATCTGGCCGGAAGTGATGATCATGCTGCCCAGATCGACACCTTGAACATAAGGGCCAATGGCGGCAGGGGCGAGCTCAGTGCTGATAATGCGTGACATGGTGACTCCTGGTTATCAAATATCATAATTAATTATCCCCATCATTATAAAGATGGAGCGAATTACAGCAACCCGCTTGCGGCTAATCTGCTTGTAACTAATCTGCTTGTAATACCACCTGGTGGTCGAACTCTTTCTCACAATATTTGCATTTAAGGTGAATTTCACCCTGCTTGGCTTTCACTTTAAAGCTGGAATCGACAGGCTCGTTGTGGCTGATACAGTTGCTATTAGGGCAGGTGAGTACGGCGTCGATATGCTCCGGTAGACTGAGCGTCAGCTTTTTGACCACTTCGTAATTATCAATGCGGTTGACGGTAGCATCCGGGGCATACATCGCCAATTGGTTGGCTTGTTGCTCTGTCAGGAAGGTATTTTCTATTTTAATCAAATCCTTACGACCTGAGCGCTTAGAGGGTAAGTTCAACCCGATGGTAATACGCTGGTCAGTGGCCGTCAGTTTGAACAGCGACAGCAATTTGAACCCGATTTGCGCCGGAATATGGTCAATCACGGTGCCGCATTTAATCGCTTCAACCTGTAGTTTGTAATCCTGAGTCATGTTCAATCCCCCTTAAAGAGCCAAATCTGCGTTGAGTACCAGTGCCAACAGCGCCTGACGTGCAAAAATCCCGTTACCTGCTTGTTGGAAATAGTAGGCGTAAGGGGTTTTATCAACATCGGTGGTGATTTCATCAATACGTGGCAGCGGGTGTAGCACTTTGAGATTATCTCGCGCACCATTCAAATCAGCCGCGCGTAGGACAAACTGTGCTTTGACGTTGGCGTATTCTGATGGGTCAAGGCGTTCTTTTTGTACACGGGTCATATAGAGAATATCCAGCTCTGGCACCACTTCTTCAATACTTTCGTGCAGGCTATATTCAATACCTTTTTCTTCCAACATTTCAAGAATATAAGCTGGCATTGCCAGTGCATCCGGGGCGATAAAGAAGAAGCGATTGCCATCGAATTTAGCCAGCGCTTGGGTCAGCGAGTGCACGGTGCGGCCATATTTTAGGTCACCGACCATGGCAATATTGATGTTATCCAGCCGGCCTTGGGTTTCCTGAATGGTGAATAAATCGAGCAGTGTTTGAGTTGGGTGCTGGTTGGCTCCGTCACCGGCATTGACCACCGGCACATGGCCGGAGAATTGAGCGGCAAGGCGTGCAGCCCCTTCTTGCGGATGGCGCATGACAATGGCATCGACATAGGTGCTGATGACTGACATGGTGTCAGCCAGTGTCTCGCCTTTCTTACCCAGTGAAGTGTTGCTGCTATCCGAAAAACCGACGACGGAGGCGCCAAGGCGGTGAATAGAGGTTTCAAATGATAAACGGGTGCGGGTTGAGGCTTCGAAAAAGCAACTGGCGATCACTTTGTGTTTTAACAACTCAGGTTGCGGATGGCTTTTTAGACTGGCGGCAGTGCGTAATACCAGTTCCAGCTCCTCGCGACATAGGTCATTAATTGATATTATATGCTTGTGATACAATGGGTTGGCCATTTCGCTCTCCTCTGTGACCCGTCATACTTCAAGCTGCATGTGCGTTGGCTGCCTTTCTGCAACTCGAATTATTTAGGGTATCTATTTTAATTGGTGATAATGCTTAATTTGGCTCCGATCGGCAGACAAAAAAAAGCCCCTCAATGAGGGGCCTTTTTCAGGATCGGTTTAGCAACGGGAGAAAGAACGGCAGTTGGCTGCCTGCTGGCAATCTATTTTGTCGGCCATCAATAGGGCCATTTTCAACAAAACGACGATGTTTAGCAAAATCCAAGCAGCTTTTCATCATATCTCCCGGCAAATTGTGGCGAATTATACTCGCGTGGGATTTCTCTGCAAGGGGGAAAAGCCGCATTTTTTATGATTAGCAAACGATTACCCAGTACATTTTGATTTCAAATATCTTAAGTTAGGTTAGGTTTGTTTAGATGTTATTTGTTCAGTGACTGATTTGGTTGTTCACGCTGCGGTTCATCTTTCGGTTGATAGTTGTTCAGTTATTACCTTACCTCAGCGGCCTCAACCGAGCAGGAGGGCAGGCCGGCCCTCCTGCACCTGCGGCTTGCGCGAAATATTACTGCTTTCGCAGTCTCCTCCGGCAGCCGCTGGCCTTATCGAGCCAGCGCGAGTCGCTTCCTGCTCCAGCGCGCTTTTCGCCGCCGTCCATGGCGGCTCACTCGGGCCACCGTCTTTGTCGGTAATATTCCCGATTGCGCTCAAGGTCAAAAGAGAAAATCAAAACCATTGTTTTGACCTTGATGTTTAAAGCACATTTGAGCTGCCGAATGAAGAGTGAAGGTAGGACGCGAGGCAGGGAAGCCGAGCGAGCCGTGCTTGAGCAGGAGGCGAATCACGGCGGTCCGTCAGCCGAAATAATGAGTGAGGGAACCCACGCAGTGGGCAGGCGATACGTGCAAAAGCGCGGGATTCCACAAGGGGGCCGCTGCCCCCTTTGGCGGTTGGTTCATCGGAGATAGATTAAGTAGGCAATGAAGTTCTAACAACCGAACCGGATCACAAATCGAATATCAAACGGATCGCAAAAATGAAAACTTAATCTTCATCAAACCCAGAATTAAACAACTCAATCACCGCCGCCAGCGCCTGTATCTCATCAGGCCCGGTCGCTTCAACCTCAATTTGGCGGCCTTTGGCGGAATCGAGCATCAGCAGTGCAATGACACTGCTGGCTTCGGCTTCGGTCCCACTGTCATTGCGTAACATCACTTCTGCATCAAAGCTTTGGACCAGCTCGAACAATTTCATTGCGGGTCTGGCGTGCATCCCCAACTTGTTTTTGATCTCAACTGTCTGTTTGACGGTCATTATTTACGCTTTTCCAGAGTGCGGTGACGTGATTGGACATTCTTCCCGCGAGCGCGGAAGTAATCGGCCAATTGTTCAGCAACGTAGACTGAACGGTGCTTACCGCCAGTACACCCAATGGCAACCGTCAGATAACTGCGATTATTGGTTTCCAGCATCGGCAGCCACAGTTCCAGATAGCTGCGGGTCTGATAAATAAAGTTGTGCACTTCTGTATGGCGATCGAGGAAGGAAGCCACCGGCTTATCCAAACCTGTCATGGGGCGTAATTTCGGGTCCCAGTGCGGGTTTGGCAGGAAGCGGACGTCGAAGACATAATCTGCATCAATGGGAAGGCCGTGTTTAAAGCCGAAGGACTCAAACACCATGGTCAGCTCACGCTCGCGTTTACCCAGCAGACGGGTGCGCAGCATCTCAGCCAGTTCATGCACTGACATTTCAGAAGTATCAATAATCAAGTCAGCCCGTGAGCGCAAAGGCTCTAACAGGACGCTTTCTTCATCAATAGCACTTTCTAATGACAGATTTTTGGTCGACAGCGGATGTAACCGACGGGTATCACTATAGCGACGAATCAGGGTATTGCGATCAGCATCCAAAAACAGCAACTGCGGTGAAAAGCTGTCCGGCAGTTGGGTCATGGCATGTTCAAATACCTCAGGAGATTCAGGCATATTGCGCACGTCTATGCTCACTGCGGCAGAGATATTCCTATCGGCGAGTGTACTCGCCAATTGCGGCAGCAGAACCACGGGCAAGTTATCGACGCAGTAGAAACCCATATCTTCCAATGCGCGCAAAGCAACAGACTTCCCTGAACCGGAACGGCCGCTGACAATCATCAGCACCATGTGAGTGACTCCCTCTGTAGAACCCTATATTCCCGGCTACATAAGCCGGGCATAGCGAATAAAACGGATGTTTCCCCGTGAATTACGCTGTTTCTGGCGGTAATTCAGTCATGATTTGATAAAGCTCATCATCACTCTGCGCCGCCCGTAAACGACGACACACTGTTTTATCAGCTAATCGCTTGGCTACTAAAGACAAAGTGTGTAAGTGAGTTTTACATTGATCTGCTGGAACCAACAAGGCAAATAATAGATCAACCGGTTGATTATCAATAGCATCGAAAGCAATAGGTTGGTCCAGGCGGATAAATACACCTACAGCGCGCAGTGTATCTTCCTCCAGCTTGCCATGAGGTATCGCGATGCCACTACCAATGCCTGTACTGCCCATGCGTTCGCGGGTTAACACAGCATCGAAAACGATCTGTGACGGCAGGTTCAGCTGTTTGGCAGCTAACTCGCTGATAATTTCCAAAGCCCGTTTTTTACTTGAGCAATGTACGGAGCTTTTGGTGCACTCGATATTTAATACCGAGCTTAATTGCAATGCTGGATCGTTGATCATCTCATCTTTCACTTAAGCGCTGTTTTACGCCTGATGCCAGCGGAATATTCTTCTCTGCTGGCATCAGGTTGTGTAGCGAGTGTAGAACCTTTGCTGTGTACCCTCATACTTCAAGCTGCATGTGCTTTCCTGCAACTCGAATTATCCAGGGTATATAACAGCAACAAGGGCCCCTAATGTTGTTTTAGCTTATCTTTATGTTTGTTCAACTGGCGAGCCAATTTATCAACCAAAATATCAATTGCGGCGTACATATCCTCCTGCTCTGAGCTTGCGTGCAACTCGCCCCCATTCACATGCACCGTTGCTTCTGCAATTTGTTTTACTTTTTCGACACTTAAAACCACATACACTTGGTTAATGCGATCAAAATATTGCTCTAGTTTGGCAAATTTAGTGGTAACAAATTCGCGTAATGCTTCGGTTATTTCGACATGATGTCCGGTAATATTGAGTTGCATAGTGTCTTCCTTCTCAGTTCAGGTCAAACCAACTGTTTACGCTGGTTTGACGGCGGGATGGATAACGACTCTCGGTACTTCGCAACAGTACGCCGCGCCACCATAATGCCTTGTTCGCATAATAGCGTGGTCAGCTTACTGTCACTCAGTGGTTTGGCAGGATTTTCTGCCGCAACCAATTTTTTCACCAGTGCACGGATTGCAGTGGAAGAAGCTTCCCCCCCACTTTCGGTATTGACGTGACTGGAGAAGAAATACTTCAGCTCGAAAATACCCCGAGGACTGTGCAGGAATTTCTGCGTGGTCACACGGGAAATTGTCGATTCATGCATATCCACGGCTTGGGCAATGTCTGCCAGTACCATGGGTTTCATAAATTCAGGCCCATTCTCAAAAAAGGCCACTTGCTGCTCTACGATGCAGCGCGCCACTTTTAACAGCGTCTCATTGCGGCTTTCAAGGCTTTTTATCAACCATTTTGCTTCTTGCAGATTGCTGCGGATAAACTGCCCGTCACTGTCATTACGGGTGCTGCTGCCCATTGCCGCATACTGCTGGTTGATTTTCAGGCGTGGAATGCTATCGGCATTCAGCTCTACCGTCCAGTGCCCTTTGTCTTTATGCACCAGAACATCCGGTATGACATACTCAGATTCCCCGGTATTGATAGACTGGCCAGGGCGCGGGTCCAGTGATTGAATCAGAGCAATGGCTTCTTTCAGTGTATCTTCTTTTAGCCGACTTAAACGGATCATCGTGCGGAAATCATGGTTGCCTAGCAAATCCAGATAATCACTAATGACCAAGCGCGCTTCGGCCAGATAAGGCGTGTCTTTGGCATATTGCGACAACTGCACCAACAGGCATTCGCGCAAGTTGCGCGCCGCAACACCAATGGGATCAAAGTGTTGTATCCGCTTAAGCACCGCCTCAACTTCGTCTAACCCGATGTTTTCATTTCCCATACTTTCCAGAATGTCTTCCAGTGGCACAGTAAGATAACCGGTTTCATCCACCGCATCGACGATAGAAGTCGCAATTGCAGCATCAGTTTCAGAAAAGGGGGTCAAGTCCACTTGCCACATTAAATAGTCTTGTAGCGTTTGGGTGGTTTCCCCTTGATAGACCGGTAGTTCGTCGTCACTGTAATCATTGCCCATACCGGATGGCGTGCCTGCGGTGTAAATCTCATCCCAGGTAGCATCCAGTGGTAACTCTTCCGGCATATCTTTTTGTTCCAGCGCTTCGCGGGTATCAAGCGCTTCACTGTCTACCGTTTCTTTTGCATCTATCTCTTCGTGAAGATCGGTTTGCTCAAGCAGGGGGTTACTCTCCAGCGCTAACTGAATCTCCTGCTGGAGTTCTAGCGTAGAAAGCTGCAACAGGCGAATAGCCTGCTGTAGCTGCGGAGTCATTGCCAGTTGTTGGCTGAACTTGAGTTGCAAACCTTGCTTCATAATGCGGTATCAATTTTCCTGGTGGCTAACAAAATCATCAACAGCGTTTCAGAATGAGAAGATTAAAGGCGGAACTCTTCACCCAGATAAACACGTTTAACTTGTTCGTCAGCCAAAATTTCCTGTGGTGTGCCGTGAGCGATTAAACGCCCTTGGCTTACAATATAAGCCCGCTCACAAACGTCGAGTGTCTCGCGCACGTTATGATCGGTAATGAGTACACCGAGGCCGCTGTCGCGCAGGTGCTCAATTATTTTTTTGATATCAATAACAGAAATCGGGTCAACCCCAGCAAACGGCTCATCCAGCAGAATAAACTTAGGATTGGCCGCCAGCGCACGGGCGATTTCAACTCGGCGACGTTCACCGCCGGAAAGTGATTGGCCCAGACTGTCACGTAAATGAGTAATATGGAACTCTTCCATTAACTCATCAGCCCGCTCCTGACGTTGCTCAGACGAGAGATCTTTACGGATTTCCAGCACCGCCATCAGATTGTTAAAGACACTCAGGCGGCGGAAGATTGAAGCTTCTTGCGGTAAGTAGCCAATTCCGCGCAGGGCGCGTTCATGCAGAGGCAAGAGGCTGATATCTTCGTCATCAATCACAATACGCCCGGCGTCACGCTGAACAATGCCGACGACCATATAAAAAGTGGTCGTTTTACCGGCACCGTTCGGCCCAAGTAAACCGACAATCTCACCGGACTTTACTTTCAAGCTGACGTCTTCGACCACTTTACGGCCTTTGTACGCCTTAGCCAGTTTTTCTGCGATTAATGTTGCCATAAATGATTAGTTACTCTTCTTTTGGCCTGAAGCTGCTGGCCCTTTATCTTGTAATTGGGACGGTAATAGCACGGTGGTGACGCGCTTGCCTTTATCACTGAAGGCTTCCATATGCTGCTTTTTCACCAAATAAGTGATGCGATCACCTTTGATATTGCTATCAAGCTGCTCGAGATAGGCATCACCGGTCAATACGACAAAATCGTTAGCGACTTCGTAACGCAGTTTTTGTCCATGGCCTTTCACCGGCTTACCGCTGTCTTGCATCTGATAGAAAGTGACCGGATTACCAAAACCTTCAATGACCATTTTGCTCTGATCACCCCCCGGACGGGTCACTACCACTTTATCAGCCTTAATCTCAATCGTGCCTTGCTTGATAATCACATTATCCGTAAATGTGATGGTATTCGCTGCCATATCTAGCGCTTGTTTGGCTGAGACAACCTTGACGGGTTGGTCGGTATCACCCGTTAAAGCCAATGCTGGCAGGCTGGCGGCCAAAAGTGAGCTGGCAAGCAAAAAATGACGAATTTTATTTTTGGATTTCATAAGAGGTTTTAACCTTTTCAATCAGCTCGGCGGTTCTATCCCGCAAGTTGCCACGCATTTTCATGCCGTTAGAGGTAAATCCAACACCAAAGAGGGTTACTTCATCATCTGAGGAGACATCCTGAGTGATCAAATTAACCTGGGCGTTATCAGTTTTAATTTTTTGTAACTGTGCGTCTGGGGTTAGGCTATCAACCTCAACATGACCATACAAATAAAGCATCTTATCATTGGTCAGCTTGGCGCGATCCGCACGTACTGTCCAAGTGGCGACGGCATTCTCATCAAACATTGTCATTACTGGCCGGGTAAACCAGGTCAGCTCTTGTTCGCTGAAATTCTGGACTTCTTCCGCCACCAGTTTATAACTCAACTGCCCAACTGGATTAAAAACCACGGTAACAGTATGTTGGCTTTGCGATGAGGGTTCCTGATCGTTCGCCACATTTTGTATACCTTGTTGATTAAAACCGGAAAAGTTCCAGCCAATCAAAGCTAAGGCAATCAGCGCTAAGGATATTGTTATCCATAGTCTTGTTTTACTCATATCGACAATCCTTTAGCACCTTCGAGTTTACCTTGGGCTAATAATATCAAATCACATAACTCGCGTACTGCACCGCGCCCGCCATTGATTTGCGTGACATAATCCGCTTTGGGGATGAGTAACGGATGGGCATCCGCCACGGCGACAGATAAGCCCACTTGCGCCATTACCGGCCAATCAATCAAATCATCACCAATATAAGCAACTTGTTCAGGCGGGCATTTTAATGCGGCCAATAACTCATTATAGGCGACCAGCTTATCAGATTGCCCTTGATAAAGGTGGGTAATGCCTAAGGTGTTGGCACGGTCTTCCAGTAATTTAGCATTGCGCCCAGTGATAATTGCCACTTCAATACCTGAGGTTATCAGGCAGCGGATACCATAGCCATCCCGCACATTGAAAGCTTTCAGCTCTTCGCCCTGATTACCCATGTAAATCAAGCCATCGGACATGACACCATCAACATCACAGATCAATAAGCGAATGTTGGCCGCACGTTCCATAACGTTGCTAGCGACTGGGCCATAGCATGTGTCCAGATATACTGTGCTATCCATAATTTACCTTTTATTAAACAACACCGGCTCTCAGCATGTCGTGCATATGCACCACACCCAGTAATTGGTCACCATCGGCCACTAATACCGCAGTAATATGACGTGATTCCATCAGGTTGAGCACATCTACTGCCAACAGGTTTGGACGAACCCGAATACCGCCTTTGGTCATCACATCCGCGATTTTCGCGTTATTTAAGTCAATGCCCATATCGAATACACGGCGCAAATCCCCGTCGGTAAAGATACCCTTAATCATCATTAAATCGTCACAGATTACGGTTAAACCCAGATTTTTCCGAGTAATCTCCAGTAATGCATCGCGTAATGAAGCATCAGGGCTGACGTGAGGAATCTCCGCACCGGTGTGCATAATATCGCTGATCCGCAATAATAATTTGCGTCCTAGTGCGCCGCCCGGATGGGAGAGAGCAAAATCTTCCTGAGTGAAGCCCCGCGCTTGTAGCAAAGCCACTGCGAGGGCATCTCCCATCACTAATGTAGCGGTGGTGCTGGTGGTCGGGGCCAGCCCCAGTGGGCAAGCTTCTTGCGGCACCTTGATACACAAGTGAATATCAGCCGCTTTGCCCATGGTGCTTTCTGGGTTGTTGCTCATGCAAATAAGCTGGATTTTCTGGCGCTTGAGGACGGGGATCAACGCCAGAATTTCGTTGGACTCGCCTGAGTTGGAGATGGCGAGCACGATATCTTGCGGCGTAATCATCCCCAAATCGCCATGACTGGCCTCGCCGGGATGGACAAAGAATGACGGGGTGCCGGTGCTGGCGAAAGTCGCGGCAATTTTGCACCCAATATGGCCAGATTTACCCATCCCCATCACGACAACTTTACCGTGGCAGTTAAATATGGCCTCACAAGCTCGGGCAAAATCGTCATTAATATATTGATCAAGTTGTGCCAGTCCTTCGCGCTCAATCTGTAATACTTGTTTACCCGCCTGTTGAAAATCAACTTTTGGCTGCAAATCAGAAAAAGACATTCTTGGTTCCCGCTCAATGTTGGTAGGCAATATGGGTTAGGCCGCAGTCAAGGGCAGCCAAAATATACCCGTCATACTTCAATCTGCATCTGTGTTGGCTGCTTTCGTGCGCCCCAGTCACTGACTTGTGTCAGCTCCAGGGGACTTGCTCAATTGCCGCCTGGCTGCAAATCGAATTATTTAGGGTATAAGCACCGCCAGGTACGCGATAAACCCGCATAATAACAGAGCGCCCGCCATATGGCCGATTCGATGTTTACGCCCCAGGCAAAGCACAGTAAATATCACACTGACAGCAAGCATGACCCAATAATCTCGCTGAAAAGCCTCGGGGTTAATATCACCCGGAGACAGCAATGCGGGAACGCCTAACACAATGACAATATTAAAAATATTTGAACCGATGATATTACCAACCGCCATATCATTCTCACCTTTTAACGCGCCGGCGATGAAGGTGGCCAGTTCAGGTAAGCTGGTGCCAATGGCAATGACAGTCAGCCCAATAACTAACTCGCTGACACCGGCGACTCTGGCGATGACTGTGGCATTGTCGATAATCATTTTGGCTGACAGTGGCAAAATAATGAATGCCAGCACCAGCCATAATAATGCGACAGTATTACTGCTGTCTTGCGGTAGCTCAGCCAATTGCTCGCGGGTGAGAATATCATTTCCTTGCGAATGGGCCAGGCGTGCGATTTTTAGTATCAGAATAATAAAAGCCGCGGCTGCCAATAGCAAAATAACACCATCCCCCCGGCTGAGATGATTATCAGCCAGCAGGAAACCACATAATACCGTTACGACTAACATCAAGGGTAATTCGCGGCGAACAATCTCTGAGCGCACAGTCAGCGGGCGTATTAGGGCGGCACCGCCCACAATCAGCAAGAGATTGGTAATATTGGAACCCAACACGTTCCCGACGGCCATATCTCTTTGGTTATTCAGCGCCGCAGTTACTGATACAATCAGCTCCGGCAGCGAAGTGCCAATGCCGACAATGGTCATCCCAATAATGAGTGGCGGGATACCGAAAGAGCGGGATAACACGGCAGCGCCGTAAACTAATCTATCGGCACCGTACACCAATAAAACCAAGCCAATGATTAATAGTGTTATCGCAAGAAACATGCAGAGTCCTTTTTTCGATATAATCCTGATCCACTGGCAGACGTTGGCTGTCGGTAAATGTGAGTCTATAGGCAACAGTGACTAAAAATACATTTCTTACGCTTTTTTTGCTTACGTCCTAATTTTGACTGTGAGTGCCAGAAAAGTAAAACGTATGGCAACTTTGGCTACGAAAAAGCGTTAATAAATTGCCAGAATACTTCTCAATCGCGCTCGTTATCGCCATTTACTATAGCATTGGCGGTATACTCGTCAGACTTCAAGCTGCGTGTGCGTTGGCTGCTTTCGTTCACCCCAGTCACTTACATGTGTAAGCTCTAGGGGATTCGCTCAGTTGCCGCCTTCCTGCAACTCGAATTATTTAGAGTATAGATGAGTCATAAAAGGCCTAAGGGACGAATGATAATGAACCAATTGGCGTCGAATTTGATAGAGATCCGTGGGATGAGTTTTACCCGTGGTGAGCGCCCGATATTCGCCGATATCAACATGACGGTCCCGCGCGGCAAAGTTACAGCGATTATGGGGCCTTCGGGGATTGGTAAAACCACTCTGTTGCGCCTGATTGGTGGGCAACTGGCACCCGATACCGGTGAGATCTGGTTTGATGGTGATAATATTCCGGCGCTTTCTCGCCAGCGTTTGTATGATGTGCGCAAGAAAATGAGCATGTTGTTTCAATCGGGCGCGTTATTCACCGATTTAACTGTATTTGAGAATGTGGCTTTCCCATTACGTGAACATAGCCGTTTACCTGAAGAACTGCTGCATAGCACGGTGATGATGAAGTTAGAGGCCGTAGGGTTGCGTGGTGCGGCTAACTTAATGCCCGCTGAGCTTTCTGGCGGTATGGCGCGCCGTGCGGCATTGGCGCGGGCAATTGCCCTTGATCCCGAATTGATTATGTTTGATGAGCCTTTTGTCGGTCAGGACCCTATCACCATGGGCGTACTGGTAAAACTGATTGATGAGCTGAATCATGCACTGGGGGTCACCTGCGTGGTGGTTTCCCACGATGTACCGGAAGTGCTGAGTATTGCTGATTATGCTTATATTGTTGCCGATCAGCATGTGATTGCTGAAGGAACACCTGAGCAGCTACAAGCCAATGACGATAAGCGGGTGCGTCAGTTCCTCGATGGTATTGCCGACGGGCCGGTGCCTTTCCGTTTCCCGGCGGGTGATTATAAAACTGAGCTGTTAGGTTAATGGATGGAGTATTCATGTTAGTACAGGCATTGGCGTCTTTAGGCCGCCGGGGCATTAATGTCTGCGCATCCTTTGGTCGCGCGGGTTTAATGCTGTTTAATGCGCTGGTTGGCCAGCCTGAACCGCGAAAACAGTGGCCATTATTGGTCAAGCAACTGTATAGCGTTGGGGTGCAATCCTTACTGATTATTGTGGTTTCTGGTCTGTTTATCGGTATGGTTTTGGGCTTGCAGGGCTTTTTGATCCTCACCACATACAGCGCAGAAGCCAGCCTCGGGATGATGGTTTCTTTATCATTACTGCGAGAGTTAGGGCCAGTGGTCACGGCATTGCTGTTTGCTGGCCGTGCCGGTTCAGCCCTGACAGCAGAAATTGGTTTGATGAAAGCCACTGAACAGATTTCCAGCTTGGAAATGATGGCGATTGATCCTCTAAGACGAGTGGTTGCTCCCCGGTTCTGGGCCGGGCTTATCAGTATGCCATTATTGACGGCTATTTTTGTCGCGGTGGGCATCTGGGGTGGCTCCGTGGTTGGTGTTGACTGGAAAGGGATTGATAGCGGTTTCTTCTGGTCTGCAATGCAAAACGCCGTCGAATGGCGCACAGATTTACTGAATTGCCTGATTAAAAGCCTGGTATTTGCCATTACCGTGACTTGGATTGCGCTGTTCAATGGGTATGATGCTATCCCAACATCTGAGGGGATCAGCCGGGCAACGACCCGTACTGTGGTGCATTCATCACTGGCGGTATTGGGATTAGATTTTGTGCTGACAGCACTGATGTTTGGGAACTGAGTCGATGCAAACGAAGAAAAGTGAAATCTGGGTAGGGGCGTTTATACTGATTGCTATTCTGGCTGTCGTATTCCTCTGCTTGAAAGTGGCAGATATCAAATCAGTGGGTAATCAGCCGACATATCGGATTTATGCTAATTTTGACAATATTGGTGGTCTGAAAAACAATTCGCCAGTCAAAATTGGCGGGGTTGTGGTTGGTCGGGTGGCTGATATTACGTTGGACACCAAAAATTACAGCCCCCGTGTGGCGATAGATATCCAGCAGCGCTATAACCATATCCCGGACACCAGTTCCCTGGCGGTGCGCACTTCCGGTTTATTGGGTGAGCAGTTCCTGGCGCTCAACGTCGGTTTTGAAGACCCGGATATGGGTACCAGTATTTTGAAAGATGGCGGCGTTATTCAAGACACTAAATCTGCACTGGTTCTGGAAGACCTTATCGGCCAGTTCTTGTACAAGAGTGGCGGTGATGGTAATTCTAATGCTAATGCACCCGCCAGTGAGCCGGCAGCAGCACCTGCGCCAGCAAATGGCAGCTTACCTGCAACTCAACATCCTTAAGAGGGTATCGAATGTTTAAACGTTTACTTATGGTCGCGTTGTTGGTGGTAGCCCCATTGGCTAATGCCGTCGATCAAACTAACCCGTACCGTCTGATGGATGAAGCGGCGCAAAGAACCTTTACGCGCCTGAAAACCGAACAAGCCAAAATTAAGCAGAATCCGGATTATTTGCGCACTATCGTGCGTGAAGAGTTATTGCCATTTGTTCAGATTAAATATGCGGGTGCATTGGTGCTGGGCAGCTATTACAAAGCAGCCACCCCGGCGCAGCGCGAAGCTTACTTCAATGCATTCAGCCAATATCTGGAACAGGCATATGGCCAGGCATTGGCGCTATATCACGGCCAAACTTACGATGTCGCACCAGACCAGCCCTTGGGTGATGCCAATATCGTCGCCATTCGCGTGACAATCCTTGACCCTAATGGCCGCCCACCGGTACGTTTAGACTTCCAGTGGCGTAAAAACAGCCAAACCGGCAACTGGCAGGCGTATGACATGATAGCCGAAGGGGTTAGCATGATCAGCACCAAGCAAAATGAGTGGGCCTCTATTCTGCGCCAAAAAGGGGTTGATGGCCTGACTCAACAGTTGCTGATTGCAGCGAAACAGCCGATAACCTTAGATAAGTAGTGATTATGGCGGATGAACTGAAATGGCAGTCACAGCAGGAAACACTGATACTGCAAGGTGAATTGGATCGCGCAACGCTGTTACCCTTATGGCAGCAGCGAGAAGCATTGTTGGCCGATAAGACGCGCATTGATGTCAGCCAATTACAGCGTGTTGACTCCTCCGGTCTGGCGCTGTTGGTTCACTTTCGTGAACTGCGCGGCAAGCAGGGTGTCTCATTAGCGATTACTGGTGTCAGCGATCGATTGTCTACCTTGATTGAATTGTACAATCTGCGGGACGTCATCCCGGTAGAAACAGTTATCTCGGTAGAAACAGTTATCTCGGTAGAAACAGTTATCTCGGTAAAAACGGCCAGTATCTAGCGATTAAAGTTAAGTTAGCGGCCTTTTGTGTCGCCTATCGCTAAAGCAAAAAGCTAAAGTTTTTAAGCCCCTGAGCGTCATAACGAAACAGGGGCTTTTCTTTAGTTTCAGAGAAAGCCGTATTCCACTAATATGTTCAACTGATTACGATCCTCTTAAAATAGAATGAATCTTATGGATACTAACGAAATTAAAGACGTGCTGATGCAAGCATTGGCATTACAAGAAGCACATGTTACCGGTGATGGCAGCCACTTTCAGGTGATTGCTGTGGGTGAGTTGTTTACCGATATGAGCCGGGTGAAAAAGCAGCAGGCAGTATATGCGCCGCTGATGGAATATATTGCGGATAACCGCATTCATGCCTTATCCATTAAGGCCTATACGCCGCAAGAGTGGCAGCGGGATCGCAAACTAAACGGTTTTTGATGCTGTTGGCTTCAGGATTGCCGACAGGTTTGTCAGGCAGTGCTAAAGCGGGCAGTGAATTCGAATTTGCCGATCAGTATTTTGACAACAACCTGTATTTAGACAACAAAGAGTGGTCACAATGGATAAGTTTCGTGTGCAGGGGCGGACTCGCCTAAGCGGTGAAGTCACCATTTCCGGAGCGAAAAACGCAGCATTACCAATATTGTTCGCTGCGTTATTGGCAGAAGACCCGGTAGAGTTGCAAAATGTCCCAAAGCTAAAAGACATTGATACCACCATTAAATTGTTGAGCCAATTAGGCACCAAAATCGAACGTGATGCTTCCGGCTCCGTTTTTGTTGATGCCAGCGGTGTGGACGAGTTCTGTGCGCCTTATGATTTGGTTAAAACCATGCGCGCCTCCATCTGGGCTTTGGGGCCACTGGTTGCTCGCTTTGGTAAAGGGCAGGTTTCTTTACCGGGCGGTTGTGCTATCGGCGCGCGTCCGGTCGATTTGCATATCACTGGTTTGGAACAACTGGGTGCTGAAATCAAGCTGGAAGAAGGTTACGTTAAAGCTTCCGTCAATGGCCGCCTGAAAGGCGCGCATATTGTGATGGATAAAGTCAGCGTTGGCGCAACAGTGACCATTATGAGTGCCGCAACCTTGGCTGAGGGGACTACAGTCATTGAAAACGCCGCTCGCGAGCCGGAAATTGTCGATACAGCGAATTTCCTGAATACGCTGGGTGCTAAAATCACTGGCGCAGGGACTGACCGTATAACTATTGAGGGTGTGGCTCGCTTGGGTGGCGGTGTTTACCGAGTGCTACCTGACCGTATTGAAACCGGGACTTTCCTGGTTGCAGCGGCTATCTCTGGCGGTAAAGTGGTTTGTCGTCAGACTCGTCCAGAGACACTGGATGCCGTATTGGCTAAGCTGCGTGAAGCGGGCGCTGATATTGAAATCGGTGAGGACTGGATAAGCCTGGATATGCATGGCAAACGGCCTAAAGCCATTACCTTGCGGACTGCGCCACACCCTGGTTTCCCAACAGATATGCAGGCCCAGTTCAGCTTATTGAACTTGGTCGCAGAAGGAACCGGTGTTATCACCGAAACAATTTTTGAAAATCGTTTTATGCACGTGCCAGAGCTGATCCGCATGGGCGCACATGCAGAAATCGAGAGCAATACCGTGATTTGCTATGGTGTTGAGCAGCTGTCTGGTGCTCAGGTCATGGCAACCGATTTGCGTGCTTCTGCCAGCTTGGTATTAGCGGGCTGTATCGCTGATGGGGTGACCATTGTTGACCGTATTTATCATATCGATCGTGGTTACGAAGGTATCGAAGATAAATTGCGTGCGCTAGGTGCTAATATTGAGCGTATAAAAGGCGAATAGACTTTTTAAAAAAACACTTTTCTAACCGCCCTATAAAAAATGCCAGCCGGTGATATCAGGCTGGCATTTTTTTGCAATTTTTTTTGCAATGGATACATCTGGTTAGGATATACAGCCCCTATGACAACGGCGCTGGCTGTTGCTCAAGGAGCTCATTTTGATCCAATTCGGTAATAGTAATTTGTGCCGTGATTTGCTGACCATTGCGTAATAATAAGACCGGAATTGTGGTTCCAGGACGAATTTCTGCCACCTGATCCATGGTTTCTATCACGGACGTCGCAGGCTTATTATTAACGCTTAGAATAATATCACCCACTTGTAAATTAGCATTCGCCGCCGGGCCATTTGGCGATATCTTATTCACCTTAATGCCATGTATTCGGTCGCCATTATTACCGCTGGCATTGAATGGCGGATACTCCTCGCCAGTAATGCCAATATAGCCACGGATCACCCGCCCATCGCGAATCAATTTTTCCATCACTTTGGTGGCCAGTGCGGTCGGAATAGCAAAACCGATGCCTTCCGGGGTTTCCCCATTGCTACTTTTATCAAATGAAAGTGTGTTGATCCCCACCAACTCGCCAAGCGTATTGACCAGCGCTCCCCCGGAATTACCCTGATTAATGGAGGCATCTGTTTGGAGGAAATTTTGTCGGCCAGAAGAACTCAAACCAATACGCCCGGTGGCACTGATAATCCCCTGAGTGACGGTTTGACCAAGATTATAGGGATTGCCAATCGCCAGCACGACATCACCAATATGTGGCGTCCGGTTAATATTGATGGGAATAACTGGCAGGTTGACGGCATCAATTTTCAACACGGCTAAATCAGTCAGGTTATCTGAACCGACCAACAGTGCCTCAGAGATACGGCCATTTTGTAATGCGACAATGATTTGCTCTGCATTATTGATAACGTGTTTATTCGTCAGGATATAACCCTTATCGCTCATGATAACGCCAGAACCCAAGGTTCGAATGGCTAATCCTTCCTGATTAGGGCTTAGGCTGCGGTTATAAACATTAACAACGGCAGGGGCGGCCCTGCGCACAGCTTGGTTATAACTGATAGGGGCCTCTTCATCTGCGCTATCACCATTGCCCGAAAAAAAGTGGCCGGGGCTGCGGAGCATAGGTATTGCGACCAGCAAGATACCGGCAACAATTAGCCCCAAAATAATAGAACGCAATAGCTTAAGAAACATGAAGTTTAAGGCATGAATGAATAGGTAACCGGAGGATAGCATGAGTTTAGCGGACACAGCATTGTGCTGTGTCCGATTTTTCAGCAAATTAGCGGATTAACAGATAAATATTCTCTTCACCGCGCACGATATTCAGTGCAATTACAGCAGGTTTTGCTTCAATAGCTTTGCGTAACTCGGCGATATCTTTCACTCGCACCCGGTTTACGGCAATAATCACATCGTCTTTCTGCAAGCCCGATTGCGCTGCCGGTGAGCCTTTGGTGACGTTTTCAACTTTGACACCCTTGCTGCCACCTTTGATTTCGCCGTTGCTCAATGATGCGCCTTGCAATGATGGTGATAAGGTATCCGCACTGGTCGATGTTGGGCTGCTGTTCTCCAGCGTGACAGCCACTTCAAGTGGTTTGCCATCACGCAATAAACCGACTTTAATGGTTTTGCCCGGCCCGGTGGTGCCTACTTTGGCGCGTAACTCAGCAAAGCTGCTAATGGGTTTGCCATCCACGGAAACCAACACGTCGCCCGCTTTGATACCCGCTTTAGAAGCCGCTGATTTTGGCAGCACTTCACTGACAAAAGCACCGCGCTGCGCATCAATGTTAAAGGCTTTCGCCATATCAGCGGTCATTTCGCTACCACGAATACCCAACAGGCCGCGTTTCACTTCGCCAAATTCAATTAACTGTTGGCTAAGGTTTTGCGCCATATTACTTGGAATGGCGAAGCCGATACCGATGTTACCGCCCCCCGGTGCCAGAATTGCGGTGTTAATCCCAATCAATTCGCCATTCAGGTTGACCAGCGCACCCCCCGAGTTGCCTCGGTTGATAGAGGCGTCGGTCTGAATAAAGTTTTCTAGCCCTTCCAGATTCAAACCACTGCGGCCAAGTGCGGAAATGATACCGGAGGTCGCGGTCTGGCCGAGGCCAAATGGGTTGCCCACGGCGACGGCAAAATCACCGACTCGCAGGTTATCGGAATCTGCAATTTTAATCGCCGTCAGATTTTTGGCGTCAGTTAGCTGCAATAAAGCGATATCAGTTTGTTCATCACGGCCCAGCAATTTGGCATCATATTCACGGCCATCATTGAGCTGAACACGAATTTTATTCGCATTATTGATTACGTGGTTATTGGTCAGCACATAACCTTTATCCGCGTTAATGATAACGCCAGATCCCAGCCCTTCAAATGGGCGGTTACTCTCTTTGCCGGTTGGCGCATTGGGGCCAAAGAAGAATTTGAACTCTTCCGGCAAACGTTGCTGCTGTACCTGAGTGCCAGAGACGTGGACGCTGACGACTGCGGGCAACACTTTCTCCAGCATAGGCGCCAGACTTGGGACTGATTGCCCGGCGACTGCCGCCGGAAGAGCCGCTGCGCTCACCATAGGAACAGATGCGAGGCCTAAGCCGACACTCATTGCCAGCGCACTAAGAAATAATGACTTTTTCTTCATTGATTTAAACTCTCTCAATACCTAACGGTGAATGAATAGGGTAGATGGCTGCTACAGGCCCGATGTAAATTCAGACTCTGAATGAGCTAAAAAATTCACTTATTTCAAAAGGATATTGCTGTTCTAAAAATAAGCACCCTAAGATGTCACTTGATATAGGGGTGAGCGTAAAGCAATTCAAGGAGAGGTAGGTATAGAAGTGTAAATGTGCTGACTACGGCGATGTGCGCCGCAGTCAGCTTGATATCCCCGTCATACTTCAAGCTGCATGTGCGTTGGTTACACTCAATAACCCGAATCACTTACTGGTTGTTGAACTTAAAATAAATAGACTCATCAGGATGAATGAGCCTCCTCCTTGAGGCTCACCCTGCGGGCTAGCATAAATGCTGTACAAATCGGTTCTCGACCGATTTGTATCTCGCTTGCCGCCTTCCTGCAACTCGAATTATTTAGGGTATAGATAGAAATTTAGCTCAGTCCCGGGTCTGATGTTCCGGGCGCAGTAAACCGGATGCTCCCTCGGAGTAATCACGAGGTGGCATTTTGACCGGTGCCTGATCATTATCCGCTTCAGACTCTGTCAAACGGTAGCGGAACGGATTATCTTGCATTGGCAAATCGGGCAACAAGTTATTGGAGCTTTTCGCCATATGCTGATAAAGCTGGCGATAATCGCGAGCCATATTATCGAGCAACTCGGCACTGCGGGCAAAATGCCCAACCAGTTCCTGACGATATTCTTCCAGATCTGATTTACTCTTCTCCAGCTCATTTTGCAGCACTTGCTGCTGACGCAATTTACGGTTGCCAAAGCGCATAGCCACCGCGCCAATCACAATACCAACAACCAACCCAATAAGCGCATACTCCCAGGTCATAATGACTCCTTTTTTGACTTCATTGTTCAGCAGGGCTTTTTCACTTAATAATACCCACTATAACCGTTAACCTTGTCTGAGTGGAATCCTGATGCAACATTGCCTATGGTTATCAGGCTTTTTCCGCAGTGGCAGAGTCGGTAAATGCTGCGATTGCCCGATAAATCAGCAAGAAAGTACCACAAAAAGTAGATAACTATTTTATCAGGGATTGTTGATAAACATGCAACCGAGTTCACCTATAGCACTTTACCAGCAAGCAATTGATGCTGGCGACTACCAATCTGATGACGTCCAGCGGCGCACTGTTGCACGGCTGGACACTCTTTATCAGGACCTAAATCAACGCCAAAGCACGTCAGTGGTCAATGTCGGTATCCGAGGGCGTCTGGGCCGCTTGCTGAGCCGGGGCGCGTCAAAAACGCCAATACGCCCAGCTCAGGGCTTATATATGTGGGGTGGTGTCGGGCGGGGTAAAACCTGGCTGATGGATATGTTTTTCCACAGTTTGCCGGGTGAACGTAAGCTCCGCCTGCATTTCCACCGTTTTATGTTGCGGGTACATCAAGAGCTAACAACATTGCAAGGCCATGAAAATCCATTAGAAATTATTGCTGATGGTTTCAAGGCACAAACTGATGTGCTGTGTTTTGATGAGTTTTTTGTTTCGGATATTACTGATGCCATGCTGCTGGCAACATTGCTGGAAGCATTGTTTGCGCGTGGCATCACACTGGTTGCGACGTCTAATATTCCACCGGACGATTTGTATCGTAACGGTTTGCAGCGCGCTCGCTTCTTGCCGGCGATTGAGCTTATTAAGCAATATTGCGATGTAATGAATGTCGATGCTGGTATTGATTACCGCCTACGCACATTAACTCACGCCAATCTCTACCTGACACCGCTTAACCCGCAAACTGAACAGGCGATGGAGGATATTTTCGTCAAACTTGCAGGGAAAGAGGGCGAAAAATCCCCGATACTGGAAGTTAATCACCGGCCTTTACCGGCGATTTGTTCAGCTCAAGGGGTGCTGGCGGTCGATTTCCACACATTGTGTGAAGAGGCGCGCAGCCAGTTGGATTACATCGCGCTCTCTAAGCTTTATCACACCGTATTGCTGCACAATGTCCATAAGATGGCGACGCGGGATGAAAACACCGCCCGGCGTTTTTTGGCATTAGTTGATGAATTTTATGAGCGACGGGTAAAGCTTATCATTGCAGCGGAAGCATCAATGTTTGAAATTTATTGCGGCGAGCGGCTTAAATTTGAGTACCAGCGCTGTTTATCACGGCTACAAGAGATGCAAAGTGAAGAGTATCTCTCTTTACCGCACTTGCCGTAACTGTATTTGCTATAAAAGTAATCTGCGCCTCAGTTATTCACTTTATGGGCGCTAAAATGCTATTCTGTGGTGGGCGATTATTCTTCGCCCTAACTTAACATGTTTAATTTATACCTTTCTCGCCAAAAACAGTTCGATCTTTGACGTCGACTTCTCTATAATCTTGCGACCCCACGTTACAACAAAGTTTTTTTCCCAGAACTTTGTATAGTGCCGGCATTGGCTATTCGAAGGGGTAGGTTTGCTGGACTGATGGTCGTGTGAGCCTCAACTGTTTTTGAACGTTTGGGTGTTCACCAACGTGTAACTTATTAATTGGGTAAGCTTTTATAATGAAAACTTTCACAGCTAAACCAGAAACTGTAAAACGCGACTGGTATGTTGTTGACGCGAATGGTAAGACCTTGGGTCGCCTCGCTACTGAACTGGCTAGTCGCCTACGCGGCAAGCATAAAGCGGAATACACCCCGCACGTTGATACTGGTGATTACATCATCGTTCTGAACGCAGAAAAAGTTGCCGTAACCGGTAACAAGCGTACAGACAAGATTTATTACCGTCACACCGGTCACATCGGTGGTATCAAACAAGCGACCTTTGAAGAGATGATTGCCCGCAGTCCTGAGCGTGTGATTGAAATCGCGGTTAAAGGCATGCTGCCGAAGGGTCCGCTGGGCCGTGCAATGTATCGTAAACTTAAAGTTTATGCAGGTACTGAGCACAATCATGCGGCACAGCAACCGCAAGTTCTGGACATTTAATCGGGATTATGGCAATGGCTGAAAATCAATACTACGGCACTGGTCGCCGCAAAAGTTCTGCTGCACGCGTTTTTCTTAAGCCGGGTAGCGGTAAAATCGTTATTAACCAACGTAGCCTTGAAGTTTACTTCGGTCGTGAAACTGCCCGTATGGTAGTGAATCAACCGTTGGAACTGGTAGACATGGTTACCAAGTTTGACATGTACATCACTGTTAAAGGTGGTGGTATTTCAGGTCAGGCTGGCGCTATCCGTCACGGTATCACCCGTGCACTGATGGAATATGACGAGTCTCTGCGTGGTGAACTGCGTAAAGCTGGCTTCGTAACGCGTGATGCGCGTGAAGTTGAGCGTAAGAAAGTGGGTCTGCGTAAAGCACGTCGTCGTCCACAGTTCTCCAAACGTTAATTTTTTGCCTTTACGGCATCAGATTAATGGTAAAAACCCGGTGTCTCACCGGGTTTTTTTATTTGTTTGAAGCAAGATAAATCGCTAAAAATCCCCTTCCGCTATTTTATTCATTATATTTTTGCCGCTAAACCGTTGTCAGATAAACAATTCTTTATGAAATCGCAGCACCATCCCCACAAAACATGCAAAATCTGGTAAACTATCACTCACTTTTGTGCCTGTTCGGCGAACTGTTGGCGTCCGTGTATCTCCCTGGCTGAATTATTTTCTCGACCAAGGCTTATTTACGGCAGCAACGACCTTGATTGCGAACCGGCGGTAAAACGACTCAGGATAGCAACGTCACCGTGGGCTATTCGCATTGTTTTCTAGATAATCTTGGAGGTTTTCATGGCTGTCGCTGCCAACAAACGTTCGGTAATGACGCTGTTTTCCGGCCCGACCGACATTTTTAGCCATCAAGTACGCATCGTACTGGCGGAGAAAGGTGTCAGTGTTGAGATTGAGCAGGTTGAAGCTGATAATCTGCCGCAGGATCTGATTGACCTCAATCCCTACCAGACCGTCCCTACCTTGGTTGATCGCGAGCTGACGCTGTATGAATCCCGCATCATCATGGAGTATTTGGATGAGCGTTTTCCTCACCCGCCATTGATGCCGGTCTACCCTGTAGCACGTGGTAGCAGCCGTTTGATGATGAACCGCATTGAGCAGGATTGGTATTCACTACTGGCGAAAATTCAGAAAGGCAATGCGCAAGAAGCAGATGCGGCTCGTAAGCAATTACGTGAAGAACTGCTGACGATTGCGCCAGTGTTTAATGAAATGCCTTTCTTTATGAGCGAAGAGTTCAGCCTGGTCGATTGTTATCTGGCTCCTCTGCTGTGGCGTTTACCAGAATTAGGTATTGAATTTACTGGCGCGGGTTCTAAAGAGCTGAAAGGCTATATGACACGTGTGTTTGAGCGTGATGCATTCCTGGCTTCTTTGACTGAAGCTGAACGTGAAATGCGCCTGCAAACCCGGGGTTAATTTTATGGCGACGTCTGGTATGACTCCGCGCCGTCCTTACTTGTTGCGCGCATTCTATGAGTGGTTGATTGATAATCAACTGACTCCACATTTGGTCGTGGATGTTACCCGGCCGGGTGTTTCGGTGCCAATGGAGTTTGCCCGTGATGGGCAAATTGTATTGAATGTGGCGCCGCGTGCAGTAGGGAATCTGGAATTGGGTAATGAGGAAGTGAGTTTCAATGCCCGTTTTGGTGGTATTCCCCGCGAAGTGACTGTCCCTATGGGGGCGGTGATGGCAATCTATGCGCGTGAAAATGGTTCCGGCACTATGTTTGAACCTGAAGAAGCTTACGATTCTGATGCTGATGGCAATTTTGTCGGCATGGAAGAAGAAGATAACGAGGCTGCGCCGACGGAAAACTTGATGTTGGTAACGGATGATACTCAAGCGCCTCACAGCGAGAGTAACTCACCGGATGATGAGCCGCCGCAACCGCCACGCAGCGGTGGTCGCCCAGCATTGCGGGTTGTTAAGTAGTCTTTTTATTTCTCGAGCAAATGTATAATCAGGGCGGCTTTGGCCGCCCTGATTATTTCTGCCAATTATATTGGTCATAGCCAAAATTAAGATAACTTTTTCAGCTCGGCCAGGCAGCTATCACGCTGGCTCATCATGTCACTATTTCTGATGGTTGACAGGGTGTGAGTCGCGCGTTGCTGGAAACTGGCTTTCGCCGCGCTATCTTTAGCATCGGCTGGCGCAGTACAAATCTCTGACAAAGTGAGTGTTTTACTGTTGCTTACTGCTTTGAGTACCGCGGCTGGGTTGTAAATTAGCGCGGAAGATAGGGCAGATTTCACCCCCGCAGTGAAACTTGCATTGCCGGCATCTGCTAATTTAGGAGCCATGGCAATCCAGTTATCATCACCCAGTTTGATATTATTCTCTACAGCAGGTAATTGCCCCGCTTTTGCTAATTCAGCCACCACTGCGCGAGCGCCTCGCGCCTCAATATTGTAGCCAACTTCTTGATAATTAAGTGACATCGCTAATGTACTGCCACTAATAGCCAGCAAGCCGCCAGCAATGAAAAGTAAGTGAGATTTCATAACAGATGATCCTTTCTTTAAAACAAGGCGTAACAACATATGCAGACCAGTGAAATTGGCTCATAAAGTATTAATCAATATGAACTCGGCCTTTACTATAGCGCTTTAGGCATAAAATGCTGCAAATAAGGCTGCTGAGATTGTTACAAAATCTTGAGTAAGTGGGGATATGCAGTAGAAAATAGCAATAAAAAGGGCTGGATAACCAGCCCTCTACTTCTTGGGTATGATACTAACTATCAAACTTCCAGATAATTCATGATACCTTCAGCCGCTTTACGGCCTTCAGCAATGGCAGTTACCACCAAATCAGAGCCACGGACAATATCGCCACCGGCAAAGATTTTTGGGTTACTGGTCTGGAAGGCGTTATCTGTGCGCTCGGGTGCTACCACACGGCCCTGTTTATCCAATGCCACATCGTGAGCAGCCAACCATTCCATGCTGTGTGGACGGAAGCCAAACGCCATCACCACGGCATCTGCGGGCAGAATATGTTCTGAACCTGGGATCTGCTCAGCCACACTACGGCCTTGTGCATCTGGCGCGCCCAGTTGGGTTCGAACCATCTTCACACCGCAAACTTTGCCATTGCTGTTCACTTCAATGCTCAATGGTTGCAGGTTAAATTTAAATTCGACCCCTTCCTCGCGGGCATTTTTCACTTCCCGTTTGGAACCCGGCATGTTGGCTTCATCGCGGCGATAGGCGCAAACCACGTCGGTAGCCCCTTGGCGAATGGAGGAACGCACGCAGTCCATCGCGGTATCACCGCCACCCAGCACCACCACGCGTTTACCTTGCATATTGATGTAAGGTTCGTGAGGTGCAGCTTCATAGCCCATCAACTGCTTAGTATTGGCGATCAGGAATGGCAGCGCATCATACACGCCGGATGCATCTTCGTTTTCCAAGCCGCCGCGCATTGATTGGTAAGTGCCCACACCGAGGAACACCGCGTCATATTCTTGCAGCAGCGCATCCATGGCGATGTCTTTGCCAACTTCAGTATTCAGTTGGAATTCAATGCCCATCTCGGAGAAGATTTTGCGGCGCTTTATCATCACTTCTTTTTCCAGCTTAAAGGCCGGAATACCAAAGGTGAGCAAGCCGCCAATCTCTGGGTGGCGATCAAACACCACCGCCTGAACGCCATTACGCGCGAGGACGTCAGCACAGGCTAACCCAGCAGGGCCAGCGCCAATCACCGCCACACGTTTACCGGTGGGGTGAACATGGGACATATCCGGCTTCCAGCCCATCTCAATGGCTTTATCACTGATATAGCGCTCGATGTTGCCGATAGTGACCGCGCCAAACTCGTCATTCAGAGTACAAGACCCTTCACACAAGCGGTCTTGCGGGCACACACGGCCACAGACTTCCGGTAAGCTGTTGGTCTGGTGAGCCAAGTCCGCCGCTTCCATAATCCGCCCCTCATTGGCCAGTTTCAGCCAGTTAGGGATGTAGTTATGAACCGGGCATTTCCATTCACAATAGGGGTTACCGCAAGACAAACAGCGGTCTGCCTGTGCTTTCGCCTGTGTTTCCGAGAATGGCTCGTAAATCTCAACAAACTCAATTTTGCGGATCTTCAGCGGCTTTTTCGGCGGATCTACGCGCTGTAGGTCGATAAACTGATAAATATTCTGACTCATTTCAACCCCTTACTGCGCTTGAACCCGCAACTCAGCGGCGGTTCGGCTACGGTGGCCCAACAGTGCTTTCACATCGCTGGATTTCGGTTTAACCAAAGCAAACTTGGTCACCCATTCCGGCCAGTTAGCCAGAATCTCTTCACCACGGCTAGAACCTGTCAACTGAACATGTTCAGTAATCAGGCCGCGCAGATGCTCTTCATGGATTGCCAGTTGGTCGACATCGAGAACTTCGACCAGCTCAGGGTTAACACGTTTACGGAATTCACCATCTTCATCAAGGACATAAGCGAAACCACCGGTCATACCGGCCCCGAAGTTAATCCCGGTACGGCCCAGTACGCAGACAATCCCGCCGGTCATATATTCACAACCGTTATCACCGATACCTTCAACTACGGTAATCGCACCGGAGTTACGCACGGCAAAACGCTCACCGGCTCGGCCTGCGGCGAACAATTTGCCGCCCGTGGCACCATACAGACAGGTATTGCCGACAATGCTGGCTTCATGGCTGCGGAAGTTGGAACCCACCGGAGGGCGCACTGCGATGCGGCCACCGGCCATGCCTTTACCGACATAATCGTTGGCATCGCCCGTCAGGGTCAGCTCGACGCCACCGGCATTCCACACCCCGAAGCTCTGACCGGCAGTACCGGAGAAGTAAGCTTTGATAGGGTCAGTTGCCAGGCCTTGGTCGCCATGTTTGGTGGCAATCGCGCCGGACAATGCCGCGCCCACCGAGCGGTCGGTGTTGCGGATATCAAAGTAAAACGTCTTGCTGTGTTTAGCTTCAATGTGCGGTTCAGCTTGTGCCAGCAACTCTTTGTTCAATAAGCCTTTATCAAACGGAGGGTTACTTTCGGTGCAATACAGTGCTTTACCCGGATGTGGCGTAGCTGTTTTCAGCATTGGCGACAAATCCAGCTTGTTCTGTTTGGCGGAGATGCCATCAAGTTCCAGCAGCATGTCAGTACGGCCAATTAAATCAACCAGTTGGCTGACACCCAGCTCTGCCATGATTTCACGGGTTTCACGGGCGATAAACTGGAAGTAGTTCACCACACGCTCAGGTAGGCCGTGATAATGGTCACGACGCAATTTCTCATCTTGGGTGGCAACGCCAGTCGCACAGTTATTCAGGTGGCAAATGCGTAAGTATTTACAACCCAGCGCTACCATAGGGCCAGTACCGAAGCCGAAGCTTTCCGCACCCAAAATCGCTGCTTTAACAATGTCGACACCGGTTTTTAGGCCGCCATCCACTTGCAGACGGATTTTATGGCGCAGACCATTGGCAACTAGTGCTTGCTGAGTCTCCACCAGCCCCAGTTCCCACGGACAGCCAGCATATTTCACCGAAGACAGTGGGCTGGCACCGGTACCGCCGTCGTAACCGGCGATAGTAATCAAATCGGCATAAGCTTTCGCCACACCGGTGGCAATGGTGCCGACACCCGGCTCAGAAACCAGTTTCACTGAAATCAGGGCTTTCGGATTGACCTGTTTCAAATCGAAAATCAGCTGCGCCAAGTCTTCGATTGAGTAAATATCATGGTGCGGCGGTGGGGAAATTAAGGTCACACCCGGCACCGAGTAGCGAAGTTTAGCGATATACGGCGTGACTTTATCACCCGGTAATTGGCCGCCTTCGCCCGGTTTTGCTCCTTGCGCCACTTTGATCTGGATAACATCGGCATTCACCAAATACGCCGGTGTGACACCGAAACGGCCAGAAGCCACCTGCTTGATACGGGACACTTTATTAGTGCCGTAACGCGCGGGGTCTTCACCGCCCTCACCGGAGTTAGAGAACCCGCCGAGGCTGTTCATGGCGATGGCGAGTGATTCATGGGCTTCCGGGCTGAGTGCGCCGATGGACATGGCGGCAGTATCAAAGCGCTTAAACAGAGATTCAGCCGGTTCAACCTGATCGACAGGAATTGGCGTGCCTTGCGGTTTGATGGCCAACAGATCGCGCAGCGTGGCGATTGGGCGCTCATTCACCAGCTTGGCATAAATCTGATAATCACTGTATTCGCCGCTGTGAACTGCGGTTTGTAAGGTGCTGACCACATCCGGGTTATACGCATGGTATTCGCCGTTATGGACGAATTTCAGTAATCCGCCTTGATCCAGCGGTTTGCGTTTCAGCCAGGCGCGTTTGGACAGATTCTGTAAATCCTGTTGGAAATCACTGAAACTGGCCCCGCCAATGCGGCTAACCACACCCTGGAAGCAGAGGTCGGACAGGTCGCGGTGCAAGCCAACGGCTTCAAACAGTTTGGCGCAGCGGTAAGAGGCGACGGTTGAAATGCCCATTTTGGACATGATTTTGTACAGCCCTTTATTGATGCCGTTGCGATAGTTGAGCATCACATCGCGATACTTTTTATCAATCGCCTGGCTATCAACTAATTTAGCCAATGATTCATAAGCTAAATAAGGGTAAATCGCTGTCGCACCAAAACCGAGCAGCACTGCAAAGTGGTGCGGGTCACGGGCGCTGGCGGTTTCAACAATAATGTTGGCGTCGCAGCGCAGATTTTTTTCGACTAAGCGAGTCTGAATCGCGCCGACCGCCATTGGGGCCGGTACTGGCAGGCGGTCAGGGGCGATAGCACGGTCTGACAGCACCAACATCACGGCACCATCACGCACTTTGCGCTCAGCCTCTTCGCACAAGGCCAGCACCGCTTGTTCCAAATCCGTTTCAGCCGGGTTAAAGGTCAGATCCAGCCGATCAGCGCGGTAATGTTCCCCTTCCAAGGTGGTTAACTGCTGGAAATCGGAGAACAGCAAAATAGGCGATTTAAAGCTCAGACGGTGCGCCTGACCTTCGGCTTCGCAAAAGACGTTCATTTCACGGCCAATACTGGTCGCCAGTGACATAACATGCGCTTCACGCAGCGGGTCGATTGGCGGGTTAGTGACCTGCGCAAACTGCTGGCGGAAGTAATCGTAAATAATACGCGGGCCGCTGGAAAGCACGGCAAACGGGGTGTCATCACCCATTGAGCCGGTGGCTTCCTGACCAATTTCACCCAATACGCGGATGACTTGGTCCAGTTCTTCGCTGCTGTAACCAAACTGCTTCTGATAGGTTTCCAGTGTCGAATCATCTAACTGGCGGCTACCCACCTGATCTTCCGGCAGATCTTCAAACGGCACCAGGCGCTTAACGTTCTTTTCCATCCACTCTTTATAAGGGTGGCGGCTTTTCAGGTCGTTATCCGTTTCGGCGGAATGCAAAATTTTACCGCTGCGGGTGTCAATCACCATCAGTTCACCGGGGCCGACACGGCCTTTTTCGATCACTTCATCGGGCTGGTAATCCCAGATACCGACTTCAGAGGCACAGGTGATGAGTTTATCTTTGGTGATGACATAGCGCGCAGGGCGTAGGCCATTACGGTCAAGGTTACAGGCGGCGTAGCGGCCATCTGACATCACAATCCCGGCAGGGCCATCCCATGGCTCCATATGCATGGAGTTGAAGTCAAAGAAGGCGCGCAGGTCGGTATCCATATCCGGGTTGTTCTGCCAGGCCGGCGGCACTAACAGACGCATAGCACGGATCAAATCCATCCCGCCGCTGAGGAACAGCTCCAGCATGTTATCCAGTGAACTGGAGTCCGAGCCGGTCTCATTGACGAAAGGGGCCGCATCCTGCAAATCAGGGATTAATGGCGTTTTAAATTTGTAAGCCCGCGCCCGCGCCCATTGGCGGTTACCGGCGATGGTGTTGATTTCGCCGTTGTGCGCCAGATAGCGGAACGGCTGAGCCAGTGGCCAGCGCGGCACAGTGTTAGTCGAGAAGCGCTGGTGGAACAGGCAGATAGCCGATTCCATGCGCAGGTCAGCCAAATCCAGATAAAAACGCGGCAGATCCGCAGGCATACATAAGCCTTTGTAGATCGTGACCAAGTTAGAGAAACTACAAACGTAGAAGTCTTTGTCGTTTGCAATGCGCTTCTCAATACGGCGACGCGCGACAAACAGGCGGCGTTCCATATCACGTGGACGCCAGCCAGCAGGGGCGTTCACAAAAATTTGTTCAATCCGAGGCAGGGAGGAGAGAGCGATTTCACCAAGAACATCCGGGTTGGTCGGCACTTCACGCCAGCCGATAATCGACAGCGTTTCGTTTTGCAATTCTTCTTCTACAATGCGGCGGCTTGCCTTGGCGAGTTCTTCGTCCTGACTGAGAAATATCATGCCGACGGCATAGTTTTTGGCCAAACGCCATCCGCGTTCTTCAGCGACCATCCGGAAAAAACGATCCGGTTTTTGTAATAGCAGACCACAACCGTCGCCGGTCTTACCATCAGCAAGGATCGCGCCACGGTGTTGCATTCGGGCCAGTGCGTGTATAGCGGTACGCACGACCTTATGGCTAGGTTCGCCTTCTATGTGGGCGATTAGGCCGAAACCACAGTTGTCCCTCTCAAGGGATTTATCGTACAACATATCAGTGAACCTCCCCAGGCTCTGCGAGACTCCCACAAACCGACTCCAGAAGGACATATTGGCATCAGACGGGGTGGGCTGACAGCCGCGTATTTTGCGACAAATCTGCTTTTCCGCCCTCCGGCAATGGCCTCTTGTGACGGTTCTCACAAGTGGTATAAGACTTGTTTTAAGAGGGAGTCTTAAATTACTGCATAATTATGACTAGACGTTTGCCCGTCTAGAAAGCTTCCAGCGGACTTCCAACTTAGCGAGAAAGAATACTCAGGTCAAATATAGGCTTAAGATATATCGTTAATGTAATAAGTGGGTTTATCGTAATGATAAATATAAATTTATTGGTGTTTTTACCCTGCTCAATGCGCCATGGGGTAGCTACTAAAGTGTGAGCTGTCTCACTATAGTGCAATCGACAAATCGCTGCACCATGCTAGTGCTGGTGGGGATTATAGAATGATAAACTGGATTTAATATATTTTCTGGTGTTTAAAACTATTTTTCATTGAATTGTAACAGAAGCGCTAAGGGCTTGGTGGAAATAAGAAAATTTAATCATCGGTCAAGTGATTTTATTTGCGTTTATAGTGAATGGTTATGCGCAGCTGCACCCAAGGGCTTGGGAGTTGATCTCTGTCATCGCGAATGACATCGCTAGCGGGTAGCCTAAAGCTCTTTTTTGACAGGCAGTGCCAAGATTATGCAGTTGCAGCGATTAGTCAATATGTTTGGTGCGGATTTACAGCGCCGCTATGGTGAAAAAATTCATAAACTCACGCTACACGGCGGGTTTAGCTGCCCTAATCGTGATGGAACTCTGGGGCGCGGCGGCTGTACTTTTTGCAATGTGGCCTCATTTGCCGACGAACAAATGCAGCAGCAGGGCATCGCGCAGCAATTGGCGGAGCAAGCTAAAAAAGCCAATCGGGCAAAACGCTACCTGGCCTACTTCCAGGCCTATACCAGTACTTATGCAGAGGTCAATGCGCTGGCGGCGATGTATGAGCAAGCTTTGGCTGAAACTGACATTGTGGGTTTGTGTGTCGGTACTCGGCCCGATTGTGTGCCGGACGCGGTGTTGGATTTATTGAGTCGTTATCATCAGCAAGGTTATGAGGTTTGGCTGGAGTTAGGGCTACAAACCGCGAATGATAAAACCCTCAAACGTATTAACCGTGGCCATGATTTTGCTTGTTACCAGCAAACCGCCCGCCGTGCTCGTGCCCGAGGGCTGAAAGTGTGCTGTCATTTGATTGTTGGCTTGCCCGGTGAGAATCAGGCGCAATGCATGGAAACTCTGGAGAAAGTGGTGGCGACTGGCATTGATGGGATAAAACTGCACCCGCTGCATATTGTGGAGGGCAGTATCATGGCCAAAGCCTGGCGGGCGGGGCGTTTGCCCGAACTGGCACTGGAAGATTATGTGCTTACCGCCGGTGAAATGATTCGCCATACCCCCGCCGAAATTGTCTACCACCGGATTTCTGCCAGTGCCCGCAGGCCAACCCTGCTGGCACCATTGTGGTGCGCGAACCGCTGGACTGGCATGAATGAGTTGAATAATTATATGCTGGCCCATGGCGGGCAGGCCTCTGCTTTATGACCGGCTACTGCGCGTCGCCATACTGAGATTGTGCAGTGCTCAAAATCCTCACGTACTGCGTGTACGCTCCGGTTTTTCCGCGCTGTACGCACTCAGTCTGGCTTAGCTCGCTACGCCGTAAGTTTTGACCCCCACCCTATTTTGGCTATGCCTACCGTTTATTGGCAGATAATCAGTTTGTTTCCCAAAATCTCACCGTGATTTGCAATCTTTTGCACACTTCTAAGCAAGCCATCTTATCTCTTGCTCGTTTTGCGGTATGATCTATCAGATAAACACAGACAGGGGTTGCTATGAAGCAAATCAGGGTATTAGCCCAGTACTACGTTGATTTAATGGTTAAGTTAGGGCTGGTTCGCTTCTCACTGCTACTGGCATCTGTGCTGGTGTTGCTGGCCATGGTGGTTCAGATGGCGGTGACCTTTGTATTGAGTGGCTCGGTGGAGACCCTCGATCTGGTGCGTTCCATTTTCTTTGGTTTGCTAATAACCCCATGGGCGGTGTATTTCCTGTCAGTGGTGGTTGAGCAATTGGAAGAGTCGCGCCAGCGTTTATCGCGGTTGGTGGATAAGCTCGAAGTGATGCGTTATCGCGATTTAGAGCTGAATAAACAACTGACGGAGAATATTGCTCAACTTAATCAGGAAATCGTCGAGCGCGAAAAAGCAGAGAAAGCGCATCTGCAAGTGGTCGACAAACTGAAAGAAGAAATGGGCCACCGTGAACAGGCGCAGGTTGAGTTAGGGCAGCAGTCGGCCTTATTGCGCTCTTTTTTGGATGCTTCACCGGATTTGGTTTATTACCGTAACGAAGATAATGAGTTCTCCGGCTGCAATCGGGCGATGGAATTGCTGACCGGCAAAAGTGAGAAGCAATTGGTCGGGCTGACCCCTAAAGAGGTTTATGCGCCGGATATTGCTGAGAAAGTCATGGAAACCGATGAGAAAGTTTTCCGCCACAACGTTTCGCTGACCTATGAGCAGTGGCTGGTGTATCCCGATGGCCGCAAAGCTTGCTTTGAATTGCGTAAAGTGCCGTTTTACGACCGCGTCGGTAAGCGGCATGGGTTAATGGGCTTTGGGCGCGATATAACTGAGCGCAAGCGCTACCAGGACGCGCTAGAGAACGCCAGTAGGGATAAGACGACTTTCATCTCAACTATCAGCCACGAGCTGCGCACGCCGCTTAATGGCATTGTGGGCCTGAGCCGCATCTTGTTAGACACTGAATTAGATAGCGAGCAATTAAAGTACCTGAAAACCATTCACGTCAGTGCCATTACCCTCGGGAATATCTTCAACGATATCATTGAGATGGATAAGTTGGAGCGGCGTAAAGTTCAGCTGGACAATCAACCAATTGATTTTACTGGGTTTATGGCGGATTTAGAAAACCTTTCTGGCCTGTTGGTGCAGCCGAAAGGGCTGAAGTTCATTATGAAACCGCAGTTGCCATTGCCAGAGAAAATCATTACCGATGGCACCCGCTTACGCCAGATTTTGTGGAATTTGATTGGCAACGCGGTGAAGTTTACCCAGCAAGGCGAAATAGTGGTGCGGGTGCGGCGGGAAGGCACTGACCGCTTGATTTTTGAAGTAGAAGATTCAGGGATGGGCATTCCTGAGGATGAACAAGATAAGATTTTCGCCATGTATTATCAGGTGAAAGACAGTAATGGTGGCCGTCCGGCAACCGGAACGGGCATTGGGCTGGCGGTGTCTAAACGCCTGGCACAAAGCATGGGCGGTGATATCACGGTGAAAAGTACCCAAGGGGCCGGTTCATGCTTTACCCTGACGATTAAAGCGCCAGCCGTGCAGGCCACGTCCAGCACGCCATCAGGTGAGGATCTCCCGCTACCGGCTCTCCACATCTTGCTGGTGGAGGATATCGAGCTGAATGTTATTGTCGCGCGCTCGGTGTTGGAGAAACTGGGCAATAGTGTCGAGGTGGCGATGAATGGCCGCGATGCGCTGGCGATGTTCAAACCGGATGATTTTGATTTAGTGCTGCTGGATATTCAATTACCGGATATGAGTGGGTTGGATATTGCCCGCCAAATTCGAGCTGATTATGGGCAGCAATCCTTACCGCCATTAGTGGCCTTGACCGCTAACGTGTTGAAAGACAAAAAAGAATATTTAGATGCCGGGATGGATGATGTGCTGAGTAAGCCGTTATCGGTGCCCGCGCTCACGGCCATGATTAAGCAGTTCTGGGATCATAAGCCTTCCTCTGCCGCTAAAAAACAGGAACTTAAAGTGATGCAAACCCATGAATCGTTACTTGATACTGCCATGCTGGAACAATACATCGATTTGGTTGGCCCACAATTAATCCATCAAAGCCTTGAAATGTTTGAACAAATGATGCCGGGGTATTTGGCGGTATTGGATTCAAACATGACCGCGCGGGATCAGCAGGGTATTACGGAAGAAGCGCATAAAATTAAAGGGGCGGCTGGCTCCGTGGGGTTACGCCATATCCAGCAGCTTGCACAGCAAATTCAGACACCGACACTGCCAGCATGGTGGGATAACGTACAAGATTGGGTCGATGAATTAAAATCAGAATGGCGCAATGATGTGCAGGTGTTACGTGAATGGGCAGCGACCGCTGAAAAAAAATAACCCCGACCGAGGCCGGGGTGCGCGAATACTGCGCCAACACCAGGGAAATCGTTAACCTGCGATCCCCGTCATACTTCAAGTGACAAGTGCGTTGGCTTCTTTCGTTCATCCCTGTCACTTACTGGTCGTTGACCTTAAAGTAAGTAGACTCTTGGGAATCGCTCAGTTACCACCTTCCTGTAACTCGAATTATTTAGGGCATAATAATTTCGATTTCGAGTGGATTCGCAGGTTGTAAGGATTCGTCCATACATCATACAAGCAATAACATAGCAAATGTAAGCGCTCTTGTTACAAGATTCATTAAAATATGTGATAGAGATTGGTCTTTGTTACTAGAACGAGTTAAGCAATTGACAGCGTGAGAAAAGGAGAGGTGTGATGAAAACAGTCGGTGTAGTGCTGAGTGGATGTGGTGTTTTAGATGGTGCTGAGATACATGAGTCTGTCTTAACTATATTAGCATTGGATCGTGCTGGAGCTCGTGTTTTATTCTTCGCACCAGATAAGCCACAACTCCATGTTATTAATCATCTTACTGGTGAAGAATCTACCGAGCAACGGAATGTTTTAGTGGAGTCTGCGCGCATTGCTCGTAGCCTGATAAAGCCGCTTTCTGTCGCCAATTCAGAGGACTTGGATGCCCTTATTGTTCCTGGTGGCTTTGGTGCCGCAAAGAACCTCAGTGATTTCGCCATTAAAGGTTCTGAATGTTCTATAGATCCGGATTTATATAAGCTTACTCAATCAATTCATAAGGCCGGTAAACCAATTGGATTTATGTGTATTTCGCCTGTGATGTTGCCAAAGCTGCTGGGGAAACCTGTTCGCCTGACCATTGGTAACGATCCCGATACTATTGATGCAATTGAAACTATGGGAGGGCTGCATGTTATTTGCCCTGCGGATGATGTAGTGGTCGATGCAGAGAATAAAGTGGTCACAACACCGGCCTACATGTTGGCAGCATCAATTTCCGAAGCAGCAAAAGGAATTGATAAGCTGGTGGCGAAGGTACTGGATTTAACCGAATGATTTCAGTCCGCCGTGGATTAAATTGGCTTTGGTATTGGGGCAAGCGGGGCATTATTGGCATTGTTGCTCTGTGGTTGGCCGGTATTTTGATTTTTGCTTTCCTGCCGGTTCCGTTTTCCATGGTCATGATTGAAAGGCAGTTCGGAGCCTGGCTGACGGGCGATTTTTCATATCTTGCTCATTCTGATTGGGTGCCGATGGATGAAATTTCGCCTTATATGGCGCTGGCGGTGATGGCTGCGGAAGATCAAAAATTCCCTGAGCATTGGGGGTTTGATGTCGGTGCGATTGAGTCGGCATTAGCCCACAATCAGCGCAATCAAAATCGTATCCGTGGTGCGTCCACTTTATCGCAACAAACCGCCAAAAATCTGTTCCTATGGGATGGACGGAGCTGGGTGCGTAAAGGGCTGGAGGTGGGCCTGACCGCTGGTATTGAGTTGGTGTGGACCAAGCGGCGTATTCTGACGGTTTATCTGAATATCGCGGAATTTGGCGAGGGTATTTTTGGTGTGGAAGCGGCTGCGCGCCATTTCTTCAATAAACCGGCCAGTAAATTGAGCGCGTCAGAAGCCGCTCTATTAGCCGCAGTTCTGCCCAATCCACTGCGTTTTAAAGTGAATGCGCCATCAGGTTATGTTATTTCCCGCCAACAGTGGATTTTGCGCCAGATGCGGCAATTAGGTGGCAAAGAATTCATACAGGCAAATGAGTTAGATTAATGGTTTGATGTTTTGGATAACTAGAAATGGGCCTGGATTTCTCCCGGCCCATAATAGGATTATCTTTTTAACCGACTGAGTTATTTCACAATAGTAAACGCGGTGGTCACATGCTTAACGCCACTCACCTGACTGGCTATCTGAGCAGCTGATTGCCCTTCTTGCTGAGTCACCAGACCCAAAAGGAACACTTCGCCATTCTCCGTGGTGACTTTCACGTTGGAGGATTTAACCGAGTCGGCGGTCAGTAATTGTGAGCGAACTTTGGTGGTTATCCAGGTATCCATGGATGCGGTAGTTAGATCGACCGGTTTACCCAGGCGCATCTCGTTATACACTTCTGTGGCGCCATCAACACCGGCCGCAATTTGCTTGGCCCGGCTAGACAGTTCAGCTGTTGGCGATTGTCCCGTCAGCAAAACCTTCCCTTGATAAGCGGTCACGACAAAACGTGTTTGGCTCTTGATCTGCTGATCTTTGCTCAGTGCATTGACGACTCTGGCCTCAAGTGTGCCATCGTCGACCTGAGTGCCGACAGAGCGCGGGTCTGTGGCAGATTTAGTTGCAACGGCTGCACTGCCAACCACCACAGCACCGATACAACCTTGTAATAGCAGGGCGCTGAATAGCATGGCAAAAATATAACCAACCTTCATTCGTGCTCCTTTAATCGTCCTGATGAGGAAATAGAGTGTTATCAATTAAGTCACACAAGCAATTCACTGTCAGCATGTGTAATTCTTGAACCCGAGCGCTACGGTGCGATGGTATGCGGATTTCAACATCCTGCTGACCTAACAACCCCGCCAGCTCACCACCATCATAACCGGTAAGTGCGACGATGGTCATATCACGGGTGACTGCGGCCTCGACCGCTTTCACAATATCACGGCTATTGCCACGAGTGGAAATAGCGAGCAAAACATCACCAGCATGACCCAGCGCGCGCACTTGTTTGGCATAGACTTCATCATGCAAGCGGTCATTGGCGATTGCTGTCAGCACCACATTATCAGCATTTAAAGCAATAGCTGGCAGGCTAGGCCGTTCTGTTTCAAAACGGTTTATCATACTAGCCGCAAAGTGTTGTGCGTTAGCCGCAGAAGTCCCATTACCGCAGCAGAGAATTTTATTGCCGTTGAGCAGTGACTGAACCAACGTCATTGCTGCACGGGATATGGCATCAGGCAGAGCCTCAGCCGCGGCAATCTGGGTTTGAATACTTTCTGTAAAACAACCTTTGATTCTATCCAGCACGTTGATTTGACCCACTTAATAATGTAATAGCCGGCATAAACCGGAGAAAAATCATCAATCCGCATTGAAGGCGTTTGGCAGCCATTCTAACTGACTACCCGTGATGGCAAAAACATCAAAACGGCATAATGTTGTGGCAAAACATGCGTTTCGTTGTGCCAACCAAAGGGCCGCGGCCCGGAGTAGCCGCTGTTGCTTGCGGTAAGTGACACTGGCGGCAGCGCCACCAAATAGGGCATTGCGGCGAAAGCGTACTTCAACAAACACCCAAGTGGCTCCGTCGCGCATGATAAGGTCAATCTCACCACTTTGATAGGTGACATTAGCCGCCTCGAACACTAAACCCGCCCGCTCAAGATGGCGGCGAGCTTGGTTTTCGTAGTGTGTGCCAGTTTTCCTTTGGCTCATCATTCCCTTCGTCCTTGAAGTTGCAGGGTTGTTAGCTACACTCACTCACCCGAATCACTTACTTGAGTAAGCTCATCGGGGTTCATTCATTTGCTGCCTACCTGCAATCTCCAATGACTTTAGGAATACTTTTTATCCTTGAAGTTGCAGGGTTGTTAGCTGCACTCACTCACCCGAATCACTTACTTGAGTAAGCTCATCGGGGTTCATTCATTTGCTGCCTACCTGCAATCTCCAATGACTTTAGGAATACTTTTTATCCTTGAAGTTGCAGGGTTGTTAGCTACACTCACTCACCCGAATCACTTACTTGAGTAAGCTCATCGGGGTTCATGTACTTGTTGTTGTCACCTGAATGAGTTACGCCGCTGGGACTACCATACCCTGGCGGTATTGTAGCCAAGGTAGTTTACGGGTGATAACACAATCGGCTGATGCCGTTAAATCACCGGTGGTGCCGCTGACCTGGAAACCAGGAATTTGGCGCATTTCAGCAAAATGATTCGATAATGTCCATGCATCAATGCCCATGGCGTACAAACGCACCAGCGAATAGTCGTTGGCATATTTGGCTGCCGCTTGTTGCATCAAGGCAGGGTTTGCTCCGGCCATCAGTGGGATATCACTAAACTGAATGCCTTCCATTTCCAGACGGTAATCAGGGCCTGCGCCTGCTTGATAGCTGCGTGAGCTGGCAAACAGCGCAGGTTTGCTGCGGGTGCTGGTCGCCATATCAATCATTGGTTTAATCAGTGTCAGCTCGGCCGGTGTCGCAATGATATACACCGCATCAATGTTACCACCAACGGCGGTTGAAACTACCGGCGCATCGACGGGCGGCGCAGGGATGGTCAGGCCAGCAATAGTGACTGATGCTGGTGCAGCAGCCGGTGCGCTTGAAACGCTGACCGGTTGCCCCGTCAGGCGGATGCCCGCGCCACTGTTGATAGCTTGTTTTAACTCCACAGTCGAGCCGAAGTTTTGTTGTAATACCGTCTGACCCCCTTGCTTCTGCCACTCTTCAGCAAAGGCCTTGGCGATGCGGTCACCCAAGGCACCACGCGGGGTTAGCAACAGCGGCATTCTTTTTTCCTGATTCCACAAATGATGCGCGGCATCGCGGGCTTCATCTTCAGGAGAAAGGGCGAAATAACAGATATTCGGGCTGTTAGTGCTGACTTCCGGCTGATTCAGCGCCAGAATATTCAGTGTGCTGGGGGTGGCGCTCAGTTGTTCAACTTCGGGCTTCAGCAGTGGGCCAACCACCAATGTCGCGCCATCCTGCTGGGCTTGTGCGAGCAAAGCGGCAATCGGCTGAGTGGTGGTATCGTAGACTTTGACTTGTGCATTGCTGGTGGCGACAGGTGCCGGCGCTGGTATCGGCGCAGCCACATCTGTAACCGGTGTCGCCGCGGCATCCGGTGGCGTACTTGCGGTTGCTGCGGTTGCATCTGGCTCTGCTGGGGCAGGGGCGTTAACGGGCAAGCCATTCTGTGCAGCAGCAAAACCTTGCTGGATAGCATCGGCAAAGACTTGTGCTGGGCCACTTAATGGCAGCAATAAGGCAATTTTCGCTGTAGATGCCTGGCTGAAGTTGCTGATTTGCGTTAATGCCATAGGCAGGTTTTTCGCTGCCGGATTTTGCGGATAACGATTTTGCCAATCTTTAATACCGGCTTTCAGCATGTCAGGATCTTGCTTGTTATCCTGATACACATGCAGCAAATCCAGCCAGCCTTGCAGGACGTTTTCGTCCGCATTAATCACAATGTTATTCAACTCTTGTGGGGTGAGCTGGGCCAGCGCTTGCCAGGTGCCATCAATATTATCTTGATGTGCTTTATCAGTTAGCAGAGGCTCTTGAGCAATGAATGCGCGCACCAGCGGCAAAGTTGCTTTACCCTGATTGGCGGCAATCTGTGCTTGATAGAAGCGCACTTGTTGATTGGCTGAGAGCTTCCCGGCATCTAACTTGCCCAAAACATCCGCAGCAGCAGGATTATTTTTCTGCGCAACCAGCAATTCTGCGGTCAGTAATTGCTGTTCCTGGCGCTGTATGTCATTCAGGTCAGCGGGCAAAGTTCCAAGCTGTTCTGCTGCTTGGGGGACTTTCCCCTCGCGTAACTGGGCACGAATGGCAAGTAATTGCCAGTCAGCCTTGTTATCATCACTGCTCTGTTGCAACTGTTGCAGATAATAGTCAGAGTTAGCGCTTGCTTCGTCCTGTATATTGATGGGCGGCGTCTGTGGTGCTCTGCCTGAACAGGCTGCCAGTATCAAAGCAGCCAGCACAACAGGGACGAACCCTGCTTTAGAACGAACGAATGTTGAGGAAAGCATACTGTATCCAGTGATGTTTTTTTCAAGATGCTCAATATTAAATCGGTAATTCGGATGAAACAATGAATCAACACGATCGAGCAGTGATTTCTGCATCTACGCTTTATGTGGTACCTACCCCAATCGGTAATTTAGGGGATATAACCCACCGGGCGTTAGAGGTACTGAAAGGCGTTGATTTGATTGCGGCAGAAGATACACGTCATACAGGGTTGCTGTTACAACATTTCGCGATCAACGCCCGCCTATTTGCACTTCATGACCATAACGAACAACAAAAAGCCGATCATTTATTGGCGAAACTGCAAGCAGGCCAGAGTATTGCACTGGTTTCAGATGCAGGTACGCCACTTATTAACGATCCGGGCTACCATTTAGTGCGCCGTTGCCGTGAAGCTGGCATCAGAGTTGTGCCATTACCGGGCGCATGTGCGGCGATTACAGCCCTCTCTGCCGCCGGTATTGCCTCAGACCGTTTTTGCTACGAAGGCTTCCTGCCTGCGAAAACCAAAGGACGTAAGGATACTCTGCAAGCGCTGATTGAGGAACCTCGAACCCTAATCTTCTACGAATCAACCCATCGCTTGTTAGAAAGTTTACAGGACATGGTAACTGTACTTGGCCCACAACGCTATGTGGTACTGGCCAGAGAACTCACCAAAACTTGGGAGTCTATCCACGGCGCACCTGTTGGCGAGTTACTGGCTTGGGTTCAGGAAGAGGAAACCCGCCGCCGTGGTGAAATGGTCTTGATTGTCGAAGGCCATAAAGTACAGGCGGATGATGCTCTACCTGCCGCCGCCTTGCGTACTCTGGCGTTGTTGCAAAAAGAGTTACCGCTGAAAAAAGCCGCCGCTTTGGCCGCAGAAATCCATGGCGTGAAAAAGAATGCGCTTTATAAGCACGCACTTGAACAGCAAGATGACAGCCAAATGCAGTCGGAAGATGACATTCAACAGTAATGTGACTATAATCCGCCGCGGAGTTGACTAGACAGTCGCCGCTTCGCTGCCGTCCCTTTCGGGGGAGACAGGTGAAGGGGAGGAAAGTCCGGGCTCCATAGGGCAGGGTGCCAGGTAACGCCTGGGAGGCGCAAGCCTACGACAAGTGCAACAGAGAGCAAACCGCCGATGGCCCGCGCAAGTGGGATCAGGTAAGGGTGAAAGGGTGCGGTAAGAGCGCACCGCGCGGCTGGCAACAGTTCGTGGCATGGTAAACTCCACCCGGAGCAAGGCCAAATAGGGGTTCACATGGTACGGCCCGTACTGAACCCGGGTAGGCTGCTTGAGCCAGTGAGTGATTGCTGGCCTAGAGGAATGACTGTCCACGACAGAACCCGGCTTACCGGTCAACTCCACTCATTCCACAAAACCCCGCTTCGGCGGGGTTTTTGTTTTACGGGACCGAGAGTCAGTCACTTCAAAATGATCTTTCCAAGTGATATCAATCATCATCTTAAGTAATAGCAATACACTTAGGAATAGCCCAATTAATCCAATAAATAAAAGATAAAACTTTATTTTTATCCATCGAGTTATTTCGGGAGGAAGATTTCTTATAAAGTCGTAATGTTCATCTGGAATATTTCTTACAGGCCAGAGTGCTTTCTAACTATCAGAGTTACATGAAAATATATGTCTTTTTGAAACGTAAAAATACCCCTTTTTCCTATAGGGCAAGATTGTTTCTGGTAAAAATCCGAACCTATCCGAGAGCAATTTTCATATTTTCATATGGCCCTTATTTTTACAGATTCAAATTGAAACTTATTTCTGTGGGAATAGTCTTGAGTAAAGATAAGAAATAATTGTTCTATATATGAGAATCCACTTTAATTAATACTGTTTAGTCGTGAATCTATTAAGATTTAATCACTGCATTTCGCTAAATTCACAACACTAAACATTGAATAACACATGATAGTCACAATAATAATCCTAAACAAACGAATTATTCAGAATATAAAGCTATTTTTTTGACTATAAGTTGGTGTATGTTGCTTATTATTTATTATTTACAAGCATAAAAGATCGAGGATAATCAATTCAACGGGTTATTTGACTGCTTTTATTGTAAAAATATAACTATCAATATTTATCTTATATTAATTTCATTTTATAAAGGTCTATATCGCGGTGAAGAATATTTACTTGTTAGTGAGCAAGTTATTACTCAGTATCGGTATGTTTTCAATATCTACCTTATGCTGGGCCAATATGGTGGTTTACCCGATGGAGTCAGGTTTAGACAGTAACGGAACGGCTCAAGTGCGGGTGTTATCTAAAAGTAATGAAACACAATATATAAAAATAGTGACTAAACAGATATTGCGCGCGGCGACCTCGAATGAGTATGAAGTCCTGGCGCAACCTGGGCTACAGGACTCCTTGGTGGTAACACCTGGAAAATTAGGTCTGGCGGCGGGGTCACAAAGAGTCATTCGCCTTATTTCATTGATATTGCCTGAAAAAGAGACGGTATGGCGCGTCTATTTTGAAGGGGTTAACTCTGCAGAAAATGAGGATAGTAACCCAAATACTGTCGGTAGTACGGTCGGTATCAACTTGGTTTGGGGGGTTTTGGTTCATGTGCCACCGCGTATACCGGTGATAGCGCTGTCGTTGAATTCAGCAACCGGTCAGGTGACAAATAATGGGACACAGCGGGTGGTGATTAAGCAAATTGGTTTTTGTTCAGCGGCCCAACAATGTCGTTGGGAAGATCATACTGCGAATATCTATCCAGAGGAAAATTTTTATTTTTCCGTGTTGAAATTGACAGGAAATAATACAGAAATAAAAATAAGATATGTGGACTGGATAAAGAAAAAATCAGCTGAGTATATTATTCGTAAATAACCACTCCGAGTGAAAAGTATATATAACAATAATTGGTGTTGCTGTCGTGAAAAATATTGCCTATCCAATTAGGTAATACTCAATATAACTAAAGGGATTAATATGAAAAACTTGCAGAAATTTGCTACGCCTTTATTGGCGTCGTTAGCTGTCGCCTTCACATTTAATGCTCAAGCTGTTCAACGGGATATTACGATTACCGCCGATGTTGATGCCAGTATTGATATAACACATGCTGATGGAACTGCACTTCCGGGGACAATTAAACTGCAATATATTCCTGGACGTGGGCTGGCACCGACGACCATTAGCACCAAAATTTGGAGTAATAGTGCGACTTCAAATGTGAATGTTTCTCTGCTTAATGCCGCTCAAATGCGTAATGCCGTTACCGGTACGGCCGTCCCGTTAACCGTATCACTCGGCGCAGATGAAAAAGCCTTAACGACCACGGCAACATCCTTCACTTATGCCAGCTTATTCCCTAATGGCGTAGCGAATGGTTCTAATATTCTGCCACTTAAGTTTGCGCAAACAACACAAGGGATTTTGGCAACAGGCTCTTACAGTGGTGTGGTCAACCTTCTCATCACCCAGGCGACTACGGCACCGTAAATTTACCGATTCCTTTATGTGTTGGGGGATGGACATCCCCTATTTAGTGAGCGTTGTTGGGAATATGACCTTGAAAATCGACGTTGCTATTATTCTATTCACAGCCAGTATTATCTCTTTCTCTGTGATGGGTAAAAACCTGGCTCCAGTCGGGTTTGAATCAATTGCGACTGGGCAGCATGAGTGGGTCGATGTCAGGCTTTATGGCCGTTCATTTGGGCTATTTGAAGCAACAGTTTCTTTTGAAAATGTCCTATTTTTGGCACCTGCCGTAATTGCTCAGGCTATTGAAGCTGATTATAGCGACTCGTCAGATTTACATGATCTTTTAATACAAAAACTTAGCTCGCCCTTAGCGCGTAATGGAGATAAAGCGTGCAGTAGCAATGGCGCGGCACCGGGCTGTGATTATTTAGAGACCCAAACGTTGGCCATTATTTACGATGAAAACAACGCGCGGGTTAATCTCTTTTTAAATAAAGAGGTTATTCCGAAATCTGATAGTGCTGACTCACCTTATCATCAGGCTAGTCTCGACACGAATAATGCGTTTATTCATCAGCAGAGTCTTCATTTTGTTGCGGATAAAGATTATCAGACACTCTCATTGCTAGGCTCAGGGGCGCTGGGTATAACTTCTACCACTTATCTGGATATGGATTGGGATTATCTTACGCAGCAATCTCGCCAGCAAAGTCATCAACAGATTAATATTAACAATGCCTTTCTTCGACAGGAACTGGGCAAACAGCACTATATTCAAGCCGGTAGAATGGATTCGCGCCATATATTTAGTCGGGCGGGCGGGAATATCAGTTTTAATCAACTGCCTCTGGGTAATATTGAAGGTTTGCGCATAGGTTCAACATTATCGTGGCTTAATGACGCTAAATCTGGGCAAGGAACACCGCTGACCCTGTTTATCACGCGACCCTCACGGGTGGATGCTTTTCGTGGACAACAGCTTCTGGGGACCTTTTATCTTGATGCCGGAGCACAGCAGCTTGATACCGGTAATTTCCCTCATGGTAGCTACAGCGTGACCTTGCAAATTTATGAGGATAATCGTCTCACTCGTTCTGAAATCCTACCTTTTACCCGGACAGGCACCAGTGCCAATCGCCAGACACAGTGGTTTCTTCAGGGAGGGCAGATTACTGATACTGAAACCTCATTAATGGATAGTCAGCAAGATGAAAATAAGTCCATTTATCAGAGTGGCGTCAAATTGGCACTGCTTCCTGCTGTTGATCTGACCGCTGGGCTGGCCGTGACGGACAAAAACAGTTTTTGGGAATCAGTTATCGACTGGGAACACGGGTTTGACAACCAATTTTTTGATGGCGTGATGAGCACCAGAGTCAGTTACTTAAAGGGAACTGATGGTTCAAGTGGCAATACCCAGCAAGTCACCTACAACAATGGATTTTCACTGAGCCTTTACCGTGCTATTCAGGCGGCTCCTAATTGTGATAGTCACCTGTCAGGACAATATGGATTCAGTGGCTGTAGCCAAACCAGTAGCCTGTTATTCAGTGTGCCCCTACGCAGTTGGTACTTGAACCTCGGGTATATCGCTAACCGCAATAACGGGCGTTATAGCTATAGCGACCATGGGCAAGAACAGGGGGGGCTGGCCTATCAAACGGTGCGCACAACTCAGAGCGGATCGCGGACGCAAAGCTGGCAGGGCGGGGTTAGCCGAGGGTTTAACTTACAGGGCATTAATATCAATACCAGTACCAACGTGTTTGCGACTCAACAAGATGGTGGGCAAAAGCGGGATCTGGGTGCTTTTACACAACTTTCACTCTCTTGGGTAAAACCCTCAAGTGCCAGTTCATTGGGCATGAATTATCAATCGAGCCGAACGAATGGCAGCCAGTTGTCCTATACCGGGAGTCAGAGTTGGTATTTTGATGAGGAAAATCAGCAAGAACTGGGAGTGACCTTTAATGGCACTGATGCTAATTCACTGAATAGTTCTGCCTATGGCCGTACCCGTGGTCGTTATGGTAATGCGGATTTGCGGCTCACTGCCGCTTCGGTAAATCGCTCATTGAGCAGCAGTGGCAGTTACAGTTCCGCTTTGGCTATCTCCCGATCAGGAGGGTATTGGGGGCAATGGGGCTCGGGGCAACCCGCCGCCGCAATCGGAGTCAGGGTTGAGAATCCAGACCAGAGTCAGGATAGCCATATTGATGTCGCCGTGGATGGAGTAGGGCACGCCAGTGTGAGAGGCCAAGGGCGTGCGTTATTTTCCGTGCCTGCCTACACCGCAACACAGGTGACAGTTAATGATTCAATGATAGCGACGCTTGGCGTGCGCAGTGAGATAACCAAGGGCAACGGGCAGCATTCGCTGTTTATGGCCCCCGGGCAATTGTATGTGCGTCAAGTGCATATCGTGTCGCGCTATACCTATCTGGGCCGGTTAATGCTCGACAATAACACGCCGTTAGAAAGGGCGACGCCGCTCAATGTCAGGGCATGGTCTGCCCTGGGGGGTGGGGCATTTACACTGGAAACTGACAGCCAGATCAAACACTTATATCTGATGCGCGATACGGCGATGTACCAATGTGCTTTCACCGTGCAGCACACCAAAGACGTGGTGAGTTATGTGGGGCAGAGCCAGTGTCAGCCGGTTGAGCTGGCCAGCATCCCCGAACTCTTGCAGCAGCAGGCCAAAATAGTGCTGACACGGCAGGCAATGCCGCTACCCGCCACCGCCCAGCGGCAAAGTAATCAGCGGAACAATGAATAAGGATAATCGGTGCTAAATATCATATTGCTACTGCTCGTCACACTGGCCGGGTCTATGAGCGCGGCCTATGCTGACAGGCAGAACCCTTCCGGGCGAACCACCGTGATTAATATCGGTTTTGATAAAATGTCAGTGCCGAGCCGGGTACCTATTTGGACCAATGAAAGCGGGGGCTACGATACCGAGGACGGGCCTAAATGGGCGCGAAATACCTTAGTGTGTCTGTCGAACGCCAATGCCCAATATGGCCAGTGCCAGGCAGAACCGGTTTGGCACGACGAAAATGTCGAGGTGGTTCCCTATCTAATACCGTTAATTTTTACTGAAACAACCACCAATAAACAAATTTCACTGAATATTTATACTCTTAAGACACACTCTCCAACTACGGTTGCTCTAGAAAGACGACCTTATATCGCCCAATTAATTAGAGACGCCAATGAAACGAGTTTTACCGCTTATATCCCTGCCAGTGAGATGGCTAAATTGCCTACCGCAGGGGTATGGAGAGCTGAGTTAAGAATGGCGCTCATGCAGTGGGTCAATACAAAATTGTTTGACTGGCGGGCGACCATCACACTTCGGGTGACGGACTATGGTAATCAGCAAATTTACCTGCCGCAATTTGGCAACAGTGCGCCGCAGGTTGATTTAGGTTTGCAGTTAACCACACCGGGTTCCGTTGCCAGGCCCTCCACCATGAAAGGCAGTAAAGCCCTGGATATGTGCTTGTATGACGGCAATGATGGGGCCAGTAATCGTATTAGTTTACTGCTCCAGGATGAGGGCGGCCCGGCTAGCGGGCGTGGTCAGGGCATGTTTTCGGTGTATCGCACGGGTGCGGATAAAACCAATCAGCGCAACCGGTTGGACTATAGCGTTTCTATCATTAACCCGACGACCAATCGCCCTCAGTCCGTGACCAATGGCAGTGAACTTATCTGGACTGGCACCAACCGAGGCCCATTGCGGCGAGTGGTGTTACCGGGTCAATTGAACTCGGTATTATGTGTTCCGGCACCGATAGAATTGGTGACGCCAGAGTTTAATCTCGCCAGTAAAGCTTCCGGGCGTTATAGCGGGAGGTTGCGAATTATTTATACACCGACAACTCAGTAGAGCACCTATAACTCAGTAGAGCACCTATAACTCAGTGATGTACTCTCAGGCCTGGTTCCCTAACCTCGGTTAAGTTGCTTTTGTATACATCACTCTCTATTCACGAATATTTCATTTTGCTTAAAATATCGACCAATATCCGGTTATTTTAGCAGCATTAGCTATTTTTAGGGATTTATGTAGAGGATTTTAAGATATAAATATATCGATTCTTGTTTCAGTTGTGTTTATATATTTAGTAATAGAATCCCCTTCCTTAAATTATGTTGATGAGAAATTTTATGTTATTGGATACCAGGTGATAAAATGGATAATAACTATAAAGTAGTAGTGGTTGATTCTTCATCTCTGTTTTTTTTAGGATTAAGGATAATTCTTAAAGACTCACACAG
>NZ_CABHXX010000111.1 GCF_902170565.1 Yersinia thracica
CCAATTATGTCACATATATCGTTCAGCATTAATGGTAGGAGATATCTCTACCAGCTATAAAAATGCTGCCACTTATAAATTAAATAAGAAGGATGCTTTTACTTTCGGTAATGCTGATTATACTTACGAGATAGCCAAGGTATGGGAGGAGTTATTGATAGAGGATGATAAATATATACCTCCCGCAGGTCAGAATCAAGACATCGCCCTCGATAGTATGAGGCCAAAGGCATACACACACCCCACCTCAACCCTGGCACAAAAAAAAGCCGTATAGTTCCCCCGTCAGTCAATCGCAGAAGCCCGTCTGTGTGTGGGGGGCTGCTGCCATATACACCGTCTGTTTAGTCTTATTAATTAATGGAAATATAAGTGTATTTAACTTGTTGAATTATAAATTTTTTAGTGAATATTGATGAGTTTAAAATACCCAGTTCGGCCAGTTGCTCTTTTAGTCGCTGGTTATCTTGCCGAATAAGCAACGCGATATATTCCGGTAAATCATAGGCTGGACGGAACAGACGCCGGGCGGCCATGCCCTCGGTCAGCATGGCGTATTCTTCTGGCTCAAGCCGGGCGCGAATCTCATTGATACCGACAGATTTATCACGCTGGCGCTGTGCTTGTTTGCGGGTTGTTGCATCGGTTTTAGTCATGGTTTTCCTCTCAGGTAGATTAATCATCGAATTCCGGCCAGTCGGACAGGGCCGGGTAATGGATCACCGCATCACCAACAGCCATTTTTGCCCCACGGGCTAACGATTCCAGCTCCCAATGTTGGACGCTGATATCTTTCAGCAGTAAATCATTGCGAATTTGGGGGATGCGCTGGCGTTCTTCGCGGGTTAAGCGGGCAGATGGCGCAATAAGTCGGCCCTTGGTAGGGTCATAACTGCGTTGTACCTTGCTAATCGTTGGCTGTTTCTCTTTAACTCGGGCCACAATCGCCCTCACGGCGGCAGTGTCCGACCAGTCAATAACGGCGTCCGGTGGGTATCCCATCGCCATCACAGGCGTTTCAGCCTGCCCGTTGGGGTCATTTGGCGCTTGGGTATTTCCACCTAACCCACAGTTATTGACAGGACTCCGAGGCGCGCCAGAGGCGCTTTTTAAAGTCAAAGGCTCAACGTCAACGGCACCCGAAACGATGCGCCATTGGGTTGTCCGGGTTTCATGAATATGGTCAGCGCCCAAATGCGGCGCATAGATACCGACAACTTTCTGCACTTCCTCATCGTAGGTGTTCAGCTCATCGGCGATACGTTTGGCGACACGCACAGTCTGGTTTCCGCAATTGGTGCCACCCTGCGCGGCGATGTAGGCAGCAAAATCCCCCTCATCACCCTCATCAGCCGCATGGCGCACGGCCTCCACGGTTTCATCAAACGTCTCAGCCAGACTAATAAAACGGATACGGCGACACTCGCGATAGGCTCCCATGGAGGGAATACCCTCGCGTACGGTGCTGGATGGTATATTAGGAGCTGTCGCGGGTATTACTGGTGTTGAGCGATACCGTGGCTATGAGAACGACACCAGCGTTACGGATGCCAACGGCATACCCAGCCACTCGATCTCTATCGTGGTTGATGGCGGTGATGCAACAGAAATCGCACAAACTATCGCCCTGAAAAAGGGGCCGGGTTCTGGCACCTATGGCACCACCACAATCACGATTAAAGATAAATATGGCATTGTTCACCCGATTAATTTCTTCCGCAAAGGTACGGTGCAGGTTTATGTCCGGCTAGAAATTAAGGCGCTACAGGGTTATACCTCATCAATTGGTATCGCTATTAAAAACTCTATCGCTGAATATATTAATGAAATAGAAATTGGTGAGCCGGTGCGTATTAAGCGGCTTGATCTTCCCGCTCAATTGAATGGCAGCATTGAACGCCTGACTTACGATATTACCCTGCTAGAAATCGGCACTTCCCCAGCCACCTTATCTGAAAATAATATTGAGATAGCCTTTAACGATGCAGCAGCTTGTGTAGCTGAGAATATAACATTAATGGTGACTTAATGAATGAGACTAAATATCAACGTCTCATTACGTCCTATCATAAGAATAAGCCCAAGTTTTACGATCATATATCCCTTATCACCGCACCGTTCCTCGGTATCCAGCAGACGACAAACCAACTTACAACCGACTTTGACCTCGATAGCTCAATAGGCAATCAAGAGGATGTCGTTGGTCTGTGGGTGGGGATTGGCCGAAACATCAGAACGCCAATCACCGACGTCTATTTTTCACTGGATACTGAGGGGCTGGGTTTTGATTTGGGTAGCTGGAAAGGGCCGTATGACTCGTTAACCGGCTTTACACGATTAGACTTACCGCACGATACTGCGAGCAAAGATAGCCGAACTTCAAATTAAATTGGAGTCAGCAATAAAGAGTTATGCCAATAGTAATTTACCCTCAGCCTCATTAACTCAAAAGGGAGTTGTTCAGCTAAGCAGCTCGACTAACAGCACCAGCGAAACGTTAGCGGCGACACCAAAGGCGGTAAAGGCCGCGCTTGATGCCTCATTGCCTGTCGGTGGGACGGCTAAAGCGGCGGAAAAACTGGCAACGTCCCGTAAAATCAGCGGTGTTGATTTTGATGGCACTAAAGATATTACTTTGCCGTTTATTAATACCACCGATACAAATGTTCAATTGGCGGGCACCCTTACAGAACAAGGCCATATTATCTCCCAGGGCAACCTTATTTCCAAAACAAACATTGGTGCAGATGGTCGCTGTGATATCACCGGAGATTTACGCGGTGGGCGCGTTCTGTCTAAATCTGATGTCATTGTTGGCGAGGGGCAAGCTGGCGGTTATGCGACTATTTCCTCCACCGGCAATATCATAGGGGCGCAGTGGGGTGGCAGTTGGCTATCAACACGCACAGCCCGCGCCTTTGCGGTGTTCAACGCTAAAACAGGTGCAGTGAGTGGCTCTGTAGGAATTTCAAGTGTGGTGCGGAATGCAGCAGGGACGTACACAGTAGTTTTTTCCAGCGCAATGCCCGGCGCATATGCGGTAGTTGTTGGTGTTGATGGTGCGTATAACACACATGAACCCACCGTCACATCAAAAGCAGCAACTTCATTTCGAATTCTGACCCCCGCAGACGGTGGGGTTGATTACGGTCTTCAAGATCAAAATGAAATCCAATTTGTTGTATTCAGCGTAGGGACATAAAACATGAAAAATTTAGATAAAAAAGGCGAAGTACCGGCTGATGATTTACTTATTGCTGATGAAAATATTATCTATGACGACTTGTTCGTAGCGGTATACGAAGACGAAGCGGGTTTATCAGTAGTTAATTTTAACAGCCAGGCGAGTCTCGATTCATTTAGCCACGATGATTATTTCCTCATCATTGAGCGCAGCAAATTACCAGACCAGCAATACCAAGCGGCATGGGAATTTAATGGTGAACGTAACGGAATTATTGTTAATAATGAAAAGCTCAAAGCGATTTTAGTTTCAGATGCAAAGCAAATAAGAGAGCACAAGCTGTCACTCGTTCGAGCAGATATCGACGGGCTACAGTCTGACTTGATATTGAATATCATTACTGACGCTGACCGCGAAAAATTAGTTTCGGTTAAGAAGTACATTATCGAATTGAAGAAATTAGATTTATCAACCGCGCCAGATATAGAGTGGCCAGTAGCGCCAGAGTAACAATCAATGCCGGGCTTAATGGCCCGGCCTATTCAGTCAGTCCACGGTATATAACCTCCTAACTGTAATAACCCGCACCTATAAATCCTCAAACCCACAATACCTGTAAACGAACCTGCATTTGATGGGGATGGCCGTACAAAAAAAACACGATAAAAATATAACTATATGTTATTTAACATTAAAATTGATATTTATCGACCAGGTGATTATTTTCTGATATATATATTCAAGGAATGTCAATTGCTTTTAAGGATGAAAAGGTCATGAGAGTTAGTGAAGAAGCACTGTTAAGCTCTGGCTTCAGTCATACAGAACTTCAGAAAATTAAAAATAACGTAGAAAGCTATGGCGGAACCCTTGGGGAAGCCATTCAAGATTTGGCTAATCGGTTCAAGATTGTTTTATGGATATTTTCCGGCTGTATGACAATGTTTATCTGGGTTATTTTTTCAAGTGATAGGGCCTACATAACATCTACTGGTATAGGTTTGCTGATCACTATGTTAATAGTGATTTTTAGTCAACCGCCAATTCTTTCTTACAAGTCATGGCGATACTGGAGAAATTATCAAAATTAACGTGAATGCTCGTCAGTAGACAGCAGGTCAAAGATCACTTTAGCCTTTACGCCGTAACCCACTATTTTCATCGTTAATTTGGGCCTGCTCATCGTTTCAACCTTTCGATAATAGTCACGCGGTAGCCAACGGAATAACCTCCATGCTCCGGGTTTCCTTGCTAATCCGAATATACTGTAGACACTGGCACCAAGAGTTACTGTATTGTAGAAAGCCAGCCCAGATTCTGCTTTAAACCCCATAAACTGGGCTATTTCCATAGCCTTATCGGCTACGACCCCTTCAGAATAAGTCTGGTTGCCTGGCTGAAGATTAATTATTTCTTTAGTTATCCCATTTGCGCCGTCAGCCACCAGCATTGCTCCTGCTAAAACCCCAATAGGGGTCATTGAGGCTATCATCATCATACCACCGGCAACGACAACACCGGAAACAACAATATGTACAGCTGAAATGACATACCCAACAATTTTGTTATTTTCCCGGACGAACTCCACTTTGGCGTAAAGTTTCGCGGTTCTCATCCGCAACATCCGATCTTGTTCCTGAAGGCTTTCCGTCTCCGCTCTCAGACTTTGTATGCAGGTCATACATTCTTCGTCCGATTTAGCACGCCGGGCAGCAGCGAACTGCCGCTCAACAACTTCCTTTATTTCCTGAACAAAATTTATCCGGGTCAGACTATCGCTAAGGTGGGTAGCAGACAGTGTGTTCGCGATATTAATTAGCTTATGGGCCTCCAGATTCACCATCGTTTCTGCCCAGTCTTTATTCCTTCCACCTGACCGCATCATTGAAAGTAACGTAGCATCCATTTCTTTATCTCCCTGATTGTTACAATATTGTTTCAATAATACTTGGCTCCATCTGGCGGCTCCTAATGATTTAAGCTCCGAATGTTCTGAAAATAGAGTCATGTTGTGGATGCAGCCCGAAAGACTGCGTGCCAGTTATGTTAAGTTGATCGAACTTTATACGGAGGTGGCTATGGATAGTAAGTGGAAAGAAGAACGCGCAGGTTTTATCGCTGGTGAGATTGGCGGCGCAGTGATTGACCTAATACTGGCTGGCATGGTGATTAACCGCAACAACATAATGGAGCTTCTAGATGCAAAGCGGAGGATAGTCGGGAATGCGGTTCACAAAGGGTTTTTACGTGATGCGGCTATAGCTGTGCGAAAGGGCATGTAGAGTGGTGAGATTGTATTTTTCGTGTCAACCGGGTTTACATTCTGGTGCTGCTCTGTCAACTGGTGGGACATCTTCAGTTCCTCAATTTAATTTTTCCACGGCCGCTTCCTTTAAAAAGTACAAGCCGGGCTTAATTGTCCGGTTCTCTTTTTGGTGAAATACTAATTATGTGTTGCAAATGATAATTTTAATTTTTTATAAGAATTTTTTATCATAAATTCCATATGTGTTAAAATTACACTTGTGAGGAATGAAATCACTATAAGTAGTAATAATGTAAACGGACTGTATCTAACAGAGTATATTATTTCTGGCGTGTAGTAGTAACAAAAAAATGAATGCGTCAACCACATATACATAGAGTATTTTCCAAGGTTAGTAACCATGGTATGATGGGTTGTTTTTCTGTATATATCACATAGTATCATCACAAATAATGGAGACGATAAAATCAAGCCAAACATATCAAATAAGTAGAATAAAACAACAGTTAATAATACGCCTATAATATTGAAATATGATTGTTTTATTGTATTTTTATACTTTATACTTTGTAATTTTTTCATTTTTCTTTCCAAAGAAATAACCTATAAGGAATGGATATAACCATATCAAAAGTACGACAAGGCCACCGTGTTGTTCAAAGAAAAAGCCTATAACTATAGATACCAAAGATATAATTAATAGAGTGGTTGGTGGCAGTCTTGATATTATAGGTAGAGCGAGAACATACACCACATACAACCGGATAAACCACCACTCCCCATTATAGTCTGATGAGACCCCTATTATGTTTTTAACCAGCCTTATTGGGGAACTATCATTCCAGTTATTACTTACAAATAAGAAACCTATCGGAATAAAAATAACAAATACCAACCAGAAACTAAAATACAACTTCTTTAATTTATCTATAGAATATTTGAAATTGATTTTATTTTTAAAAGAATATCCATAACCTGACATAAATAAAAATATAGCTACACATATTTTACCGAAATTTGCCAGGTAGTTATCTACACTTGCTCCAATAAAAGGAAGTGAATTGATGATATTGGCGTCATAAGGCACACGGTCTGGGAACGCGAACAAGTGGTGTGTGAGCATCAGGATTATGGCTATTCCTTTAATATAGTTGCTCTCGTTCTTTGTAATAATCATGCTTAAACCATTAATAAAACGAATGACCCATAGTTTCCCATACTTTTTTTTACTGTCAATGCTTCAAACTATATCGACATTGGTTTTTGGGTGCAGAACAGTAGGGGTAGTGTTGGGCTATCACACCGGGCTTAATTGCCCGGCCTATTCAGTCAGTCCACGGTATATAACCTCCTAACTGTAAACGAACCTGCATTTGATGGGGATGGCCGTACAAAAAAAATACGATAAAAATATAACTATATGTTATTTAACATTAAAATTGATATTTATCGACCGGGTGATTATTTTCTGATATATATTCAAGGAATGTCAATTGCTTTTAAGGATAAAAAGGTTATGAGAACAAGCGAAGAGGTACTGCTAAGATCCGGATTTACACATAGCGACTTACAAAAACTGAAAAGTAATATAGCTAATTATGGAGGCTCACTGGATTCGGTCACTCACGATCTTGCTAGCCGTTTTAAAACATCAAAATGGATCACTATAGTTGCATTAGCCATCTTAGCTCTTACGTTAGCGCTGGCATCAAAAGATACCAGTATTACGCTGGCTGCAACACTCGCTATTGTGCTGCCTTTTATCTGGTATTTAGCCCCAGCCAGGCTTGCATATAAATCCTGGCGATATCGAAAAATGATTACTAACGCTGGACTGAATCAGTGATAGACATTAAATCAAATATGACTTTAGCTTTAACGCCATATCCTACTATTTTCATTGTTAACTTTGGGCGACTCATAGTGCTGATTTTCCGATAATAATCAGTGGGAATATAACGAAATAAACGCCATGTTTCTGGGCGTTTAAGTAGGCCGAAGATGCTATATGCATTTGCCGCAAGTGATACTGATTTGTATACACCCAGCCCATTATTACGACTAAATCCCATAAACTCGGCAACCGACATAGCCACATCAGCAACCAGCCCTTCAGAGCTTTTGTTATCCATTGCGTAATGTGCGATTTCCTTGCTTATGCCATTGGCACTGTCGGTAACAAGTACAGCTCCAGCTAGAACCCCCAAGGGGGTCATTGAACTTATAAGTGTGAAACCGACTGCCATTTCAAGTCCTGACAAAACCACATTTACAGCTGAAATGACATACCCAACAATTTTGTTATTTTCCCGGACGAACTCCACCTTGGCGTAAAGTTTCGCGGTTCTCATCCGCAACATCCGATCTTGTTCCTGAAGGCTTTCCGTCTCCGCTCTCAGACTTTGTATGCAGGTCATACATTCTTCGTCCGATTTAGCACGCCGGGCAGCAGCGAACTGCCGCTCAACAACTTCCTTTATTTCCTGGACAAAATTCATCCGGGTCAGACTATCACTAAGGTGGAAAGCAGACAGTGTGTTCGCGATATTAATCAGCTTATGGGCCTCCAGATTCACCATCGTTTCTGCCCAGTCTTTATTCCTTCCACCTGACCGCATCATTGAAAGTAACGTAGCATCCATTTCTTTATCTCCCTGATTGTTACAATATTGTTTCAATAATACTTGGCTCTATCTGGCGACTCCTAATGATTTAAGCTCCGAATGTTCTGAAAATAGAGTCATGTTGTGGATGCAGCCCGAAAGACTGCGTGCCAGTTATGTTAAGTTGATCGAACTTTATACGGAGGTGGCTATGGATAGTAAGTGGAAAGAAGAACGCGCAGGTTTTATCGCTGGTGAGATTGGCGGCGCAGTGATTGACCTAATACTGGCTGGCATGGTGATTAACCGCAACAACATAATCATCATGGCGCGGACATCCTTGTCCACCAGACGCCGAATAGATTTAAGCAAGCCCATCATAAATCAAAATCGGTGTTGCAAAAACGGGGTGACCATAGATTTTGTGCCTGAGATTTGGCAAGTGGCAGCAAAATGGCAGCAGGGTGGCAGCATCGTTTTTTTGAGGCCATAAAAAATCCCGCGAAAGCAGGATTAGGGCAGGGCAGATATATTTATTTTCAGCCGTCAGAACATGACTACCTGGCCGCCGGTTTGCGGGTGAGGCATTACAGGGTTAATCTCGCCGGGCTTTGATATAGAACGCATAAAACTTTCCATCGTCACAAAGGTATGACCGCAATTCACATTGATGCATTGGTGATAGCGTTCTTTGGTTTCGGTGGTGATCTGGCTGCTGCTGCGGGTATGGGCTGCGCTATGGCATAAAGGGCAATTGAACATGATCCGGACTCCGGCATCATCCCGACTAGGGTCGGTGTTAATGATAATTATGCGTGATTATTGATTAAAAATCATCATTCCATATCCAAATCATCTATTTTCACCTCTAATTCCAGCGCAGTAGTAAAACCGCCATCACTCAGCGAGTGGGTAGCCAACAGGCGTTTAAGACCAGCAATAAGGATATTCATGTGGCCAGTGTGCCGCCTACGGGCGCGCGGGGCATGTGATGGGTGTTGTGTGAGGGATGGCACAAGGGAAATGAGACTAAAGCACGAATGCTAACATCGCTTGCATTGTTCCATTTATTGGGGGTACATTAAATGAATGGACATATCTTACGACCCAACCAAAAACGAAAAAAATATTGCTGAACGTAAATTGTCCTTTGAGATGGCGCGTGATTTTGAAGTTGTCACCGCGCTAATTGTTGAGGATCTGCGTAAGGAATATCCAGAGCGGCGCTTTCAGGCACTGGGCTACATTGAAGAGCGGTTACATATGTTGGTATTCACACCACGTAACGGCAAGGTGCATGTTATCAGCTTGCGTAAGGCCAATTCCCGTGAGGTAAAGCGATATGAACAAAAAAATCAGTAAAGTCACCATGACAGATAACCCTGAGTGGGGCGAGGCAGAGTTTGCCCGCGCACGCCCAGCCACCGAGGTATTTACCGAGTTGTTCGGTCAAGAGGGCGCAGAAAAAGTCATGAAACCCCGTGGTCGGCCAAAACTGGCAAATCCGAAAGAGCCGGTTAAGCTACGAATTGATCACGATGTGGTAGACGCCTATCGGGCGCAGGGCGATGGATGGCAAACCAAAATGAACGAAGCGTTGCGCGATTACGCTAAAACACATGGAATGCTGTGATGTAGTATCCCAATACATAACCATTTAAATGATAAATCAGCCAACGGAATGTGGCGTGATGTCATGTCCATTGACCGTATCACGCCACAATAAAAAGAAACTTAACTCAACATCGCCGGTTGGCCATCACAAACAAATATTCTCTGCCTGAAACTCTGCGGTGCGAACATCGGTTCTAATCACTTGTTGTAATTTATTTAGTGTGGGGATTATTTAAAAAAAAGGGAAACAAACAAATAGCGTTGCGAGTAGAACCGTCTCTTGAGGAGGGGATTCAACTGGCGCTTAAGGCTGATGGTGATGCTTCTGTCTCTGCATGGATTAAACGGATCATCAGAAAAGAGCTTCAGTCCCGGGGTATAGAATCAAATGGATAATTGAGTCCAAACGCTCAAGTCACGACGAATACAACTAATACATCTGATTATTAGCATGAGAGGGAGTCCCCTCATGCTAGCATTGTCATGCCATTCTGAAAATATTCAGCATGTCTGGGTTTTTTTCAATAATGCGTAGTAATTTCAAGCTGCTACCGGTTGGTGTTCTTTTATGTTGTTCCCATGCCTGAACAAGGGAAGGGGACACACCAACGACCTGAGCAAACTCATCTTGCTTTAGTTTCGCTTTTGCGCGGATAGCTTTAACATCTGGCAACGTGATTGTAGTCACTCGGGTAGCCTTGACCTCACCTTTCTTAATTGCTAATGCTTCCTGAGCACTGGCCATCAATTCACTGAATAATTCATCTTTCATTTTGCCTCCTCGATAGCCTCAATGACTTTTCTGAGCTGGTTTTTTTCGCTATTAGTCAGATTATCTTTCTCACTCTTTGGATAGGCTATCAGTAGATATATTTCACCTTCTCGGGTCAGGTAGTAGTAAATGACTCTAATTCCACCACTTTTTCCCATCCCTGATAACGCCCACCTGATTTTTCTGCATCCACTCGTGCCGGATATAGTATCGCCCACTGTAGGATCTAAGCTAAGAAACTCTTGGAACCTTTGATACTCATCAGCACTTAATAAACCATCAATTTTCCTTTGAAAAATAGAGGTTTCAATGAAATGTAATAGATCCATCTGCCTCGAACTCCTATCCTGTGAGTTTTCATACTACTAGCACAGAGTAAGAGTGGCAAGGTGATTTATGCCCGATAGGCTACTAGATTAAGACCAGCAATAAGGATATTCATGCGGCCAGTGTGCCGCCTACGGGCGCGCGGGGCATGTGATGGGTGTTGTGTGAGGGATGGCACAAGGGAAAAAATAGGAGGTGTAGGGGATAAGAATGGAATGATTGCTTATTGCATGAATTTTTCAAAGGATGACTGTAAAATAGCCACCGTATTGATTATATTTTAGATATATTTATTAGGCATTATTTTGCATGACACAAAAAACACAATCACAATTGTTACTAATGTCAGTTTACCAAAGTGATTAGGAAAAAATTCTAAATAGAAAACTGAAAGTAAAATGACAACAACGAATGGGATCGTCGAAAATAACACGTTATATAATATTGTTTTCATTACCTTCCCATGCCATTAAGTATATCCACAATTTCATCAAAGCTTAAATTAGAGTTCGAACGTATTTTCTCCATTGCTTTAGAAATAAAGGTTCTATATATATGTAAAACATCTCTATATTATTGATTCGTAATAAATTATAATATTTGGGGTCAATCACTTGCAGCTTTCTGGCCGCCATGGCGGATTTTTGAACTTTTCCATATAAATCACCGGCATTAATTAAAAACAAACCTTTCTTATTTATTTCTGCCCGTACAATATTGGATACAGAGAATGACTCTGCAACTGTTTTAGCTATAGAGTAAGCTATGGCTTTTTTAGTGGTTATCGAAACGGAGAGATTAGCAGCTAAATGGGTTGACTGATAAGCGGAACTCCGCATATTTTCACGCGGTGTGTACCTATCAAGAACATATTCAACATAAAGCTTTATCATGTCAAAGATAACATCAGATCTTCTGTATATCTCTGATATTGCTTTTATTATTCTTGCATCCTCAGCTTTTATTTCCTAACATTCTCTTACATATTTCTCAAAGAAACAGAATGTATACCAACTGGCTCTTTCAGCACCACTATATACATTTCCGATCGTTCCTTTGGCGGAACTCACAGCCCCTTTTATCCCGCGTTCTCATGATAGCGATAACTCTCTATCTACATTTAGTTTTTCTTTTAAATAAAAATAAGCATTCATTAACTAGCACTCCATTGATTGTCAGCAATCATGTACTATACGTTATAATTATGGATTTTAAATACTACAATGGAGTTGTATGATGCGACTGGCTAAATTTGGGACTTTTCTTACTTTATTTGTTATCTTGACCTTTCTTATTCCAGAGGTTCTGGTGTTGGTATTGTCAAGCGATCAGTTTGGCAATGCGATAAGTTATTTTAACTTTCTTAATACGAATATCCTGATAGCTCTCTATTATGAAATGGCTATTCTGGCTCTTTTTCTTTCATATCTAATGACAAAAGTAATTTTTCATTTAATGAGAAAAGATAAATAACTTAAGCAGGAATAACTATTTGGCAATGTGTTCCAACGCCAGATCCCCAATCCATTCACTATCGCCGTCAGTAAAGCCCAATAACTGGCGGCGCTCATATTTCACTGTTGGCCCGTTGCGGCTAACTTTATCGCGCAAGCCGTAGTGATGTACCCGCACCAGATTATTAACCTTGCCACTGAATGTAACGGCGGCTTCATCGGCGTTGGATTCGGTTTTGATAAAACGGGCGGTGCGCAGTTTGGTAAACATCTTGCGCTTGATGCGGCCTTGCTTATCACGGCGTTTTTTCTTGCGCGGAACAAAGGGTGATCCGTCGGGGTTCTGCTGTGCCTGAATATGCTTTTGCTGGCGCTGGCTGTTAAATATTGAGCACTTTCATTAGCTTTTCTGCCCGCCAGTATTTATAACTGCTGCGATGGACCACAAACACTTTTAGCTTACGAGTAGTACATAGCCCAGTATTAAGGGGGATAGTTAAACTTAGTATCCTGCATAAAAATCCGACTAGTGATATGCAGTAATATTTTAACATTACCATTACCATTACCATTACCATTACCATTACCATTAACTATCAATTCTTATTTTAAGGAACAGTTATTATCCTCATCAGTATTCCGTCATCAGCAGTTTAGGGTTTGAAATAATAAAGCCCTGTTCGTGATTGCCGCGAACAGGGGGGATGACAATGGCCAGCAACGAACCCAAAACTTTATGCAAACGGAGGTTCTTTTCTTAAAATTTTATCAATGACATTTAATACGCCTGAGTCATTATTCGAATCAGTCTGATATTTCGCTATTTTTTTAATACGATCTGGCGCGTTCGCCATGGCAAATCCAAAACCGGCATGTTGTAACATCTCAATATCATTACCGCCATCACCAAAAGTCACCACTTCTTCATCTTTCACACCCCATATATTTTGGAGTATTTTAATACCATTGGCCTTGTGTAAGCCGGGTATTATCAAATCAACGGAACCATGGCCACTGGAAACGGGGCTGACAATACCGGCTAGTTCAACCTCAATGAAAGTCATAAAATCCGCCAATTTTTCATCGGGCAAACTGATTGCGAACTTGAATGCAGGTTCCTCTACTTGGCTGAAATCATCAATAATCTTAAGTCGATGATAATATTTGCTCATGGTGGTGAAGAAAGCGTTATCGGATGAGTTCAGCATAGAAGCGCCGTTTTTCCCACAAACAATGATATCAAGATGAGGTATGGGTAATATTGTTTTTAGGACCTTGTCACAATCTTGATCCGAGAGTGCCCCGCAAAAAATCTCTGTGTTTTTATTACTAACATAGGCACCATTTTCAGCGACAAATGCGATTTCATGGGCAATCTCTGGGAAATAGGAAATGAGCTGGTAATATTGGTTACCACTGGCGACGACAAATTTTATTCCGTTATTTTTAAATTGTGAATATTGTGCGCTAAACCGTTTCCTATCAAAATTCATCTGGTCGTTAAGAAAGGTTCCATCCATATCTACGGCAACGATTTTAATACTCATCCTGTTTCCCTCTTTAACATATTGAAGATATTAGTTTGATAGAAAATATCTCAGCGTTATCTAAAAAAAAGCTAGCAAAAATCTGCTAGCTGGTAAAATTACCATACTCAGTCACTCTTTTTCTCTTTCAATAATTTTTTAACAAACCACATATTC
>NZ_CABHXX010000112.1 GCF_902170565.1 Yersinia thracica
ATGATATACCGGACAATATAATGATGTAGTAAATCACTTTTCCACCGTAGAAAAAATACTATTTAATTCATTCGATAAGTTATATATGTCTGAATTTACTCTAACAGAAGAGCGGCTAAATAAGCCATGATTGATAAAATCTCCTTGAATCTTACCTTTTTCATCCCGTTTTTTTTCTGGTTTAAATGAAAATATATTCTGTAGTATGACATTATCTCCTTCCATTCCCATTATCTCGCTAATATAGCGCACTTTTCTTGTGCCATCACTCATTCGTGAAACTTGTACAATAAGATTAATTGCAGATGCTATATTCCTCCGGATTGTAAAGAGAGGCATATTAACTGGGCCCATCATTATCATACTTTCCAGACGAGCGACAGCATCGCGAGGGGAGTTAGCATGCAATGTTGACATTGAACCATTGTGGCCTGTATTCATTGCTTGAAGCATTTCAAAGGTTTCTTCACCTCGACATTCGCCAATAATTATTCTATCAGGGCGCATTCGTAGTGAATTAATCACTAAGTCCCGCATAGTGATTTGCCCTGTGTTTTCCAGACCGGCTAACCGCGTTTCCATTCTCACGACATGAGGTTGTTCAAGATTCAACTCTGCTGCATCTTCTAAAGTAATAACTCTTTCACTCTTAGATATATATTTTGACAAAGCATTAAGTAGAGTTGTTTTTCCCGAACCGGTACCACCAGAGATAATGATATTAACCCTACAACTAGCCGCAATAATTAAAAAGTTAGCCATATCGCTACTCATTGCACCCATATCCACTAAGTCTTCTAGTTTTCGCTTATTTTTACTAAATTTTCGGATAGAAAGTGTAGTGCCATCCAGGGCTATGGGGCTCATTGCCACATTGATACGGCTGCCGTCAATTAAACGTGCATCTGCCAAGGGGCGGCCTTCATCAATACGACGATTTACTCTTTGCATTAAACGCTTGGCAATATCGGTTAGTTGATTATTATTAATAAATCGCCGATCAGTTAAGGTGATAAGACCATAGCGTTCAATAAATATTTTATTAGGGCCATTAACCATAATATCACTAATAGAATCATCCTCCATCAGCTCTCTTAATGGTCCAAAAC
>NZ_CABHXX010000113.1 GCF_902170565.1 Yersinia thracica
ATCTGGTTGGTCAGCTGTTCTTCCGTCGGCGTCAGGTTACCTTTTTGGGCCAACGCCTCTTTCGCCGCCTGAATAGCGACCGGGTCTTTCAGCGCTTTTTCTTCCGCTATTTTGCCCTGCGTGCGCACGATATCACTGACCTGACCACCTATCTCACCAATCAGCTGTGCTTCCTTCAGCCGGTTTTGCTCTTTCTCTTTATCAAATATCGGGCCGATGCTGCCGTTGGCATGGTCGGTATCGCGGCTCAGGTCATCGACATTTTTACTTCTTATCAGTAAGGACGGTTATACTTTCATAAAAATCCAATATATCAATAAAGTACTGCCATGAGTCATTACTAGTGAACATAGATATTTCATGTTTACAGCCTAACTTTCCAATATAAATCTCAGGAAAATCAGTTCCTCGTGCCGCAAATCGAAGGCAATGGCTTGCTCGATAGTCAAACATTGCATCAGCTATAATATCATTTTCTATTTCTTCACTTTCATAGAAGTGCCAAATTTTATAAGCCAAGGAGCCACTATCTGTGGTATTTATCGGTAATTCTGATGTTTTAATTTCGTATTCATTATCAAATAGCCATTCAATAAATCTGGGTAGATTGATATTTCCACAGAAAATAGATGTTGAGTTAGTCTCATTTTTTATTGACATATCAACTAATTGATATTCATCCTGCAATGAACCTTTAAGTAAACTGAATCTTAATCTATTCATTATTTCCCCTTGATCAATTTATTATATTCAGCCTTACTAATATCGCCACGAGCAAGAAACTCACGTAATACTTTGGGTGGTGCTTCTGTTCCCGGTATTGGATATCCATGCCAACCACCAGCATTATCTGGTTGAAACTCATATACTTTACCATCACTAATACCATATTGTTGTTTGCCACCTTGGATTGAGTTATTTAGAACCTCTTGTGCTTTTGAGTCACTTAAGTCCATTGGTGTTCCCCAGCCCCCGGTTGCATGTTTTGGGCTAGGTACATACGTACTATTATCTGATAGATAAGCCAAATCATCTTTATTCTGCTCTGGGATCGGTGTTACTGTCGTATTTCCACCCGTATCCGGCTTGCCATCCGTATTACCAGTATCAGTAATCGCCTGACCTGTAAATTGGTCATTACCTGTATGACTTGGTGAATTATCCGCTATTTGATCTCCGCCCGTGTTGGTTGAGCCTGACTCAGCTATCTGATCACCACCAGTATTAGAAGGGCCATTTTCTCCTTGACCCATCATTGCCTGGATAGCCAATATCGCAACTTGCGCGGCCATTGGGCAATCCCCACCAGAGAGGCATTTTGTCACAACATCTTTGCCAAACTCTTTCACCGCTGTATCCAGCTTTTGCGCTATCGCAGCATTAGCTTCGCTTTGTGGCGTTTGCCCTGCTACTGGTGGAGGCGGCACCAGCATTTGCAGCAGGAAGTTATTCTCAACCGCATTTTTCCCAGTCTGCGCACCGGCAACCGTATCAGCGGTGCTGTCGCCGGTCAAGCCACCGGCTAATCCTGCGGCCAGTGTCGCCAGCGCACTGACGGTCTGCTTCTGATCTTCGCTGAGATTGTCTTTGTCCCAGCCCATTGCCGCGATAATCCTCGG
>NZ_CABHXX010000114.1 GCF_902170565.1 Yersinia thracica
TTATGGTGTAAAAGTGCACCACCCTGATTATTGGTAAACTCTCCGTTTTTACGGAGATTTCCTTGGATGCTGTGCATGGAAACCATACTTAAAGTCAGAAGGCTTTCTCTTAAACAGGGGCTCTCTCAGAGAGCATAGCCAAACAGCTACAAATATCTCGTCATACCGTCAGTAAATACCTCGCAATCGAGACTAAAGAACCGCCCACTTATAAGCGGACACAGACTCACTATCCCAAACTGGGTGAGTTCATTCCAGTATTAAAACAACGCCTAACTGATGAAACCAAATTACCCGCCAAACAACGATTAACGGCCAGGCGTCACTTTGAAAGGCTCAGAACGGAGGGATATCAAGGCGCTTATTGTGCAGTCGCCTCTTTTATTAGACAGTTCAAAGAACAATATCAACCCGCGCCCCACGTTGTTTTTATTCCCCAACGATTCAGTGCAGCAGATGCCTATCAATTTGATTGGAGTTTCGAAACAGTCAAATTAAATGGGTTATTGGTTAAACTTAAAGTTGCCCATTTTCGTTTATGTCACAGCAGAGCATTTTTTATTCGAGCTTACCCAAATGAGAAGCTTGATATGCTTATTGATGCTCATAATCACGCCTTTGCTTATTTTGGTGGTACACCCAATAGAGGTATTTATGACAATATGAAGACGGCTGTTAAACATATAGGAATGGGTAAAGAACGCATTTTTAATGATAAATTCTTAAGCATGATGAATCATTTTATTATAGAGCCGGTTGCCTGTACGCCAGCGTCTGGATGGGAGAAAGGACAGGTTGAGCGCCAAGTGAGAACATTACGAAAACAACTGTTTGAACCGACCCTGGCTTTTAATAGCATTGATGAGTTAAACAGTTTTCTATTGGACCAATGTCATCAGATCATCCAAACCGCCACACACCCGGAAGACAGAAGCAAAGTCATTAACGAGTTATTTTGTGCAGAGAAAACCCTTCTGGCTCCTTATTTTCCTTATGCCGGAGGGCAATTTGCAATAGTCCATATCAACTCCTTATCCTTATTCTGTTTTGATGGGCATAAATACAGCGTTCCCAATGATTTAGCGGGTAAGAAAGTGACATTAAAAACGACTGCAACAGAAATTAAAATTATTGTCGATAGCGAGTGTGTTGCTCAACATCAACGCAGTTTCGTTAAAAACCAGACAACCTATAATCCCTGGCATTATCTGTCCACATTAAAAAGAAAACCGGGTGCCCTGAGAAACGGTGAACCTTTTATTCATTGGGATTGACCTAAACCGGTTAAAGAACTCCAGCAACACCTGCTCAAGCGCCCGAAAGGTGATCGCGCTATGGTGCAGTTACTGTCTTTAATTGCTGATTATGGTGAAGATTTAGGCGTGACCGCGGCAGCCATAGCGTTAGACGAAGGAGTGCCTACGGTGGAAG
>NZ_CABHXX010000115.1 GCF_902170565.1 Yersinia thracica
TGTGTTTGCTCTGTGGTTAATAAATTTCCAATAATATCCATCGTAGAGCGCTTACGGCGTATACCATCAATAACTACGTCATCAAAGCTTTCAGCCATGGCAGTGAGCTTTAATTGTTTAAGTATTTCAATACATTTATGCCGTTCCATTTGGCACCCCTTTTAATAACGTGTTGTAACGCTGACAATTAGCCTGGGGCGGGATGTTCAGTGGAATATCATTTATTTTAAACGTAGGTATTACGGGTTCAGTGAGTCGATGAATAATATTGAGTACTGCTTCCACCGTAGGCACTCCTTCGTCTAACGCTATGGCTGCCGCGGTCACGCCTAAATCTTCACCATAATCAGCAATT
>NZ_CABHXX010000116.1 GCF_902170565.1 Yersinia thracica
ACTGTGAGTGTTTTTGATTGGGCAGGGCATTATACCGATAGCAACCATGGTGAAAATTATACTCGAGTGCGGCAGCAAGCATTTGCTGCGAACCAATATATGATTACAGGGCAAGCGCGTGCTTGTGCTGGCGCTATAGTACCAGGCCAATGGATTTCAGTGGAGCAGGATGGTAGAGCTGTAGCCAAAACCTATTTGGTTGTGAGTATAGAATGTGATTATCAGCAAAGCGGGGATGCTGGTGCTGATTTTATATCGGCTGAGGTTGGTACCATTTTTAGTGTGGTACCTGCATCAACCCTTTGGCATCCCTCTTGTGAAACCCCATGGCCACGTACCTATGGTCCCCAAACGGCGGTGGTTACAGGGCCTGCTAATGAGACTATTTGGGCTGATCGCTATGGACGAGTAAAAGTGCATTTCCGTTGGGACCGTTATGGGAAAGGGGATGATAGCAGTTCTTGCTGGATTCGCGTATCTAGCCAATGGGCAGGATGGAAATATGGTGCGGTGCAGGTACCACGGGTAGGGGAAGAAGTAATTGTTGATTTTATTAATGGGGACCCTGACCGCCCGATGATAATTGGCCGAGTTTATAATGAAGATAATCAGCCGCCACTGGATTTACCCCGAGATGCAACCCGCATGGGAATAATGACTCGCAGTAAAGGCGGTTCTGCAGATAAGTCCAGCTATTTGCTGATTGATGATGCACTGGGGGGGGAGTCAGTCGCTTTGCACTCTGAACGTGATATGAAGATTTCAGCTGAAAAAGATCAGGACATCCATATTCAGGGCAATATGCAACACCGAACCGATGGCGATAAGAATCAGGAAATCAAAGGGAATGTAAATATAGATATCAAAGGGAATTTAACTGAGGATATCAACGGGAATGTAAAGCGTAGCATCACCGGAAGTTGGGAGGAAAAGGTTCTGGGGGGCATTACTATCAGCTCGCCACTGGCTATTACCATTAACAGTGGTGTTAAACTTAATATGCAAGCTCCCGCGTCAAGTTTGACGATTGCTGGCCACACAGAGAGTATTACCGGTAGCTCCAGTTCTATTGTTGGGTCATCTCAGACGTTGACAGTGTCTGGCAGAACAATGACAACGCAGCAGCTTGCTTACACTGCACTGAATATTGCCAACACGACAACTAGTGTCTCAGTCACTGACTCGAGTGTTGCTTACACAAAAATGGCGTATAAACGCAAAGGGCAAGAATACGAATATACCCAAAATAAAACGGAGACGGGAATTCACCGTTTAATTCAAACTACACTATTTTCGATTAACTGATGTTGGTGAAAGAAGTGATATTTATAACTGTATAAAAGCTATTTTTTAAAATAGAGGGACTATATGGATTATCAGACAGTGGAAATACAAAATGTTGCACCGATAACGAAACAAGCCATTCTCATTCGTGAGCGACAAGCGGTGGGCGATGCGGTATTTACTCGGGGAGATTATAAATCGGGCGAGGTTAAGCATATTGTGTTGTTCCGCTATGCTGAATTTGTCAGTCCGGATAAGCGAAACCAATTGATGGAGGATTTTCTGGCATTGCAACATTTGGCACTACGGGAAGGTAAACCCTATATAGTCTCGATAACCGCAGGCAAGCAAGCGAGTGGCGAGGGGGTCAACGGGGGCTTTGAACAAGGATTTATCGTGACTTTCCGCTCTCAAGGAGATCGTAATTATTACGTTGGTACCCCTGTTGTTACGTCGCCGACATTTTATGATGCAGCACACCAAAACTTCAAAAATAAGGTAGGCCCATTTTTGGCGAAAAAGCAGGGTGTACTGGTATTTGATTTTGTCAGCGGAGACTAAATTGATGCCTGTTTTACTCATTTGTCGTCAAAAATAGGCTAGGTCTTAATGAGGAGTATATTAGCAACAACGTCATCTCGTAACCCAAGAAACTCTAGTGGGCAAGGAGACGGAATTTCCCTGCCCAGTGTGCAAGTCACAGTGTATTGTTGATGATATAACAGAACATTGGAAACGCCTATATCCCTTTTATCAGTGATAATAGGGAATGTTTTTATCTGTGGCGAAGCTATCTCACACGTGACTTGACCGCATAATACACTTTTCCTCCTCTCAGCCTATTGACATCGTTTGCCTTCCGTTTTTAGCGTGATTTCTGAGTGTACCAAACTGTATAGTCAAAATAGATCGTTAGCGGTATTGATAGACAGGAGGATGGTATGGGCGACAGTAACTTATTAAATGAATTGCTCTCAATTGATCCGAAAATAGGGAGTGCTGGCATACAAGACATTATGGGCTGGATTGAATTACATGGTGGAACTCAAGGAATTATCGAAAAGTTCAACCAGAATGGACTCGGACATATTGTTAATAATGTAGGCGAGCAGAATGTACAACCAATGATATCTGATGGACATATACAGCAGATATTTGGTCAAAACGAAATAGGCCAACTGGCGGAGAAGTTGGGGATTGACACACCGGCTACCATAGAGATGCTGAGCCGAGCTTTGCCTGCATTAATGTCCCAAATATCAGGTAATGATTCTATCGTTAAATCAGGTATTTTTAATGTGATATTACGTTTTTTCAAACGCGCGTAATTGAAAACATAGTCAGGAGATATTTATGTCTATAAAGAATATATTATCTATCTTTGGGGTGACGTTATTTCTTTTAATAACATTGAGTTCAGCACTTATTGTCAATTGGGCTAATGCTGCCCCAACCAAAGCCACTACAGCAGTTGTTTCGGCGCCGGCCGCTAATTCGATTCAAGATACCGGTGATATTAAGCCCACAATAAAACCGCCACGTAAATCGCGAATCAATGCGAATGAAACGACAATATCTGAATCGCCAGCAGTGAAAACGACGGCTTCTCCACGGAAACTTCACTCTTCTGTACTTTCCCCAGAAACGACTCCCGCTATCCCAGAGCCGGTAACGGTGAAGCAAAAAGCGCCGCTGTCATCTGTTCCACGAGTCACTGCAGCACCAGCGGCAGGCAATATTCCATCGGGAGCCACTGCTCGTTGTCAAGATGGAACCTATAGCTATAGCCAGCAACATAGTGGGGCTTGTTCCCGTCATAAAGGAGTAGATCGTTGGTTACAGTAATAATATAATCAATGTGGGCGAAATTATATGGCATAACATGGCATAAATATCATTTAATCTGGCATGTTATGCTATTTTAAAGTGACTTAAGGCGAAAGAATAATATTAAAGTAGGTAACATCCCCTTTTACTGAATCGATATCGCATTGGACGGTAAGATCATACCAGGCATTATCGATCCGTACTTCACCAATTCCAGTTAGATGATATTGATCTATTAAGCTCAAACTTAGGCTATTTTGGTTGTTATCACCAAGAAAGATCCTATCAGCCTTTGGAAAACCTTTTCTTTGTATTTCTGTGAGGGCTATGGGCCTACAGATAAATTCAGATACTTTTTTTGCATTATCCCAGTTAATAGCAATTTGTCGGTCTTCTGAGCGATAAAGCTGGCTGATCGCTACATCTATCTTAGTTTGAATTCCAGCCGTTAAAGATTGTAGCTCCGAGGGGGCTACAGGAGTCAAAAATAATAGTAACACTCCAATGATATATTTAGCAGATAATTGCATTGACTTCTCCTGTATATCCGGGTGGTTAGCAGTTAGTGCGACAATATTTAATTATGCCATCAATTTGGATACTGTTAACGGAAGATAGTCAATGTCAAATATGAATAATAAGTATGAAGTGGAGT
>NZ_CABHXX010000117.1 GCF_902170565.1 Yersinia thracica
CGTTAGCTCAGTTGGTAGAGCAGTTGACTTTTAATCAATTGGTCGCAGGTTCGAATCCCGCACGACCCACCATTATGTAGAGTTAGCAGGGTATTAAATCGTAGGGATAAGAGCCGTAGAGGTTCGAGCCGAGCGAAGCGAGACAACAACGCGCTAGCGTTGACCCGAAGGGCGAGGTCGCAGGACGAGTCATCCCGCACGACCCACCATTATGTTAAGCAATAAGTAGTACCGCATTACAGCGGGTCGTTAGCTCAGTTGGTAGAGCAGTTGACTTTTAATCAATTGGTCGCAGGTTCGAATCCCGCACGACCCACCATT
>NZ_CABHXX010000118.1 GCF_902170565.1 Yersinia thracica
GGCTTCAAAGAGCCATTTTTTGTGTCAGGTTTATCATCAGGCCGCTGTGCCGTTCATGTCATCAATAATCAGTCGTCACAAAACCAGAAAGTCACTTGGTAACTCATTGAGCTGACAGTAGATTTACTGTTGGCTCTTTTATTTACTGAAGACGGTTCCTTGTGTGGTTACTGCCCAGGCTATTCGTGCCAGCTTGTTCGCCAGTGCGCAGGCCACCACATTCGAGTGATGCCGAGTCAGTTGCCCCTGAACCCACTCGGCCAGTCGCCCCGACTGATATTCCAGCCGCTGCATATACACCCGGGCGCATTGCACCAGCAGTCGTCGCAGATTTTTATCTCCCCGTTTGCTGATGCCCATCAGGGTGCTTTTCCCGCCGGTACTGTACTGGCGGGGTACTAATCCTGTTGATGCCGCAAAATCCCGGCTGCTGGCATAGTTTTTACCGTCCCCCAATTTGGTCGCCAGCAGGCTGGCAGTGACTGG
>NZ_CABHXX010000119.1 GCF_902170565.1 Yersinia thracica
AATGCCAAACTGACCAGCACCCACGGCAAAGTGATTTTCGAAGCGGTCAAAAACACTACATTTGAGCAAAAAACCAGCTTATCGAAAGGTTTCTACATCAAAAATACCGATAAAGGATATCAGGAAGATAAATGGGTACTGCCCAGCGTGCAAGCGGGGGGCGAGTTTACTGTAGATGCCACCGAGGGGATTAGTGCGGATGTTAAAGCGCAAAATAACCAATCGGTACAGGCGGCGATTAATGAGCTGGCCACCATTCCTGGCAACGAATGGCTGCAAGACTTGCATCTGCGTGATGACGTGCAGTGGCAAAAAGTGATGGATGCCTACCACAGTTGGGATCACCAAAGTGAACATCTGAACCCAGTGGTGGCGGCATTAATTGCGATTGGTGTGGCGGTGGCCACCTCTGGCTCAAGTTTG
>NZ_CABHXX010000120.1 GCF_902170565.1 Yersinia thracica
ATTTAGAGTAATAAATATTCAAAACATATATGCCATAATAATGATATTTAATATGCATAAATTTCATATGGAAAGTGAGTTTGTAATTTTTCTATTAATATAGTATTTATTTTAATTATAAATAACGTTACATTTTAAAGTACAGTCCTAGATTGTACCTTAGTACCATTACTATCGTTTATCTATATGCGTATAATACTCACAATAGGTTGATGGAGATATTTGGCATCAAAATTTTGGTGGCGATTTTTTATTATTAACTGTCTGTTAAATTAACTTTTGTGTATGGGGGTATATTAAAAGGAGTTTTTTATGATCAAAGAAATATCGGACTGGCATCCAGCGGATATAATAGCGGCGATACGCAAAAAAGGATCTTCTCTCTCTGCGGTCTCACGAAATTCGGGTTTAAGCTCAAGTACGCTGACTAATGCGCTAAAAAGACCTTGGCCTAAAGGCGAGTATATCATTGCAGATTTTTTGGATATTCATCCATCAGAAATATGGCCGACAAGATATTATGACCAAAACTCCGGAGAGAAGATAAATAGGGAAGCTAAAATAAGAAAAAAGATTAAAACTTGATTATGATAAGTCACGATAAGACATTTTTTAAATGATATGATTTTTATGTGTGCGGCTAACGCTATATTAGTAAGGAAAAAATCATGAATTTAGGCGCTTTGATTTCTGAAAGTCGCAATCCGGCCACGATGGATTTGGATAAACTCTCCACTTTGGAGATGCTAACCCGCATTAATGATGAAGACCGTAAAGTGGCGGCGGCGATCCGTTTGGTGATACCCAACATTGCTCGCGCGGTAGATTTAGCGGCTAAAGCTTTACAGGCCGGAGGTCGGTTGATTTATCTGGGGGCCGGTACCAGCGGGCGGCTTGGCGTGTTAGATGCCTCGGAATGCCCACCGACCTTTGGGGTGCCGCAGGGTATGGTCATCGGCTTAATTGCTGGTGGCCCCGGCGCGTTACTCAAAGCGGTGGAGGGCGCTGAGGATGATATGTCACTCGGCGAGCGGGATTTGCAAAATTTACAGTTGACCTCGACGGATATGGTGGTCGGGCTGGCCGCCTCGGGCCGCACCCCCTATGTCATTGGCGCGTTGCGGTATGCCCGCCAGCTTGGCTGCCCCACTGCGGCCATTTCCTGTAATCCCGATTCCCCTATCGCGCAAGAAGCACTAATCGCGATTTCGCCGGTCGTCGGGCCAGAGGCTCTGACCGGCTCGACCCGTATGAAATCGGGCACGGCACAAAAATTAGTGTTAAATATGTTATCCACTGGCGCGATGGTGAAGCTTGGCAAGGTCTATCAAAACCTGATGGTGGATGTAAAAGCGACCAATGTGAAATTAGTTGATCGTGCGTGCCGTATTGTGGTTGAAGCTACCGGAGCCAGCCGCGCAGAGGCAGAAAATGCATTGTCGCAAACTGAATTTGAAGTCAAACCGGCTATTTTGATGATTTTAAAAGGTGTCAGTGCGGAGCAAGCTCATCAGGATTTACAGCGGCATAATGGATATTTACGCGCTGCATTGTGAGGCTGATTTGCATGGGGCGATTGTCACCCTATTGCCCCTATTCTCATTGATTAAATTATCGATTAAATCTATGGAATTTCAATGACAAAGGTTTTGAGCGCCGAGCAAACTGACACGACTGAACCGCCAGCGGAAAGTGTCAAACGGGTTGTCTTCTTTGATTTAGATGGCACTTTGCATCAACAGGATATGTTTGGCAGTTTTTTGCGTTTTCTGCTGCGCCATTTGCCACTGAATATATTGTTGGTCATTCCATTACTGCCGGTTATTGGATTGGGGTTATTGGCGGGCGGGCGTTGTGCTCGTTGGCCAATAAGTTTATTGCTGTGGGCGCTCACTTTTGGCCGATCGGAAGCCCATCTGAAGGATCTGGAATTGCGCTTTGTGGATGATTTTCGCCAAAAAGTGACTGAGTTTCCGGTGGTTATGATGCGCTTGCGCCAATATATCGAGAGCAACGATACTCAGGTGTGGTTGATTACCGGTTCACCACAACGGCTGGTCGAGCAGGTTTATCACGATTCAGATTTTATTCATCATTTACGACTGGTGGGGAGCCGTATGGCGCGGCGCAATGGCGGCTGGGTGTTGCCACTGCGCTGTTTAGGGCCAGAAAAAGTGCTGCAATTAGAACAGCGCTTGGGGTCGCCACTGAAGCTCCACAGCGGTTACAGTGACAGTAAACAGGATAATCCGCTGCTGCATTTTTGCGAACACCGCTGGCGGGTCAGTAAAACCGGCGAATTACAACAGTTAGAATGAGTTACAGCTAGAGTAAGCCGCAGTGGGTGTCAAAGCCCAGTGAAGTTATTCATCACATTTCTCTAGTGAATCACATCATTTTCATGGTGACCGACCCGCCAGATCCGCTCAGCATGCCGCCCCAGTAACCACAAACTGATGCCGAGCAACAGGAAGAAAATAGTTTTCGGCATTGCATCCCAGAAAAATTCAAAGAAACGGGTATATAAGTTGATGGCCAAAAATGTCAGGCCAAAGCCGCGTAACATGGCGTCATCGCGCTTTAACCCCAGCCAGATGGCCGCCATGGCCGCGAGAGCAAATAATAAACTCCAATGGAGCAGTTCAATCTGGCGTATTTGATACCAATGGTCGATATCGCCGTAATTGCCAAAAATAGACAATAGCCACAGGGCAATAAATAGGTAAAGCAGCCCCATAGCCTGCGAAACCCTGTCCAGCCGACGTGCCGCCAGCTGCGGTTGTAATGCCAATGCACTGGCGCACAGCAGTAAACCAAAGGCGATAAAGCGGGTTGGGTAGCTCATTCCCAGCCAGTAAGCGCCCCAACCGGACATATAGCCGGTTTCTGCACCAAACGCATTACCCAGTGACAGCAAGGCAAATAGCCAGACGAGGGGCGCGCGGCCAAACCAGCCGACCGCAGCGTAAATCAGGGTGCCGAGCAACAATAATACCGAGATGCGGCCACTGCCATTATCTAGCCATACGCCAAGTTGGCCGATAGCAGCGGCAGTAAAAATGACACCGAGGAACAACACGGCCTCATTGCTATAGATTTTGCTGGCGTCTTGTCGGCGGCGGTGAAACCCCCAGCCGTAAAAGGCTGCCGCTAAGAGGCTGGTGACCGCCACCCGAACCGGAGGATCAAAGCGGAAAAATTGGCTGATCCAGGCTAATAGGAAAGTATCAGCCATCAAGCTGCCAATCGCGATGACCAGTGAGGCCAGTGCAGCAAGGAAAGCATAACCCGCTAGCCTGCGCCAGTCGAAAGGTTGAACCTCAATAGTGGCCAACAAACGCTGATGTTCTTCAGCGGGAATAACACTTTCTTTGGCCCATCCATCAAGGGTTTTGCGCACAATTGCCGCATTTTTCTTGCTGAGTTTCATTGCTCTGGCTTCCCTATATAGTTGCATATCATTTATGTCAGGAATGATTCTTACCTTGTCGGAACATTAACTGATCATTATATGTTGAGCTACTTTATAGTGAATTTAGTGGCGATAGTGATTGCTGTGTATAATGCACGCCGCAAAAGTGCCAGAGAGGTTAATGTGTCTACTGATAATAATTTGTCTTCTGAATGTGATTCGCCAACTGAATACAGTGATGAGTACTGGATGCAGCGGGCATTAGCATTGGCGTTGCGTGCGCAAGCCGAGGGCGAAGTTCCGGTGGGCGCAGTATTAGTGCTGGATAATCAGATAATTGGCGAGGGCTGGAACCGCTCTATTAGTGATAACGACCCCACCGCACATGCTGAAATCATGGCGCTACGCCAGGGGGGGCAAGCAGTGCAGAATTATCGTCTGATAGACGCGACTTTATATGTCACTCTGGAACCCTGTGTGATGTGCGCCGGTGCTATGGTACACAGCCGCATTCGCCGGCTGGTCTATGGCGCTAATGATCTGAAAACCGGTGCGGCGGGATCATGGGTGGATATTTTACGCCACCCTGGAATGAACCATCAGATAGAGATAACGGCGGGCGTGCTGGCCGATGCTTGCTCCCACCAATTGAGCGCCTTTTTCCGCTGGCGGCGCGAACAACAGAAAGCCTTGAAACGCGCCGCAACTGATACATAAGCCATACTCAAAGTCATTGGAATTGCAGGTAGGCAGCAAACGAAGGACAAATTGGTCGGGAACCGATTTGAACAGCATTTATGCTAGCCCGTAGGGTGAGCCTCAAGGATGAGGCTCATTAATTCCGATGAGCTTACTCAAGTAAGTGATTCGGATGAGTGAGAGCCGCTAACACCCCTGCAACTTCAAGTAAGAAGAGTATATTAATTATTGATTGACCAGCCGGGGCCAACAACCGGATAAGCTTTACCCAGTTCGGCTTCAATTGCGGCATGTTGAGCGGCTTTTTTCTCCCTTTCCTGCAAATATCCCTCCAGACTGACCTGATAGCGGCGGATGTTTTCGACGTAGTTATAGGCCTCGTGACCGCGGGCATAGCCATAGGTGGTGCTCGGGTAGTAGCGCTTTTGGCTCAACATGGGTAGCCGCATTTTTACATCCCCCCAACTGTCTGGATTACCATTTTGTTTTTTGGTCAGCTTGCGGGCATCAAGCATATGGCCATAACCCATATTATATGACGCCAGTGCGAACCAAATTCGCTCATCTTCTGGGATGGTCTCCGGCACTTTCTGCATCAGCCGTTGTAAGTAAACCGAGCCGCCTTTGATACTCTCTTCGGGATCAACCCGGTCTTTCACTCCCAAGCTACCGGCGGTGGCCCGTGTGAGCATCATTAGGCCGCGCACCCCGGTGGGGGAGGTTGCTTGTGGATTCCAATGAGATTCTTGATAGGCGATCGCGGCCAGTAATTTCCAGTCGATTTCACCGGCGTGCTTTTCAAATAAGGGCTGGAAAGAGGGCAGCACATTATCAATAGCGGAGAGGAATGTTTTGGTGTCGACATAATCAAAACTGCCGACATGGCCGAGATATTTTTCCTCCAGACGCGCCAGACTACCGTCTTCTACCATCTCACTGTAGAAATCAAGCATTGCCGCATACAGGCTATCATCATGACTTTGTTGGAAATACCAGGTCACCGGCTCTTCATCTGTGACGTCAAAAGCCACGGCCAATTGTGGGTGAATACGTTGCAGCAGAGCAATAGTGACAGAATCCCCAAGGGTATAGTCGAGCTTGCCATCCGCGACTTGCTCCAGTAATTCTTTACCGGAGCGATCAACCGACGATCCCCAGTTCAGATCTGGATATTTGGTCTGTTTAAGCTGTTTCAAGGTGGTCATATGGGCCGAGCCGGAGGCAACAATCAGTTGGCCTTTCAGGTCACTGAATGATTTTGGCCGCGGTGAACCCAAGCGGTAGACTAATTGTTGCGACACGGAATAGTAGGCAGGGCCAGTGCGCGCCCGATTAAGACGTTCGCGGTTATAAATCAGCCCGGCAGCAATGAGGTCGGCATCGTCACTGTCTAAAGCATCAAATAAGTCGTTGATATTATGTTGGGGAGTCATCACCAGCTTAACTCCCAGATAATCAGCAAACCGTTGTGCCAGCTCATAGTCGAGACCGGAAGGGCCATCTTTTCCGGTTGAGTAGATCAAGGGTGAACTTATGGTGCTAACTCGCAGTTCACCACGGGCTTTTATACGGTCCAGTTGCCCTTCTTGCCCATTGCGCCACGGAATATTGGGCCACAACGCAAGAGCCAGAAGCAAGGCAACTACCCCGATGACAAAGTAATTTAATTTTATGCGCGTCAAATAGTTATCTCTCGGCAGCGCTCTTTATATGTGTATTTTGAAGCATAATTCGACATGGTTAAATCCCCAGTAGAGCGGCATTTTGCGTAATAATTCGTCAGTGTGCAACTTTATTGCGAGCTTATTGATCCGGTATTCAATGTATATCTCTAACAAAGTTTTCTGACGTAATTATGAATAATAGCTACGCAAACGGTTTCGTCGGCGGCTTAGATTCACTATAATGGCGCGCGTTTTCCCCTGTTTTGCGCCAATGCATGCTGCGCCCAATGAAGTGCTGTCCCAGTCGCTTCGAAGAGAGAGAAACTTAGATTATGGAAATACTGCGTGGTTCGCCCGCTTTGTCGGCTTTTCGAATTACCAAACTGCTGTCCCGCTGCCAGGATGCTCATCTGCCGGTAGATGATGTCTACGCCGAATATGTTCACTTTGCTGATGTTAGCGCCCCCTTGAGTGCTGAGGAACACGCCAGACTCCAGCGGCTGCTTAAGTATGGTCCATCTCTCCCCGAACATGCGCCAGAAGGGCGTTTATTATTGGTGACGCCAAGACCGGGGACGATTTCTCCGTGGTCTTCCAAAGCGACTGATATTGCACATAATTGTGCACTGCCACAGGTTTTGCGCCTGGAGCGCGGTCTGGCCTTCTATATACAAGGCCAGAATCTGAGTGAAAACCAATGGCAGCAATTGTCAGTATTACTGCATGACCGCATGATGGAAACGGTCTTCACTGATTTGCAGCAAGCCGAGCAACTGTTCTCTCACCATCAGCCCGCCCCGGTACAACGGGTGGATATCTTGACGCAGGGCCGTAGTGCACTGGATCAGGCCAATATTAAATTGGGCCTGGCACTGGCTCCGGATGAAATTGATTATCTGTTGGCCGCGTTTACTGGCCTTGGGCGCAACCCGACAGATATCGAGCTGTATATGTTTGCTCAGGCAAACTCTGAGCATTGCCGCCATAAGATTTTTAATGCGGATTGGAAAATTGATGGCGTTGATCAGCCTAAATCGCTGTTTAAGATGATCAAAAATACCTTTGAACACACCCCAGATTACGTGCTGTCGGCCTATAAAGACAATGCTGCGGTAATGGAAGGTTCTCAGGTCGGGCGCTTCTTTGCCGCGCCAGAAAATGGCGTTTATGGCTACCATCAGGAAGAGGCGCATATCCTGATGAAAGTTGAAACTCACAACCACCCGACGGCGATTTCACCATGGCCGGGTGCTGCTACCGGCTCGGGCGGGGAAATTCGTGATGAGGGGGCCACCGGGCGCGGTGCTAAACCGAAAGCCGGTTTGGTGGGCTTCTCTGTGTCTAACTTGCGTATCCCCGGTTTTGAACAGCCATGGGAAGAGAATTTCGGTAAACCAGAGCGCATTGTTACCGCGCTGGATATCATGACCGAAGGCCCATTGGGCGGCGCGGCGTTTAACAATGAATTTGGTCGTCCGGCGCTGCTGGGCTACTTCCGTACCTATGAAGAGCGCGTAAATAGCCATAACGGCACGGAGCTACGTGGCTATCATAAGCCGATTATGTTGGCGGGCGGCATTGGCAATATCCGTGCTAACCATGTGCAGAAAGGCGAAATCACCGTGGGTGCTAAGCTGGTGGTGCTTGGTGGCCCAGCAATGAATATCGGTTTGGGCGGAGGTGCTGCGTCCTCCATGGCCTCTGGTCAATCTGATGCGGATCTGGATTTTGCTTCGGTACAGCGCGATAACCCAGAAATGGAACGCCGCTGTCAGGAAGTGATCGACCGCTGCTGGCAGTTGGGCGACCACAACCCCATCCTGTTTATTCATGACGTCGGTGCCGGTGGTTTGTCCAACGCCATGCCAGAACTGGTGAGTGACGGTGGCCGTGGTGGCCGCTTTGAACTGCGTGACATTCTTAACGACGAGCCGGGCATGAGCCCGCTGGAAGTGTGGTGTAATGAATCTCAGGAGCGCTATGTCATGGCCATTGCTCCTGCGCAGATGGCACAGTTTGATGAAATCTGCCGCCGTGAACGCGCGCCATATGCTGTCATCGGCGAAGCGACTGAAGAAAAACATCTGACTTTGAATGACCGCCATTTCGATAATCAACCCATTGATATGCCGTTGGATGTGCTGTTAGGTAACACACCGAAAATGCTGCGTGATGTCACCCGCCTACAGGCGCAGGGTGAGGCTTTGCAACGGGCTGAAATCAGCATTGCTGATGCGGTAAAACGTGTGATGCATTTACCGGCGGTAGCAGAGAAAACCTTCCTGATCACCATTGGCGACCGCACCGTGACCGGCATGGTCACCCGTGATCAGATGGTCGGCCCGTGGCAGATTCCGGTGGCTGATTGTGCAGTAACCAGCGCCAGTCTGGACAGCTACTATGGCGAGGCGATGTCACTGGGCGAACGTGCGCCAGTGGCTTTGCTGGATTTTGCCGCTTCTGCCCGCTTAGCGGTTGGCGAAGCATTGACCAATATTGCCGCGACCCAAATTGGCGAACTCAAGCGCATTAAACTGTCAGCTAACTGGATGTCCGCCGCCGGTCACCCCGGTGAAGATGCCGGTTTGTATGAAGCGGTGCGCGCCGTGGGTGAAGAGTTATGCCCGGCGCTGGAAATTACCATCCCGGTGGGCAAAGACTCTATGTCGATGAAAACTCGCTGGCAGGAAGGGGATGAACAGCGCGAAATGACTTCGCCGCTATCATTGGTGATTACTGCTTTTGCTCGTGTCGAAGATGTCCGTCACACAGTGACTCCGCAGTTGCGGACTGACCAAGGTGACAATGCGCTGCTGCTGATTGATTTGGGCGCGGGACATAATGCACTGGGGGCCACGGCGTTGACTCAGGTTTATCGTCAGTTAGGGGATAAACCGGCGGATGTCCGTGATGTGCAACAACTGGCGGGCTTCTTCAACGCGATGCAGCGTTTGGTCGCCGATCAAGCATTGTTGGCTTATCACGACCGCTCTGACGGCGGCCTGTTAGTGACATTAGCCGAAATGGCCTTTGCCGGTCATTGTGGTGTGCAAGTTGATATTCAATCCTTGGGTGACGATGCGCTGGCCGCCTTGTTTAACGAGGAGTTGGGGGCGGTGATTCAGGTGTGTGCCGAGCAGAAAGTCGCAGTGGAGAAAGTGCTGGCAGACCATGGCCTGACAAACTGTGTCCATTATCTGGGCCGTGCTGTTGAGGGGGATGTTTTTGACATCCACCGCGCTACTGAAGTGGTTTACAGCGAAAAACGCAGCACCCTGCGCTTGTGGTGGGCTGAAACCACTTGGCAGATGCAGCGCCTGCGCGATAACCCAGATTGCGCCGATCAAGAGCATCAAGCTAAACAGGATGAGCACGACCCTGGCCTGAATGTGAAACTGACCTTTGATCCCGCTGAAGATATCGCCGCACCTTATATTATCAAACAGACGCGACCAAAAGTTGCGGTGCTGCGTGAGCAGGGGGTTAACTCCCACGTTGAGATGGCCGCTGCTTTCCACCGTGCCGGTTTTGATGCTGTTGACGTGCATATGAGTGATTTACTGGCGGGACGCACTGATTTGCAATCTTTCCAGACTTTAGTCGCTTGTGGCGGTTTCTCTTACGGCGATGTATTGGGCGCAGGCGAAGGTTGGGCGAAGTCCATTCTGTTCAATGACCGCGTGCGTGATGAGTTCGAAGCTTTCTTCCATCGCCCAGAAACACTGGCGCTGGGGGTGTGTAACGGCTGCCAGATGATGTCTAATCTGCGTGAACTTATTCCGGGCGCTGCGCACTGGCCACGGTTTGTTCGCAACTTATCGGACCGTTTTGAAGCGCGATTCAGTCTGGTTGAAGTAGCAAATAGCCCATCCCTGTTTATGCAGGATATGGCCGGCTCTCGCATGCCAATCGCGGTTTCACACGGTGAAGGGCGGGTTGAAGTGCGTGATGCTGCGCATCTGGCCCTATTGGAACAGAGCAATTTGGTGGCATTACGCTTTGTGAACAACCAAGGTGCGGTCACCGAGCAGTATCCGGCTAACCCTAATGGTTCAGCGCATGGTATTACGGCGGTAACCAGTATCAGTGGGCGGGCCACCGTCATGATGCCGCATCCAGAACGCGTCTTCCGCACTGTCAGTAACTCATGGCATCCACAAGAGTGGGGTGAAGATAGCCCATGGATGCGTATGTTCCGTAATGCTCGTAAGCAATTGGGCTAAATTGACTTAATAGAAAAGGGCATCAGGTTGATGCCCTTTTTTACTTTTATACAATGCAAATTTTTATCTTATTACTCTAATCTAATATTAAATATTTGTTGTGATGAATCTTGGGCATTATTATAAGCCTCTACAACTAATTCGTAATATCCACTATTAACCTCATCCGTTAAAAGGGTAATATTTTCTGATGAATGGTTAATGTATCCGGAGGTTTCACCATATAAAATATTGCCTTTTCTAATATGAGCGGAGTAATTGATATATTCATTTGTGCTTATATTGAATTTAACTTTTGCTTTTCCTTCCAACAATGTATAGCTATCTTTTATATTATTGACTTCAAAGGTGGGGGGGGACATATATCCAGCCATCATGAAACTACTCGCCGGTTTAATTAATTTTGTTGTTACATTCATAACCTCAAGTGGTGGCTTGATGGCGTTAGCATTCAAGCAAATTATTATGAAGCCCATGGCGCTAGTGAATGTGGTAGGGATAATTTTCATGTGAGTACCTTTCTAATGAAAGATCAGTAAAACTTCGCAGTCAGTGCCTGTGAAGCCCTTATATAGGTATGAGCTGCTACCGGTATTTTTGTCTTCTGTACTTTGGCGATCTTCTCATTAGATACCAGAGCCAGAGCATTAGCGTGACTCATTCATTTCGGTGATTAAATCTCATAATTTATAACTCCATGGTGATTTTATGCCGCAGTTTGCAGAGTTGTGGTGAACGGCTGGGATTGAACGGAGAAATAAATAATATTACTGGGTGTCTAAAATAATTAACTGATTGATTACTAATGATTTAATAAATAATGTCGGCAAATCGCGACAATGGCCCTGGATCCTGTCTCAAAAAGGAGACATTTATCATATTGATTTATATGATTTTTATTTATGTGTAGATTAAGTGTCGGGTAATAGCGACAAAACGCGATTGAATCACTCGATTTGATTAGCAATAGTAGGACGATAAGTTGATGTTTAAATTTTTTTATAAATTATATCAATAAGTTAATATTATTTTAAAAAACCTGGCACGCAAGCTGCATTGTTAATATCAGTTGCTCATTCACCTCTTTATGATAGTCCCGCCGTAAAGCGGAATATGCACTTCATAAGCCACCGAATGATGCCAAAGACTGGTGCCTATCGTCCACCTACACCGATATTGTGTGAATGCACATATCAAACATCGGACGACACGTTGAGTGAGGCGCCGCCTATGTCCTACTGTGATGAGTAGTTCATCAATATTGGACATGTCTGGATGCTATTCGTCTCATCCTCCCGATGATTGCCTCGGCTTCATCAAACTGGAGACGATGTTTAAGGGCATCCACATATTCTGCAACGGGGCAATTTATTGCCCCGTTGTCACATCTATACCCGTCATACTGCAAGCTGCATGTGTATTGGCCGCCTTCCTGCAACTCGAATTATTTAGGGCATATTAGGGTCAAAGATACGGTAAAGCTTCCCGTTTTCACGGCAACTGACGATAAAAGCAGGCCTGATGATGATTTTGACGATAATAGATAAGCAGCCTTAATTAAAAGCACTTTGCTCACGCTAAGTGCTTTTTTTTTACTTTAATCAAGCGAACAAGTTCCAACCAAACGGATAAGTTGCGGACATGCCCGCATAAATTGGGCCACAGGCATTGTAATCCTGGCTGAGTCAGTTAGCATCACAACAGAATGATAGGTAATGAGATGATTTCGTTGAAAAGATGGCGTTTGTTCCCCCGTTCTTTACGGCAATTGGTACTCATGGCATTTCTGTTGGTGCTGCTCCCTTTATTGGTGCTGGCATATCAGGCTTATCAAAGTCTTGACCATCTGAGCACCCAAGCGGCTGACATTAATCGCACTACGTTGGCTGATGCTCGCCGCAGTGAAGCGATGACTAGTGTGGCGCTCGAAATGGAGCGCAGCTATCGTCAATACTGCGTGTTAGATGATGCAACGCTAGCTAAGCTTTATCAGCATCAGCGTAAACAGTACGCTCAAATGCTGGATACCCACGCCCCGATTCTGCCCGATGCCCGCTATTACCAGACGTTGCGTGGGTTGCTGACCCAACTTTCTGATATCCAATGTAAAAATAGCGGCCCAGAGCAAAATGCTTCAACTTTATTAGAGCAATTCTCCCGATCGAATGCCGAAATGGTGCAGGCGACCCGGGATGTAATCTTCTCCCGTGGGCAGCAGTTACAAAAAGATATTGCCGAACGCGGCCAATTTTTTGGTTGGCAATCCCTGCTACTGTTTTTAGTCAGTGTGCTGTTAGTGGTGTTATTCACCCGCATGATTATCGGGCCGGTTAAGGGCATCGAGCGAATGATTAATCGGCTGGGGGAAGGGCGGCCACTGGGCAATACCGCGCTGTTTAAGGGGCCGCGCGAGTTGCGCTCTCTGGCACAGCGTATTATTTGGCTCAGCGAACGTTTAGCCTGGCTTGAATCACAACGCCATGAGTTTTTACGCCATATCTCCCATGAGTTGAAAACGCCGCTGGCCAGTATGCGCGAAGGTACCGAATTGTTAGCTGATGAGGTTGCAGGCCCGCTGACTCAAGATCAGAAAGAAGTGGTGGCTATCCTTGATAATAGTAGCCGCCATTTACAATTATTAATTGAACAATTATTGGACTATAACCGTAAACTGGCCGATGGCCCTGGTGAGCTTGAAAATGTTGAACTGGTAGAAATGGTCGAAGATGTAATTTCGGCCCATAGCTTACCGGCACGAGCTAAGATGATTCGCACTGAGACGGATCTGAAAGCGGACATTTGTTGGGCAGACCCAACACTATTGATGCGGGTATTAGATAATCTCTACTCCAATGCGGTGCACTATGGTGAGGAATCCGGTACCATTTGGATTCGTAGCCGTCAGGTGAATAACCGCGTGCAAATTGATATTGCCAATACTGGGGCCTCGATCCCGGTATCTGAAGAAACAATGATATTTGAGCCTTTTTTCCAGGGAAGCCATCAGCGAAAAGGGGCTGTCAAAGGCAGCGGGCTGGGGTTGAGTATTGCTCAGGACTGCATCAAACGTATGCAGGGTGACTTGCAATTGGTGTCAGTGGATTACGCAGCAGTCTGCTTCCGTGTTGAATTGCCATTAACCGCCGAGAATGAATAAATAATGTACAAATGGTCTATGCGCAACATAATGAAAAAGACCGTCTTTTTGTCATGTCAGACATCAACTACTGCCAACAAGCTGGTGGGTAAATCTGGCTCGGGTATTTTTTGGCGAGCTTTGTTGCTGGCCCCGCTATTACTCACGGGATGTACTGATAATTCGACCGTTGGCCGTTTTTCCCAAGCCGTTCAGATGGTGATACCGGAAACGAAAATCATTGATTATCGAACTCTACCCTGCGATGTGCTGTGGAGTTTTGATGATAAAGAGACACTGGAAAACTCCCTTTATTGGCTGCGGGCGATGGATTGTGCTGAGCGCTTGGGGTCAACTCAAGCACGAGCATTAGCCGCGTCTTTACCGGTCGTCACGTGGTCAGCCGCCTTTAAGCAGGGTATTTTGGTGAGCAGCTCTGAGCCTTCAATTGCTGAGCGCCGTCAGGTGGTTGAGCGCTTAAACAGTTATACTCAAAGCTTCCCCGGCGCTGTGCGCCCACTAATTCAATTGTGGCGAGAGCAGCAGGTGCTGCGCATTTCTCTGGCTGAAGAGCGCACGCGTTATCAGCGCTTGCAAGAGGAGTCCGACGCGCAAATTGACCGTCTGAGAGAAAGCCAGGTTCGGTTGCAATATAATTTATTGGATACCACCCGCAAACTGGAAAATCTAACCGATATTGAACGGCAGCTTTCATCACGTAAGCAAATGCAAAATGAGATCCCGGAAACTGATGCGGATAGCAAAGCTGCCGCCGCAGCGGCACTTAAGCCAGCCGAGGCTGATTCTCAGCCAAAAGTAGAGCCAGTCAAACCGGTTGAAACTAAGCCTACGGACGTTAAACCGGCCAAAACCAAGCCGACTGAAGCCAAGCCGACTGAAGTTAAACCGGCTGAAGCCAAGCCGGCTGAAACTAAGCCAGTTGAAGCTAAACCGTCTGAAACTAAGCCAGCTGCGCCTGGCCCGGTTGAAAACAAGCCAACAGAGTCACCAGCAGACAATAAACCTGCGCCGCAACCGGGAGAAAAACCGGCTGATACTTATACACCGCCAGTTGTCCCCCCAACTGACGTTCCACCTGCGACGAATAAGGAATCTCATGACGCCACGCAAACCGGCCAATCTACTGCTGGTTGATGACGACCCCAGCTTACTGAAGTTGTTGGGGATGCGTTTAACCAGTGAAGGTTTTAATGTCACCACCGCCGAAAGCGGGCAGGAAGCATTGCGTTTGTTAATGCGTGAGAAAATTGATTTGGTTATCAGTGATTTGCGCATGGACGAAATGGATGGTATGGCGCTATTTGCTGAAATTCAGAAGCATCAACCGGGTATGCCGGTGATTATTCTGACCGCCCACGGTTCCATTCCTGATGCTGTGGCCGCCACTCAGCAGGGAGTGTTCAGCTTCCTGACCAAGCCGGTTGATCGCGATGCTTTATATAAAGCAATTGATGCAGCGCTAGAACTTTCTATTCCTGCCGGTGATGATACCTGGCGTGAAGAGATAGTCACCCGCAGCCCAGTGATGTTGCGCTTGCTAGAGCAAGCCAAAATGGTGGCGCAATCGGATGTCAGTGTGTTGATCAATGGGCAAAGCGGCACCGGTAAAGAAGTCTTGGCGCAAGCTATTCATGCTGCCAGCCCACGGGCGAAAAAGGCTTTTATCGCCATCAACTGTGGTGCATTGCCAGAGCAGTTACTGGAATCCGAGTTATTCGGCCATGCCAAAGGCGCGTTTACTGGTGCAGTCAGTAGCCGCGAAGGGCTATTTCAGGCCGCTGAAGGCGGGACACTGTTCTTAGATGAAATCGGCGATATGCCGCTGTCTTTGCAGGTGAAATTGCTGCGAGTCTTGCAGGAGCGCAAAGTGCGCCCATTGGGCAGTAACCGTGATTTAAGTATTGATGTGCGGATCATTTCAGCGACTCACCGTGATTTGCCCAAAGCAATGGCAAAAAATGAATTTCGTGAAGATCTCTACTATCGTTTGAATGTAGTGAATCTCAAGATCCCCGCGCTGCATGAGCGCTCAGAAGATATTCCGCTGTTAGCTAACCATTTGTTACGTGAATCAGCGAAACGCCATAAACCCTTTGTTCGTAGCTTCTCAACCGATGCTATGAAACGGCTCATGACCGCCAGTTGGCCGGGTAATGTGCGCCAGTTGGTCAACGTGATTGAGCAATGCGTGGCATTAACCTCTGCGCCTGTTATCAGTGAGGCGCTGGTTGAACAGGCATTGGAAGGCGAAAACACGGCGTTACCAACCTTTGTTGAGGCTCGCAATCAATTCGAATTGAATTATTTGCGTAAACTGCTACAAATCACTAAAGGTAATGTAACTCAGGCTGCAAGGATGGCGGGGCGTAACCGTACCGAGTTTTATAAATTGTTGTCACGCCATGAGCTGGATGCCAACGATTTTAAAGAATAACTGTTGTTAATCAATGACAACACTGACAACCGAGTTTAAATCCTAATGAGCAGATCACTTTCCATTGCATTAGCCCAGTTAAATTGGCTGGTCGGCGATATCGAAGGCAATACTGAACGCATGTTGCAGACTTTACATGAGCAGCAAAAGGCGGGAGCTGATTTAGTCATGTTCTCCGAGCTGGCTTTGTCCGGTTATCCGCCAGAAGATCTGCTGTATCGTGATGATTTCTACCAACGCTGTGAAGCGCAATTAAATCGCTTGCAGGCGGCAACGCAGCAGACGGCGGTGTTGGTTGGGCACCCATGGCGCGAACAGGGTGAGCTGTATAACGCGCTATCACTGTTCGCTGACGGTAAATTGCAGGGGCGCTATTTCAAACAGCAATTACCCAACTACGGTGTCTTCGACGAAAAACGCTATTTTTCAGCCGGTCATCAAAGTTGTGTCGTGGAGCTGAAAGGCTATCGTCTTGGCCTGCTGATTTGTGAAGATTTATGGTTTGATGGCCCGGTCGATGCGGTTAAAGCCGCGGGTGCAGAAATTGTGTTGTCTATCAATGCCTCTCCGTACAACCGGGAAAAACCCTATATCCGCAAAACGCTGATGGCGGCTCACTGCCAGCGCACTGGTTTACCACTGGTGTATCTCAACCAAATCGGTGGTCAGGATGAACTGATTTTTGATGGCTGTTCCAAGGTGTTCGATGCCGCCGGCAATATGACCCACCGTTTGGCGGCATTTGCTGAGCAAACCACTTTATTGCAGTTCAATGAGTGCGAAGTGGTGCCGATGACCGCACCTGCCGCAGAGTTACCGCCATTGGCCCAGGTCTATGAGGCATTGGTTTTGGCGGTGCGTGATTACGTGAATAAAAACGGTTTCAATGGCGCGGTTCTCGGCCTATCGGGCGGGATTGACTCAGCATTAACACTGGCGATTGCTGTGGACGCGCTGGGCAAAGATAAGGTTCAGGCATTGATGATGCCGTTCCGTTACACCGCCGATATCAGTATTGCTGATGCCAAAGAAGAAGCCGAAATTTTGGGTATCGAATTTGATGTGCTCTCTATCGAGCCGATGTTCGATGCTTTTATGGGACAATTGTCACCGATGTTTGCTGGCAGCAAGCGCGATACAACTGAAGAGAATCTTCAGGCGCGCTGCCGTGGGGTGGTACTAATGGCCTTGTCAAACAAACGCCGCAGCATCGTGTTAACTACCGGTAACAAAAGCGAAATGGCGGTCGGTTACGCCACATTGTACGGTGATATGGCGGGCGGTTTTGATGTGCTGAAAGATGTGCCCAAAACGCTGGTATTTAAATTATCCGAATATCGTAATACCGTTTCATACGTGATTCCGCAGCGGGTGATTACCCGGCCGCCGTCAGCGGAGCTGGCACCTGATCAGAAAGATGAGGATAGCCTGCCACCTTATGATATTTTGGACGCCATTCTCGAAGGGTATGTCGAGCAAGATAAGTCAGTTGCCGATTTGGTTGCTGACGGTTTTGATGAAACTATCGTGCGTAAAGTCATCCGCCTGGTAGATATCAACGAATATAAACGGCGTCAGTCTGCTGTCGGGCCGCGTATTACTGCCCGCAACTTTGGTAAAGATAGACGTTATCCGATTACATCAGGCTTTGGCCGCAAGAATTGGTAAAACAGGGATTCACCATGAAAAAAATTGACGCGATTATTAAGCCATTCAAACTCGATGATGTCCGTGAGGCACTGGCTGAAGTCGGTATTACCGGGATGACGGTGACAGAAGTAAAAGGTTTTGGCCGCCAGAAAGGGCATACCGAGTTGTACCGTGGCGCTGAATATATGGTGGATTTCTTGCCAAAAGTAAAAATCGAAATTGTTGTTGCTGACGATATCGTGGATACCTGCGTAGAAGCCATTATGCAAACGGCTCAGACCGGTAAGATTGGCGACGGCAAAATTTTTGTCTTTGATGTCTCCCGTGTAGTGCGTATTCGTACCGGCGAACAAGACGAAGAAGCTATTTAACTTCAGTCAGTTATCTAATAAGAAAGCCCGATCGTCACAAAACGATACGGGCTTTTTTTATCTCTAAAGCCAAAGTTATTGGCTTTAGTTTGTTCCACCTCGATAACAATGACTATTGGGCTGAAATTTTCCCTGGTGCCAGAATGAAATAGCCGTATAAATGAGTCTATCATATTGTTTTAATGGGTTTTTTTATGTTCCTCTTTGGATCGCCCTGCATAATGATGGCTGTTAAATTATTATTATTTTGAATATTTATAATGAAAAAGACCCTGGTGTTGTATTTCCGCACATCACCCCCACCAATATGCTTTAACGCAGCAGGGGCGTGTCACTAGAAAGATATAAACCGTAAAGGTTAGCGAGTAAATATCCAATTTCATTTTCTGCGGGTTTTAGGGAAAAATAGGCCAACAAATCCTGATTTATCTCCCGGATATAGTGAATTTCTTCACTTTGGATAATTTCCGCTAATATTGCAGGATCCAGCGGGTGGATCTCTTCACCATGGCGGGTACGCATTAATGCATTCGCCATATGAGTGATCGCCATAACACCTTGCTCACTCTGCACTGGCAATTGCCAAAAATACTCTAAGCGGTTGATAACCTGGTCTAATCCTTGGCCAATGTCACTATCAATAACCCCGGACTGACACAAAATATTAAGACGTGCATCAATACAAATCTTCAAAGAGTGGCCTCCTGAAAATAGCTTGGCTTTCTGCCAGATTGATATGATTAGTAGCGAGGTACTATCTCGCCGTGCTGTACAGCTCGCTGGTGGTTAAGCAGCAATGTTTCATTAATCCCTTTTTCCAGCAGTAATTTGATGGGGTGATTATCGGGCCGGATAAGAATAACGGCTTGCGAGGCTTGAATATAGCGCTCATCGCCTTGCAGCTTTATTGCCTGTAAATCCTCATGGGGAATATTATCTGCCAGATTCCAAATGGCGGCGTCAATATCACCACGATTTATATGTGCGATACAGTCGCTATAAGGTAATTCGACTAATTCGATAGGTTGCCCGGCAAATTTAATTTCAGTCAGCAAACATTGGTCAGGTGAACGCGGATCTAACCCGACTCTACGAATTTTATGCTGCTCACCACGGCGGCAAATAAGTTGGTGACCATCCACATAAGAACCATTGCCCAAATTCAACGCCAGTGCGACTTTTCCTTGATCGAGATAACTTTTAGCTGCCAGATGCGAAACCACCGCCATGTCATAAATGCCGTCTATCAGGCATTCAATTCGCACTTCTGCCCCACGCATATGGGCAAAATAAAGGGGAAGTAAGGTAAATTGCTCTCTTAAACCACTGGCCAAACCTTCATAAAGCTTGGTGTAAGGCAGTGGCATGGCGCACACCATATTGCCCAGATCCGCTTGTTGCAGTAACAGCGGCATATTCAGATCAACCAGTAAGGTTCCATTACGGCCACGGCGTTCAACAATAATAGCGCCATCCGCTTCCAGCACTTTTAAGGCATGCTGTACTACGCCGACGGAGATACCGAAATTATCGGATAACTCATCAATAGTTTTAAGCCGATTGCCAGGGCACTCACCAATTAGATAGCGCGCCATGGATACCAATGCCAATCCTTCTTTTTTTATGAATTTCTTGCTCATGGTAGATCAATTCAGCCTTAATTCACCCCGAATGACAGGGCAATGAATAGTGAGGGACAAAGTTAGCCACACTATTAATTTTCAGTTATATGAATATTTAGACATTCATCCGAATGTCTCATCGTGGCAATATTAAATTAGGATATATGAGATCTAAATCACGTTCTACCACATTTAAAATCGATAAGTATACCCTAAATAATTCGAGTTGCAGGAAGGCGGCAAACGAGAGACAAATTGGTTGTAAACCATTTTGAACAGCGCTTGCGCTGGCCCGCAGGGTGAGCCTCAAGGAGTGATTCGGGTGATTGAACGTAGCCAACGCGCATGCAGCTTGAAAGATGACGGGTATAGAGGTTTTTTTTATAACGGATATACAGGGGATCACTGAGAGCATCCCCTGTGAAATTAAATAAAATTCAATGTTTAAATAACTTTATGCGGGCCAAAACACTCATAATGAATGTGCTCGGATGCCACCCCTTGCGCTAATAGTTGGCGGCCGGCGAATTGCATAAAAGCGAGTGGGCCGCAGAAGTAATAATGTCGGTTAGGATCGGCTGCCAGCCACTGGTGTGAACTGAGATCCATCAACCCTTCGCTGTGATAATTTTCCCCGTGCTTATCCTGCTCCGTTGGTTCGCGATACCACACATGGCGGCTGATATTGGGCATATTTTCTGCTATCGCGGCGACTTCCTCGGCAAAAGCATGAACTCGCCCATTTTCAGCCGCATGTAACCAATGTATCGGCGCGGAATGCTGCTGTTTATGCAGGGTATTGAGCATACTTAACATTGGGGTTTGGCCCACACCGGCAGAAATCAGCGCCACAGGTGTCTCCGGCGTAATATCCAGGAAAAAATCACCACGAGGAGGGGCGATGCGAACACTGTCTCCTTCATTCAATTCACGGTGCAAATAGTTTGAAACCGTTCCTTGCTCTTCGCGTTTTACCGCAATGCGGTAGGTTTTTCCGTTAGGGGCAGCAGTCAGGGAATATTGGCGGATTTCCTGATATTCAAGCCACTCATCTTCGATATAGACTCCCAAATATTGGCCCGGTTTGAAATCCAGCACCCGGCCACCGTCTTCTGGTGCTAATAAAAAGCTGCAAATCACGTCGCTCTGCATCTCTTTTTTGATGATGCGGAAACGGCGCAAGGTTCGCCAGCCACCGGTTGCAGACTCACCCTGTTGATAAATCTGGCTTTCCCGCGTAATAAACACCTCAGCCAGCACCCCATAAGCTTTACCCCAGGCATCTAACACTTCCTGGCCCGGTGAGAGCAGCTCATCCAGTGTGTTTATAAGATGATGGCCGACTATTGAATAATGCTCGGGCTGAATGTTTAGACTGGTGTGTTTCTGGGCAATACGTTCAACTGCGGGCAATAAAGCGGCCAGATTGTCAAGATTTGCCGCATAAGCGCAAATGGCGTTGAACAGGGCTTCGCGTTGATCGCCATTAAACTGATTGCTCATATTGAAAATGTGCTTGAGTTCAGGATTATGCTCGAACATACGGTCATAGAAATGTGCCGTGAGCTTGGGGCCGGTGGCGGCCAGTAATGGAATGGTGGATTTAACAGTGGCGATAGTGTGGTTATCCAGCATGCGGTGCTCCTTAAAGATTTATCCCCTGCGTCCTGACTGAAATGCCGATGACTTGGGTGTTATTAGTGTGTAAATCAATACATGTATTTTAAATGCATCTTATAGAATGCCCTGTAATTTGTAAATGCACATTGCCCTTATCAGAGATGACTCCGTAGTGTCAGTTCACAGAATGTGAAAAAATCACATAATGAATATGAGTATAATTCCGTTGCATTGAATGAAGTCTGAACAGGTCAAAGCCTTACGCAGTCTGGAGCCAATCGTTTGCGTAAAAACCTCTGTCAAGACCTATCTTAACGGGGGGGAAACAGTTTACACTGTGTCATAAAGCCCAGAAGGGCAGTCCACCAGGTCTATTTTGTTAGCTAAGTCAGGAGAGCCGGATGTTAAAGCGTGAAATGAACATTGCCGATTATGATGCAGATCTATGGCGTGCAATGGAGCAAGAAGTGGTGCGCCAGGAAGAGCACATCGAGCTGATTGCCTCTGAGAACTACACCAGCCCGCGTGTTATGCAAGCACAAGGTTCTCAGTTGACGAATAAATATGCTGAAGGCTATCCGGGCAAGCGTTACTACGGTGGCTGTGAGTATGTCGATATTGTTGAGCAACTGGCGATTGATCGTGCCAAAGAGTTGTTTGGTGCTGATTACGCCAACGTGCAGCCGCATTCTGGTTCTCAGGCGAACGTCGCGGTTTACTCTGCATTGCTGCAACCCGGCGACACTGTTCTGGGGATGAATCTGGCACACGGCGGCCACTTGACCCACGGTTCACCGGTTAACTTCTCCGGTAAACTGTACAATATCGTTCCTTATGGTATCGACGAATCTGGCAAAATTGATTATGAAGATATGGCGCGTCAGGCCGAAATTCATAAACCAAAAATGATCATCGGCGGCTTCTCTGCCTATTCCGGTATTGTTGATTGGGCAAAAATGCGCGAAATCGCTGATAGCATCGGCGCATGGTTCTTTGTCGATATGGCGCACGTCGCTGGTTTGGTGGCTGCGGGTGTTTATCCTAACCCCGTTCCACATGCACACGTCGTGACCACCACTACGCACAAAACACTGGCTGGCCCACGCGGCGGTTTGATTTTGGCGAAAGGCGGTGATGAAGATCTGTATAAAAAATTGAACTCGTCTGTATTCCCAGCGAACCAGGGCGGCCCACTGATGCACGTTATTGCGGGCAAAGCGGTTGCGCTGAAAGAAGCTATGGAACCTGAGTTCAAGGTTTATCAGCAACAAGTGGCTAAGAACGCGAAAGCTATGGTGGCGGTCTTCCTGGAACGCGGTTACAAAGTGGTTTCTGGCGGCACAGATAACCACCTGTTCTTGCTTGATTTGGTAGATAAAGACATCACCGGTAAAGATGCCGATGCTGCTTTGGGTCGTGCCAATATCACCGTGAACAAAAACAGCGTGCCAAACGATCCGAAAAGCCCGTTTGTCACTTCCGGTGTGCGTATCGGCAGCCCGGCTATTACGCGCCGTGGTTTCAAAGAAGAAGAATCTCGCGAGCTGGCTGGCTGGATGTGTGATGTGTTGGATAACATCACCGATGAAGCCACTATCGAACGTATCAAACAGAAAGTTTTGGCTATCTGCGCCCGTTTCCCGGTTTACGCATAATTTCGGCCGATTAAATTTTTCTAATAAAAACCCGCGTAATGCGGGTTTTTTGTTATTAACATCACGTAAATGTGAACCTAATCTCAAATTACATGTTTACCTAATGACAAAGTTGCTAGCAGGCGGGGCCTCTGTCACAGTGACCGGCTGACCTCGGAGGGATTCATGGTATTGCAATCAACACGTTGGCTGTCGCTCAGTTATTTCACTTATTTCTTTTCTTATGGGATTTTCCTGCCTTTCTGGGGCATTTGGTTACAAGGGGAAGGGATACCGCCTGAAACCATTGGTATTTTGCTGGGCGCTGGATTAATTTCGCGCTTTCTCGGCAGCTTGATTATTGCCCCCAGTGTTAAAGACCCATCCCATCTGGTGACTGCAATCCGCATTCTGGCGCTTCTGACATTGGCTTTCGCCGTGGGTTTTTGGTTTGGCAATGGCTGGGCTTGGCTAATGGTGATTATTGCCGGTTTTAACCTATTTTTTGGCCCATTAGTGCCACTGACCGATGCGCTGGCGGCGACCTGGCAAAAACAGATAACCATGGATTATGGCAAAGTCCGGCTATGGGGGTCACTGGCTTTTGTTATTGGTTCCGCATTGACCGGCAAGTTGGTCTCGGTTTGGGGTCATCCGGCGATTCTTTACAGCTTGCTGTTTGGCATTTCAGCCATGTTACTGGGAGCATTGCTGAAACCGAGTGTGATGCCGCAGGGCGAGGTTAAACACCGCAATGTGGCCGCCACCGACTGGAAAGTGTTGCTCTCTGAGCCGCAGGTATGGCGTTTTTTGCTGTGTGTGACTCTCTTGCAAGGCGCCCATGCCGGATATTACAGTTTCAGTTCTATTTACTGGCAAGAGGCCGGTTATTCTGCCGCAACCATTGGCTATTTATGGTCTTTGGGGGTGGTGGCCGAAATCCTGGTATTTGCATTCAGTAATGTCCTTTTCCGTCGCTGGACTGTCCGTAGCCTGTTATTGCTTTCCGCTGTGAGTGGCATTATCCGCTGGAGCCTAATGGCTTCCACCACGGATTTGTCGTGGCTTATTCTGATTCAAATCCTGCATTGTGGCTCATTTACTGTTTGCCATTTGGCGGCGATGCGCTTTATTGCCGCCCGGCGCGGGGCGGATGTGATTCGTTTGCAGTCGGTTTATTCTGCACTGGCGATGGGCGGGGGAATTGCGGTGATGACTATTATCTCGGGTTTCCTGTTCGAACATTATCAGGGCGGTGTTTTCTGGGTGATGGCATTGATAGTGATTCCGGTACTGTTTATTCGCCCTCGGGTGGTGGCAAACCCGGAAGATCTCGCCCGTTAGGATAAATCTAATAGGCGGCGTAACTGCTGATTTTGTTGCGCGCTCATGGGTAATAATACCTGAATCAGCGGAGGGGTTGATTCAGGCCGTCCCACGGCATAAGGGGTCAGCACCACCGCAGTCCCGGCGGGAGCACCGGATCGTAAGTACACATCATAGGGCAAATACTTAATATGCAAAGGCAACAGAGTTAACTCGCGAATTTGCTGTTCAACTTGTTGTTCTAACTCTGAATTATTCCGCGTCAGTAACAAAATCTGCTTTTCCTGTAATGCATTTCCCTGCATCAACCAGGCACCAAAACTAATGGCTATCAGGGCCACCTCGTCGGCAGAGAATTGAATCTGATATTCTTGCTCGAACGCCACCAACGCTTGCTGAGTGGTTCGTAGCAGCCGGGGATATTGGCGGTTAACTTCTTCCAGTGATGAATTATCAATGCCGATATTGAAATAACAGCGCTCAATAGCTGGGGCGAGATGGGCAAAAAGCTGGCTCATCAACAGCTCATTGCTGCTCAGTGTCATACCGGAAAATTGTTGAAAATGCATGACTAACTGGTCGATGGCCTTATTCAGACGTGAATCTTCCGCTGATTGAGAACCATGATAATTGTGCGCCTTAATCATGGTCAGCATCAGGATCAGCACGTCGCGTTCGATTTTATTGAGCGGGTCGCCCAGCAGCGGATTAAATGAATGAAATAAGCTGTCAGCAGCTGCCAGCGCGGGTTTACGTGCTAGCCACTGTTGCTGGGTGGGGGATAACTCTGGCAGGGCATGCTGTCGATTTTCCCAAGCACAATAAGCTAAATACAGTTGCAAAAACTGGCGATCTTTTTCATTGATATGGCGGTTCAGATAGGGTTCACATTGGGCGATTATGTTGGGTAAATCCTCTGAAATCAGCCGATTATCCCATGAGAGGGCATGATATAAACTAGGGGCAAAATAGTGCTCAATAAACTCAGGGCAATAGCGAACACCTCGGCGCAGCCAGTGGATTAAACACAGCCTTTTGTCGAGCCGACTGCCCTGAATCAAACAGCTGTCATCGGCATTGGCCCTCAGTTGCAAATGGTAGAAACACTGGATTTCATGGGTAACCTCGGCTATATCTTGCCGGGTAGTGGGCTGCTCGACGCCGTTGAGTTGGCTGATAGCCTCCAGTTGTACCCTGCTTGCGGGCATGAAGAGCATCAGTAACATATGGCAGCGGCGTTGTTGCCCGGACAGTGGTTGACTGGATAACAGCGGCACAGAAGACGTGTCCAAGTGCATATAACCTTCCGTGATGGATGTGTTGTTATTCATCATGCTTAAGCATAGCAAAAGAGATTCATTCAGTGGGTTAGGGCTGGGAGCTTTTACATCGACTTACAACTTACATTACAGTTATCGTGGGATTTCCAAGGATTGATGAATGCAGTATATGTTATGTTATAACAAACTTGGCGTAGTTAACCGACTGATTACCTTGCTGTTAACGGGGGGCGCTCTGATTTACAGCCAACTGGCTCTGGCCCATCCTCATAGTTTTATCGATATGGATGCCAGTTTCGTCAGTGAAAAACAGGCGTTGGTGGGAATAAAAATGGTATGGACGATGGATGAAATAACTTCCGCGGATCTGTTATATGACGCAGAAAATGCCAAAAGTGACTCAGAAATCTGGAAGAAACTGGCGGCTGAAGTGATGGCGAATGTGCTGGGGCAGCACTATTTCACTGATATCTACCGTGATGGTAAGCCGGTGAAATATAAAAATTTACCGACAGAATATCATTTGTCGCGCAAGGGCCATCAGGCGGTTTTAGAATTTATTTTGCCCTTGGCCGAACCGCAGCCGCTGGTCGGAAAGCCTTTTATTATCTCGACTTACGACCCTACTTATTTTGTGGATATGACTTATGACGGCAATAAGGCGGTAAGGTTGTCGGCTGAAATGGCAAAAAGCTGCAAATTGACCTTATTCACGCCCAATCCCAATGCATCATTACAAGCTTACGCACTGTCTTTGGATAAAAGTGATTCACCAGGAGAAGATATGGAACTTGGTAAACAATTCGCCCAACGGGTCACCGTGCAATGCCAGTAGGTCTCGCCACTGTGTCGCGGCCAAAACATTGGCTAATAAATTTATGGCCACTGGTGCTGTTTTTAGTGTTGCTGGCCGCTGCCGCGCAGGTGGCATGGTTTTATTGGCCGGAACTGCTATTTAAAACAGTAGGTTGGCAAAAAAGTATGCATCAGCAGATGGCCCAGTTACTGCAACAGGTGAAAGCCAATCCGCATCAGGCCGGTTTAGCGCTGATGATGTTCAGCCTGATTTACGGCGTGCTACATGCTGTAGGGCCGGGGCATGGCAAAGTGGTGATAGTGACTTATCTTGCCACCCACCCGGCACAACTTAAAAACAGTTTGAAACTGACATTTGCGGCGTCGATATTGCAAGGCGGCGTCGCTATCTTGCTGGTTACTGTGCTGTTGGGCATATTGCAACTCTCCTCCCGCTATTTGCACCAAAGCAGTTTTTGGCTGGAGAAAGGTAGTTTTCTGTTGGTTATCGCGCTCGGCGTTTTATTGTGTTTCCGTGCAATAAAGCGGCTTTATCATCAAGTGAAATTATTAAGGCCGCAGAAAATCAGGATTCAGCGCCTACAGCCATTGAGCGCTGACCATGTTCATAGCGATAATTGCGGCTGTGGGCATCGCCATATGCCCAGTTCTCAAGAACTGCAAGCGGGTAATGATTGGCGCACTCGTCTGGCGATTGTTTTGGCGATGGGCATGCGGCCATGCTCCGGTGCAATTATGGTGTTGTTGTTTGCTAAAGTCATTGGCGTTTACTGGTGGGGTATTTTGTCAGCTATTGCGATGGCCATCGGCACCTCATTGACCATCTCGTTACTGGCGCTATTTGTTCACTATGCGCGGCGGCTGGCGGTGCATTTAAGCCGCAAGCGGGCACCCGCAGCATGGGGGGCGATAGCTTGGGCGACCTTGGCATTAACCGGCGGAATTATTCTGCTGTTTGCCGGTGCTCTGCTTTATCTTTCCAGCCAACCGGACTTTATCGGCGGAGTCAGGCCATTCGGGCGCTAATTCCCTTCGTTCTTGATGCTACAGCTTTGTTGGCTGCGCTCATTCACCCGAATCACTTACTTATGTAAGCTCATCGGGATTCGTTTGCTTGCCGCCTGGCTGTAACGCCAATAACTTCGGGTATAGACAATTGTTAAGTTAACGCTTCAGGGCATCACTCACTTCGGCCTGAACTATAGACTGAAGAATACCTTTTACCACGCGCGGATTACCGGCCACGATATTGCCGGAGCTGAAGTGGTTATGGCCGCCTGCAAAGTCAGTTACCACACCGCCAGACTCACGGACTAACAGTTCGCCGCCAGCAAAATCCCAAGGCTTCAAGCCAATTTCAAAGAAACCATCAACACGGCCTGCGGCGACATAAGCCAAGTCCAGTGCCGCTGAACCGGTGCGACGAAAATCAGCACACTGTTCAAACAGTTTACCCACAACGCGCAGATAAGCGGGAGCATGTTGTTTCACTTTGAATGGGAAGCCGGTTGCCAGAATAGTGCCGTCTAAATCTTTGGCATTGGTGCCACGCAGACGGTAGCCGTTTAACTGAGCGCCTTGACCACGGGTAGCTGTAAACAGTTCGTTACGCATTGGGTCATAAACCACGGCAACTTCGGTACGGCCTTTGATGCGTACGGCGATAGATACTGCGAAGTGAGGGAGACGCTTGATGAAGTTGGTAGTGCCATCCAGTGGATCAATAACCCATTGTACATCATAGTCTTCGCCGAGCAACTCACCGCATTCTTCACCAATAATGGTGTGTTTTGGGTAAGATTTACGGATAACGTCAACGATCAGACTCTCTGAATCGCGGTCAACATTGGTAACAAAGTCATTACTGCCTTTCTGGCTCGCTTCGACAGCGTCCGGAGTTTCATAATTTTTGGCAATCAGGTTACCGGCCTTACGCGCAGCGCGTATGGCGATAGTCAGCATCGGATGCATGGGTATCTTCCACTAGGATGTTAAAGAACGAGAAACGGCGCGTAGTATAGCAGGGGATCGGATAAATGCCTATACCCGCCGCACTTCAAGATGCAGGGGTGTTGGCTGCCCTTGCTCACCCCAGTCACTTAGTTATCTAAGTTCCTGGGGATTCACTCAGTTGCCGCCTACCTGAATCTCAAAGTAGCTTGGGTATATGTCTGTGTTAAGATATGCCGATTCCCCGTTATCTTCAGAGTTTGTATGTTACACAATATTCGTATCGTTTTGGTTGAAACCTCACACACCGGCAATATGGGTTCGACAGCCAGGGCCATGAAAACAATGGGATTAACCAATTTGTATCTGGTCAATCCTTTGGTCAAACCGGATTCGCAGGCCATTGCATTGTCTGCGGGTGCCAGTGATGTGATTGGCAATGCCACCATCGTGGAAACCCTGGATGAAGCGCTGGCGGGATGCAACTTGGTGGTCGGTACTAGCGCCCGTTCGCGCACCTTGCCTTGGCCTATGCTAGAGCCGCGTGAATGTGGCGTGCGCAGCGCACGTGAAGCTGAACATGCGCCGGTAGCACTGGTGTTTGGCCGTGAGCGGGTAGGCTTGACGAATGATGAGCTACAAAAGTGCCATTATCATGTGGCAATCCCGGCGAACCCAGAATACAGTTCATTGAATCTGGCCATGGCGGTGCAAATTTTAGCTTATGAAGTACGAGTGGCTTTTCTTGACCGCCAGCAAGCAGCAGCACCAATAGTAGAAGAAGAGGAAGCTCCTTATCCATTAGTGGATGATCTGGAGCGTTTCTATCTGCATCTGGAGCAGGTTTTGTCTCATACTGGCTTTATTCGCCAGGCCCATCCGGGGCAGATTATGAGCAAGTTGCGTCGCCTGTTTACCCGTGCGCGCCCGGAAGCTCAAGAGCTGAATATTCTGCGTGGGATGCTGACATCCATTGAGAAACAAGATAAATACCCACAGCGTGGTGCTGATGTCAGCGAGCATAACAACAAAAATTAATGCCTTATATCAATCGGTTATTATAGAAACTGTTCCATATTATTGAAAATGGAATTGTTAAATAATACTTGAGCGATTTACTAGGTTAAATAGTTGACTGAAACACTCGGGTATGTCAAAGTTCTGGCTTGTTCTCACCAACAGGTAATTTTAGCTATGAGACTGACATCCAAAGGCCGTTATGCCGTGACCGCTATGCTTGATGTAGCATTACATTCCCATGACGGGCCAGTTCCTCTGGCCGACATTTCTGAACGTCAGGGGATTTCATTATCCTACTTGGAACAGCTTTTTTCACGGTTACGCAAAAATGGCTTAGTCGCCAGCGTTCGTGGTCCAGGTGGCGGTTACCTGCTGGGTAAAGATGCATCAGCAATCGCGGTCGGTGCGGTTATCACTGCCGTTGACGAATCTGTCGATGCCACCCGCTGCCAGGGTAAAGAAGGTTGTCAGGGTGGTGATCGTTGCCTGACTCATACTTTGTGGCGTGATTTGAGCGAGCGCATTAGCAGCTTCCTCAACAACATCACATTGGCAGAACTGGTTAATAACCAAGATATTCTTGAGGTTGCGGATCGTCAAAATAACGATACGCGCCGTACGGCCAATGGCCGACCGCAAGAGACGATTAACGTCAATCTGCGCGCATAAGCAGAATCTGCGGAATTTTACGTTTTGGAAGTGATGTACGGAGCATAAGAGCAATGACCGAATCAAAAATAAAGACACCGATCTATCTGGATTATGCAGCAACGACCCCAGTAGACCCTCGTGTCGCTGAAAAAATGATGCAGTATCTGACTCTGGACGGTATTTTTGGTAACCCCGCCTCTCGTTCTCATAAGTTTGGCTGGCAAGCAGAAGAAGCTGTTGATATTGCACGTAATGATATTGCTGCATTGGTAGGTGCTGACCCTCGCGAGATAGTCTTCACCTCCGGTGCAACTGAGTCCGATAACCTTGCGATTAAAGGTGCTGCTAATTTCTACCAGAAGAAAGGCAAGCACATCATCACCTGTAAGACCGAACATAAAGCTGTGTTGGATACATGTCGGCAGTTGGAGCGTGAAGGCTTCGAAGTGACTTATCTGGCACCGCAGTCTAACGGTATTATCGACCTGAATCAGCTTGAAGCCGCCATGCGTGAAGACACCATTCTGGTTTCTATCATGCACGTGAATAATGAAATCGGTGTGGTGCAGGATATCGCGGCAATCGGCGAAATGTGCCGTAGTCGCGGGATCATTTTCCATGTTGATGCGACACAAAGCGTCGGTAAATTACCTATCGATCTGAGCAAACTGAAAGTCGATTTAATGTCTTTCTCTGCCCATAAAGTTTATGGTCCGATGGGCATTGGCGCACTATTTGTTCGTCGTAAACCCCGTATTCGCATTGAAGCACAGCAGCACGGTGGCGGTCATGAACGCGGTATGCGTTCAGGGACTTTACCCGTTCATCAGATAGCGGGTATGGGTGAAGCTTACCGTATCGCCAAAGAAGAGATGGAAAGCGAAGCTGCGCGGCTGCGTTCACTGCGTCTGCGGTTGTGGAATGGTCTCAAAGATATCGAAGAAGTTTACCTGAATGGCGATTTAGAGAATGGCGCACCTGGCATTCTGAACATCAGTTTCAACTATGTTGAAGGTGAGTCGCTCATCATGGCACTGAAAGATTTGGCTGTTTCATCGGGTTCAGCCTGTACTTCCGCGAGTCTGGAACCTTCTTACGTGTTGCGTGCGCTTGGGATGAACGACGAACTGGCTCACAGTTCAATTCGTTTCTCTCTGGGGCGTTTCACCACCGAAGAAGAGATCGACTACGCCATTGCGCTGGTGCGTAAATCCATTGGTCGTCTGCGTGACTTGTCTCCGTTGTGGGATATGTTCAAGCAGGGCGTGGATATCAGCAGCATTGAATGGTCTCACCATTAATTCCAGACTTTAAGACTCAGGAGTAATCACATGGCTTACAGCGAAAAAGTAATCGATCACTACGAAAACCCACGTAACGTCGGGTCATTCGACAACGCAGATCCTACCATTGGTAGCGGAATGGTTGGCGCACCCGCTTGTGGTGATGTCATGAAGTTGCAGATTAAAGTTAACGACGCTGGCATTATTGAAGATGCGCGTTTCAAAACTTATGGCTGCGGCTCTGCTATTGCCTCCAGCTCTCTGGTAACTGAATGGATGAAAGGTAAGTCTCTCGAGCAAGCTGAAGCGATCAAGAATACTCAGATCGCAGAAGAGCTGGAGTTACCGCCAGTCAAAATTCACTGCTCAATTTTGGCTGAAGATGCCATTAAAGCAGCTATCGCCGACTACAAAAGCAAACATACTGCCAAGTAGTTGTAAAATAGGTTATTAATAACCAGCTTGTCTTTCACTTTGGTGCAAACTTTAGTGCCGGCTGGTTCTTTGATTTGAGGTTGTTGTATGTCGATATCAATCAGCGACAGTGCTGCACAACGGGTCAGCGCCTTTTTAAATCACCGTGGTAAGGGCTTAGGTCTGCGCTTAGGCGTACGGACGTCGGGCTGCTCCGGTATGGCATATGTCCTGGAATTTGTTGATGAAATGAACGATGACGATATCGTTTTTGAAGACAAAGGTGTGAAAGTGATCATCGACGGCAAAAGCATGGTCTATCTTGACGGCACCGAGCTGGATTTCGTCAAAGAAGGTCTGAACGAAGGCTTTAAATTCAACAATCCGAATGTCTCCAATGAGTGCGGATGTGGTGAAAGCTTTAACGTCTGACCCCAGTTTTTGTTCCTGTCTCAGGAACTTGATGCTTGATATAGCGCTTATTTTAAAGGGAGCTATATTCGATCTCAGCCCAGCCATGACGACAACTTCCAGAGCATGCTATGGATTACTTCACATTATTCGGGCTGCCGGCTCAGTACCTGATTGACGGCAACCAACTCACAACCCGCTATCAAGAATTGCAACGCCAATTCCATCCTGACCGTTTTGCAAATCAGCCTGAACGCGAGCGTTTGGCCTCATTGCAACAAGCCGCGACCATCAATGATGCCTACCAAACCCTCAAGCACCCGTTAAAACGGGCTGAGTATATGCTATCTTTGCAGGGTTTTGATTTAGGCAACGAACAGCATACTATGCGCGATACCGCGTTTCTGATGGAGCAATTGGAGCTGCGGGAAGAGCTTGATGCTATCGAGCGCCACCCGGAGGCTGAGGCGCAACTTGCTGCATTCAGTCGCCGTTTGGCACTGATGACGAAAACACGCAGCCAACTGATGGTCGAGCAATTGGATCAACAACAGTGGGAACAAACCGCTGATACGGTTAGAAAATTACGTTTTCTGGATAAGTTAGGACAGCAGGTTGAACAGCTAGAAGATCGCCTGTTTGATGACTTTTCCTGAGAACCTAATAGGGCAATAAAATTGTATCTAATTGATAATAATAAATAAAAAAATCAATGTATTGATGACTGCAATGCCTAGCTACTTCTTATTAGAGTGTGTCGCTAAAGTTTTATAGATTGATGGAAGCTCAACATGGCCTTATTACAAATTAGTGAGCCTGGTTTAACCGCTGCACCGCATCAACGTCGGTTGGCCGCAGGGATAGATTTAGGCACCACCAACTCACTGGTAGCGACAGTGCGCAGCGGTAAAGCGCAAACGCTGGCAGATGAACAACTGCGGGATCTTTTGCCCTCAGTGGTTCACTATCAACAAAATGGTATTGATGTCGGCTGGAATGCGCGCAATTTAGCCGCATTGGACCCGGTCAATACCATCAGTTCAATTAAACGCATGATGGGCCGTTCTTTGGCCGATATTGTGCAGCGCTACCCTAATCTGCCTTACCAATTCCAATCCAGTGAGAACGGTTTGCCGATGATCCAGACTGCTAGCGGGTTGGTTAATCCGGTGCAAGTGTCTGCGGATATTCTCAAAACGTTGGCGCAACGGGCACAGGCGGTCTTGGAAGGGGAGTTGGACGGCGTGGTCATTACTGTCCCCGCTTATTTTGATGATGCTCAGCGGCAGGGCACCAAAGACGCAGCTCGTCTGGCGGGGTTGCATGTGTTGCGTTTGCTTAATGAGCCGACCGCTGCGGCTATCGCCTATGGTCTGGATTCAGGTCAGGAAGGGGTGATCGCCGTTTATGACTTGGGCGGTGGGACATTTGATATCTCTATCTTGCGCTTGAGCCGCGGTGTGTTTGAAGTGCTGGCCACTGGCGGTGACTCGGCACTGGGGGGCGATGACTTTGACCACCTATTAGCAGATTGGCTGCGTGAGCAAGCTAGTATTGATTCCCGTGATGACCATGGTGTCCAGCGGCAATTATTGGATGCGGCCATCGCGGCTAAGATTGCCTTGAGTGATGCTGAGGTTGCTGATGTCTCTGTGGCTGGCTGGCAAGGGCAAATCACCCGTCAGCAGTTTGAGTCCCTGATAGCGTCATTAGTTAAACGCACATTGATGGCCTGTCGCCGTGCGCTAAAAGATGCAGGCGTCACGGCCGATGAAGTGTTGGAAGTGGTGATGGTCGGTGGTTCGACCCGTGTACCTTTGGTGCGCGAGCAGGTTGGGCAATTTTTTGGCCGCACGCCACTGACTTCAATTGACCCGGATAAAGTGGTCGCCATTGGCGCGGCGATCCAAGCAGACATTCTGGTGGGAAATAAACCCGACAGTGACATGCTGCTGCTTGATGTTATCCCGCTGTCATTAGGGCTGGAAACTATGGGCGGTTTAGTGGAGAAAATCATTCCGCGCAATACCACCATTCCAGTCGCCCGCGCGCAAGAATTCACCACCTTTAAAGACGGCCAAAGCGGGATGATGATTCACGTGCTGCAAGGTGAACGTGAACTGGTGCAAGATTGCCGTTCTCTCGCCCGCTTTAGTTTACGTGGTTTACCGCCGCTGCCAGCGGGGGGCGCGCATATTCGTGTGACTTTCCAGGTGGATGCGGACGGTTTATTGAGTGTCACGGCGATGGAAAAATCCACTGGCGTGGAGGCATCGATTCAGGTGAAGCCCTCTTATGGGCTGTCTGATGATGAAATTGCCAATATGATTAAAGATTCGATGGCGAACGCGCACAGTGATATTGGCGCACGTAAGCTGGCGGAACAACAGGTCGAAGCCTCCCGCGTGTTGGAAAGTTTACAAGGCGCATTGGCACAAGACGCAGCACTACTCAGTGAGCAAGAAAGTACTGCTATCGCTCAGGCGATGGCGGCATTACAGCAGCAGATGCAGGGCACTGACCCGCACGCAATCGAAGCTGCGATAAAAGCGTTAGATGCACAAACGCAAGATTTTGCCGCGCGCCGGATGGATGCTTCTATTCGCCGTGCTTTGGCTGGCCATTCAGTGGATGAGGTTTAATCATGCCCAAAATAGTATTTCTGCCCCATAAAGACCTTTGCCCGGATGGTGCAGTACTGGAAGCAATCCAAGGTGAGACCATACTGGACGTCGCCTTGCGCAATGGAATCGACATCGAGCATGCCTGTGAGAAATCCTGCGCTTGCACCACTTGTCACTGTATTGTGCGCGAAGGGTTTGATTCGCTGCCGGAAAGCAGTGAGCTGGAAGATGATATGCTGGATAAAGCTTGGGGCCTGGAGCCGGAAAGCCGTCTGAGCTGTCAGGCGACAGTGACGGACGAAGATCTGGTGGTCGAGATCCCGCGTTATACCATTAACCATGCACGGGAACACTGATAATGAGCTTAACGTGGCAAGATACTCGCGAGATTGGCGAAGCGCTTTACGACCAGTTCCCGGACACGGATCCGAAAACAGTGCGTTTCACCGATATGCACCAATGGATCTGTGACTTAGAAGATTTCGATGACGATCCGCAAGGATCAAATGAAAAAGTGCTGGAAGCCATCCTGCTGGTCTGGTTAGATGAGTTTGAATAAATACCTGAGGGTCGCACGAGCGGCCCTTTTTTCTATCTGTTACTGTATAGCAGACCGTATTTTTTAGAGTAGAACGTTTTGATCCGCCGTGGCTAACACAGGGCCGCGTATAACTAGCTGAATAACAGCAAAAAATAATAATGAAGAGGTTGTCATGACAGAAATAATGCAAGTATCCCTATCAAATAACCCAGCTGACGCACGCTGGGGTGAGAAAGCGTTACTCAGCACCGATGCTGAGGGGATAACGATTCATCTGACCGGTAATGGCAAATTAGGTACCATTCAACGTGCCGCTCGCAAAATAGATGGGCAAGGTATCAAACAGGTAAAACTAGCCGGTGAGGGCTGGGGTCTGGAGCAAAGCTGGGCATTTTGGCAAGGTTTCCGTGGGCCAAAAGGGCAGCGCAGTGTGGCGTGGGCAGAACTGCCAGAGAACGAAAAAACCGAGCTGAAACAACGGCTAAAAATTATTGATTGGGTGCGCGATACGATTAATGCGCCAGCAGAAGATTTAGGGCCAGAACAACTGGCTAAAAACGCGATTGATTTACTGTGCGCAGTATCATGCGATGCTGTCAGCTACCGCATTACCAAAGGCGAAGATCTGCGCGAGCAGGGCTATGCTGGGATTTACACTGTTGGTCGTGGCTCTGATCGTGCGCCGGTATTGCTGGCTTTGGACTATAACCCAACCGGTAATCCAGATGCGCCAGTGATGGCGTGTTTGGTTGGCAAAGGTATTACTTTTGATTCAGGCGGTTACAGCCTGAAACAGAGCGCATTTATGGACTCTATGAAGTCCGATATGGGCGGTGCCGCGACAGTCACGGGCGCATTGGCATTAGCAGCAGCCCGTGGTTTGAAACAGCGGGTGAAACTGTATTTGTGTTGTGCGGATAATATGGTTAGCGGTAATGCCTTTAAGCTGGGTGATATCATTCGCTATCGCAATGGCAAGACCGTCGAAATCATGAATACTGATGCTGAAGGGCGTTTAGTGTTGGCTGATGGTCTGATTGATGCTTCAGAGCAGAATGCACCGCTGATTATTGATGCTGCCACTTTGACCGGCGCGGCAAAAACGGCGCTGGGTAATGATTACCATGCGCTATTTAGTTTTGATGATGAATTGGCCCAAGAGTTGTTGAGCAGTGCGCAAAGTGAGCATGAGCCTTTCTGGCGCTTGCCATTAGCTGAATTCCATCGCAGCCAACTGCCATCCAACTTTGCTGAGTTGAATAATGTCGCGGGGGCAGCCTACAGTGCGGGTGCCAGCACTGCCGCAGCATTTTTGTCGCATTTCGTGAAAGACTATCAGCAAGGTTGGCTGCACATTGACTGCTCTGCGACTTACCGTAAAGGTGCGGTTGATCAGTGGTCTGCCGGTGCTACAGGTCTGGGTGTTCGTACTATTGCTAACTTGCTGTTGGCGAAAGCAAAATAAGAAGTTGATGTGCCGAGGAGTGAGAATAGGCAGATCGTAAAGCCGCCGTAAACCCTTCCCTGGGGGCTTGTTCCGCGCCATCCCTGGCGCGGACACTTTACTCTTCTACCTATCCACCCTCCCATTTATCCTAGCAAGATGTTTTTTGGAGTAGAGCATGAGTTTGCCACAACCCCCTGCTGTTGATAGCCACGGAAACCACCATCATGATGAAGACCAAAGTCTGGAGTCTTTGCTGAAACTGGCGGCGACGGAATCAATTCATCGTACCGCTTTTTTCCGCACACTGTTGGATGCCACAGTTTTGGTGCTGGTGGACGGGTCAGAGCAGGGCGATGAAGAGGGTGAGATGGCCTTCACAACAGGCGATGGGGTGAATATTCTGCATTGGGAAAAGCAGGATGGCGAATCGGTCATTCCCTTCTTTACCTCGGTAGAGGTGCTCCAGCAAGCGCTGGATATCGCCGAAGATCAACCGATTGACAGTGAAAAACTGTCAGTTAATCACCCCAAACAGCCTTTTGTCGCCATGCCAGCGCGGGTGTTATTTGAAATGACCCAAGGCGCACACCTGTTTTTGAACCCAAAATCAGAGCACGGTAAAGAGTTTTGGCCACAAGAAGTGGCGATGCTACTGGAAAATGGCGGTTTAGCCCAACCAGCCGAAATGGTGGTGGATAAAGAGAGCCAAATTCTGTTGGGGCAGCCGGAAGAATATCCTGCGGCGATGGTAGATGCCCTGATCCAGCTGTTTAGCCAGCGTAAACCCGTGCGGCGTGCTTTCTTGGCGCTGATGCATGATAAGAGTGTGGATGATAAACCTAACTTATTGGTTGGGCTGGAAGTGGATGGCACAGATGATGAGATTGACCAACTGATTCAAGAGGCCGGTAATGTTGCCAGTGACCATGCGCCGGATGATGGCCCGGTAGATTTTTGCGTGGTGAATGAGAAGGAGCGGGGGGTAAGCCATTACCTGATGACACATACCCAAGCATTTTACCAGCGCAGATGGGGCAGTTGGCTAAGGAATATCATTCCTTCGACCAGCCATTAATAAGAAAAGGGAGCCAATTTGGCTCCCTTTTTATGACAGATAATCATCATTGCTACATGAAGAAACTACTGCGCCATTTAGAAAGTGTAAGCAACGCCCATATTAATGGTCATTGGGGTGGCAATGTTTTTACCTTTAGAAACTTTAACTTCTGAGCCGATAGACAGGTTAGATGTCAGATTCACATTGACACCAACACCAGCGTTAGCACGAGTCCCTTTCAGGCTATTATCAAATATCTCTTTGTTAATCATCACCTTGTTACTTGCCATCAGGTCATGGTCTACCGAGAAAATTGCATAAGGCTTGATTTCTGCACCGTTATTCAACACAAAACGATAGCCGGTGTTCATACCCAAAGTACCGGTGGTAGAACGTGTGCCTTGGCTTTGTGCTTCCATGCCGTTAGACAATTTGTATTGGTTTTTACCCGAGCTAAAGGTGTTCAGGGCCACATAAGGGGAAACATACATCGTATCAAAAGTGATATGTTTACCCGCTTTTACTGCCAGCCCCATACCGGAGAAGTTAGCTGCGCCAGTGGCACTCTTGCCTTGCGAAGTCACACTCAGATTCTGTTTAAACTGGTTAGTTTTCAATACGCTGTTAAAGTAATAACCGCTATTGGACAGAAGTTGAGCATAAGCACCCAATGAATTACTTTCCACACTGCCGCTGCTCTGGTAATCAGATTTGATATTAGAGCTAGTATGGCTGGCGAACCCACCCATACTCAACACCGCGTTACCCAATTCAATGGCTTTGTCGCCACCTAAAGTCACGCCGCTTAACTTCTGATTGAAGTCAGTTGCGGTGCCTTTCACATCGTAACTGTCATTCAGGTAAGTTAACCACACACCACTTTCGTTAGCCGCAGTTGTTTGTTTATCCAAACGATTCTGAATAGAACTCAATTCTGCGTTAAAGATAACCGGCATGGTATTGGCGACGGCCATAATACCGGCAGTACTTGGTGTCGGGGCTATTTTATCCGCAGCCAGTTTAAAGCCACCTTTGCCATCACTGACCAGTGAATGCTTATAGTTACCCAAGTCTACCGGCCCATTGGACAGAGCGAATTTGGCAGTATTTTGCCCTTTAACATCAACGACATTTAGGTTGGCTGGTTGAGTACCGCTGGCATCGATTTGAATATCAAAACTACCATCAGCATTGCCGCTAACTTTCAGTGGCGCATCCGCATGGTTATTGAGTGTTGAACCCAGCTTAAAGCTACCTTTGCCCGCTAGCGATGCCATGGTCAGTTGAGCATTAGACTTGCTCATATCAATGTTACCACCCGCCAATTTCACATTTTTAAAGGCGAATTGAGCCGGTTGTCCAGCACTGCCGGCAAAGGCGGCACGGCCTGCTGATTTAGCGGTAATTTGTGCGATATCTGCGGCAATCAGTTCCATTTTGCCCGCCAGGATCAGGTCTGCTTTTGCGGTTTTCACACCCTCATGCAGGTTGATAATGCTGTCTTTATTGGCATTAATAGTACCGTCAATGTTTGCGTTTTTATCAAAAATGACGGTGCCGCCAATGTTTGCGTTTTTATCAAAAATGACGGTGCCGCCAATGTTTGCGTTTTTATCAAAAATGACGGTGCCGCCATTGAATGTCGCATCCACCAAATGACCTGAAATTAGGGCGCTACCATTTTCAACCATCAGCTTATGTGCTTGTGCACGCGCCATCAGATTAAATTTGCCGCCTTTAACCGTGGTGTCTTTGGCTGTGCCATTAACAATAAAGTCGCCGGAATTCAAGATGGTGATGTCGGCCATTGCATCTTTATTAACTGCAAATTTGCCGCCTTTAACGGTGGTGTTATTGGCTGTGCCATTAACAATAAAGTCGCCGGAATTCAAGGTGGTGATGTCGGCGATTGCATCTTTATTAACTACAAATTTGCCGCCATTAACGGTGGAGTCTTTGGCTGTGCCAGCAACACTAAATTCGCCAGAATTCAAGGTGGTAGCGTTGGCCGTTGCACCTTTATTAACTGCAAATTTACCGCCTGTCACGGTGGTGTTATTGGCTGTGCCATTAACAATAAATTTGCCGCCATCCACGGTGGTGTCTTTGGCAGCGCCTGTGCCATTAACCCTAAATTCACCGGAATTCAAGGTAGTGCTGCTGGCCGTTGCATTGTCATTAACAATAAACTGACTATTTGAATTAATCAGAGTACCTTTGGTTTCTGCACCATCTTGCAGGGTAAAGGTTGAGAACTCCGTCAGTTTGGTATTATCCGCTGTTGCACCGGCGATTAAGTCTAATGTCGCCTCTGTTAACTGGGTGTTAGTGGCTATGGCACCTGCTTTAAGATCCAGGATCGCATCATGGGTACTAAGCAGTGTATTGTCGATCTTGGCATTGTCGTTAACAGTTACTGTGCCATTGAATACCATAGTACCGGTGGCTGACGAGCCATCTTCAAGTGTAAATTTACCGTCACCTTCTACCTTAGTGCTCTTGGTTTGTGCACCGTCTTTAAGAACAAATTCGGCATCCACACCCACATTTGTGTTGTCAGCCGTTGCTCCCTCGATCAACTCCAGATGGGCATCAATCAGTGAAGTATATTGCGCATTAGCCCCTTTTTCGATAGTCAGCGTGCCACCATCAATAGCGGTTTTAAAGGCTTTAGCGCCGTCTTTCAGCGCAACCGTCCCTTTTGTGCTGCTAAGATTATTAATTTCGGCATCTTTGCCAACCGTTACAGTACCGCCTTCAAGGATTTTCGCGTCTTGGGATACAGCGATATTTATGACATCAGCGCCATTTGCATCTTTTGTCGTTGTCCCTGCCAGTATCAGCTGGCCGCCATCATTGATGATTGAACCGAAATCTTCACCACCATTGTTGTTAATGGTGCCTTTATTGACCACAGTATCGTGAGCTTGTGCGCCAACAACCAGGTTTACGCTGCCGTCTTCGCTAACCATGCTGCCAATGATCTTGCCATCTTTTTCCACATCTTGCGTACCGCCGGCTACTTTGGTATTGATCGCGAGAGTCTTTGCAGCAACAGTACCTGATTCACTTTGGGCGATAGTTTTATCGACAGCTGGCAGCTCAGTAGCAAGGGTATTATCGACTAGATCTTTAACCGCGTCTTGGGCGGTAGCCAATTCATTGTTTTTGGCTGTCAGGTCAGTGTCCGCGTCGATTTTGGCCTGTTCTGCCTTAGGAAGAGTTGTCACAATAAGATCAAACTGCTCAGTTAACTTCTGCTTCTCAGCCTGTGCTTCAGTTACCGCTTGTTGAGCAGCTTCAGCCGCCTTGATAGCTTTATCTGCTGCTTCGGCTTTAGTGACAGCATCCTTTGCAGTAGCAGCTGCACCTTGTGCATCATTTTTAGCTTTTGTTGCTTGGGCGACTGCATCTGCTAGAGCCGATTTCTCATTATTAACGATGGATTTTTCAGCCTCAACAGTCGTTTTTTGAGTGGTTAGACCGTTTATTTCAACATCTTTATCTGCAACTGCTTTCTCAGCCGCCGCAATCGCATCCTCAAAGGCTTTGGCTAAATCGTTATAGGCTTTTTGATCCGCTATTGCTGTGTTTTTTATTGAGTCATCTGAGTTGCTAAGGTTACCTTTGGTGCTCTCATGCTTCTCCTTGGCTTTACCAATGTCTGCATTCTTATCAGCTTCTGCGGTGTCTTTATTGTCCTTGGCAGCATTAACAGCGGCTACTAAAACATTGGTTTTATTGTCATTAGCATCAGTTAATTCTTTATCTAGCTTAGTAATCTGCTCATCAAATTTTTTAATTTTTGCTTCATGCTGCGTTTTTTCTTCATCCGCTGCTTCAGCCGCTGTTGTTTTCTCGATTAGAACGTTATTTTTTTCTTCAAGCTCTTTTTCTGACTTAGTAACCCGATCAGTGACTTGTGTTGCAATATCTGCATCGTCAGGTACTAACCCCAAAGCAGTAATGGCGCTGGTTTTTTCACTGTTTTTTGTAGATAAAGTGCTCTCTAGATTTTGTATCGCTGTTGCTTTTGCAGCGACATCTTTGTCGACAGCCGCTTTTAGTTTCTCCACATCAGCAACGTTTTGAATCGCTTTTTTATTTGCCTCTGTTGCTAAATCAACGGCCTTTTGCGCATTTGCCGCCGCTGTTTTCTTCTCGTCCAACTTTTCTAAATTTTCTTGCCACTTTTCTTTCTGCTCCTGAGTAATGAAACCAGCTGTCAGGTAGTCACTTAGTTTTGCAAAGATACTTTTTTCTTCAGGTGCGCCGACGACGATGTTATCTGTTACCAGAAAACTCCCGCCATTCGCGATACCTGGAGTTGCACCGGGCGTAAATTCTGTTGTTGATGCGGCTACTGCCCCACCTGACACCAGCGAAGAAATCAAAATCGATAATGGTAATAAACGCGTATTAAGTGTGTTGTGATGACTCATGGTTTTATAAGTTCCTATTTATAGGTTAATTTTTACAGATACGTACTAAAGCTTTTTAATAACGACAAAATGTTGGCTGAAATATAATGATCTGAAGGGGTTCTGCCTATTTATTAAAATATTAAATTCATTTTTTTATATTTATTTCATTTGGTGTTTTATTTATTTTCGGGTGAGCTACTGATAACATATTGTTTTATAAGTGATAAAATATTTCATTTCTCGGGTGGTTGTTTGGTGTTTTTATTTATTTAATTTTTTATTAAAAAAGTATTAAATAGGGTTTTTGTTCATTTGCGCTTATTTTCTTATTTTTATCTAAAACATATTCTATAAAAACAGAGAATATTTCCTATATAAAAGCGGTCGGTTTATCTGTCTATATTCCCTTTCAGGTGAATGCTATAATCTGGCTATCAACCAGGGAGAGAGATATGAATCACAACGGTTTGCAGCGGTTAATGTCGGGAATCAAACAGTGTCAGGCGGCTTTATTGGGCAGTGCCCTGTTCTTAAGTGGCGTGCTGCTATTAGCGGGCTGTGATGACGGGGACAAAAATAAAGATGTTGCCGCTCCATCGGCTCCGGTCACCACACAGACCCGTGGACCGGCAGCCAAAGCTGCGGTGAGCAAACTAGATGATGCCAATAAGTTGGCGGAGCTGACAAAACAGCATGTGGGTCAGCCGCTAACCTTACTGGACGCCTCTGAGTTACAACTCGATGGTGCCAGTGCTATGGTGCTGACTTTCTCGCAGCCATTGGATCCCAAGCAAGATTTCTCCTCTTTGGTGCATTTGGTTGATACTGTTAGCGGCAAAATCGACGGGGCCTGGGAGCTGTCTGATAACCTGATGGAGCTGCGCTTACGCCATCTTAAACCTGAGCGTAAATTGCTACTGACTGTCGACAGCAGCTTGAAAGGGATTGGCGGTACTGAGCTGGGCAAACAACAGCAACAGCAAATCACCACCCGCGATATCAAGCCGAGTGTCGGGTTTGCCAGTAAAGGTTCTTTATTGCCGGGTAAATTGGCACAGGGCTTGCCGGTGATGGCGCTCAATGTTGATAGCATTGATGTTAACTTTTTCCGCATTAAGCAAAGTAGCCTGGCTAATTTCCTCGCCGCATGGCAATACCGCAGCGCGCTGTCGAATTGGGAATCGGACGAATTACTGAAAATGGCCGATCTAGTCTATACCGGCCGTTTTGACCTCAATCCTGCTGCCAATACCCGCGAAAAGCTGATGCTTCCATTAGCCGAAATCAAGCCGCTGCAAGAATCCGGTGTTTATTTGGCGGTGATGCAACAAGCCGGGCGTTACAGCTACACCAATGCCGCCACCTTATTTACCCTGAGTGATATTGGTGTTTCGCTGCACAGCTACCATGACCGGATGGATGTCTTTACCCAAGCATTAGCAGGCGGGGCGGCCTTGAAAGGGGTGCAACTGCAATTGCTGGATGAAAAAGGCCAAGTGCTGGGGCAGGTTGAAACTGACGTCCAGGGCCATGCGCAGTTGGAGAAGAATGCTAAGGCCAAGTTGCTGCTGGCTTCGCAAAACGGCCAAACCAGCTTGATTGACCTCAATACACCGGCGCTGGATCTGGCCGAGTTTGATATCGCCGGGCCGGAAGGTTTCCAGAAGCAGTTTTTTGCTTTTGGTCCGCGAGACCTTTATCGCCCCGGAGAAACGTTAATTGTCAATGGGTTACTGCGTGATGCTGATGGTAAACCTCTGACCACCCAGCCGGTTAAAGTCGATATTCTCAAGCCCGATAATCAAGTGGTGCGCAGCTTTGTCTGGCAGCCGCAAGCCGGTTTGTATCAATATCAATACGCCATTCCACAAGGCGGCCCCACCGGTGAATGGTCACTGCGCATGAATCTGGGCGATAACCAGCCGCGCCTGTATAAATTTAAAGTCGAAGATTTCCTGCCAGAGCGCATGGCACTTGAGATTGCCACCCATAAAGAACCCATTGCCACCGACAGCGAAGCGAGCTTTGCCATCACTGGCCGCTATCTTTATGGCGCTCCGGCATCCGGTAACCGGCTGCAAGGGCAATTATTCCTGCGCCCACTGCGGGAAGCGGTAGCATCATTGCCCGGTTTTGAATTCGGTTCAGTTATTGAAGAAAATCTCTCGCGCACCTTGGATGAGTTTGATACCACACTCGACAGTGATGGCCAAACTGACATTGAAGTCGATAACAGTTGGCAGAATGCACAATCGCCGCTGAAACTGATTTTACAGGCCAGTTTGCTGGAATCCGGCGGGCGGCCCGTCACACGGCGCGCTGAGCAAGCATTGTGGCCAGCTGATGCGCTGGTGGGGATTCGCCCCTTGTTCAACAAGCAGCAAGTTTATGATTACCGCAGTGACAGCTATAAATCGCAGGCCATGGTTGATCAAGACACCACCGCTGATTTCGACATTGTTTATGCCAATGCCGAGGGGGAAAAACTGGCGGTCAATGGTTTGAAAGTCAAACTGGTGCGTGAGCGCCGTGATTACTATTGGCAGTGGTCGGAAAGTGATGGCTGGCAGTCATTGTATGATAAAAAAGATCTGACATTGGCAGAACAGTCGGTGAATATTCCCGCCGACGGCAGCGCCAAGGTCAGCTTCCCAGTGGAGTGGGGCGCATATCGGATTGAGGTGAGTCATCCAGATAATGAATTAGTCAGTAGCTCCCGCTTCTGGGCAGGGTATAGCTGGCAGGATAATACCGGCGGCAGTGGCGCGATTCGGCCCGATCAAGTCAAGCTGACACTGGATAAACCGGCTTATCGGCCGGGCGAAAAAGTAAAATTACACATTGAAGCACCGGCTGCCGGTAACGGTTATTTGCTGGTGGAATCCAGTGACGGCCCATTGTGGTGGCAGGAAGTGACCATTCCGGCGGGGGGCGCTGAGGTTGAAGTGCCGATTAACAAAGAGTGGAATCGCCATGATTTATATCTTAGTGCGACAGTCATTCGTCCCGGTGATAAGTCACAGCAGGCGACCCCAAAACGCGCCATTGGTTTGCTGCATCTGCCGCTGGTGGATGAAACCCGCAAACTGGCGCTAGAGCTGGAATCACCTGAGCGTATTCGCCCGAATCAGACCTTGACGGTCAAGGTGAAAGCCAGCGGCACCGGTGCGCCGTTACCTGAAAAAGTGCAAGTGTTGCTGTCAGCGGTTGACAGCGGAATTCTCAATATCACGGATTACGTTACGCCAGATCCCTATGACGCTTTCTTTGGCCGCAAACGCTACAGTGCTGATCAATATGATGTTTATGGGCAATTAATTGAAGGGCAGGGGCGGCTGGCGAGCCTGCGTTTTGGTGGGGATGGGGATGACGAAGATGCGCTTTCCCGTGGTGGTAAAAAGCCTATTACGGAAGTCACTATTGTAGCGCAACAGGCCCAGCCGGTGACCTTAAACGCACAGGGTGAGGGCACCATTGAACTGGCTATCCCTGATTTTAACGGCGAACTGCGCCTGATGGCACAAGCCTGGAGCGAAGAAGATTTCGGTAAAGCGGAAGCTAAAGTGGTGGTCGCGGCCCCACTGATTGCCCAACTCGCCACCCCGCGCTTCCTGGCTGGCGGGGACAGTACCCAACTGGCATTGGATGTGAGTAATTTATCCGGCCAACCTCAAACTTTGTCACTTCAATGGGCCGCCAGCGATTTATTGGCACTCAATGGCGCACAAAACCAATCTATCTCGCTGGCCAATGGTGAGCGCAAAACAGTGCTGATCCCGGTGCGGGCCTTGAATGGCTTTGGGCAGGGTGATATCGGCCTGACCATCACCGGAATGGTTTTACCGAATGAAAAACGGCCGGATTACCAGCATCATTGGAAAATTGGGGTGCGGCCCGCCTATCCGGCTCAGACTCGCCATTTCGCCAATGTGTTGCACAGTGGTGATAGCTGGAACTTGCCAGCAGAGGCCACCGCCGGGCTGGCCGCTGAAACCTTGCAAGGGAAATTGCTGATAAGCAGCCGGCCACCGCTCAATTTAGCGCGTTATATCAGCGAGTTATATGCTTACCCTTATGGCTGTTTGGAACAAACAGTCAGCGGGCTATATCCCTCTTTGTACAGTAATTATGCTCAATTGACGGCGCTGGGTATTAAGGCCGACAGTGATGAAAAACGGCGCAAAAGTATTGATGTCGGTATCGAGCATCTGCTCAGTATGCAGCGCTATAACGGCGGTTTCGGCTTATGGAGCAATAATAGCCCGGAAGAATTTTGGCTGACGGCTTATGCCACTGACTTCCTCTATCGCGCCAGCCAGCAAGGTTATAGTGTGCCGGTGGCGGCGCTCACTGCGGCGAATAATCGTTTGCAGCGCTATTTACAAGATCCGAGCCAAATTGAAATTCGTTACAGCGAACAAACTAAACATACTCGTTTTGCGGTTCAGGCCTACGCGGGCTTGGTATTGGCCCAACAGCAGCAAGCCTCATTGGGGGCTTTGCGCCAATTGTATAGCCGCAGCAATGATGCGCGCTCCGGTTTGCCGTTGGTGCAACTGGGCGTGGCGCTGAAACTGATGGGGGATATGCCACGGGCTAAAGAGGCCATTACCCAAGGGCTAAACACCAGCCGCAGTGATAAAGATTATTGGCTGGAAGACTACGGCAGTTCGCTGCGCGATGATGCGCTGATTTTAGCTCTGTTAACCGACAATAATTTACTGCCGGAAGCGCGTGATACCCGGCTATTGGCACTGTCTGATGTGCTGACCAGCCGCAACTACCTGTCCACGCAGGAGAGCAATGCTATATTCCTCGCGGGACGCACATTGATGAATGGGGCGGAAACACCGTGGCAGGTGGCGATAGCGCCGCAAGTTGAGCCGATCGAGCAGGTAGCGGCATTGACGCAAAGCACGGCATTGAACCAAAACTGGTCGGCGCAACAGCTGGCGAGCGGAATGCAGTTACAAAACCGTGGCGATGTTGCTGTGTATAGCCGCGTGGATATTGTGGGATATCCGCAGCAAACGCCCGCGCCATTCAGCAATAATTTACATATCACCCGCAGTTATATGGGGCTTGATGGTCAGCCGCTGCGCTTATCACAGTTGAAAAGTGGCGAGTTAGTTTTGGTGCATTTAGATGTCTGGGCCGATAAACGGGTGCCAGATGCGCTGGTGGTCGATTTGCTGCCCGCCGGTTTGGAATTGGAAAACCAAAACTTGGGCGACAGCAGTGCCAGTCTGGGGGAGAGCGCCAGCAGTGTGACGGAGTTGCTGCAAGATATGCAGCAGTCGGATATTAAACATCAGGAATTCCGCGATGACCGCTATGTTGCTGCAGTCAATGTCGATGGATACCGCCACACCACCTTGCTATATCTGGCGCGAGCGGTAACACCGGGAGTCTATCAGGTGCCTGCGCCACAGGTAGAATCTATGTATGTTCCGGACTGGCGAGCGCTGGGCAGCACGGTGTCGCAGCTCGAAATAGTGAAGTAAACACTTACTCCCCTTTTGCGGCACCGGTAAAAGGGGAGCGAAATAGTCTTGATGCTAAAAACAGGCTTTTCCCGTCATTGCCGTAAATTTTGGCTGCTGGCGCTTATTGTTGTGCTGTTTCCGGCCCTATTGTGGCTGGCGGATAAACGCTGGCCACTTCCGCTGACCGAAGTACAAATCGCGCGAGTGGTCACCGCCGAAGATGGCACGCCGTTATGGCGCTTTGCCGATACTGACGGGGTGTGGCGCTATCCGGTCACACTGCCACAGGTTTCTCCTTATTATCTGCAAGCGCTGCTGACCTTTGAAGACCGCTGGTTTTATGCTCATCCGGGTGTGAACCCATTGGCGCTGGCCCGCGCTGCCTGGCAGGATTTACGTGCAGGTAAGATTCTTTCCGGCGGCAGCACAGTATCTATGCAAGTTGCCCGCTTAATCGACCCACATCCCCGCACGTTAGCCGGTAAACTGCGCCAAGTTTGGCGAACATTTCAGTTGGAATGGCACTTTTCTAAAGACCAAATTCTCGAAATCTACCTTAATCGCGCCCCTTTCGGCGGCACCCTGCAAGGAATTGGCGCGGCCAGTTGGACATATTTGGGCAAACCGCCCTCTGAATTAACCCCCGCAGAAGCGGCATTATTGGCCGCGTTGCCGCAAGCACCGAGCCGTTTGCGCCCGGATCGCTATCCACTGCGCGCTAAAGTTGCACGCGATAAAGTCTTAAGCCGATTGGCGGATTACCAGGTGTGGTCGGCGAAACAAGTGGCTGATATAAAACAAGAAGATATCTGGCTGGCCCCGCGTCAGGTGCCGCAATTAGCGCCATTATTGGCTCGGCGCTTGACCACGGGCAATCAGCGGGAAGTGATTCAAACCACAGTGGATGCCGGTTTACAGCGGCAATTGGAAGATATGGCCGCCGGTTGGCGTCATCAACTTCCCGAGAAAACGTCATTGGGATTGCTGGTGGTGGAGCACAGCAACATGAAAGTGCGTGCTTACCTCGGCTCGGTCGATTTTCAAGACGACCGCCGCTTCGGCCATGTGGATATGGTCAGCGCCTGGCGCTCGCCGGGGTCCACACTGAAGCCATTTCTCTACGCGATGGCCTTGGATGATGGCCTGATCCATGCAGAATCATTGCTGCAAGATGTGCCGCGCCGCTTTGGTGATTATCGCCCCGGCAATTTTGATACCGGATTCCACGGCCCGGTCAGTGCCAGTGAGGCATTAGTGCGCTCATTAAATCTACCGGCGGTGCAATTACTGGAAGCCTATGGCCCGAAACGTTTTACGGCTAATTTGCGTAATGGCGGTTTGAACTTACGTTTTCCGCTGCACAGTGAACCCAGTTTGGCGGTGATTCTGGGAGGAACGGGGTCACGGCTGGATCAGTTGGTCGCGGCATACAGTGCTTTTGCGCGCGGCGGAATGGCAGCCAGTTTGCGCTTCGAACCCCAACAGCAGGTGCAGGAACGGCGGTTATTTTCAGCGGGCGCGGCATGGATTACTCGGCGAATCATGGCGGGGGAAGCCCGGCCATTACCGGATGATATTTTACCGGCCACTGTGCCGCTGGCATGGAAAACTGGCACCAGCTATGGCTATCGTGATGCTTGGGCGATAGGTATTAACGCGCGTTATACTATTGGCGTGTGGGTCGGTCGGCCAGATGGCACACCGGTTGCCGGGCAGTTTGGTTACGCCACTGCCATCCCTATTCTCAATCAGGTCAATAACTTACTGATGACGGGGTTACAGCAAAATGGTCGCCAGTTGCCTCTTGATCCCCGCCCATCTTCTGTTAGCCGCGAAGAGATTTGCTGGCCGGGTGGGCAACCGCTCGCTGCGGGTGATAGCAACTGTCGACAGCGGCGGCAAAGCTGGGTTCTTGACGGCACTTTGCCCCCAACCCTGGCTGCACCTGGTCAGGAAAATATGCAGGGTAGCCAACTCCGTGTGTGGTTAAATCCTCAAGGTAAACGAGTTGCGGCAGATTGCCCTGGTGCTAAGTCAGCACAATTAACGCTTTGGCCGTTGCCGCTTGAACCCTGGCTACCGCTGGCAGAGCGCCGTAGCCAAAGACTCCCTGCGGCCAGCAGTGAATGTCCGCCACAAGGTGATATTGAGGCGGCACCATTGTTGGTTTTAGGTATACGTGATGGTGCGGTTGTGAAGCGATTGCCGGGCCAAAATCGTCTCGACCTTCGCTTAGAAGCGCAAGGTGGGCGTGGACAAAGATGGTGGTTCCTCAATGGGGAGCAGGTGGCAGTGACAGAGAATAATCAGTCGTGGATACAAACATTAACAACACCGGGCCGTTATCAGCTTAATATATTAGATGAAAGTGGGCAGGTGAGTAATTTGGTATTTAGGTTGGATTAGCCTTATACCTATGACGTTAAATAATAATCTAATTTCATCTATTCCCATCTATTTTACGAAAATAATATGTTTGTAATAAAAATTATATTAATGACTAATTTTATTTTATTGTAATATGTTTGAAGTTACTTCCATATGAAACTTTTAAATAATCATATGTTTAATTTCATCAAAGTGTTTGTTGTAATTGGTTGATATTCATTAATTATAATAAATAAAATGTTGGAGGAAATATGATAAGAAAAAAATTCTCGCTCACATTATTTTCGTTAGTTTCAATATTAAGTTTTGATGTGTTTTCTGATAATCCAAAAGTTTGTTTTTTCATTGATGAATATTATCAGGGTGAATCTCTTTGTACTACAGAGGGTAATGCTATTAATGATTTACCTATTAAGTGGAATGATCGTATCTCATCAATTTCTGTTTCTCATGGATTGGTTGTTTCTGTTTTTAAAGATATTAACTTTTCTGGTAGAACATATACATTGAAAGATAATGTAGAGTCATTGTCATCCCCACGCTGGGCAGATTTAGATGATGATATTAGTTCCTTTAAGGTCAGAAGCGCCGCGTGTTTTTATGAACTTGATGCGTTTTCTGGTAACTCGTTTTGTTTGTCCGGTAATGAGAGTTTAGATCTTTATCATGCCAGCGACCCTGCCGACCGGAGGTATCATATTGTTAATACATTTAATGACAGTATTAGTTCTATAAAGCTACCACCAGATACTCAAGTGACTATTTATGAAGATGATAATTACACTGGGAG
>NZ_CABHXX010000121.1 GCF_902170565.1 Yersinia thracica
CATTATATGAAATCAGTAATCTAATTTTTATAGTTTCTTTTCTCTCAGTGGTGTTTGATTATCTACTTTTTATAATAGTCTATAAGTTATTCTCTTATTATGGATTACATTTTTATTCGGTATCTGCTAATATTCGGAATCATTTCTAGCGAACATACGGTGCTGACCATGAAGTTTGTCTCTTTTAATATCAATGGCCTACGTGCTCGACCACATCAACTGGCTGCAATAATCGAACAACATCAACCCGATGTTATTGGGCTTCAAGAAACAAAAGTGCATGATGATATGTTTCCGCTTGAAGAAGTCAGTCAGCATGGTTATCACGTATTTTATCATGGACAAAAAGGCCATTACGGCGTTGCATTGTTAACCAAGAATGAACCCTTGGCCGTGCGACGTGGCTTTCCTACCGATGAAGAAGATGCACAACGCCGTATTATTATGGCTGACATTGCGACACCGCAAGGTCCTTTAACCGTGATTAATGGCTATTTCCCTCAAGGGGAAAGCCGTGACCATCCCATAAAGTTTCCTGCTAAAGAGCGTTTTTATGCTGACTTGCAGCAGTATTTGGAACAACAACTGTCATCTGATGCCCAAGTACTGATTATGGGAGATGTCAATATCAGCCCAACAGATCTGGATATTGGTATTGGCGAAGAGAGCCGCAAGCGCTGGTTGCGTACAGGCAAGTGTTCATTCCTGCCTGAAGAACGTGCATGGCTGGAGCGTTTACAAAATTGGGGGCTGGTAGATACATTCCGTGCAGCAAACCCTGATTGTAACGACCAATTTTCATGGTTTGATTACCGTTCGCGTGGTTTTGACGAGAATAGAGGCTTACGCATAGATTTATTGCTGGCAAGCCACCCTCTGGCAGCTCGCTGCATTGCCACAGGGATTGATTACGATATTAGAAGCATGGAAAAACCTTCGGATCACGCCCCAGTATGGTCTGAATTCGCACTCTAATAATGGCAGATTTTGCTATGCCCTATTTGTTTATAGGGCGACTTCTAAACGAAATAAATAAACCACTGTAGCCAGGCAAATAAAAATGATTGATGTCGTCGCGGCAATTATTGAACGAAACGGTAAGATTTTATTGGCACAACGAGATTCACATCGCGATCAGGCGGGTTTATGGGAATTCCCTGGCGGGAAAGTCGAGGCTGGAGAAAGCCAACTGCAAGCATTGATACGCGAACTTGCCGAAGAGTTAAATATTGACGTGACGATAGCCGGATATATTGCGACCAATCAGTGGGATTCACCAAAAGGCACCATCCGACTGCATGCCTGGCACATTGAAAGCTTCTGTGGTGACCCTGTTTTACATTGCCACTCAGCCCTCGCCTGGCTAATGCCAGAGGAGGTTCATAACTACCCTCTGGCACCCGCCGACATTCCATTATTAGAGGCTTTTATCCGCCAAAAACAGTCATCACTTATCGGGTTAATCTTTTCCAGATCAATGGATTAGTTCCAATTACATTAGGATCCCGCACACATTGTAAAACTTCGCCTTCAACCCGCAATACCGCACCTTCCGAATAGTTTTGATTTTGATAAATACAGCAACGGGTACACGGATTACTGTTGCGATTTGCTGAGTTATTCCACACTTCGGGAGGTAAAGGAACGACGACATCAACATTATTCCGGTTTGCCAAAACCTGACCAGAAATAAGTGTGGCAACCCCCATGCACCCTAGCATTACCCATATTCTCATGACTTAGTCTCCTTGGTTTTGGTCGGCGTTTTCTTACGTTTCTTTATCGCCCCTGTAGGAGCGGCTGGCAACCCACGAAAAACCTGAGGCGACCTATTTTGTTTTGCCTGACTAATTAAATCCTGCAATGTGGCCACCAGCGGCTGCATAAAATCCTGATAGCGACAGTTTTTTTCACTGATTTGTGTCAGTGTTGATTCCCAATGAGCCGTCATATCGGGCCGAGCGGCGATATCGGGTAATGCATGAATTAATGCTCGTCCTGCCGGGCTGGCATGGATATAACGGCCTTTTTTAAACAAAAAAGTTCGTTTGAACAGTAGTTCAATAATCCCTGCTCGTGTGGCTTCCGTTCCCAAACCATCGGTAGCGCGTAATACTTTTTTCAGTTCTTTATCCTGCACAAAACGGGCAATGCCGGTCATGGCAGATAACAAACTGGCATCAGTAAATGGCCGCGGCGGCTGAGTCTGCCGTTCAACAACTTCTCCACGTTCACACAGTAATTCAGCGCCTTTCTCAACCACCGGCAATGGCGCGCCCTCATTCTCTTCATCCCGCTCTTTACTGCCGAGCAAGGTACGCCAACCCGCCTCCGCCAGAAAACGAGCTTTGGCGATAAACTTACCGCCCGCAATATCCAGTTCAATAACACATTTACGAAATTGCGCATCAGGGCAAAATTGCATTAAATATTGCTGCGCGACTAATCGGTAAACTTTGCTCTCATCAGTCGTCAAATTCACTTTGCTGACGCGGGCTGTTGGAATGATCGCGTGGTGAGCATCGACTTTTTTGTCATCCCAACAGCGATTACGCCGGTCACTGTCCATGACTTCCAGCGGCAAAAGATCAGCTTGATGGATACTGATAGCATTGAGCACTGAATGACGTCCAGCAAAATGTTCTTCTGGTAGATATCGGCAATCCGAGCGCGGATATGTAATCAATTTGTGCGTTTCATATAATCGCTGGCAAATATCCAGCACTTGTTGCGCGCTCAAGCCGAACCGTTTTGCCGCCTCAATTTGCAAAGTAGAAAGGGAGAATGGCAACGGAGCAGTTTCTGATTCCCGTTTATCATTATAGGAGGTCACAACAGCTGGCTGACCCGTTATGCGGTTAACAACGTGTTCTGCCAGTGGGCGATGTAACAAGCGCCCTTCTTCATCTTGATAGGATTCACAAGAATCACTCGGTTGCCATAACGCCACAAAACGCTCATCAGCTGGCGTGACGATATGGGCTTTGACCTCAAAAAAATCTTTAGCGACAAAATCTTCAATTTCTTCATCGCGGCGCACTACTAACCCTAATACCGGCGTCTGCACACGACCAACCGACAGCACGCCATCATAGCCCGCATTGCGCCCAAGAATAGTATAGGCGCGAGTCATATTGATGCCATATAGCCAGTCGGCTCTGGCTCGTGCCAATGCTGAAACACAAAGCGGGATAAACTCACGGTTGTAACGCAAACGTTCTACAGCACGCACCACAGCCTGCGGGTTTAAGTCATTAATTAAACAACGGCGGACGTTTTGCCGCTTTTCTGCCGCTAAATCAAGGTAATCCAAGACTTCATCAACTAAAAGTTGACCTTCGCGGTCAGGGTCACCCGCATGAACGACTTCATCAGCTTGTTGCAACAATTGTTTGATAACATTCAATTGTTTACTCACCGAGGGGCGCGGCTGTAATCGCCATTTTTCAGGAATAATCGGTAAATCCGCTAATGACCAACGCGCATAGCGGCTATCGTAAGCATCGGGTTGAGCTTGTTCCAGCAAATGGCCAACACACCAGGTCACCATTTGATCATTACCACAGGCAATGAATCCATCACCCCGACGATGCGGTTTTGGCAAAATATCCGCTATCGCCCGTGCCAGACTGGGCTTTTCGGCAATAAAAAGTCGCATCATTTACCGCGCGAATACATCAAAAAAAAGGGCAACAAAGAAAAAATCATTCTGTTATCTCAATCAGCGCTCGGCTGCTATCCACCGGAGCTAACTCGCCAATAGCACTGAGCACCAGGCCATGTCGAGCTGCGATTTCATGTACTTGCGCTTCAGCTTCTGGTAAGACCGCTAACAGCAAGCCACCGGATGTCTGCGGGTCACAGAGTAAACTCTTCTGTAAATCGGACATTTTGCCAATCAGATGACCATAACTGTCAAAGTTGCGACCGGTTCCCCCCGGAACACAACCCGCCGCAATATACTCTTCAACCGCCGGTAAACGCGGGATAGCCGAAAAATGTAATGTCGCCTGAACACCCGACCCCTGACAAATCTCACTTAAATGGCCCAGCAGGCCGAACCCAGTCACATCTGTCATGGCTGTGACCCCGGGAACATGCGCAAAATCAGCGCCAGACTTATTCAGCTGGCACATGGTTTCGGTTGCAACTCCTTGATGTTCTGGCCGTAATTGGCTTTTTTTCTCAGCAGTGGTTAGGATGCCAATCCCCAAGGGTTTGGTGAGAAACAGTTTACAGCTTGCTTTGGCGGCACTGTTTTTCTTTACGTGATCAGTGCCGACAATACCTGTGACAGCCAAGCCGAAAATAGGCTCAGGTGCATCAATGGAGTGCCCACCTGCGAGCGAAATCCCCGCCTGTTGGCAGACATATCGCCCGCCTTCAATGACTTGTTGGGCAACTTCGGGGGCCAGTTTATCAATCGGCCACCCCAAAATCGCAATAGCCATAATAGGTTTGCCGCCCATGGCATAAATATCACTGATGGCATTAGTCGCGGCAATGCGCCCGAAATCAAAGGGCTCGTCGACGATCGGCATAAAAAAGTCGGTGGTGCTGATAATACCGACCCCATTACCAATATCATAAACGGCAGCATCATCACGGGTCTCATTGCCCACCAGCAGGCGAGGATCGAGGAATTTTTCCTGCTCCGAATGTAAAATTTTATCCAAAACTTTGGGTGAAATTTTGCAGCCGCAACCCGCTCCGTGGCTGTATTGAGTAAGACGTATCGCTGGCGATGTCATGGCACTCTCCCATCTGATGATTCAGTAATAACCAGTTTAAAGATATATATACCCTAAATAATTCGAGTTACAGGAAGGCGGCAAGCGAGAGAACCCGATGAGCTTACATGAGTAAGTGATTCGAGTAATTGAACGTAGCCAACACACATGGAACTTGAAGTATGACGGGTATATGCATCCATGGTGTCTATGGTAGCGCCTATAGCTTAGCTTAGTAAGTAGAGAGCCGCCGTCGGGCAGATAGGTTGGTCACAAAGCGGGCGAAAACGCAGCTTATTGCCGATAAAAGCGACAGGCTGCGCAATCTCGCGGGAGAAATAGTGTCGCTATTTCAGAAATAGTGAACAAAAGTTGAGTAGTCTGGCGGTGTCACTTTGGTCGCTGATTTCAGCTGCGGTGTCCCCAAATACAGAAAACCGACGATTTCATCTTGTTCACGGCAAGCAAATCCCTGACGAACAACAGGATGGTGCGTCCAGGAGCCGGTGCGCCAAATACCATTAAACCCTTGAGCCAGAGCCGCCATCTGCATCGCTTGCACTGCACAACCGGCAGAAACGACTTGTTCCCAATTAGGGACTTTAGGGTTTTCTGTCACATGGGCAATAACAGTAATAATCAAAGGCGCGCGAAAAGGTGCCAGTCTTGCTTTCTCCAACACCGTATCATCAGAGCCATCTTGCATGACCGCATTCTGTAGCAATTGGCTAAAACGCTCCAGCCCTTTATCTTGGATTAAAACAAAGCGCCATGGCTGGAGTGTGCCATGATCGGGCGCCCGCATTCCTGCATGAATAATGTGGTCTAATACCTCGCCGGCTGGGGCTGGAGCGGCTAAGCGCGAAGCCGAGCGGCGATTAAGTAACAGTTCCAATGCATCCATCATTTCCTCCTGATAACGATTTTCATTTTCAGCAAGGTAGCATAAGTTGTCGTTTTGTTACCAGTGCTGACCTATTAGCTAAGCTTCTCGATGATTTAAAGCTGACTTTTGTTCTTCAGGTCATTAGGATAACTGTACTTGCTCGGTTTTGTTGGAGATAACATGCGCACTTTGTGGCGAATTATTGCTGGTTTTTTCAAGTGGACCTGGCGTCTGCTGAATTTTGCCAGAGAGTTTATTCTAAATCTTTTCCTGATACTGCTGATTTTGGTCGGTGTCGGTGTTTACCTTCAGTTCCAAAGTAAGCCGACAGAGCCAGTTAAAGGCGCACTGTTAGTGAACTTAAGTGGTGTCGTGGTCGATCAGCCTGCGGTTAATAATAAACTGCGTCAATTAGGGCGTGAGTTCTTAGGCGCATCGAGCAATCGTCTACAGGAAAATTCCCTGTTTGATTTGGTCGAAACCATTCGTCTGGCGAAGGCTGATAACAATATTACTGGCTTGGTGTTATCACTGAGTGACTTTACCGGTGCTGATCAGCCCTCGCTACAATATATTGGGAAAGCACTGCGGGAATTCCGTGATTCGGGCAAACCCATTTACGCTATTGGCGATAGCTATAATCAAACTCAATATTATTTAGCCAGCTTTGCCAATAAGATCTATCTGTCTCCGCAAGGGGCGGTCGATCTGCATGGTTTTGCCAGCAATAATCTGTATTACAAATCGTTACTGGAAAAACTCAAAGTTACCACCAATATCTTCCGTGTCGGCACCTATAAATCGGCAGTCGAGCCGATGATTCGTGATGATATGTCGCCGGCCGCACGGGAAGCGGACAGCCGCTGGATTGGCGGTTTATGGCAAAATTATCTGACGGCGGTTTCCGCTAACCGGCAATTAACCCCAGAACAATTGTTCCCGGGGGCCGCGGGTGTTATCAGTGGCTTGCAGGCCGCTGGCGGTTCTCCGGCGCAATATGCACTGGCGAGCAAACTGGTTGATCAATTAGCCACACGTCCGGATGTGGAAAACGAACTGGTTAAAGCCTTTGGCTGGGATAAGAAAAGTAACGATTTCAACTATGTCAGCATTTATGACTACCAACCGACGCCACCCCCACAACAAGGTGAGCAGATAGCGGTTCTCTTTGCTAACGGCGCGATTATGGATGGCCCACAGACCCCTGGGAATGTCGGCGGTGATGCTCTGGCGGCGCAAATTCGTCAGGCGCGCTTAGATCCAAAAATCAAAGCTGTTATCTTGCGGGTAAACAGCCCAGGCGGTAGCGTGAGCGCCTCTGAACTGATTCGCTCTGAATTAGCGGCGTTACGTGCAGCCAATAAACCATTGGTGGTATCAATGGGTGGTATGGCGGCCTCCGGTGGGTATTGGATCTCAACCCCTGCAAACTATATCATCGCTAACCCAAGCACTTTGACCGGCTCGATTGGTATTTTCGGGGTGATTAATACTTTCCAAAACACACTGGAAAGCATTGGCGTGCATACCGACGGTGTCGCGACTTCACCACTGGCGAATATTTCTGTGACCAAAGACTTGCCGCCTGAGTTCTCTCAGATGATGCAAATCAATATCGAAAATGGCTATAAAACCTTTATTGATTTGGTCGCAGCCGCCCGCCACAAAACGCCAGAGCAAGTTGACCAAATCGCGCAGGGCCATGTGTGGATTGGATTGGATGCTAAAAATAATGGTCTGGTAGATCAACTGGGTGACTTTGATGACGCGGTTAAGAAAGTGGCTGAACTAGCACAACTGAAAACCTGGCAACTGAACTGGTTTGTTGATGAACCTAGCCTCAGTGATTTGATTTTCGGTCAAATGAGCGCATCAGTACAGGCGATGTTACCTGCTGCAATTCAAGCCTGGTTGCCCGCGCCTATTTCCGCGATGGCGCAAGCAGTGAAAGATCAGCCTGGCTTATTGAACACACTCAATGACCCGCAGAATCGCTATGTTTTATGTCTGACATGCGGTGATGTGCGCTAGTGAATTACTCAAAGGTATCCAAAGTAATTGGTGTTGCGGGTAGGCAGCAAACGAGTAAGTCCCGATGAGCTGACTCAGGTCAGTGATTCGGGCGAGTAAGTGCAGCTAACACCGCTGCAACTTCAATTTACGATGGATATAGTAGATAAATACTCCGCCCGGCACCTGCCGGGCTTTTTTTCCTCGCCAGTCTCCCTATAATTCATCTATCTCATTTTGTACTATTTTTTAGGCATATAACTCATGCAGAAGAAATCTATTTATGTCGCCTATACTGGCGGGACTATTGGTATGCAGCGCTCGGATAATGGATACATTCCTGTTTCCGGCCATCTACAGCGCCAACTTGCGCTTATGCCGGAGTTCCATCGGCCCGAGATGCCAGATTTTACTATCCATGAATATGCCCCATTAATTGATTCTTCGGATATGACACCGGAGGACTGGCAGCATATTGCCAATGATATTCAGCAAAATTACGATTTATATGATGGCTTTGTTATTTTGCACGGCACCGACACCATGGCATTTACGGCCTCCGCCCTCTCTTTTATGTTGGAAAATTTAGCTAAACCGGTGATTGTTACCGGTTCGCAAATTCCTTTGGCCGAGTTGCGTTCTGACGGGCAGACCAACTTACTCAACGCGCTCTATCTTGCTGCCAATCACCCGGTGAATGAAGTTAGTTTGTTCTTTAATAACAAACTTTTTCGCGGTAACCGCACCACCAAAGCGCATGCTGATGGATTTGATGCTTTTGCTTCGCCTAATCTGTCCGTGTTGCTTGAGGCTGGGATTCATATTCGCCGGATGGCCGCAGTTGAATCTCCGGTTGTTAACGGCCCATTGATTGTTCACAAGATCACACCTCAACCCATTGGGGTCGTCACTATTTATCCTGGAATATCCGGGGCGGTAGTGCGCAACTTCCTGTTGCAACCGGTAAAAGCGCTTATTTTGCGATCCTATGGTGTGGGTAATGCGCCACAAAAAGCCGAGTTATTGGATGAGTTAAAAAATGCCAGCGACCGCGGTATTGTGGTGATGAATCTGACACAATGTATTTCTGGCAGAGTCAATATGGACGGATATGCAACCGGGAATGCGTTGGCGCACGCCGGTGTTATCAGTGGCTTTGATATGACGGTGGAAGCGGCACTGACCAAATTGCATTATTTATTAAGCCAATCTCTGTCCCCCGAAGAGATTCGCCGGTTGATGCAACAAAACCTGCGCGGCGAACTGACTGAAACTAACTGATTTGGTGGAATGTAAATGAATAGCGCACTGCTCTTAATTGATTTGCAAAATGATTTTTGTCCCGGTGGTGCGCTGGCGGTTGCCGAGGGTGATGCAGTGATTGCCATTGCTAATGAGGCCATTGCCACCTGTCTGAGACACAAAATACCGGTCATCGCCAGTCAGGATTGGCACCCTGCCGGGCACCGGAGTTTTGCCGTTAATTCACAGGCTGAACCCTGGACTGTCGGCGATTTGGCGGGATTAACCCAAGTGTGGTGGCCAGTACATTGTGTCCAAAATACCTCTGGCGCGGCTTTGCATCCGCAGTTAAATCAACAGGCGATTACCGATATTTTTCGTAAGGGCCAGGATCCAGATATCGACAGCTACAGCGCCTTTTTCGACAATGGTCGGCGAGCAAAAACGCCACTGGACGATTGGCTACGTCAGCAGGAAATTGACCATTTGTTCATTATGGGGTTAGCAACAGATTACTGTGTGAAATACACCGTGTTGGATGCATTGACATTAAGTTATAAAATATCAGTCATCCGTGAGGGTTGCCGTGGGGTCAATCTGCAACCACAAGACAGCCAACAAGCTCTTGATGCGATGAATGCAGCAGGAGCAAACATACAGTCGTTGGAGCAGTTTATGGCTGAAATAAAAGCACTGGCTGGTTGACGGGTATCAACATCAACGGAGCCGAATGTGGCTCCGTTTGAACCGGCAACTTAAATTGTGCATCCAACCTGGCTTGCCTTAGTCATCACTCGGGCTTTAATTTGACCAGTGTCGGCTGGCTGAATTGCTGCTTCAGCTCTTGCTTGGTTTTCATCACTATCTGGCCATCGGTGCCGATGCTCATATGCTGCGCATCCTTATTATGACGCGCTTGCCACAGCATGACCATTTGCAGGCTGTTCTCTTTCTGTTCCGGTGTCAGTACCACACCATCCGGCCATTTACCTAATTCAACGGCTTGCATTAAACGCTGGTAAATTTCAGGCGTCATCACTGAAATCAGATCTTCAAGCTCCATCAGAGCATCCTCAGTAAACGAATAATAAGCTGAATCGATTTTTCACAGCTAAAATGGGAACAAAAAATACGTATTTACCCTGCGGTTTGTTCACCATTTTGATCATCAACAAAATTCAGTGATGCCGAGTTCACGCAATAGCGCTCGCCGGTAGGTTGTGGGCCATCAGGGAAAACATGCCCCAAGTGCGCATCACAATGACCACAACGGATCTCAACACGGTGCATATTATGAGAATAATCATCAATATAGCGGATAGATTCTGCATCAAGCGGCTGATAAAAACTCGGCCAACCACAGCCGGAATCAAACTTGGACTCGGAGATAAAAAGCGGCTGGTGACAGCACAAGCATTGGTAGATACCCTCACGCTTATTATGCAGCAATTTTCCACTAAAAGGCGCTTCTGTCCCCCGCTGTTGGGTGACATGCCGCTGAATATCGGTCAGTTTCTCAATATTTTCTGTAGGGTTCAGTTCTTTAGCCATTTGTGCGGTTCTCTGGCAGGGAATAAAGTCAACGAAAACAACGTCTAATAATAACAAAAAATTAACAACAAAGCAGTTAAAATTGTCCTAAACTGTATGCCATCGAAGTGGCATCAGTGTAAATGTGATAAAAATCGCAAATATTACTGATTTTCACTTTAAACTGAATAATTCGCCCCAACATAAAAATGAGGCTAATCGTATCTGGAAACGCGTGATTAATGTTCGATCTAACGCACTTGGTTTGATTTGTAGCAATAATTGACACGATTCCGCTTGACGCTCGGTAAGGTTTTTGTAATTTTACAACCAACCTTTTATTCACTAACAAATAGCTGGTGGAATATATGACTATCAAAGTAGGTATCAACGGTTTTGGCCGTATCGGTCGCATTGTTTTCCGTGCTGCTCAGGAACGTTCTGACATCGAGATCGTTGCAATCAACGACCTGTTGGACGCTGAATACATGGCGTACATGCTGAAATACGACTCTACCCACGGTCGTTTCGACGGTACTGTAGAAGTAAAAGACGGCCATCTGGTTGTTAACGGTAAAACCATCCGTGTTACCGCAGAGAGAGATCCGGCTAACCTGAAGTGGAACGAAGTCAACGTTGACGTTGTTGCTGAAGCAACTGGCCTGTTCCTGACCGACGAAACTGCACGTAAGCACATCGCTGCTGGCGCGAAGAAAGTTGTTCTGACTGGCCCGTCTAAAGATGACACCCCAATGTTCGTTATGGGCGTTAACCACAAAGAATACGCAGGTCAGGAAATCGTTTCTAACGCTTCTTGTACCACTAACTGCCTGGCTCCACTGGCTAAAGTTATCAACGACAAGTTCGGCATCGTTGAAGCGCTGATGACCACTGTGCATGCAACTACTGCAACTCAAAAAACTGTTGATGGCCCGTCTCACAAAGATTGGCGCGGCGGCCGCGGCGCATCCCAGAACATCATCCCTTCTTCTACCGGTGCTGCTAAAGCAGTGGGTAAAGTTATCCCAGCACTGAACGGCAAACTGACCGGTATGGCGTTCCGCGTTCCTACTCCTAACGTTTCAGTTGTTGACTTGACTGCACGTCTGGAAAAACCCGCTTCTTACAAAGAAATCTGTGCTGCAATCAAAGCAGCTTCAGAAGGCGAGCTGAAAGGCGTTCTGGGTTACACCGAAGACGACGTTGTTTCTACCGATTTCAACGGCGAAAAACTGACTTCAGTATTCGATGCTAAAGCCGGTATCGCGTTGAATGACAACTTTGTGAAACTGGTTTCTTGGTACGATAACGAAACTGGCTACTCAAACAAAGTTCTGGATTTGATCTCTCACATCTCCAAATAATGGATTGATATCTAGAATATAGATTTCGACCAAAGGCCACCCTCGGGTGGCTTTTTTATTGTCCGTCATTGATAAACCAATACACATGCAGCTTGCATGTACGGCGGATATATAAAAAGTTGCGCAATATCAATGATACGCTACTACTTTATCGTTGATTTGCTGCAAGATTTAAAGCCTGTGATATTATCGAAAGTCTGAAGTTCAATGGATCTCCAGCCCCTTTTCTCATAAGGCCAAACGAATGAACGAGAAAGTCTTCACCCTACCTGTTGTTGAACAAATTTCACCTTACATCAGTCAGCGTCAGTTGGATGATCTGCCAATTGTGGTCGTTTCTCATCCCAAAGTACGTGCCGCTGTTAGCTTGCAAGGTGCTCATTTATTGGCTTACCAGCCGAGCGGTGAACAACCTGTTATCTGGCTGAGCAATAACACGCCATTTAAAGACGGTGTTGCTATTCGTGGTGGTGTACCAATTTGTTGGCCTTGGTTTGGCCCATCAGCGCAGCCTTCTCATGGTTTTGCTCGTTTACTGCCATGGACACTTAGCGCCCATGATGAGAATGAAAATGGGGTCATCCTGACTTTCACACTGGAAGACAGTGATGCATCCCGTCAATTCTGGCCACATCCATTCACTTTGATTGCCCGCTTCAAGCTGGGCGAAGAATGTGAAATGGAATTAGAATCGCACGGCGATTACGAAGCAGTTGCTGCGTTACATACCTATTTCCAGATTGGCGATATCAGCCAGATTAAGATCAGTGGCTTAGGCGAAAAATATCTTGATAAAGTGCTGAAAGTAGCTGATGCCACTCAACAAGGCGATTTAGTGTTTAATGGCCAGACTGACCGTATTTATACCCAGCCAGAAGCTTACAGCTTGATAAAAGATGCCGCGCTGAAACGAACTATTGAAGTACATCATCATCATCAAAGTGATGTGGTTGCCTGGAATCCAGGCCCTGAGCTGTCCACCAGCATGGTTGATATGCCAAATGATGGCTATAAAACCATGGTTTGTGTCGAAACTGCGCGTGTCAATAAACCTTTGGTTGCGACACCCGATTCTCCTGCTCGCCTCGCCATGACCCTCCGTAGCCGTAAAAATTCTTAAGAACGGTCTATATTGCAGATACAAAAATGGGGCTTTATGCCCCATTTCAGACTGTTGACAAAGTCAAATGAAAGGGAATCGTGCCGTTGGGGTCGTAGCGACGAAAGTCGCCGAAGTGCCCATCGGTGCGGTAAACCTTTCATTCACTGAGCTATCAGCAGCTTTGTCACTGACCTCATTTTTTATTGTTCAAATAGCGTGCGTGATAAATCAGCGGAAGGTGTAAGTCACCCCTGTCCACAACACCCCTGTCCAGGATGCATCTACCATAGGGCTATTTTTCACTTCATTTGCCAGATGGATATAACGGCCAGTAAAGAAAGCATTCCAGTTTGGATTAATATTGTAATTTGCCGTCAATTCCAGATACGGTGACCAGCTATCGTTAGGCTTGTACTGTGCCAAACCACTGCGGGCAGACTCCCCACGGCTCACACCATAGTAATACTTGTTCTGGTCTTCACTGTTCCAAGCCACACCTGCGCCCGGCGTCAGAGTCCAGCTATCAACACTGAAGCGATATAGATAGGCCAGATCGCCGACAAAGCCGCCACTGTTATCCAGCACGTCACCGGAGAACATTGCACGGATAGTCCCCCAATCCTCAATATGAGAATATGACATCCCAGCCATCATGGTGCTGCGGCGTTTATCCAGCGCTTTCATCTGCTGATCGTCACTATCACCTGGCGTAAAGTGCAGCGGCAGGTAATAAGCATCAATCGACAAACGGTTATTATCATCTTTCCATAAGTAATAACCCGCCGCCAATGTACGGAAATAGAAATTATCACTTTCATAAGAAACGATAGGTACTGGGTAGACACGGTCATTCTTACCACGATAAGGGTCAGGACTGACTAATGCTGATGCCCCCACAGACCAGGTTCCCGCCATCGCGGTTGGCATACAAACTGCGGTAGCTACAGCCAATGCCGCCAGTGTTTTGACTTGCTTCATTTTTATGTAATGTTTTTTCACGGAAAAAATCCCTTTGGTAACAAAATCATGAGTTAACTTAGTGTAAATCAATTGCTTGTCCGTGGCGAAATCTTTACACATTCCCGCACGATATCAACATTCGCTGTGCAATTTATCGCCGATATACAGCAAATTAACAACATAATAATTTATGTAGATTTGATTACAATAAAATAACAAGATATTCAAATAGATATTCTTAATTAATCATATATAAAACACTGGGAATGAAATAAAAAATAGATTTAATTACCGAATAATGGTTATTTATTGTACTGACGGTGGCGAGTCTGCGCCTAATGTCTACTTGACCTTTATGAGAGACGCGACCATAACAATAAGGTAGTAGTTTCAAAATTTTAACCCAATAAAGCACTACTATTATTTTATGTTCCCAACCATTCAAACAGGACGGGCATCGCTATGAACATATTTGATCACTATCTCCAGCGCTATGAGGCTGCCAAGGACGAAGAGTTCACACTGCAGGAGTTCCTCACTATTTGTCAGCAAGATCGCAGTGCATATGCTAATGCGGCTGAACGTCTGCTGATGGCTATTGGTGAGCCTGTCATGGTCGATACCGCACTTGAGTCCCGGATGTCGCGGCTATTCTCTAACCGAGTTATCGCCCGTTACCCCGCATTTGAAGAGTTCTATGGTATGGAAGAAGCCATAGAGCAAATCGTTTCTTACCTCAAACATGCCGCTCAAGGGTTAGAAGAGAAGAAACAGATCCTTTATTTGCTCGGCCCGGTAGGTGGTGGTAAATCATCACTGGCTGAACGTTTGAAAGCGCTGATGCAACGCGTACCTATCTATATCTTAAGTGCTAATGGTGAGCGTAGCCCGGTCAATGACCACCCATTGTGCTTATTCAACCCGCAGGAAGATGCGGCGATTTTGGCCAAAGAATACAGTATTCCCAGCCGTTATCTCGGCACTATTATGTCGCCGTGGGCGGCCAAACGCCTGCACGAATTCGGCGGCGATATTACCAAATTTAAAGTCATCAAAGTCTGGCCGTCTATTCTTGAGCAAGTTGCGATTGCGAAAACGGAGCCAGGTGATGAAAACAACCAGGATATCTCTGCTCTGGTCGGTAAGGTTGATATCCGTAAATTGGAAAATCATGCCCAGAACGACCCCGATGCTTATGGCTATTCCGGGGCATTGTGCCGGGCGAACCAAGGGATTATGGAGTTCGTCGAAATGTTCAAAGCACCCATTAAGGTGCTGCACCCCTTGCTGACCGCAACTCAGGAAGGGAACTATAACGGAACCGAGGGGATATCCGCCCTACCATTCAGCGGTATTATCCTTGCGCACTCTAACGAATCAGAATGGGTGACATTCCGTAATAACAAAAACAATGAAGCATTTCTTGACCGTGTGTATATCGTCAAAGTGCCTTATTGCCTGCGGGTTTCAGAAGAGATCAAAATTTACGACAAGTTATTGACTCACAGTGAACTGACCCATGCACCTTGCGCCCCGGGCACCTTGGAAACACTGGCGCGCTTCTCCATTCTCTCAAGGATGAAAGAGCCGGAAAACTCCAGTATTTACTCCAAAATGCGGGTGTATGACGGTGAAAGTCTGAAAGATACTGATCCTAAAGCCAAGTCTTATCAAGAGTATCGCGACTATGCTGGGGTTGATGAGGGTATGAACGGCCTGTCGACCCGTTTTGCCTTTAAAATCCTCTCAAGGGTGTTTAACTTTGACCATGCCGAAGTGGCTGCTAACCCAGTGCACCTGTTCTATGTACTGGAACAGCAAATTGAACGCGAGCAATTCCAGCAGGATATCGCGGAGAAATACCTCGAACACCTGAAAGGTTATTTGATCCCGAAATACGCCGAGTTTATCGGCAAAGAGATCCAAACGGCCTATCTGGAATCCTACTCTGAGTACGGTCAAAATATTTTCGACCGCTATGTTATTTACGCCGATTTCTGGATTCAGGATCAGGAATACCGTGACCCAGATACCGGGCAACTGTTTGACCGTGAATCACTGAATTCTGAGCTGGAGAAAATTGAAAAACCCGCGGGTATCAGCAATCCGAAAGATTTCCGTAATGAAATCGTCAATTTTGTGTTGCGCGCCAGAGCCAATAACAATGGCCGTAATCCAAACTGGACCAGCTATGAGAAGTTGCGCACAGTGATTGAGAAAAAGATGTTCTCCAACACTGAGGAGTTATTGCCAGTTATCTCCTTTAACGCCAAAACCTCAACGGATGAGCAGAAAAAGCATGATGACTTTGTCGATCGAATGATGGAGAAAGGTTATACCCGCAAGCAGGTTCGTTTACTGTGTGAATGGTATCTGCGGGTAAGAAAATCATCATAACCTGTACCTGTTATTAGTCCGCCATGACATCGCGGGTACTGAACCCACATTGTTGCTGTGTTGGTCATCAGCACAGCAACAGTGCGGAAGATGCAGGGAATAGAGGCTGGGGGAGTTATGGGCTACTTTATTGACAGGCGACTTAACGGCAAAAATAAAAGCATGGTCAATCGCCAGCGCTTTTTGCGCCGCTATAAGTCGCAAATTAAACAATCAATTTCCGATGCCATCAATAAAAGGTCAGTAACTGATATTGAGAGTGGCGAATCAGTCTCGATACCTATTGATGACATCAATGAGCCGATGTTCCATCAGGGCCGTGGCGGATTACGCCATCGGGTTCACCCCGGCAATGACCATTTTGTCACCAATGACCGCATTGAACGCCCGCAAGGTGGCGGTAGCGGCAGTGGTCAGGGGAATGCCGGTCAGGACGGTGAAGGCGAGGATGAGTTTGTCTTTCAGATCTCCAAAGACGAATATCTCGATTTGTTGTTCGAAGATCTGGCGCTGCCTAACCTGAAGAAAAATCAGTATAAACAGCTGACCGAATTTAAAACTCACCGCGCAGGTTATACCTCCAATGGGGTGCCTGCCAATATCAGTGTGGTGCGCTCACTGCAAAACTCACTGGCCCGCCGTACTGCCATGACCGCCAGTAAACGTCGAGAACTGCGCGAATTGGAAGAGACACTGAAAGCGCTGGAAAACTCGGAACCGGCGCAATTGCTGGAAGAAGAACGCATACGCAAAGCCATTGCCGAATTAAAACAAAAAATCGCCCGGGTACCTTTTATTGATACCTTCGATTTGCGTTATAAAAACTATGAACGCCGCCCAGAACCTTCAAGTCAGGCGGTGATGTTTTGCTTAATGGACGTGTCAGGCTCCATGGATCAAGCCACCAAGGACATGGCAAAGCGGTTTTATATTCTGTTGTATCTGTTCCTGAGCCGCACCTATAAAAACGTCGATGTCGTGTATATTCGCCATCACACACAAGCGAAAGAAGTTGATGAACAAGAGTTTTTCTATTCGCAAGAAACCGGTGGGACTATTGTCTCCAGTGCGCTGAAACTGATGGACGAAGTGGTGCAAGAGCGCTATGACCCCGCACAATGGAATATCTACGCAGCTCAAGCTTCAGATGGGGATAACTGGGCCGATGATTCGCCACTGTGTCATGAATTACTGACGAAAAAAATCCTACCCGTGGTGCGTTACTATAGCTACATTGAAATCACCCGCCGTGCCCATCAAACACTGTGGCGGGAATATGAAGACTTACAGGAAAAATACGCGAATTTTGCCATGCAGCATATTCGAGATCCGGAAGATATTTATCCGGTATTCCGTGAATTGTTTCATCGGCAGACCGTCGATAATTAACATTTATACATAATTAACAACCAAACTAGCCGGTAATCTTTTTCTACCACAGAAATAGCTTTCCGGCTTTTTAATGCGCTAAAATTCCTACTCCTCCTTTTATTCTCAGAGCTGCCTCCATGAAATGGCATGATGGACTGCGACAACCGGGTGTGTTAGCGGCATTAGCGGCGGCGGCATTGTTTGGTGCTGGAACCCCGTTGGCGAAACAATTGCTGAATACGGTTAGCCCGTGGCTACTGGCCGGTTTGCTGTATTTGGGTTCTGGTGTGGGTTTGGCACTGTATCGCTTGATAACCCGCTCAGCCGCCGTCAGCCTGCCGCGTAATGAGCTATGGTGGTTTATCGGCGCGATTACTGCGGGGGGGATTATTGCGCCGGTGCTGCTGATGATTGGCCTGACCGGCATGCCCGCATCGGGGGCCTCACTGTTACTCAATGCTGAAGGGGTATTTACTGCCCTGCTCGCCTGGTTTGCTTTCAAGGAGAATTTTGACCGCCGCATTGCTCTGGGCATGATGGTCATTGTTGCTGGTGCAGCTATTCTGAGCTGGCCGGGAGAAGCACATTTTACCGGACTGTGGCCGACACTGGCTATTCTGGGTGCCTGTTTCGCCTGGGGAATTGATAATAATCTGACCCGCAAAGTCTCTTTAACCGACGCCACGTGGATTGCTTCGGTTAAAGGATGGGTGGCGGGTATAGTGAATCTCGGATTGGCATTTTCGCTCGGTGCAAGCTTGCCACCACTGACTCATCTGGCCGGTGCCCTGCTGGTCGGATTTTTTGCCTATGGTGTGAGTCTGGCTCTGTTTGTTATTGGGTTACGCCACCTTGGCACCGCCCGCACCGGCGCTTACTTCTCCATTGCCCCATTCTTGGGCGCGGCGCTGGCTGTTGCGATGGGTGATGCAGTGACATTACCTTTAGTGGTTGCCGGGCTGTTGATGGCAATAGGGATTGGGTTGCATCTGACTGAACAACATGAGCATCAGCACCACCATGAAGATTTACTGCACGAGCACCAACATCTCCATGACGAACACCACCAGCATTCACACGATTTTCCAGCCAACGCCAATGTGCCGCATAAACATCCTCACCGGCATCAGCCAATGGCGCACTCTCATCCTCATTTCCCAGACTCGCACCATCGCCATAAGCATGAATCGCAAACCAAAGATAAATAACAAGCATGGGCCGCCAACACTAACAGTATGCAAACATTAGCAGTATGCAAACATTAGCAGTATATAAATCACCGCGTTAGCGCATATTTTATTTCATAAATACCAGCTTGATATCCACAAACAGCATAATTTGCCAATTTACATCATTGGCTTGTTCTACCTGCAAAACCCCTTAATATAGGAATATTCTTATATTGGCGGTATTGCAGATATGACTGTGCGCTCCTTACTTATACTGCTTTTATCTTTATCATTTATCCCACTTTGCCAGGCGGTTTATAATCCCAAAGAATATAATATTTGGCATATTCAGGGCGGCGTTTTATACGGGACCACCCAAACGGAGGATGAAGAACCGGTGCTTATCAGTATTGCCGGCCCCACCACCCATTGGGCAAATATGGTGATTTCACTGATGGCCACTGAGCCTTGTGATATTACCCAGACCACGACAGAATTTGCTTTTAATAATGATCTATTCACTGTCGAATATGGCTGCCTGACAACGGCGGGCCAGACCCTAATAAGCTATACCCTGCATGATGCTGCCAAGGTCAATAAACTCTACAGCCAACTAAAATCGGGCTTTACCGTCACTCTGGATAAACGCATTAAAGTGTGGGCGGCCAATATTGGCACCCCCATAAACAATGATTGATACCAAAATAGCCTTATTGATCATCTAGTTGACTAAAGCGCAGTGTCAAATAATCAAGCACACTGCGCACTGAGGGTAATAAACCGCGCCGTGAGGGGAAAACGGCATGGATAATTTCATGGCGCAGTGACCACTCCGGTAATAGACGGATGAGTTCACCTGCGGCCAATTGCTCCGTCACCATCATCACCGGAAGCTGCACCGCCCCGATACAACTTAGGGCAGCGCTGCGTAATGTAGTCATGTCTGCGGTCACCAACCGGGGTTGATGATAAATGGCCGCGTGCGCCCCTTCTGGCCCCGCTAAATTCCAGATAAATTCCTGCTGGGGCTGCCCTAGCCCAAGACTTGGCCAGCCGGTCAAATCAGCGGGCACTCTCACTTCCCCAAGGCGTGCAATCAATTCAGGGCTGGCAACCAGGCACTGGCAGCGGTTACCCAACACCTTCAGCACCAAATCACTGTCTTGCAGTGGCGGTGGCCGTACTCGAATAGCAATATCAATGGCTTCAGCCACCGGATCAACCTGCCGGTTGGTCGCTTCAAGATGAATGCTCACCAGCGGGCAACTGGCCATAAAATCCGCCAGCATGGTGCTGACCGTGGCCTGTAACAGTGCCACTGGGCAAGTTATACGCACCACCCCACGGGGTTCTGCTCGCGTTAAATCAATCGATTCTTGCGCAGCTTTGGCTTCTTCCAGCATCGCTTTGCAATGTTCATAATAGGTGCGCCCGACCTCCGTCACTGCAAAGCGCCGGGTTGATCGCTGAATTAATCGCACCCCCAGCCGCTCCTCCAATAAAGCCAACCGCCGGCTTAGTTTTGACTTTGGCACTCCCAATACTCGAGCTGCGGCACTGAATCCGCCGTGCTCGACCACCTCGGCATAATAATAAAGGTCATTGAGATCCTGCATACCTTGCCTTTCTGTTACCTACAGTTAGTATTGTTCCAATAATAGAACGGTGATGATCACTTTTGCTAACTACTGCTTAGATTATCCTGAATATATACTTTACCCAATCTGTAGCCAAGCAGATTGAACTGTAAGGCTGCTCTCTATTATTAAAGGTGTTGTAAGGAGATTACGATGAAAAAAGTCCAAGGTATTTATCGTGCGCCGCGCCAACATTGGGTGGGTGATGGTTTCCCGGTTCGTTCACTGTTTTCATACCAAAGCCATGGCAAACAACTCAGCCCATTCCTGCTGCTGGATTATGCCGGGCCGATGGATTTTACCCCGACCCAGCACCGTCGGGGTGTCGGGCAACATCCACATCGTGGCTTTGAAACCGTGACCATTGTGTACCACGGTGAAGTTGAGCACCGTGACTCCACCGGCAAAGGTGGCGTGATTGGCCCTGGTGATGTGCAGTGGATGACGGCAGGTGGCGGTATTCTGCACGAAGAGTTTCATTCAGATAGCTTTGCACAACGCGGCGGTGCTTTTGAAATGGTGCAGTTGTGGGTCAATTTACCGGCCAAAGACAAAATGACCGCACCGGGTTATCAGGCCATTCGCAGTGAAACTATTCCTCAGGTTACATTGCCTGAGGGCGCGGGTAGTCTACGCGTCATTGCGGGGGACTATGCTGGGGAAAATGGCCCTGCCCAGACTTTCTCCCCCTTGAATGTGTGGGATATCCGGCTAAATCAGGGCAAAAGCACTGAGTTTTCACTGCCCGATGGCTGGAACACCGCGCTTATTGTGTTACGCGGTACTGTGCAGGTTAATGGCGATGCCGTTGCCCGTGATGCAGAAATGGTGTTGTTGGGTTCTGCCGGTAGCAAGGTTATTGTCGAAGCCAATAATGACGCCGTGCTGTTATTGCTCAGTGGTGAGCCAATCGAAGAGCCTATTATCGGTTACGGGCCTTTCGTGATGAATACCCAGGAGCAAATTGCCGAGGCTATCGCTGATTTTAACAGTGGCCGCTTTGGTTCGATGGATAATCTCGCCTAGCCACTGATCTAGTCGCTCGCCATTACCTGATATGACCCTTGTCAGGTAATGGCACTTAACTTGTTATCAGACAATACCTGTTATCAGACAATACCTGTTATCAAGCAATAATAGTTATTGGTGTTCATTAAAAATAACCTCCGTTCGGCCCGATACTCACGACAAATCCCCTCTTTCCCTGCCCGGTTATCGACTAAACTTAATGCTATATCCCGATACAGCAATAAAACTGACATAAATAAGACTGCCGTATTATTTTGCATGCCGTACATTAATGAGTATTTAAATATTAATTTATCATTAATCTTATTTTCTTTATTAAAAAATAGTGCTATTTCAATAACCCCAGAGGTCACTTCACTTAAGCAACATAACTGCCAAGCGATTCTTTTTCATAGGAATTCATAATGAAAACAAAAAAGACAGTAAAATGGCAGAAAACTGAGCCGTCTGATTATGACGAAAACAATGCCTTATTAAGCGCATTAGATAACTCATTAGCTATTATTGAGTTTGATCTTTACAGCCGTATTATTGAAGTTAATCAGAATTATCTTAATTATTTTGGTTATCAACGCGAAGAAGTCATTGGTCAACCTCATTTAATGTTTTGTCATCCCGATTATGCCAACAGCGAAGAATACCAAAAAATCAAAAAATGCTTACTCGCCGGGCAATCACTGGAAGGTCATTTTGAGCGATTACATAAAGACGGTTCAACTGTCTGGCTGGCGGCTATCTATCAGCCGGTTCGCGGCCCTGACGGTACAGTCACCCGAATGGTCAAAATCGCCAAAGACATTACCTTTTTCATTGAGCAACAAAAATTAAGCCGAGCATGGGTGAAACTTTATCCGGTGTTAGCGGCATTAGTTCAAGAACGCCCACTCGACGAAGTGATGTCTATGCTGTGCCACGAAATTGAGCGAATTGCCCCCGAGGTGACCGCCAGCATTTTACAGATCAATGGGGAAAGTTATCTTACTCCCCTTGCCGGCCCCTCTCTACCTCCAGTTTATACTGCCGCACTCTCCTGTGTGCCTATCGGCCCCTATGCTGGCTCCTGCGGTACAGCTGCATTTCGCAAACAACCCGTTGAAGTACAAGATATCGCCACTGATCCGCTATGGGAAAATTATCGTCATTTGATTCTACCTCACGGGCTGCTAGCATGCTGGTCAACACCTATTCTCTCCAGCCAAGAGCAAATCCTCGGGACTTTTGCTTTTTATTACAAACAAATACGAGGCCCCAGTGAATTTCATCGCCAATTGGTCAAGTTAACGGCTGATTTGTGCTCTCTTGCCATGGAGCGGGAACTATCACGCAAACAAATTCAACATTTAGCTTTTTATGATTCATTAACCGGGCTGCCCAACCGCAGCCAGTTTTGGGTTTATGCTAAACAAGCCATTGCCTTAGCGGCTGAAATGAACTATCCACTGGCCGTACTGGTGATTAATCTGGATCGTTTTAAACAAGTCAATGACTCGCTCGGCCATGCGGCGGGTGATGCATTGCTCGCCGCTATCGCCGAGCGCCTGCGTGACAGCCTGCCCAAAAATGACATCATTGGTCGCCTGTCTGGTGATGAATTTATTATTATTCTGGCCTCCAGCCCCCTGCAACAAACCACGGCAAGAGTAGAAAAAATGCTCAGCTTGTTGTCGCAGCCTTGTCAAATAGCCAATATGAATATTATTCCTTCGGCCAGTGTGGGGATCAGTTTGTATCCGGAAAATGGCACGGAGATAGACACCTTGATGAACCATGCCGATATCGCGATGCATAAAGCGAAGAATATGGGCCGTGGGCATTTCAATTTCTTCAGTGTGGAAATGAATAATCTCAATCAACAGCGCCAGGATATGGAAGATGCGCTGCGTCATGCATTTCATATTGGCTCCCTTGAGCTATTCTATCAGCCGCAAGTGATGTTAAAGGATGGCCATCTGTATGGTGTCGAGGCGCTAAGTCGCTGGAGTCATCCGGTATTGGGCAATATCCCGCCGCAACATTTTATTCCTATTGCCGAGGAGAGCGGCCTTATCAACGAGCTTGCCCTGTGGGCGATTGATACCGCGTGCCGGCAACTGGCGGACTGGCGCTTACGGGGCATTGATGTTCCGTCGGTGTCAGTGAATTTATCCCCGACTAATTTCCATAACCCCGGATTACCGGACATGATTTTACATATTTTGCATCATTATCACTTGCCGCCACAGGATCTAACACTGGAAATTACTGAAGATATATTAATTGAAAGTAACCCGACAATTTTCACCACTATCGAAAAAATTCATCGTCTGGGTGTTCGGTTATCAATGGATGATTTTGGCACCGGTTATTCCAGCCTCAGTTATCTGCGCCGCCTGGATCTTGATGAAATCAAGCTGGATAAAAGTTTCGTCCATGACCTTGAACATGATGAAACCAGCCGAACCTTGAGTGAAGCCGTGATTCGCATCGGTGAAAGTCTGCAATTATCAGTGATAGTCGAGGGGGTCGAAAACGAAGCCCAGCGCACTTTGCTGAGTCGACAAGGTTACTTAATTGGTCAGGGATTCCTGTTTTCAGAGGCACTACCCGCCACCAAACTGGAGGAGTGGCTGGAACAGCGCACCGCCATTGGCGGATAAATGGCATTTAGCTTATGAACAACAAGAGATATATAATTGGTTGTAGTAATCTATTGGCAGGTTTAAATGCCCATAAGTGACGTTGTCACTGTAACCGGGTCACTCGCGTGAAGTTGGGCGTCCCCCACCTTTTCATCTGTCGGCAAATTCTTTATCCTTGCTGCCTTTGTCATCTGGATGTTGCCTTATTGTTATGCAAAAAAATGCTGTTATGCGAAAAAATGCTGTTATGCGAAAATTTCTCTTCCTACTGTTAAGCCTCATTCTGCTCGGCCCTCTGGGCATCGACCTTTACCTACCGACCATTCCCGCGATAGCCAAGGGCCTGAATAGTAGCGAGTCACTCATTCAATCCACCATCGCCCTGTTTATTCTGGTGCTGGGTATCGGCCAACTGATCGCCGGGCCATTGGTTGACAAATATGGCCGAAAACCGATTGCCATTATCGGTATCATCCTTTACATGCTAGGTGCCGCGATGGCCGCACTGGCTGTCAGCCCCTTGATGTTTGTCAGCTCGCGCCTGTTGCAAGGCGTGGCGGTCTGTTGCACCGCGGTAGTGGCATTCAGTGGTGTCCGTGACCGCCTCAACGGCAATGAAGCTGCCCGTGCTTTTGGTTTCCTCAATGGCACCTTAAATATCGTCCCGGCGCTGGCCCCCTTATTAGGCGGGCTATTGGCCGAAGCCTTTGGCTGGCGAGCACCTTTCTGGTTCCTGGCTCTGTATGGGTTGTTAGTATTAATCCTGGTGATTGTCTTCCTACCGGAAACCCGGCCGGCCAATACGCAACCGGTAAAAAGTTTGCCGATAAAAAACTATCTACGCATTTTGCGTGATGACCGCTTTCTGATTTTTGCGCTGGTGAATGCCGGTGCGATGGGGATGGCATTGACTTATGTTTCATTGGCACCCAATGTCCTGATGGTCGGGGCGGGGCTGACCCCACTGCAATTCTCCTTAGTATTTGGAGCGAATGGTTTCTGGATCATGGGCGTCAGCTTTGTGGCGAACCGAATTATCCAGAAAGTGGGCCGCCCCACCTGCTTGATGACCGGTAGTGTATTGATGGCACTCGGCTGCTTCGGTCTGCTCTATGGCCTGGGATTATCATCTGAGGTACAGCAACATTGGCTGGTTTACATGTTGCCCGTTGCCAGTGCCTGCGCCGGTTTAGCCTTTATGATGGGCCCGGCCACCAGCTATGCACTGGAACCTTACGCCAATGAGGCCGGTGTTGCCTCAGCCTTGGTGGGTTTTGTGCAAATGGCGGGCGGTGCGGGACTAGGTTTGCTCGCCATGGCCTTGCCAATTGAACCTAAATTATCATTGGCTATTGTGATGTTAGCGGGTTGCTTACTGGCGTGGCAGGCTCGCCGTGCCAGTAAACATGTGCGCGGTAACTTGCAGAAAATAAACTAGCACGCAGCTTCAATGGTTAATAAGAAACCTATTACCCAATTGAATTGATGTTGTAGCAAGGCAGCAAACGAACTCATCCCGATGAGCTGACATAAGTCAGTGATTCGGGTGACAAATCTTCCGGGAGCAGATTTGAACGCTGCTTGCAGCGGCCTCGCAGAGGCGAGGCCCATGGACGGGCCGAGTAACGAGAACCGCTAACACCGCTACAGCGTCAAGTCAAACAGGTAACGCGACTTGCCAGCGCACACATCAACTCATACCCCACAGTTCCCGCGGCCTGTGCCACATTATCAATCAACACATTTTCGCCCCACACCTCAACTTTGCTGCCAATCTGCGCTTGTGAGCAGGGCGTTAAATCCACCGTGAGCATATCCATCGAGATAGCCCCCACCGTGTGAGTCATTATACCGTCCACCATTATCGGGGTTCCATTGGGTGCAAGTCGTGGATAGCCATCGGCATAGCCACAAGCAACCACCCCAATGCGCTGCATCCCATTGGCGCGATAGCGGCTGCCATACCCCACACTTTGCCCTGCAGATAATGATTGCACCGCAATAATTTCACTGCGCAAACTCATCACCGGGCGCAAACCCATACCCGCAATATCCGCAATATCGCCACTGGGTGACGCGCCATAGAGAATAATCCCCGGCCGCACCCAGTCATAATGAGTCTGTGGATGACGCAATATCGCTGCCGAGTTAGCAAAGCATCGCACCGCCGGAATAGGCCCAGTGGCCTGTTGAATCTGAGCGAATTGTTCATCGATGCCGATAGGATTATCTGCATTGGCAAAGTGGCTCATTAATGTCACTTCGCCAACATTACTGAGGCTTTTCGCCCATTGCCACACCGCCTGCGCTTGCCCAACAGGAAAACCCAACCGATTCATACCGCTATTGAATTTCAAATAAATATTGAGCGGAGCTGTCAGGCGGGCTGCTTTAATGGCTTCCAGTTGCCAATCACTGTGGACAGACGTGGTCAGACGATAATGATCCAGCAGCACTAAATCTTGCGGCTGGAAAAAACCTTCCAGCAGTAAAATTGGCCCTTGCCAGCCCTGTTCCCGCAGTAAAATAGCTTCATTTAAATCCAGTAAAGCAAAGCCATCGGTGGCCGCCAGCCCCGGCCAAATACGTGCTAAACCATGACCATAAGCATTCGCTTTGACCACTGACCAGATTTTAGCTGTTTTGGCACATTGGCGAACAATACTTAAATTATGGTGCAATGCAGATAAATTCAGCGTGGCAGATATCGGGCGAGGCATGCTTATTCCTTCCAAAACAATATTCAGTGGTTATTATCAGTAAGCCATTATTATCAATAGGATTGTATTAGCGCACGGGATGAATATCTTGCAATGGCGTCATATTCAGTGGCCGAAAGCCCGCGCTATAGCGGGAGACCGCAAGATCATCCGCCAAAATAGCAGGACGCCGACCATACATAATATCGGCCAATAATTGACCTGAACCGCAGGCCATAGTCCAACCTAGGGTGCCATGGCCGGTATTGAGGTAAAGATTTTTCAGTGAGGTTCGCCCCACAATCGGCGTACCGTCCGGCGTCATCGGCCGCAAACCGGTCCAAAACGTGGCCTGACTGATATTGCCGCCATCGGGATACAGATCGCCGACCACCATTTCTAGTGTTTCTCGCCGTGCCTGTTCCAGTTGGGTATTGAAGCCCACGATTTCCGCCATGCCACCCACCCGAATACGGTCATCAAAACGGGTAATGGCAATCTTGTAGGTTTCATCCAGCACAGTAGAAAATGGCGCAAAAGCCGGGTTGGTGATGGGGATAGTTAGCGAGTAACCTTTTAGCGGATAAACCGGGATCGACACCAACCCCGCCAGCAGTGCGGTAGAATAAGCGCCAAAAGCCACGACATAAGCATCGGCTGTCATAATATCGTCGCCACACAATACTCCCGCGATTTGAGAGCCATCCACCAGCAATTTATCCACTGAGCGATTGAAGATAAATTTCACCCCCGCCTGCTCGGCCATTTTTGCCAGCCGCTCAGTAAACAATTTGCAGTCGCCGGTTTCATCATTGGGGAGACGTAAACCGCCGGCGAGTTTATGTGAGACTTTTGCCAATGCTGGCTCCACGCTGGCCAGTTGATCCGCAGTTAATAATGAATACGGCACCCCCGCATCATCCAATACCGCAATATCTTTGGCCGCATTATTAAATTGCTGTTCAGTTCGGAATAATTGCAGAGTTCCGCCCTGACGCCCTTCATATTGAATACCCGTGTCTTCGCGCAGATCTTTTAAACAATCACGGCTGTATTCAGCCAGGCGCACCATACGACTTTTGTTAATCATATAGTGGGAAGTGTCGCAGTTTCTTAGCATTTGCCACATCCAGCGCAACTGGGCGGCGCTGCCATCAAGATGGACAGCCAATGGCGCATGGCGCTGGAACATCCATTTAATGGCTTTCAGTGGGACTCCGGGGGCGGCCCAAGGGGCGGCGTAACCCGGTGATATTTGGCCCGCATTACCGGCGCTGGTTTCCTGAGCTGGCCCGTCCTGCCGGTCAATGACCGTGACATCATGCCCATCTTTCGCTAAGTACCAGGCACTGGCGACACCCACCACACCACTTCCTAAAATGACAATGCGCATATCATCCCCTACACCAAAAATGCATCAAAAGCATAATATTCCGTTGACAGAAAATTAACCCAGCAGAAAAAACTATCCAACATATTAATGATAGATTGTGATTGCATTCACAATTAATTTACGCCGCAATAACTTTTCAATTCAATAGCCGGAGGAAAATAGCGATAAGATGCTGCTTTTAGCGAGTTATACGAAATAATGACTGAAAATTGCCCTAATTACCCCTGTTAACAGCATGAATAATTAGCATGTTGCGGAAGTCAGTTTTATTGGTTTTATATTCTAGCTAACCAGTAATTATTTAGAATAATAATCCAATAAAATCTTTTTTAAGATTGTTGATTCTGCCGGTAAAAAACAATCTAAATTAAAATAGATGAGAATCGTCAAAATACTTGTCGTGGGAAAGATAACGGATATTCATTGACATAAGGTCAAGCCATGCCTCAATTTGTTCATATTGAGCTAGGATTATTGAAGTGACCAGTATTTTGCAGGGTTATAAACCGTGAGGATGCGCTAATGACAACTTCAACATCGAAAAACACCGCGCAGGATAAGCGCCTGACTGACGGCCCGGACTGGACATTCGAACTGTTACAGGTCTATCTGGATCAGATAGACCGGGTGGCAAAACATTACCGGCTTGATACCTACCCCCATCAGATAGAGGTCATCACCTCAGAACAAATGATGGATGCCTATTCAAGTATTGGCATGCCGATTAACTATACCCATTGGTCTTTCGGTAAAAAGTTTATCGAAACCGAGCAAAAATATAAGCACGGCCAGCAAGGCTTGGCCTATGAGATTGTGATTAACTCCAATCCTTGTATTGCTTATTTAATGGAAGAAAACACCATTACCATGCAAGCCTTGGTGATGGCTCACGCCTGTTATGGTCATAATTCTTTCTTTAAGAATAACTATTTATTCCGCGCATGGACGGATGCCAGCTCCATTGTTGATTATTTGCTGTTTGCCCGCCATTACATCAGTGAATGCGAAGAACGCTATGGTGTGGAAGACGTTGAGCGGCTGCTCGATTCTTGTCATGCGCTAATGAATTATGGCGTTGACCGCTATAAACGTCCGCAAAAAATATCATTAGTTGAGGAAACTGCGCGCCAAAAAAGCCGGGAGGAATATCTGCAAAGCCAGGTCAATTCATTGTGGAAGACATTGCCACGAAAAGACCGGGAAGAAGTGCAAGCCCAAGCTCAGCGCTACCCCAGTGAGCCGCAAGAGAACCTACTTTACTTTATGGAGAAAAACGCCCCACTGCTCGAGTCATGGCAGCGGGAAATACTGCGGATTGTACGTAAAGTCAGCCAGTATTTTTATCCACAAAAACAGACCCAAGTCATGAATGAGGGCTGGGCGACTTTCTGGCATTACACCATTCTTAACCATTTATATGATGAAGGCCGGGTCAGTGATCGTTTTATGATGGAGTTCTTACACAGCCACACCAATGTTGTGTATCAACCGCCGTATAATAGCCCTTATTACAGCGGTATTAACCCTTATGCCCTTGGGTTTGCTATGTTCCAGGATATTAAACGCATCTGCCAGTCTCCTACCGAGGAGGATTATTACTGGTTTCCGGATATTGCCGGTAAAGATTGGCTGGATACGCTGCATTTCGCTATGCGCGACTTTAAAGATGAAAGTTTCATTAGCCAGTTCTTATCACCGAAAGTGATGCGTGATTTCCGTCTATTCACGGTGTTAGATGATGACAAGCATAACTATCTGGAAATTTCAGCTATTCATAATGAAGATGGCTATCGTGCCATTCGCAATGAATTGTCTGCTCAATATAATTTGAGTAATCATGAGCCTAATATTCAGGTATGGAATGTTGATTTGCGCGGGGATCGCTCTCTGACACTGCGCTATATCCCTCATGACCGCGCACCATTGGATAAAAGCCGCCAGCAAGTGATGAAACATATCCACCGCTTATGGGGGTTTGATATCCATATGGAGCAGCTCAATGATGATGGCAGTATTGAATTGATCGACAGCGTCCCACCCAAAGCCAATAAGCTCTAATGTTGGCCGTCTATCGAGTAAAAGGGCTAACCGCCCCTTTCAGACTAATGACGAACCACGATGACTCGATCTCGGGTGGTGAGGACGGACAGAAGAGTAAAGCGTCCGCGCCAGGGATGGCGCGGCTCGAGCCTACAAGGATGTATTGACGGCGTCTTTACGATCTGCCTGTTTTCACCGCTGCGGGCACTTTGTCAATAACCTCAAGGGGCTAACCGCCCCTTTTTGCTTTTCTGCTTCGCCGCGTTTTCGTCTAGCGGCGGACTTCCGTCAAATCACTTGGCATGGTGCTTTGCATGCCGTGCCAAATAGCCCCGCTCTCTTTACCGTAGGTTCGCAGGCAGTCCAACACGTGGTCGTAGGCTTTCTCATCACAAAGTGTCGACAACTTGCTATAAAATGTCAGTGCCAACTTACGCGCTTCTGGATTCGAGAAATAATAACGGCCAACACGGGTATAAAGCCCTTTCAAACCATTCAGGATTAAACCATAGATAGGGTTACCCGAAGCAAAAGCTAAACCACGGAAAATACCGTAATCCAGTGCAGTGAAAGACTCGGCGTTATCATCAACTGTTTGCGCTTGCGCCAGAATTTCCTGCGCCTTTTCCGGATGATTGCGAATAGCAGTCCGGACAAAGATGGTAGCGATATTGGTTCGGACAGCCAGTAAGTTGTCTATCAATTGTGGCACGCTGTCGTGGTCAAGCCGCGCCAGTGTCTCCAGAATATTAAGGCCGGACGTCTCCCAAAAGTTGTTTACTTTCGTCGGTTTACCGTGCTGAATAGTGAGCCAGCCATCGCGGGCTAGCCGTTGTAGCACTTCGCGCAATGTTGTGCGGGTGACTCCAATCAGCTCTGAAAGTTCTCGTTCCGCGGGCAAAATGGTGCCTGGAGGGAAGCGATTATTCCAAATACTTTCAATAATATACTCTTCCGCGAAACCGGCAGGACTTTGCGCCTTTATAACCATATTTTTTGACGTTCCGTAGCGATACATATCAGCAAGTTAGTATGCTCATCATACCAGACGACGGAATCCTGATATAGCTCCAGAGCCGTACAAATGGTGAAAGCAGTCATAAAGTTGCAAAAATGGTGCAAATGTAATGATGAACAGATTATACCTATTGCTTTTAAGCAAATCACGTAAAGTAAAATGTAACCTTGGGCAGTAATAACACCATATATCCTAAATAATTCGAGTTGTAGGAAGGCGGCAAGCAAGAGACAAATCGGTCGGGAATCGATTTGAACAGCATTTATGCTAGCCCGCAGGGTGAGCCTCAAGGATGAGGCTCATTAGTCCCGCTGAACTTACAGCAGTAAGTGATTCGGGTGATTGCGCGCAGCCAACGCACATACAGCTTGAAGTATGACGGATGCAATAACTTATTAAGGAGACCGTAGCTCACAATGGAAATGACCATTAGACAAGCCGTACTGAAAAATTTTCTGGGGAGTTCACCCGATTGGTACAAACTGGCAATTATAGCGTTTCTCATTATTAATCCGCTGGTATTCTTCTTTGTCAGTCCTTTTGTCGCCGGTTGGATGCTGGTTGTTGAGTTTATCTTTACACTGGCAATGGCCCTAAAATGTTATCCATTACAACCCGGTGGCTTATTAGCCATTCAAGCCGTTGCTATCGGGATGACCAGCCCGAATCAGGTAGCCGAAGAAATTGCCAATAACCTCGAAGTCCTGCTGTTACTGGTGTTTATGGTGGCGGGCATCTATTTTATGAAGCAGTTATTATTGTTTATTTTTACCAAACTGCTGCTGAATATCCGTTCAAAAATCGTTCTCTCATTAGCATTCTGTGTCGCTGCTGCTTTCCTTTCAGCGTTCCTGGATGCGCTGACCGTTATCGCCGTTGTCATTAGTGTCTCCGTTGGTTTTTATACTATTTATCATCACGTTGCCTCAAATCATTCGGATAAAGACATCAATGATGATAGTTGGATAGACAGTCAGGAAAATCGCAAAACACTGGAACAATTCCGCGCATTCTTGCGCAGCCTCATGATGCATGCTGGCGTGGGGACGGCGCTGGGGGGCGTGATGACCATGGTGGGCGAACCGCAAAACCTGATTATCGCCAAAAGTGCCGGTTGGAATTTTGGTGATTTCTTTATGCGGATGTTGCCCGTCACTCTGCCAGTGCTGTTTTGCGGATTGTTGGTCTGCGTGTTGGTCGAGCGTTTTAAGCTGTTTGGCTATGGTGCGGAGCTACCGGAGCGAGTACGCCATGTTCTGACGGATTATGACCAACAAGCTAGCGCGAAACGAAATCGGCAGGAGAAAGTGAAACTGCTGGTGCAAGCATTCATTGGTGTCTGGTTGGTGCTCGCGTTGGCGTTGCATTTAGCTGAAGTGGGCTTAGTGGGGCTGTCGGTGATCATTCTCGCCACCTCTTTCTGCGGCATCACCAGTGAACATGCGCTGGGTAAAGCATTTCAGGAAGCATTGCCTTTCACTGCGCTGCTGACGGTATTTTTCGCCGTGGTTGCGGTAATTATTGAGCAAAATTTATTCACCCCAATTATTCAGTTTGTTTTACAATCCTCACCGTCAGCTCAATTATCCCTATTTTATCTGTTTAACGGCTTACTGTCCTCGGTCTCTGACAATGTCTTTGTCGGCACGGTGTACATCAATGAAGCACGGAAAGCATTTGAATTGGGAATTATCTCACTCCAACAGTTCGAGTTATTGGCCGTCGCTATCAATACCGGTACCAACCTACCCTCTGTCGCCACACCTAATGGGCAGGCCGCGTTTTTGTTCCTGTTGACCTCGGCACTCGCCCCATTAATTCGCCTATCTTATGGTCGAATGGTATATATGGCCCTGCCTTATACCATTGTGATGACAATTGTCGGCCTGCTCGGTGTTGAGTACTTATTAGTGCCTGTAACGGAGTGGATGATGCAAAGTGGCTGGATAAGTTTGCCTCATCTCGCTGCGGGGGTTAGCATTACACACTGATGAGTTAAATTATCGTCTGTACCAGCCCATCCCCGTCCCGTATAAAGGGGCTACAATGGGCTGATAAAACAAACCAATATCTCACCCAAAGCAAAATTGATGATCGTGATGGCCGATATACGCGAGAAATAGCTGATTTTTGCCTAATTTTACCTTTGGGTAGCTGGCAGCAAAGATGAATTGGTTTACACTGCCAGTACAATTGCTTACTGCATGGAAAATAAAGATATGTTGCAATTCCTTAACCGCTGCTCTAAAGGGCGCGGTGCTTGGCTGTTAATGGCCCTGACTGCACTTGTATTAGAATTAGTTGCGCTCTATTTTCAACACGTAATGCTGCTTCAGCCTTGCGTAATGTGTATTTACGAACGGGCCGCATTATTCGGTATTCTTGGCGCATCACTGCTGGGTGCCATCGCGCCTAAATCTCCTTTGCGCTATTTGGCTATTTTCATCTGGATTTACAGTGCATGGAGAGGCGTTCAGTTAGCTTGGGTACATACGATGCTGCAATTGCACCCATCGCCTTTCACAACCTGTGATTTCTTTGTCAGCTTCCCGTCATGGTTACCGCTAGACAAATGGTTCCCTGCTATCTTTGTTGCCAGTGGCGATTGTGCAGTAAAACAGTGGGAATTCCTGTCACTGGAAATGCCGCAGTGGTTAGTCGGCATTTTCGCCGCTTATCTGCTTATGGCGGTATTAGTGCTAATCAGTCAATTTGTTAAGCCGAAAAGACGCGATCTGTTTAGCCGCTAGCTTTTATTTTGGCTGACAGTTTTTATTTTGGCTGATAACTTTGACTGACAATTTTTACACATATCTTTATCTATTTAAGGCGCCCAAAATGTGGCGCCTTTTTTATATTCTGACAGCTGACAGCCCAAATCCCTAGGCTCACAGTTTTTTGATTAACGAATAATGCCGCGTGCAGAGCGACTGAAAAATGGCTGATAAGGCAGTAATATTTGCCACTCTCTCGCCAATATTTCAATTTCTTTATTTACCTCGGCCAGTTGCTTCCCTCGATGATAAATAAGTTCGTAAGCACTTTTAACCGCCTGCTGATCATTGCTGTCTAGCCAATCATCCCGGACTCCTGTACCTCTTATTCCTACAGGCACTGCGCGATTCCCTTGTGCAATAACATAAGGCGGTACATCCTGCACCACGCAAGCCGCTATATTGACTAAAGCATGAGTGCCAATAACACAAAACTGATGTACCGCACTGCCGGCACTAATAATGGCAAAGTCATCAACTTCGACATGCCCAGCCAATCCCACATTTGATGCCAAGAAACAATGGTCGCCCACAATGCAATCATGTCCAATATGAACATGGCTCATCAGATTATTATCATTACCAATATGTGTAATTCCACCGCCCTGTAAAGTACCGCGATGAATAGTGACATTTTGCTGAATCAAATTGCGGCTGCCAATGACAACTCGTGTGCTCTCGCCCTTGTATTTAAGATCCTGACTAACCTCTCCGATGGAGGAAAATTGTCCAATATAATTGTCACATCCAAGCTCGGTAATACCATTAATCACAATATGCGATTTAAGCACCGTGCCGGAACCAATAGTGACTTGAGAACCAATGTAACAAAAGTGACCAATATGTACATTCGCACCAATCACCGCCCCCTCCTCAATGATTGCAGAAGCAGAAATTATCGCGGTGTTATCAATCAAGCTATTTAATTCTCCTGGTGGAGGACTCACTTACTGCTCTGTGGGTAACTTCAAGACTGAATAAGGACTAATCCATCCATTGGTTTAATCGGATTTACTGACAGAAAACAGGTAGGAATAGAAAATATGGCCGTCATGCTGACTCAATCGACCATACAAAAACCCCGGTAATAACCAGGGTTTTGAAAGGATGCCGGTACTTTCCCGGCCGTCATGTTATGGTGTAAGCGTCCGTCGTACACTCCAACATTACACAGCCTAAGCACGACCATTGCATAACAGAGAAACACACTGTAAATATCCTTAATGCGCTTTTCTGTTAAACATCTTATCTCGCGACTCACTCACAGTAATCGACACAAACACTGCCATACTTTAACTTCAGACGATTAATAATCATACAGTGTTATAATATTTCATCAAGGCAAATTGAACATGATTTTCTATTTCAGATGAATCTGGATTTTTTATTTCTTGCCGACGAGGAGCAAATAATTAATCTCCCCGTGACACAACTAAAAAGGCCGCCCTTCACTATGGCAGCCTTTTTCAGATTATTATCCCAGTATTACGCTTTGCTATGGGTACAAATATATTGACTCGCTTGCTCACCATCAACAATCGCCAAACGAATGGGCATAGTGGAGATGTTAAGAGCCGCAATAACATGTTCCTGGTTATTGGACTTCTGGAAGATTAGCGATTCGCCCTGACCTTCCGGATTAACTTTAACAAACTGGAATACTGACTTATCGATGGTCAGCTGTTGATTAGGCCCATCCAATACCGCAGAAAGGTTGCCGCCCTCTTTCAATTCGCAGTCAAGATTAATTAATGAAGCCCCAGCGGCCTGAACCTGATGTGAAACACCACCTAATGTGGTGGATATACCGATGATAACAGCGGCTAAAGTAGAATATTTCATTTTTTTAAGTTTCTTGGTTAAATTTCGGCGCTAGTATGCCATATCTGGCTGCTTATAGTGACGAGTTATCTGGCCCACTGTGGTTTATTCAATATGTGGTCTTGCCAGTCGATCACTTCGCTTTCACGCACCGCAATATGACGTACTGAAATTCGCTCGCCGTGCATGGCGGATTTTGAACCCGATAATAATGGGTGCCAATGAGGTAAATCATGACCTTCGCCAATTAAGCGATAGGCGCAGGTAGGCGGCAACCATTCAAAAGTCACCAAGTTTTCGCGAGTTAACTTGATGCAATCCTCTTCTAATTCAAAGCGGCGCTCATAGTTACGGCATTGACAGGTTTTGAGATTGAGCTGATCACAGGCCACATTGGTGAAATAGATTTCATCCGTGTCCTCATCAATCAGTTTATTCAAACAACATTGGCCGCATCCGTCGCACAGTGATTCCCATTCACTGTCTGACATCTCAGCAAGTGTTTTTTGTTGCCAAAAAGGAGGTTGTGACATAACGGTATCCGCTGTAATTGAAAAAGAGAGAGTTGAATGAGCGGGTGTTTATAGACGCTTTGGCTACCAGATGCAAGTTTTGCCGCCCAAGCAATGGCCCAAGCGGCAGACATTCACTTAGATTATGCGGGTGTTCAATGTTTTACCATTCAGCATGATTTTTAGCATATCACCCGACTTCATCGGGCCGACACCTTGTGGTGTCCCCGTCAACACAACATCACCAGGGCGCAATGTAAAGAAACGGCTGATATAGCTTATCAATGGAATAATCGGGGTTATCATATCGCGGGTATTGCCCTGCTGACGGATTTCATCATTGATGGTCAGGGATAAATCAACCTGCTGGGCATCGCCAAACTCGGCCACGGGGATAAAACCCGAAATCGGGCACGAACCATCGAATGCTTTAGCTTTCTCCCACGGCTGACCCGCTTTCTTCAAGCCGGCCTGCAACTCACGCAAGGTTAAATCCAATGCCACACCATAACCCGCAATAGCACGAGCCACTCTATCTTCAGTAGCTTGTTTTAACGGGGTGCCGATCAACACAGCCAATTCCACTTCATGGTGTACGGCACCTAAATCTTTCGGGATCGAGACCGGTTGGCGAATATCGCACAATGCTGTTTCCGGTTTCATAAACAGCACCGGCTCGGCTGAAGCTGCACTTCCCATTTCTTTAATATGTTCGGCATAGTTACTGCCGACGCAAACCACTTTACTCACTGGAAAATCCAGCAAAGCCCCTTGCCAGTCTCTATGTTGATACATACGGCCTCTCTTGAATTTACATCCTGATAGACACTACACCGCGGGCATTATTGACTAATGCTATCCGCCATCATACCAATGCTGATGGCGAAATAGTAAGAACGGTTCCAGTGCATTATGGTTCGGAAATTATCATAAACCAGAAACGCGCGCCCTTGAACATCATCGGGCACAATCACCCAAGCACGCAAATCAGGGTTAGCCACACTGCCTTTAGGGATAACGCCAAGCTGCCGCCATTGTGTGACTGTTTTGGCTTGTCTCTCTTTCAAACCGGCAAGTGCAACATTGAAGCCCTCAGGCAACTGAGCTTCCTGACCCCAATCCATGCCCGGTTTCCATCCCTCAGTAGACAGATAGTTAGCGGTTGAAGCAAATACATCATCAATATTATTCCAAATATCGACTTTTCCGTCGCCATCGCCATCAGCCCCATAGGTCAGGAAAGAACTGGGCATAAACTGGCTTTGCCCCATGGCTCCGGCCCAAGACCCTTTCAATTGCGGATCTTCCACGCGACCTTGTTGAATTATCTCCAGTGCGGCCATCAGCTCTTTGGTGAAAAATGCCTCGCGCCGCCCTTCAAATGCCAATGTCGACAAAGCCGAAATCACATCTTCTTTACCTTGAATTTTACCAAAGCCACTTTCCATTCCCCACAGTGCCACAATGTAGCGTTCCGGCACGCCATAGCGCGCAGCCACGGGCGATAACTGCGGCTGATAGCGCTGATAAATTTCTTTGCCCTGCGCTATTTTACTCGGGGTCAGAACTTTGGCGAGGTAGTCATCCAATGTGACTTTTTTTTCTAACTGGTTACGATCCGATTGAATAACCCGGTCAACAAAATGAATATTGGCGAAAGCGATATCCAACGTGGCGTCACTGATCCCCTTCGCGCGGGCCTGGGATTTCAATTGTTCAACATAAGCAGGAAATTGCGCCGGATCCCGCCCCTGTTCGGATAACATTTGTTTGCTATTGGCGGCAGGGGCTGGGCTCGGTACAGATGGCAATGCAGCAGCTTGTGGTTGCATTGGAGCAGCGGTGTTCTTTTTGGCACACCCCATAGATATTACAGCCGCAATGGCGACTGTGATCATAGACAATTTCATCGACGCGTTCCTTTATAGAGCCATCGCCAGCGAGAAAACTAGCCTTTCGTTTCACCCAAATGCATTTTCAGCAAACTTTCTGGTGGCGGCGGGACTTGCAGATAAAAGCCCTGATCAACGAGCGCGTTCTTCACTTTTTCAATATCCGCCGTTGCCAAGCTTTTTCGCTCATTGAGTGAAAGCAGCATCGCAAATTGCGGTTGACCAAAACTGGCGAGTAACTCAGCGGGCACTCTCGAAAAATCATCTTTCTTTTCAATATAAAGGTAAGTTTGATCCCGTTTCGGGCTTCTGTAGATAGCACAAAGCATGTTCTGGACTCTAGTCGATAAATTCAAGGGTAATATACCCTAAATAATTCGAGTTGCAGGAAGGCGGCAATTGAGTGCCCCCCAGAAGTTTACTCAAGTAAGTGACTGGGGTGAACGAAAGCAACCAACGCACATGCAGCTTGAAGTATGACGGGTATGGCTGATGATTATAACACGCCAGGCTATATCACATATCTGAGATATCAATAGACGGGGATATCGATGCCTATCCTGGCAGCACAGGGATCTGGGGCTAAATAGGAATTCCTGGCATTATCCACTCGCGGACGGGGTTGATGTTCTTGCTGTTGGCATTTCATCTGTTTTTCTTTTTCATTCCTGGCGACATCAGCATCCATTCGCGCTTTTTCCTCATCTAATTGCCGTTGCCATGATTCAGCATCATGAGCCGCCCCTCGCAGCGCTTTGCGTTTTTCTAAGTAATCGGTAGAAACCTGACTATCTTTTGGCAATTCAGCGTGATAGCTAAAATCAGCCCCGGCGCGAAAAGGGGTTGATAGGGCAATAACACAGATAAATGATAATGGGACGAAATTCCTTTTCATCATTGACTTCCTTTAGATTAGCTGATGCAGAAAGCCAAAATATCACAAAATGATTATCATTCTCAATATACAATCATTAAATATAACATTGATTCATGTCGCTTATAGTAAAAGAAAAAAATCCTGAGTTTTATGACGCATCCATTTTCTCGACATACTGTGCAAATTGACAATGTATTGGGACTGACAATGTATTGAGTGAGATTGCTCCGAAATAATATTGCGAGGTATTTCACTGAACCAATAATAGCCACATTCCATTTCCCATTTCATCGCCATCTTAAAAGCCATAATAATGGTCTACCATGACCGCATTTTATAAAAAACAACTTCACTTGATAAAAAATGACCACATTTGATAGAAATTAATGGTTTTTATGGGCGACGCCGTACTGACATAAAGCCAACTTTATTGCTGAAAAAATACACAACTCAATCACGTCAGTGATATACACCAAATATAAGCTGGTCGGGGCTAGCGAATAAGCAGAAGTTATGCTGTAATTTCTGGCAAGTTTGGCGTCATTATGGCGTTATAGTTTCAATATATTGATACGGATAGATTTCTTTTTATATTACCTATAACATGCTTGGGAACATCAGAATATTGTACCTCGAATGATATTTCGGGGATTAACGCAGCTGAAACTGAGTCAGGATAGATGTCACAATCGCCAATTGAGTTAAAAGGCAGTAGTTTTACCCTATCGGTCATTCATTTACATGATTCACGACCGGAGGTAATCCGTCAGGCATTACAGGAAAAGGTAGAACAAGCGCCTGCTTTCCTGAAAAACGCCCCTGTTGTGATTAACGTTGCAACGTTACCTAACGGTGCTAACTGGAAAGATCTCCAACAGGCTGTCACTTCAGCGGGTCTGCGTATTGTTGGCATCAGTGGTTGTCAGGATGAACGTCAAAAACGTGCAATAGCACGGGCAGGTTTGCCGTTACTGAGCGAAGGTAAAGGCCAGAAAGTGGCACCAGAGCCAGTTATCAGCCCGCCGGAAAATGTTCCTACCAAGACACGAATTATCAACACGCCTGTCCGTTCCGGCCAACAGATTTATGCCCGCAATTGCGATTTGATTGTTATCAGCAGTGTCAGCGCCGGAGCTGAATTAATTGCCGACGGCAATATTCACATCTATGGAATGATGCGAGGTCGTGCGCTAGCAGGTGCATCCGGTGATGCGCAGTGCCAGATTTTTTGCACGCATCTGGGGGCTGAACTAGTCTCTATCGCAGGACAGTACTGGTTGAGTGACCAGATCCCCAGTAGTTATGTTGGTCAAGCTGCGCGTTTGCATCTGCTGGATAACGCATTAACTATACAACCTTTAAATTAAGCCCTTTTGACAAGGAATCCATTTCATGGCACGCATTATTGTTGTTACATCGGGTAAAGGGGGCGTTGGCAAGACCACATCAAGCGCGGCTATCGCAACCGGCTTGGCCCAAAAAGGTAAAAAAACCGTTGTTATCGATTTCGATATCGGTCTACGGAACCTGGACTTGATTATGGGATGTGAACGCCGGGTAGTTTACGATTTTGTTAATGTGATTCAAGGTGATGCAACCTTGAACCAGGCATTAATAAAAGATAAGCGCACAGATAATTTGTATATTCTGCCCGCCTCTCAGACCCGAGACAAAGACGCCCTGACCAAAGAGGGTGTTGAAAAGATTTTAAACGATCTTGGCGAAATGAATTTCGAGTTCGTGGTATGTGATTCGCCGGCGGGTATTGAAAGCGGCGCGTTGATGGCGCTGTATTTTGCTGACGAAGCCGTCATCACCACTAACCCTGAAGTTTCCTCAGTCCGTGACTCAGACCGTATCCTTGGCATATTGTCATCCAAGTCGCGCCGAGCAGAGAGAGGCCAGGAACCAATTAAAGAACATCTGCTGTTGACCCGCTACAATCCAGGGCGTGTTAATCGCGGCGATATGCTTAGCATGGAAGATGTCCTCGATATTCTGAGGATCCCACTGGTTGGCGTTATTCCAGAAGATCAGTCAGTACTGCGCGCCTCGAACCAAGGTGAGCCTGTGATTCTGGACAAAGAGTCAGATGCCGGTAAAGCTTATGACGATACCGTTGACCGTTTGCTAGGAGAAGAACGCCCCTTCCGCTTCATTGAAGAAGAGAAGAAGGGCTTCCTGAAACGCCTTTTTGGGGGATAAACCATGGCTTTGTTAGACTTTTTTCTGTCCCGCAAAAAACCGACAGCCAATATAGCCAAGGAACGGCTGCAAATTATCGTCGCTGAGCGTCGTCGTGGGGACAGTGAGCCCCATTATTTGCCTGACTTGAAACGCGATATTTTGGCGGTTATTTGTAAATATATTCAGATCGATCCTGAAATGCTGCATGTGCAATTTGAGCAGAAAGGAGATGATATTTCGGTGCTTGAACTTAACGTGACATTACCGGAAACGGAAGAAACGCCTAAATGATTTCTTCGCAATAACTATCCCCTGTATTTATTTACAGGGGTAGTTTTTTAGTTGACTGTATATATATCCAGTCATATTCTCGTTATATTCATCCACTATAAATATACCCACCAGGATAAGATCATTCTTCTTCTCTATTTGGGCTATTTATAAACGAGTGATAAATTAAAACTCAAACACCCAGAGTGAAGTCTCCCCCACCCTGAATATCCATTAATATTGCTGTAAAATCTCAGTCAATGCTGGCGACAATAATTCACCGCGCCAACCACTTAATAATTCAGGCTGAGTTTCTGTTAATTTCAATTTCCAATGCCAACTGAGTAATTGGTTTATTTGGCGGCGTGATGCCAGTAACTCACTGCTTAGCCCGCTGCGCTCACTAACAGAGGCAATAAGTGCTTTAATATCTTTAAAGACTTTCTTGTAACCCGGCTGATCAATCAGATTAATAACCGGTGGCGGCAGTTGATCCTCAGGGACGGCATTACCTTCAGCCACCAGCGCCAGCAAGGTGCGGCCATGATAGCGAATCTCCTGCCCACTTAAACCTAGTGAGTCCAGCTCACCCAGCGAGGTTGGCTGATAACGGGCAACTTGCCATAGGTTCTCTTCGCGAACAACAAAGTTCACCGCCAGGTCGCGCTCACGAGCTTGACGCAAGCGCCATGACGCCAGCTTTTGCAGACAAGCCAACTGACGGCCACGCAACTGCCAGGCATTGGTGATTTCGCGATAAGCTAATTCAGGGTCGAGTGTTTCACTGCGACGGCGACACAACAGCTCACACTCGTCAATAGCGGCGTCCATACGCCCGGCAGCTTCGGTCGCCTCAACCAATTTAGCGGCCAACGGCAACAAATAAAATACGTCCGCAGCGGCATAATCACACTGTTTTTCACTCAGAGGCCGAGCAATCCAATCGGTCCGAGATTCACTTTTATCTAATTCGATACCTTCAAACTCATTCACCAACATGGCAAAACCACAAGATAATGAACGGCCAGAAAATGCGGCCAATACCTGGGTATCAATCATCGGCGTGGGCATTATTTCAAAGGCATTTAAAAAGACTTCGAGATCTTCACTACCCGCATGCAGATATTTAACCACATTCAAATCTTGCAGCAACTCACGGAAAGGTTGCCACTGCGTAATGGGCAAAGGATCAATGAGTGAAAGTTGTTCACCGTCATACAGTTGAATCAGGCCCAACTGAGGATAGTAGGTGCGGGTTCTGACAAACTCTGTATCCAGCGCAACATGGGCATGTGTTCGGGCTTGTTCGCAGACCTGCTGCAAGGCACTGTCGGTCGTGATCAACTGATAATTCAAAACGTGATTCTCTATAAGTCGTTAGTGCTATGGCAAACACAACAACGCCGGTGATAACCGGCGTTGTTGATGATGATTGAGTGACTCTCATATTAAGTTAAGCCGCGTTTTGCTCGCTGGCTTTAGCCTTAACCTGTTCGTCACGCAGTTCCCGACGCAAAATTTTACCGACATTCGATTTCGGCAACTCGTCACGGAACTCTACTATTTTCGGTACTTTATACCCTGTGAGGTAGCGGCGGCAATGGGTTAGCAACTCTTCCTGCGTCAATGTGGCATCTTTTTTCACGACAAACAATTTTACTGTCTCACCGGAAACCTCATTAGGCACCCCTACCACCGCAGACTCCAGCACTTTCGCATGTAACGCCACCACATCTTCAATCTCATTGGGGTAGACGTTAAAACCGGAAACCAGAATCATATCCTTTTTGCGGTCAACAATTCGCAAGAAACCTTGTTCATCTATCGTCGCGATATCACCTGTTGCCAGCCATCCCTGTTTTAGGACTTCATCGGTCGCTTCGGGCCGCTGCCAATAGCCTAACATAACTTGAGGCCCACGCACCCACAGTTCGCCCGGCTCACCCAAAGCAACCTCGTTACCCTCATCATCAACCAGCCGAACATCGGTAGAGGGTACAGGCAGGCCAATACTGCCGCTGTAATGTTTCAAATCATAAGGGTTGCCAGTGACTAACGGCGAACACTCGGTTAAACCATAGCCTTCCAGTAAATGTTTCCCGGTCAACTTTTCCCACTTTTCGGCCACAGCTTTCTGTACCGGCATCCCGCCGCCGACAGAAAGGCGCAAAGTGGAGAAGTCTAATTTGGTGAATTCCTCATTATTTAACAGCGCATTAAATAATGTGTTTACCCCGGTCATCGCCGTGAATGGGTAGCGACTGAGCTCTTTCACCATGCCCGGTATATCACGCGGGTTAGTTATCAATAAACTGCGGCCGCCCAGTTCGATAAATAGCAGGCAGTTCATGGTCAACGCAAAAATGTGATAGAGCGGTAGCGCCGTCACCACCAGCTCATGGCCTGGTAGTAACAATGGTGCATAGGCCGCTTTAGCCTGTTCCAGGTTCGATTGCATGTTACGATGGGTCAACATTGCCCCTTTCGCCACGCCAGTAGTGCCGCCGGTATATTGCAAGAATGCCATATCTGTATTGATGACATCCGGCTTCACATATTGCATGCGGCGGCCTTTCTGTAAGGCCGTGCGGAATGAAATGGCATCGGGCAAATAGTATTTTGGCACCAGCCGCTTGATGTATTTCACCACGAAATTGACCAGTGTCCCTTTCGCCGTCGACAACTGATCGCCCATACGCGTTAAAATAACGTGCTTAACTTGGGTCTTAAACACGATTTTTTCCAATGTATGGGCAAAGTTGGAAACAATAACGATAGCCGCTGCGCCACTATCATTGAGCTGATGCTCCAGCTCTCGTGGGGTATACAGTGGGTTAACATTCACCACAACCATGCCAGCACGCAGAATACCAAACAAAGCAATAGGATATTGCAGCAGGTTAGGCATCATCAATGCAACGCGATCGCCTTTTTGCAATCCCAGACCTTGCTGTAGATAGGCGGCGAAAGCACGGCTACGCTCTTCCAGCTTACGGAAGGTCATCACCTCCCCCATATTGATAAACGCAGGTTGGTCCGCATAACGCAACGCGGCATTCTCAAACATTTCCACCAAAGAAGAATAGCGATCCGGGTCAATTTCTGCGGGGACATCTGCCGGGTATCGCTTTAGCCATACTTTTTCCAAGGTAGCGCTCCTGAAATTATTATGAGTCACCAGATAGGCTGGCAAACTTATTTACACCAGAACTTTAACAATATTTTAACTCAGCTTACCAGTTTGCTTTTAAACAATTTTGAGGTTGGGATATACATCACTATTTTTTGGCGCTGAGATCATAAAAATAATCAAGCCAGTTAATGCTGATGGAAAAAATAACAACAAAATCAATGTATTAATCTGACCGAATAACATTTACAACCTAACTAACTGATCATAAATAACTTTTACATCCACGCAACCTAAAGCAAATGTAAAAGGGCGCTGAATTCAGCGCCCTTCTCGATTAACCCTATAGTCTATATCGCCCAACAGCCATGGAACTCTCTCACTACTCCGTCACAATGGTTTGTATCGGTGCTGGCCCTGGATTGTACCAACCACCCCATCCTGGCCCCCACATTCCGGGGTGACGATAACCCCAAGGGTCCATCATGGGTGGCATTAACACTTGCTGCTCAATATGCCAGCGCTTATAGCCCGTGGCATTCATTACCACGAAATCATAAGGTGTCTGGCCAATTTTACCCGCTTCAACACCGGTAATTGGCCCAACAACAGTGACAAGATGCCCACGGAAATCGACGGGTTCAAGGAAACCATTCACATAAGCAATGACTCGGCCCTGTGAAGGTTCGCCCAAAATAGGTCTGGCCCCCGAATCTAACGGCACACTGGCAATTTCAAGCCGGGTGCGATGCGCTTCGTTGGTCACACTAATCACTGTTCCACCAAAACGTGCTTCCTGACCAATAAAAACCTTGGGATCAGTGCGAACCAAGTTAAGATTTTGCTGCGGTGTCGCGGTCGTGCCCTGAATCGCCGGTGGGATCGTGACACAGCCGGAAAGTAGCAAAGCGCTCAATCCTAGCCAGCCATAGCGCCATTTACGACTTCTGTTCTGGGTAGATTGAGCTGTTGATGTGTTTATCGCCATAGCATGCTGCTCCTTATCCTATCGCTATCTTAATATTTTAGACTCTCATCAGGATGATAAGTTGTTAAATATTTCAAGCTACCGCGATATTGGCCAGTTCTAGCGGCCCGGCAGTTTTTTCCAAGTCACTTCATTGCGCAGGTAGACTGGCTCAGCATTTTCTACACGGACAACCTGCCCATTCGCCCATGATGATAACGCCAACGGCAACATATCTTCAGCATGCGGCAAGGTTATTTCACCGTCAGTCAGCACCATACCGCTGCCGCTAATCAGGTCAGGATACGTCTGCCAGCCGGTGCCCACAGTGGCCCAAGTGCCACTCAATGCTTGAGCATGCTCCAGCGCTTGTGGCGGTGTCATCACCGCTTCACTCGCGTCGCCGCGCCACTGCCCTTGGTCATTGCGCTCAAACTCGCCCCAATAAACCTCGCCCATGCGCGCATCTATCGCCGCTAATACGCGGGTGCTCCCCGTCAAACGAAACGCCCCCTGAGCCATGGTTTGCAAGGTAGAAACGCCAATCATCGGTAAATCAGCGCCCAATGCCAGCCCCTGACCAATCCCAATACCAATTCTTACACCGGTAAAACTGCCAGGACCGCGACCAAAAGCCAGTGCATCGAGTTGTTGCAGTGATAAGCCCGACTCCGCCAGCACTTGCTGCACCATCGGTAAAATTCGTTGGGTATGTTCTCGTGGACAAAGCTCAAATATGGCCTGAACTTCGCCATTGTTCCAGAGTGCGACAGAACAAGCTTCTGTTGCGGTATCGATCGCTAAAATTCGCGTGGACATGCCAACCTCGGCAGGAAAGGAAAATGAATTCAACACAGGGCGCGCATGATAGCACACCTCTCCTCGCTTTTCCCTCAATCACGCTGTTTGAGAAAAGCGATAGCTTTCGCCAAATCACGGGTTCGGGGTGCGGGTGGTAAGCTATTGAGGAACATCGCGCCATAAGGGCGCATTACCAGCCGGTTATCGCAAATGACCAGCACACCGCGATCATCAATATCACGAATCAAACGCCCGACACCTTGCTTCAGAGTTATCACTGCATCGGGTAATTGCACGTCATTGAACGGATCGCCGCCGCGCAGACGGCAATCTTCAATACGCGCTTTCAACAAAGGGTCATCCGGCGAGGTAAACGGCAGTTTGTCGATAATAACGCAAGACAGGGCATCACCGCGCACATCGACCCCTTCCCAAAAGCTGCTAGTCGCCACCAACAGCGCATTACCCGCCGCCACAAACTGCGCCAGCAGTTGCCCTTTGCTGGTTTCCCCTTGCACCAATACCGGCAATGTCATGCTGGCACGGAACTCTTCGGCCAACCCGCGCATCATCTGGTGCGAGGTACACAGGAAGAAACATCGCCCTTTGTTAGCATCAATCAAGGGCTTTAGCATCACCGCCAGTTTGCGTGCCGCCCCCGGCTCATTGGCGGAGGGCAAGTTACGCGGCACACACAATAATGCTTGATTGGCATAATCAAACGGGCTGGGCAGTAACAGCGTTTTGGCGTTGGTCAGCCCCAGCCGTGAGGTGAAATGTGATAATTGGTCATTCACCGACAGAGTGGCCGAGGTGAAAATCCAGGTTCCGGGTTTTTCTTCGATTAACTCGCGAAAGCGGTCAGAAACGGACAGTGGCGTGAGCGCCAGCACAAAATGCCGTGAATTACATTCATACCAATAACTGTAACCGGGGGTGAAGACATCTTTTAATCTTTTCAGGCGGTTGCGATACACCGTCGCCCGCTCAAAGGCCGCATCCAACATGGCGCTGCGCCCCAGTGAAAGCTTCATCACGTCGTAGCACAGTTCCAGCGCATCATCGAGCAACAACAGCGCCCGCTGAATAGCAGGTTGCTCCATCACATCGCGCAGATTACCGCGATAACCGGGATCTCCCAGCACCAAACGAAAATCTTGGGTACTTTGTGTCAACCGGTCAGCACTTTTTTGCAATTGCGCCGAGTCACGCACTTCAGTGCGATAAGCAATAATGATATCTTTCGCCAGATCCATCAGTTGCCTGCTGGTCAATTGCTGGCCGAAATATTGGCTGGCAATATCAGGTATTTGATGGGCCTCATCGAAAATCATCACATCGGCGGTGGGGATAAGCTCTGCAAAGCCACTCTCTTTCACCACCATATCCGCCAGGAATAAATGGTGGTTAACCACCACCACGTCAGCATCCATCGCCCGGCGGCGGGCTTTCACCACGAAGCACTCTTTATACAGCGGGCAATCACTGCCCAGACAATTATCATTGGTGCTGGTCACTAGCGGCCAGACAAAACTGTCTTCTGCAACTTCACCACAAGTGCTGATATCCCCGTCAACGGTTTCTGCCGACCAACCACGTAAGCGCACTAAATCCACTAATGTTTCACTGGCTAATTCGCCGCCCGCCAGTGATTGCTGCTCAAGCCGCTCCAGACACAGGTAGTTTGATCGGCCTTTGAGTAACGCCAACTTTCCTTTATATTTTAAGGCGGTAGCGACAGTGGGCAGATCGCGGGAATACAGTTGATCCTGCAATGCTTTGGAGCCGGTGGAGATAATGACTTTGCAATCAGCCCGTAACGCGGGTGCCAAATAAGCAAATGTTTTACCGGTACCCGTACCGGCCTCAACCACTAGTTGTTGTTTGGCATCAATAGATTCACTGATGGCCGCAGCCATTTGGCGCTGAGACTCTCGGGGATTAAAACCTGTAATGGCCTGCGCTAATGCGCCGTCTGTTGCAAAATCGTCTGTCACACTTTCTCTTCCGGGCGAAATCAGCGGTGATTATGCCAAGCCTAAGAGCCGGCGACCACACATTCTCGCGGCAAGCTATGCTACCCTGATAGAAATTGACATTCACACAAGGGAGTGAAAATGAGTATTGAGCGCATTAATCCAGAAAAACGTTGGTCGGACGCAGTTGTATTCAGCAACACAATCTATTACACCAGCGTTCCGGAAAATCTGGATGCAGACACCACAGCGCAGACAGCAAACACACTGGCGGCCATTGATATGATGCTGAATCAGCTCGGTTCAGATAAAGGCCGTATTTTGGATGCGACTATCTTTTTGGCTGATCAGGCCGACTTCGCGGCAATGAATGCCGCGTGGGATGCTTGGGTAGTTGATGGCAATGCACCGGTACGCTGCACAGTCGAAGCTAAGCTAATGAATCCGAAGTATAAAGTTGAAATCAAAATCATTGCGGCTATTTGATTAGCCGCTAAATTTCCTTGGTTTGTCTCAAACTAATCACAAAATGAATAGGTGGGGAAATGTACCGAATGGGTCGTAGCGACGAAAGTCGCCGGAGCGCCCATCGGTGCAGTCGCCCCGCCAGACTCCAGATTAGGATAGCTTTATCATTACCATTCCTGCCAGTAACAAAATCAGGCCAATCCAGCCTTTATAATTCAGCCGCTGATTGAACAAAATCCAACCCGCGGCCACAGTGGCGGCGATACCGAAACCGCCCCACAAGGCATAAGCCACTGATAATTCAATGCCTTTTACCGCTTGCGCCAAAGCACTGAATGCCCCTAGCACTGACAACAATGATAAAATTCCCAACCATACCCGGCGAAAACCATCTGACATTTTCAGCAAAATATTGGCGATTATCTCCAGAATCACCGCCAATATCAGAAAGGCAATATGATAAAACTCAAGCTGTTGCATGATGCTCACCCGAATTTCGGCTCGGACTGTTTGGTTTCTTTGGCTTACGAGTTCCTGATTTTACTAACATTATGCCGCCGATCAACGTCACTAAACCGGCAATTTTCAGTGGCGATAAACTTTCATCAAACCACAACACACTGAAAACAGTAATAATCAGGATGCCAATCCCTTCCCACAAAGCATAAGCCACCCCTAACGCGACTTTCTTCACCGCCAGCGCCAGCAATATATATGAGCCGGTAATCATAAAATACATCACGATATGCCCGGTCATCTCACCACTGACACTGGCGTATTTCATTGATAATGTGCCGATAATCTCAGCAACAATCGCCAGACCTAAAAATATCCAATAAATCATCATTCTTCTCCTAACACGCATAAATGCTCGCTAAGGTCTATTTGTTACGGTTATCCTAATTCGACGCCCCATTCACAGGGAATAGGCGTGCGCAGGCCGTAAGAAATAGAAACTCACTTGGCGTATAAATTTTTGTTAAAGTTATTAACTACGGAAGAAGAAAGACGCTACAGCTCGCTGCACCAGTGATGCTCACTGGCCAGAATGGCTGACAGGAAGAGTTGGGATGTAGAAGGCTTGAAAGTAATTCCATTAGTTTTCATCATAATATATCTCTTTTTTTTAGCTACACACGTTTTGGTTACATTCTTGTATGCCAAATCCAGTGTGATACGCCTAAAACCCTCATAAAATTGGAATAATTAACTGCTGTATTTTTACCACAGTCAATTTTATAAAGCAAACCATCAATTATATAAATAGTTTATAAAAAGAGATTAAAAAATAATAAGTTAGTCTTTCTAAAAAAACAAAACCCCTGCATTGCAGAGGTTTTTTATTCAGCATAACTGCCGGGTTCTCCCAGCAGTTCATGGAGTTAGAGCGACTTATGCGGTAGCGCCCGCTACAGCTTGTTTGGCTAATTCAGTAATGCGGGCGTAATCACCGTTTTCCAGCGCATCTGCAGGAACCAACCATGAACCGCCGATACACAATACGCTTTTCAGCGCCAGGTAATCGCGATAGTTATTCGGTGTGATACCGCCTGTTGGGCAGAAACGAACTTGAGAGAATGGGCCGCCGATAGCTTGCAAGGCTTTAACACCGCCATTAGCTTCTGCCGGGAAGAATTTAAACTCACGCAGGCCATAACTCATGCCGAGCATCAGTTCAGAAACTGTGCTTATTCCTGGGATCAACGGAATATCACCTTCAGTTGCCGCTTTGAGAAGTTCATCAGTCAGCCCAGGGCTAATAGCAAATTGAGCACCTGCTTCAACCACATCAGCCAGTTGCTGCGGATTAAGCACCGTACCCGCCCCCACAATGGCCTCAGGGACTTCTTTAGCAATAGCGCGGATAGCCTCAACAGCACAAGGGGTGCGCAACGTCACTTCCAGCACCCGAACACCACCAGCCACCAGGGCTTTTGCTAGCGGTACCGCCTGCTCGATCTTATTTATCACGATCACCGGGACGACAGGGCCTGCGGTCATTACCTGCTCTGCGCTCATTTTCCAGCTTTTCATTCGTTGTTATCTCCACTTATGCCGGTTGGCATGGACTCACCCGAAGGTGTCAGTTGAAAGATGGCTGGCAGAACATTGACGATAAGGTTCCGCCCGCCATAAAGAATCACAATGCGAGCCAGCTAACGGCTCTTTATTATTGCGCTTAGGTAGGCGCTGTTATTGGGCAATAAATAGTTTATATCCTAAATAATTCAAATTGCGTGAAGGCGGCAACTAAGCAAATCCCCATGACGGAATCCCCATGACGGATAGTTACTCGAACTCATTCCATGAACGGCCATCGCGTGTAATCATGGCAACAGAGGCGACCGGCCCCCATGTCCCAGATTGATAAGGCTTTGGAGCCTCATTATCAGCAGCCCACGCATCCATGATGGAATCAACCCACTTCCAAGCTTCCTCCACCTCATCACGGCGCACAAACAGGGCTTGAATACCGCGCATCGTCTCCAACAGCAGACGTTCGTAAGCATCCGCAATATGCTGCTCGTTAAAGGTTTTGGAGAAACTGAGATCAAGCTTGGTGGTTTGCAGACGGTGTTTATGCTCAAGACCGGGCACTTTATTCAGCACTTCAATTTCGATGCCTTCATCTGGCTGCAAACGGATGGTCAGTTTGTTCTGTGGTAATTGCTGATAAGATTCACGGAACAGATTCAGCGCCGGGTTTTTAAAGTACACCACCACTTCAGAACATTTGCTTGGCAAGCGTTTACCGGTTCTCAGATAAAACGGCACACCGGCCCAACGCCAGTCATCAATATCGACCCGGATAGAAACGAATGTTTCAGTATTGCTGCTCTTATTCGCCCCCTCTTCTTCCAGATAGCCCGGGACTTTATTGCCCTGCACAAAGCCGGCCGTATACTGACCCCGAACTGTGGTTTCGCGCACATTGGTGTGATCAATACGGCGCAGCGAGCGCAGCACTTTCACTTTTTCATCACGAATACGGTCGGTACTCAAATCTGCCGGTGGTGACATGGCAATCATGGTTAGGATTTGCAGCAAGTGGTTCTGGATCATGTCGCGCATCTGGCCGGCCTGATCAAAATAGCCCCAGCGCCCTTCAATCCCCACTTCCTCTGCAACCGTAATCTGCACATGATCAATGGTGCGGTTATCCCAATTCGACGCAAACAGTGAGTTGGCAAAACGCAGAGCCAGTAGATTCAATACTGTCTCTTTACCTAAATAATGGTCGATACGGTAAACCTGGCATTCGTTGAAATATTCAGCGACCTGATCATTAATTACCCGTGAGGAAGCTAAATCTTTCCCCAAAGGTTTTTCCATTACCACGCGTGCAGGCTCTTTATTCAGCCCCGCTTCACCCAATCCTTTACAAATTGCGCCAAAGGTATTCGGCGGCATCGCGAAGTAGTTGATGGTTGTCCGATTTTTTTGATCCAGCATTTTGCCCAATTTGGCAAAGTGTTTGCTGTCATTGACGTCTAAATTACAGAAGTCGAGGCGAGAACTGAGTTTTTGCCACAATTCATCATCCAGCGTCTCTTTCATAAAGGTATCGAGGGCTTCCCTTACCACGGCTGTGTACGCGTCTTTGTCCCAGTCGGCACGGCCTACGCCGATAATCCGAGTATCAGGGTGGATGTGACCCGCTTTCTCTAATTGGTAAAGGGAAGGCAACAGTTTCCGACGAGCTAAATCGCCCTTAGCGCCGAAAATCACCAGATCACACGCCTGGGCTGCCTGGGCTGTATTAGTTACCGCCATGTTATTCTCCTCGTTGCAGGATATTTGTAATTTTCTTACATTACTAATGTACTCTCTTTGACTATAGCCAGTAAACCCAGATAAAAACGGGTCAAAAAAGGTTAAAAAACACTCTATGGAGTGGCAGGCCGCGTCAAATCAGGCCGCGCAACTTTAAAATGTAATTTTATGACGTTTTTGACAACTATTTACCATTATGAAAATTAGACACAGGTCATATTCTGGTGAAAAAGAGTGACTTCCAACCAGATGCCTCTGCCAACGGGTTCCAGCTCGTAGTATATTTCCATTAAACCGACATAGATTTCTCCTTTAAATGAAATCGGTAAAACCCATGGGTGATTCTCGTTATATGAATACGCTGGAAAATATCCAAAATAATCTGGACCTCCTGAGCAAATCGGAAAGGAAAGTCGCCGAGGTGATCCTCGCCTCCCCACAAACTGCTATCCACTCAAGTATTGCCACATTAGCCAAATTGGCGAACGTCAGCGAACCCACGGTAAACCGCTTTTGCCGCCGACTAGACACCAAGGGTTTCCCTGATTTTAAACTTCATTTGGCACAAAGTCTGGCAAATGGCACACCTTATGTGAACCGGAACGTCGAAGAGGATGATAGTGTAGCCGCTTACACTGGGAAAATATTTGAATCGACCATGGCCAGCTTGGATATGGCGAAAAATAATTTAGATATTGCCGCGATCAACCGAGCAGTGGATTTATTGACACAAGCGAAGAAAATTTCGTTCTTCGGCCTTGGCGCATCGGCCGCGGTAGCCCATGATGCAATGAATAAATTCTTCCGGTTTAATATCCCGATAATTTATTTCGATGATATCGTTATGCAACGCATGAGCTGCATGAATTCCAATGAAGGTGATGTGGTGGTATTGATATCACACACTGGACGGACAAAAAGCCTCGTTGAGCTGGCACAGCTTGCGCGTGAAAACGATGCCACAGTGATTGCCATTACCTCGCGTGATACTCCGCTGGCTAATGAAGCGACATTACCTCTGCTACTGGACGTGCCGGAAGATACTGATATGTATATGCCGATGGTGTCGCGTATTGCTCAATTGACCTTAATTGATGTGTTGGCGACCGGTTTTACTCTGCGCAGAGGGGCTAAATTCAGGGATAATCTGAAGCGGGTTAAAGATGCATTGAAAGAGTCGCGCTTCGACAAAGGCTCTCAACGAATCAATAGTGGTGAGTAAGGTTAGAAAGTTAAATGTGTCAAAAAGTCAATGACATGCAGACCGAAGTCGCTTTTTTTGTGTTAGCGCATCTTCTGCCGTGAAAGTTTGACGTACCATTGAAAGATGGATATGTGTTTGACTCGAGCAATATCCGAGTCAATAAGAAGTAAACAGCTCGCTTTTGTAATGTGGTCATTGATGTGAAAATGGAATCCGCATGAGCCATTTTACGCATCAATTGTTTTACAGTCGCAAGCGGATAACATAAATGACACTATGTTGTTGTAACACGTTGTTGTAAAACGTTGTTAGCGCAAACATAACTGTCACAAATATATCGTCGTAAAATTTGTAACTTACATTAGATTTTACTATCGGATTTATTATCCGCTGTTTTAACAACACCATGCTTCATCAGTCAACGGAGTAAGAGATGTCCAGACGGCTCAGAAGGACCAAGATTGTTACTACACTGGGGCCGGCTACTGACCGCGACAATAATCTGGAGAAGATTATTGCTGCGGGTGCTAACGTAGTCCGCCTGAATTTTTCCCATGGTAGCGCTGAAGACCATATGTTACGGGCAGAAAAAACCCGTGAGATTGCCGCCCGATTGGGGCGCCATGTAGCGATTCTTGGCGATTTACAGGGTCCTAAGATCCGGGTATCTACTTTTAAGGAAGGAAAAGTCTTCCTTAACGTACAGGATAAATTCTTGCTCGATGCCAATATGGCAAAAGGCGAAGGCGATAAAGACAAAGTTGGTATCGATTATAAAGGATTACCGGCAGATGTTGTTCCCGGTGACATCCTGTTACTGGACGATGGTCGCGTACAATTAAAAGTCATTGAAGTTCAGGGCATGAAAGTGTTCACCGAAGTGACTGTCGGCGGCCCGCTCTCCAACAACAAAGGTATCAACAAGTTAGGTGGCGGTCTGTCTGCTGAAGCGCTGACAGAAAAAGATAAAGCCGACATTATCACTGCCGCCAAAATTGGTGTGGATTTCCTGGCAGTCTCCTTCCCACGTACTGGCGAAGATTTGAATTATGCTCGCCGCCTGGCGCGTGATGCTGGCTGCAATGCGCAAATTGTAGCCAAAGTTGAGCGTGCTGAAGCCGTGGCGACAGATGAAGCCATGGACGATATCATTCTGGCCTCAGATGTCGTAATGGTTGCCCGTGGTGACTTGGGTGTCGAAATCGGCGACCCTGAGTTAGTCGGTATTCAGAAAAAACTGATTCGCCGGGCTCGCCAGCTAAACCGTGCTGTTATCACTGCGACCCAGATGATGGAGTCAATGATAACCAACCCAATGCCAACACGTGCGGAAGTGATGGACGTGGCTAACGCCGTATTGGATGGCACGGATGCGGTCATGTTGTCCGCCGAAACAGCAGCGGGCCAGTACCCGGCTGAAACGGTTGCCGCCATGGCTCGTGTTTGTCTGGGTGCAGAAAAAATCCCAAGTATCAATGTGTCCAAACACCGCCTTGATGTGCAATTCGACAATGTCGAAGAAGCCATTGCGATGTCGACCATGTATGCAGCAAACCATCTGAAAGGCATCACAGCGATTCTTGCGATGACTGAATCAGGCCGCACGGCGTTGATGATGTCCCGTATCAGTTCTGGCTTGCCAATCTTTGCGATGTCACGTCACGACCATACTTTGAACCTGACGGCTATTTATCGCGGTGTGACACCGGTTTATTGTGATACCCATAGTGATGGCATTCTTGCTGCGACAGAAGCAGTTAATCGACTGAAAGATAAAGGTTTCCTGGTATCTGGCGATTTAGTTATCGTCACACAGGGCGATGTAATGGGGACGATTGGTACCACCAATACCAGCCGCATCATCCGCGTTGAGTAATCTTTAATTAGAAACAAAAAGCCCGCTGATCAATAGCGGGCGTTTTAAGACTGAAAAGTGTCAACCTATATTAGGACAAGTCACTCTATATTCAACTGTCGACCTTTATTCAGCACTCGACCTTTATTCAGCACTCGACCTTTATTCAACTACCGGCCTTAGAGATCCTTACGAACATACGGCTCTATCTCGCCTTCTCGCCGTGTTTTCAGCAGTTTTAGAATCCAGGTATATTGTTCCGGATTTGGTTTAACCAACAACTCAACTTCTTCATTCATGCGGCGCGCAATATAAGCATCGTCGGCATCGGCCAAATCATCCATTGGCGGACGAATATAGATATCAAGGCGGTGTTCACGATAATTGTAAACCGGAAACATCGGGACAATGGCCGCACGACACACTTTCATCAACCGCCCGACTGCCGGTAATGTCGCCTTATAGGTCGCAAAGAAATCAACAAACTCACTTTGCTCAGGGCCATAGTCCTCATCGGGCAAATAATAGCCCCAAAAACCCTGACGCACTGAGCTAATAAACGGCTTAATGCCACTCTCACGAGCATGAATGCGCCCGCCAAACCGCAAGCGCGCGCTATTCCATAAGTAATCGACTAATGGATTTCGTTGGTGATGGAACATACCAGCAACTGGCTTACCTTGTTCAGCTAACAGCATGGCGGGAATATCAATCGACCAGGCATGGGGCACTAACAAAATAACATTGCGCTCCTGCTGCTGTAGGCCGTCAAGAATATCCAATCCGTGCCAGTGAACACGCGATAATACTTTCTTTGGGTCACGAAAACACAGTTCGGCCATCATCATTAAAGGCTGCGCTGCGGTCGCAAACATTTGATCAATAATATGTTCGCGCTCTGCCTCTGGCAGCTCTGGCAGACAATAAAGGAGGTTAATACGGGCACGACGACGGGCACTTTTGGCAAATTTACCCGCAAGACGCCCCACCCCGGCCAATAATGGATCACGGAATTTCGGTGGGACATAAGCCATCGCCGCCATTGCCCCAGCACCTAACCATACCCCCCAAAACCGAGGATGTAGGAAAGATTTCTTAAATACCGGAATAAAACCAGCTGCGTCGTTTTTCTCTTTATGCATGGGAAACTCTTGGAATGGGCGGTGAGATAATAATATACCGCTGGGTATAAACACGCCGATAGCACAAATTCATGGTTACCGGCGAGCTATTAATCCAGTTGCAACTGCGGGATGACCTGCTTCGCAATAGCCAGATAGTCGCTGCGGTCTTTACCGCTCAGCCCTTCTGAACGCGGTAACTTGGCGGTCAATGGGTTAACGGCTTGCTGGTTCATCCAGAATTCATAATGCAGATGCGGGCCTGTGGAACGGCCGGTGTTACCCGACAAGGCGATACGATCACCACGTTTCACTTTTTGGCCTGGTTTCACCAGTAATTTTTTCAAATGCATATAACGGGTGGTGTATTGGCGGCCATGACGAATAGCGACATAGTTACCCGCAGCCCCGCTACGTTTAGCAATAACCACTTCGCCATCACCTACAGCAAGCACTGGGGTACCTACTGGCATCGCAAAATCCACCCCTTTATGCGGTGCAATACGCCCGGTTACCGGGTTAATACGGCGAGGATTAAAGTTAGATGAGACCCGGAATTGTTTCATGGTAGGAAAGCGCATAAAACCACGCGCCAGACCAGAACCAAGCCGGTCATAGAACTTACCGTCGTCGGCGCGGATAGCATAATAATCTTTGCCGCCAGAGCGCATACGCACCCCAACCAGCTGACTTTGCTCACTGCGGCCATCCAGGATTTCACGGGACATCAACACCGAAAACTGATCACCTTTACGCAGTTTGGCAAAATCCAACTGCCATTGTAATGCTTTTGTCACAGCGCGAATCTCTGCGCCCGTCAAACCGGCTTTTTTGGCACTGGTGACAAAACTACCATCAAGCCGACCGGTGAGAACCGCATTGCTCCACTCGCCTTTCTGTAACTCTTTTGTTTCTTTGAAATTATTACCAACGCGGTCATAGGTGCGGGTTTCACGACGAGAAACCTCCCATGTCAGGCGCTGTAAATCACCGGTGTCGTTGACTGTCCAAGAGATTTGTTGCCCAATTTTCAGATTCCGCAAATCACGATTTTGCGTTGCCAACAGCGAAACATCGGAGATATCGATGCCATATTGAGTAAGAATGGTGCTAAGGGTATCGCCGGTCGAGACCACGTACTCATGAACGCCACTTTCACTGACATCTTTAGCATCTAATTCGTCTTGTGGGATTTCATCATCAGGGGTCGGCTGATCAATAGGCTCACTGGCTTCGGGGAGTAAAACACGGCTTTGGCTGGTATCTAATACCACACTTTTAGCGATAGGTTCGTGCTCCGAATGATAAACAAAAGGCCGCCAAACAGCTACGGCCAGTGTCATTACAGTCAACGACCCCAGCATAATGCGGTGGGGTCGAGGGAGATTGTTATACGCCAAAGTGATAGTTCGGACTATCTGCTGCACTTATGAGTATCCTTTTAATCTTACTTCAGGCAGCTCACGTATTGGTTCGACAACTGAGACATAAAGTCCACATAGCTGTCCTTGCCTAATACTATGCCACTCCCCAAAGGATCTAAGGTGCCTGAACGCACGTCCGTTCCTTTGGCGACAGCATTAATGACGGCCGGCCTGAATTGTGGCTCAGCAAAAACGCATACCGCTTTATGCTCAACCAACTGTGTTCGAATTTGATGTAAACGCTGCGCTCCAGGTTGAATTTCGGGATTGACTGTAAAATGCCCTAATGGGCTCAAGCCAAAATGTTTTTCAAAGTAGCCATAAGCATCATGAAAAACGAAGTATCCCTTACCTTGGGCAGGCTTTAGCATAATAGCAATATTTTTTTCATTTTGCGCTAGTTGATCCTCGAATCGGCGCAGGTTTGCATCTAGTTTGTCCTTATTTTGTGGCATAAGTTCCAATAGTCTGTCGTGAATAGCAATTGCCGATTGTTTGGCAATGGTTGGGGACAACCAAATATGCATGTTATATTCACCATGGTGGTGCTCGTCACTATGATTATCTTTCGCATGATCATGATCATGCCTTTCATCTGCTCCTTCGTGATCCCCCTCTTCATCACCTTTCATTAACAAAGGTGTAACTGAAGGTAGCTGTGCCAAGGCTATCTTTTTGTTATCAGCAACTTGCGTTAACGGTTTTGCTAAAAATGCTTCCATTTCCGGCCCAACCCAAATAACCAGGTCAGCGCTGCGTAACCGCTGGACATCTGATGGACGCAGAGCATAATCATGTGGCGATGCGCCATCGGGCAGCAAAACTTCGGTGGGTAATACGCCATCAGCAATGGCTGAGGCGATAAAACCTAACGGACGCACTGATGTAACGACCGCAGCAGAGGCAATATTAAATGGGCTGGCAGCTAAAATTGCACTGCCCAAAATTGCCCGCTTCAACCACTTGTTTTTATGTAACATAATATGAACTCTCGACGTTTTGATCGCTAAGGCGTAATATTATAACATTCACTCGGTTCTGCAAACGTAATCATAATGCCCACATTGGTCACACTAAATAAAATATCCGTCACTTTTGGTAGTCGGCGGGTATTAAATGATATTTCCCTTTCGCTGCGTCCGGGGAGAATTCTCACCCTGCTTGGGCCAAATGGTGCGGGCAAATCAACACTGGTTCGCGTGGTGTTGGGGTTAATTGCCCCCACCAGTGGCACTCTTGTTCGTGAGCCAGGTTTGCGCATTGGCTATGTTCCACAAAAGCTTCATCTGGATGCCACCTTGCCGCTAACCGTGAGCCGCTTTATGCGCTTGAAACCGGGTGTTAAAAAAGCGGATATTTTACCAGCGCTGAAACGAGTGCACGCTGCGCATCTATTAGACCAGCCGATGCAAAAACTGTCCGGTGGTGAAAACCAACGCGTTCTTTTGGCCCGTGCATTATTAAATCGGCCGCAGTTATTAGTGTTAGATGAGCCAACGCAAGGCGTTGATGTTAATGGTCAATTAGCCCTGTATGACTTAATTGAACAGTTACGCCGAGAACTCGGCTGTGCCGTTTTGATGGTTTCCCATGACCTGCATTTAGTGATGGCCAAAACTGACGAAGTATTATGTCTTAACCAACATATTTGTTGTTCCGGTGCACCAGAAGTGGTTTCAACTCATCCTGAGTTTATCGCCATGTTTGGTCATCGCGGAGCAGAGCAATTAGCGGTTTACCGCCATCACCATAATCATCGCCACGATTTGCACGGAAAGATTATTTTGAAAAACAGTGGGAGCCGGACGCATGATTGAATTATTGTTGCCTGGCTGGTTAGCCGGTGTGTTGCTGGCTACTGCGGCCGGCCCTCTGGGGTCTTTTGTCGTCTGGCGGCGGATGTCTTATTTTGGCGATACTTTAGCGCATGCATCATTGCTGGGTGTTGCATTCGGTTTATTGCTCAATGTGAACCCATTCTATGCCGTGATCGTGATGACTATGGTGCTGGCACTCATTCTGGTGTGGTTAGAACGCCGCCCACAATTAGCTGTCGATACTCTGCTCGGGATTATGGCTCATAGCGCATTATCTTTGGGCCTGGTGGTAGTCAGCCTGATGCATAACGTGCGGGTCGATTTAATGGCCTATCTGTTTGGCGACCTGCTTTCTGTGACTCTGAGTGATATCTGGCTCATTGCCGCTGGAGTGGTCGTGGTGCTGGGGATACTGTGCTGGCAGTGGCGATCATTGCTATCAATGACCATCAGCCCGGAGCTGGCCCATGTAGACGGTGTAAATTTAGAGCGCGTTCGGATGCTGCTGATGCTAGTGACCGCACTGACCATAGGGTTGTCGATGAAATTCGTCGGCGCACTGATTATCACTTCCTTGCTGATAATCCCAGCGGCTGCTGCCCGCCGCTTTGCCCGGACACCAGAACAAATGGCCGGTATTGCTATTGGTATTGGCATTGTCGCGGTGACCGGCGGTTTAACTTTCTCTGCTTTCTATGATACCCCGGCAGGCCCTTCCGTCGTTCTTTGTGCCGCTGTAATGTTCATCCTGAGTCTGTCACAAAAAGCACGCGCATAACCCAATGATGAATACAGCGCTCACTGAGAAAGCTGTTGCTTGAAAATAACCTTTATCAGGGCTGTCCATTGCACAGCCCTGCATTAAAGAGGCTTATTCTTCGCGGGTGATACCAAAATGTTTATAAGCATGATTGGTGGCAATGCGCCCGCGGGGGGTTCGCTGGATAAAACCTTGCTGGATTAAATACGGCTCCAGCACGTCTTCAATGGTTTCCCGCTCCTCACCAATTGCCGCCGCCAGGTTATCCAACCCCACTGGGCCACCCATAAATTTATCAATAACAGCCAGCAAGAGTTTACGGTCCATAAAATCAAAACCTTCGGCGTCGACATTCAGCATATCCAGCGCTTTCATCGCCACATCGCCATTGATAGCACCATCGGCCCTGACCTCAGCGAAATCACGCACGCGCCGTAACAAGCGGTTGGTGATCCGCGGTGTTCCCCGGGAGCGACGGGCTAATTGGTGTGCCCCGTCAGGAGTGAGTTCCAGCCCCAAATATTTGGCACTGCGGGTGACGATATGCTCTAAATCAGCAACTTGATAAAATTCAAGGCGCTGCACAATACCAAATCGGTCACGTAACGGCGCAGTTAATGACCCCGCGCGAGTCGTCGCGCCAATCAAGGTAAATGGCGGTAAATCAAGTTTGATTGAACGCGCCGCCGGTCCTTCGCCAATCATGATATCCAGTTGATAATCTTCCATTGCCGGATAGAGGATTTCTTCAACCACAGGTGATAAACGATGGATTTCATCAATGAATAATACGTCGTGCGGCTCAAGATTGGTCAGCATGGCAGCCAAATCGCCCGCTTTTTCCAACACCGGGCCAGAGGTGGTACGCAGATTCACCCCCATTTCATTAGCAACAATATTTGCCAATGTGGTTTTGCCCAGCCCCGGTGGGCCAAATATCAGCACATGATCCAGCGCATCACCGCGCTGTTTCGCCGCCTGAATGAAGATTTCCATTTGCTCGCGGACATGGGGCTGCCCGACATATTCTGCCAACAGCTTCGGGCGGATAGCCCGATCAATACTCTCTTCATCAGTGATAACACCCGCAGAGATCAGGCGGTCTGCTTCAATCATTATCTACCTCTACCTATAACGCGGCACGCAAAGCATCACGGATCAGGGTTTCACAATCAGCACCTGGCTTAGCAATTTTGCTCACTAAACGGCTAGCTTCTTGGGGTTTATAACCTAAAGCCACCAGCGCAGAGGCGGCCTCTGCTTCGATATCGGCATCAGAGATTTGTGACGAACTACTGGCGGGTAACTGAATATCACCGGTATTATTGAACAAGTCGCCATTGAGGCCTTTAAAGCGGTCTTTCATTTCAACCACCAAGCGCTCAGCGGTCTTCTTGCCGACACCCGGTAATTTCACCAAAGTGGTGATATCTTCCCGTTCAACCGCCGCCACAAATTGTTGTGCTGACATGCCGGAGAGAATGGCCAGTGCCAGTTTTGGCCCCACACCATTCACTTTTATCAACTCACGAAACAGCGCCCGTTCTTGCTTATCATTGAAGCCATACAGCAGTTGGGCATCTTCGCGCACCACAAACTGGGTAAAGATAATGGCTTCCTGCCCCAATTCTGGCAGCTCATAAAAACAGGTCATTGGCAGTTGGACTTCATAGCCAACGCCGTTTGTTTCCAGCAGCACCAAAGGTGGCTGTTTTTCCAGAATGATACCTCTGAGGCGCCCTATCACGTTGACTTTCTCCTCGTTTACCCATATCCGGGTATAAACATAATGGCTGTTTATAGCATAAAAAAGGCTGGATGGATATCCAGCCTACAATAACAGTTAACCTGCTCGCATTAAAATACACGTCAACGGAGCCTGCCACGAGCCAACACCATTTGGTCATTACCCAATCGCAGGGTATTTTGGCTTAGGTGACAATGGGTTATAGCAATTGCCAATGCATCAGCGGCATCAGCCTGAGGGTTCGCAGGGAGTTTCAACAGTGAGCGCACCATGTGCTGAACCTGGCTTTTTTCTGCCGCTCCTGTACCTACCACTGTTTGTTTAACCTGCCGAGCCGCATATTCGGAAACCGGCAAATTCAGATTTACCGCAGCGACAATCGCCGCCCCACGCGCCTGGCCCAGCTTTAAAGCTGAATCTGGGTTTTTCGCCATAAACACTTGTTCGATAGCAAAAAAGTCGGGTTGAAACTGGGTGATAATTTCAGTGACACCTGCATAAATCAACTTCAGGCGAGTCGGCATATCGTCAACGACAGTGCGAATACAGCCGCTACCCAGATAAGTCAGCTGGCGACCTTGTTGGCGAATGACGCCATAACCGGTGACACGAGAACCGGGGTCGATGCCTAATACGATCGCCATACCAGTTTATTCACCTTGTTTAGTTCTTCTCATGACACTGGCCACAAAACGCGACCAGTGTTATACCCGTCATATTTCAAGCTGCAATAGACCTGAAATCACACTGAATTACAGGGTTGCTGCCACTTCATCAGAGATTTCACCGTTATGGTAAACCTCTTGCACATCATCCGAGTCTTCCAGCATATCAATCAAACGCAGTAGTTTTGGTGCAGTTTCTGCATCTAAATCAGCTTTAGTTGATGGGATAAGAGAGACTTCAGCGCCTTCTGCGACCAAACCCGTGGCATCCAGTGCATCTTTCACCGCCCCGAGAGATTCCCAGGCGGTAAAGACATCAATAGCACCATCATCATAGACCACGATATCATCAGCACCGGCTTCCAGTGCCGCATCCATCACCGCATCTTCTTCTAAACCCGGTGCGTATGAAATAACACCTTTTTTGGTGAATAGATAAGAAACAGAACCATCAGTCCCCAAATTACCACCTGTTTTGGTGAATGCATGGCGAACTTCAGATACGGTACGGTTACGATTATCACTTAAGCATTCAACCATCACGGCAGTGCCGCCTGGGCCATAGCCTTCGTAAATGATGGTTTCCATGTTGTTATCTTCATCACCGCCCACACCGCGGGCAATGGCGCGGTTCAGGGTGTCGCGCGTCATGTTATTCGACAATGCTTTATCAATAGCCGCACGCAAACGCGGGTTAGCACCGGGGTCACCACCGCCCAGACGGGCTGCTGTTACCAACTCACGGATAATTTTAGTGAAAATTTTACCGCGCTTGGCATCCTGTGCCGCTTTGCGATGTTTTGTGTTGGCCCATTTACTATGACCTGCCATAAATAAGTATCTCCAAAATAGCCTCACTAGACTGAATAAAGAACGAACTCTTCAATCGCTTGCTGATTGCTCCAGGACTTAGTCAATGCCGCGGCATCCGCGGCATCTAACCACTGGTAAGCAAGATGTTCGGTAATCACCACATCTCGCTCTTCGGGTAACGCTACACAGAACCAATGTTCTTTATTATGCGTAACACCCGGCGCATAGCGACGGCGCAAATGCACAAAGAGTTCAAATTCCACACAGCGCTGGCAGTCGAACAGCTCCAGATTTTCACCCAGTATATCAATGCCGACTTCTTCCTTTACTTCGCGCTGTGCGGTTTCCAACGGCGTTTCATCACCTTCCAGGCTGCCGGTGACCGACTGCCAAAAATCAGGATCATCACGCCGTTGCAACATCAACACCCGACCACTGTTTCTGGCGTAGATGACCGCCAGAATCGACTCAGGGCGCTTATACCCGTCACCTTGCAAACTGCAAGTGTGTTGGCTTCGCTCAATCATCCGAATCACTTACCGGTGTAAGCTCATCGGGATTCTCTTGCTTGCCGCCTTCTTGCATCTTGAAATCTATTGGGTATATATAATTCATTACTGATTCTCTTCTTCCGCGCTATCCGTTGCTCCTTTCTTCGCCACAACGCTGATAGACAGCTCTTGCAGTGACGCAGGATTAGCAAAGCTTGGCGCGTCAGTCATCAGACAAGCTGCCGCCGTGGTTTTCGGGAAGGCAATAACATCGCGAATATTATCAGTGCCGGTCAACAGCATAACCAGGCGATCCAGACCAAAAGCCAGACCCGCATGTGGCGGTGTACCGTATTTCAATGCATCCAGCAGGAAGCCAAACTTCTCGCGCTGTTCGTGCTCATTGATACCCAGAATACCAAACACTTGCTGCTGCATTTCAGTGCGGTGGATGCGCACAGAACCACCGCCAACTTCGTAACCATTGATGACCATATCGTAAGCATTAGCGATGGCGGTAGTCGGTGCCGCGGCTAGCTGTTCAGGGCTCATGTCTTTCGGCGCAGTGAACGGATGGTGCATTGCGGTCAGGCCACCTTCGCTGTCATCTTCAAACATGGGGAAGTCCACCACCCACAGCGGTGCCCATGTACCCAACCTGGTCAACGCCAAATCGCGACCCACTTTCAGGCGCAATGCCCCCATGGCATCAGTTACAATTTTATAGCTATCAGCCCCGAAGAATAAAATATCGCCGCTTTCAGCTTGAGTGCGGGTCAAAATAGCTTCCAACACGTCTGCACTGAGGAATTTTGCGATGGGGCTTTGTACGCCCTCAACGCCCGCCGCGCGGTCATTGACTTTTAACCATGCCAAACCTTTCGCGCCATAGATGCTGACAAACTGACCGTATTCATCAATTTGCTTACGCGTTATCTGTGCGCCACCCGGCACACGCAATGCAGCAACACGCCCTTTGGCATCATTGGCTGGGCCAGAGAAGACTTTAAATTCAACCTCTTTCACCAGATCTGCGACATCCACTAATTCCATTGGATTACGCAAGTCTGGTTTATCAGAACCGTAGCGGCGCATAGCTTCAGCAAAGGTCATCACCGGGAAATCACCCAGATCCACACCTTTGGTTTCCTGCCACAATTCGCGCACCAGTTTCTCCATCACTTCACGCACTTGATCGGCGGTCATGAAAGAGGTTTCAACATCTATCTGGGTAAATTCTGGCTGACGGTCAGCACGTAAATCTTCATCGCGGAAACATTTTACAATCTGATAATAGCGGTCAAAACCAGACATCATCAGCAGTTGTTTGAACAGCTGTGGTGACTGTGGCAATGCATAAAATTTGCCTTTATGTACGCGGCTTGGCACTAAATAATCACGAGCGCCTTCCGGCGTTGCTTTGGTCAGCATCGGGGTTTCAATATCCAGGAAACCATGGCTGTCCATAAAACGGCGAACAAAACTGGTGATTTTTGCGCGGGTTTTCAGGCGGTCGGCCATCTCAGGGCGACGCAAATCCAGATAGCGATATTTCAGGCGCTGCTCTTCACTGTTGGTCTGATTAGAATCCAGCGGCAACGGCTCAGAACGGTTAATAATATTCAGTGTATTAGCGAAAATTTCTACTTCGCCGGTAGACATATCTTTATTGATTTGGCTGTCAGGACGCGCGCGCACGGTACCGGTAATCTGGATACAGAACTCATTACGCAGTTCAGAAGCTTGTTCGTAAGCGGCTTTATGATCGGGATCGAAGAATACCTGAACAATGCCTTCACGGTCGCGCATATCAATAAAAATCAGGCCACCGAGATCACGACGACGGTTAACCCAACCACAAAGTGTCACTTCTTGGCCTACATGAGACAGATTCAACTGCCCGCAATACTCAGTACGCATACGATATCCTTTTACTCAGCCGATGCCGCACGCGTTATGTACTGTCCGTGCGGCTGTTTTCTTAGGTATTCTGGATTAAAAAGTGTTGAAAAAAGTGAGTCATTATAAAGGAAATTCATGGCGTAGATAAGAGCGAACCTACCGCTCTGGCACGACAAAAACGCTTTCAATGCTGTTTTCACACATCATTTAACAAAATTATCCCCTCACAAGGGCTACCCGATAACATATGTTGGCATAAACTGGTCAGCAGATTAAGTCTGTCATCCGAAACTTCCCCAAATGATATCGAGGTATAACACCATGAAACTTGATGCAAAAACCACCGCGCTGGTATTGATTGATTTACAGCAGGGGATCTTACCCTACGCCAAAGGCCCTTACAGTGCCGAACAGGTTATCGAGACCAATGCTCACCTGGCAGCACGATTTCGCCAGCTCGGTGCACCGGTAGTCTTCGTGCGCGTTGGTTGGTCAGATTCATTTGCTGAAGCACTGAAACAACCGGTCGACCAGCCAAGCCCAAGCCCGGTCGGTGGTTTACCTGAGTCGTGGTGGACTTTTCCTGAGGAACTCGCGGTCACAGATAGCGATATTAAAGTGATAAAACATCAATGGGGCGCGTTTTACGGCACCGATTTAGATTTACAACTGCGCCGCCGTGGGATAAAAACCATCGTGCTGGCGGGAATTGCCACCAATATTGGCGTCGAATCCACCGCCCGTGCCGCTTGGGAACACGGTTATGAGTTAGTCATTGCAGAAGATGGTTGCAGTACCGCCAGCACCGAAATGCAGCAGTTCGCGGTTGAAAAAATCTTCCCGCGCATCTCCCGCGTACGCAGCAGCACGGAAATTCTTGCCGCGCTGGGTGCATAAGGCTAAATTTGGGCTAACCGCACTTGTAGTATCAAGTAAGAAGGATTGACTAAAATTTAAGAAGGTTTACCCAAATTAATTGGTGTTACAGCTAGGCAGCAAATGAATAAATCCCGATGAACTGACACAAGTCAGTGATTCGGGTGCGTGAATGCAGCTAACAACGCTGTAGCGCCAAGTAAGAAGGGTAAAAGATGTATATTGGACTGCCGCAATGGCAACACCCGACCTGGAACCGGCTGGGTATCAAGGATTTGGCAGATTACAGCCGCTACTTTAACTGTGTTGAAGGGAACACTACTTTTTATGCATTGCCACGGCTGGAGATAGTGCAGCGCTGGCGCGATATGACACACGAAAACTTCCATTTTTGTTTTAAATTCCCTGCAACAATCAGCCATCAGGCGGCTCTGCGCGATTGCGATAAAGAGCTACAGGCTTTTTACCAATGCCTTTCTCCCCTGCATGACCGTATTGGCCAATTATGGTTGCAGTTACCCGCGGCATTCGGGCCAAACGAGCTCAATCGTTTATGGCAATTTCTCGATAAATTACCCGCAGGTTTCCATTATGGCGTGGAAGTTCGCCACCCAGAATTTTTTGCCAAAGGGGATGCAGAGCGCGCACTCAATCAAGGTTTACACCAGCGAGCAGTCAACCGAGTGATGCTCGATAGCCGCCCGATTCATGCAGCCAAACCCCACACAGAAGCCGTTCGGGATGCACAAAGCAAGAAACCACGCTTGCCGGTACATGCTATCGTCACCGGCCATCAACCCTTGGTACGCTTTATCGGTGGCGATCAGTTAGATGATAATTTAGCACTATTTGCGCCTTGGCTACAAAAACTGCCGCTGTGGGAACAGCAATATCAACCCTATGTTTTCATTCATACACCAGATAACAGTGACTCCCCCCAGCAGGCGCAAAAGATTTGGCAACAATTAGCCACCGTCATTACCACCTTACCCCCTGCTCCTGACTGGCCAGAGCAAGACACTCTGTTTTAGGCCTGCTTGTACATTTTTCAGCCGAATGCATCACCATCAGCAAGCAATGTCTCTCTTTGTTTCGCAAGCTCATCTTTCCCAACACTAAACCGAGTATCAAGAAATGTGATTCCCGCCATTTTTCTAGCGACAGTAGCCCACCAGGCGGTTATCATCATTGAGCCAGTCTATGTTGGGCAATGGAGTTGAAAATGGTTAGCTCGCTTTATGTCGTGTTGGGCGCACTGTTATTGATCAAGCTTTCATTTGATGTGGTTAAATTGAGACATCAGTACCGAGTCGCTTACGGCGATGGTGGGTTTTATGAATTACAAACCGCCATCCGCGTACATGGCAACGCCGTAGAATACATTCCTATTGCTGTCATTTTACTCATTATGATGGAAATGAACGGCGCTGAAACATGGATGCTTCATATCTGTGGATTAATGCTGATAGTTGGCCGCCTGCTACATTATTATGGTTTACGCCATCGCGAAATTCGCTGGCGTCGCTCTGGGATGAGTGCCACCTATGTTTCTTTGATTTTGATGATTATTGCGAATATTTATTATTTGCCTTGGGACCAGATTTTCAGCCTGACCTAATAAACACGTTGGTGTTGCCTTATCGGTTCCGACAGCCAGATGGCCGGAACCTTGTTTATTCGGGCGGCTAACTGCCGCCTTCATGCCCGCCCTCAGCTATCTGCTATTCACACGCGCTTTATCGCGCTCATCTGTTCTGTTTTCTGTGATAATATGCGCCTTAAATTTCTTGTTCCTTTCATTCCTTACTTAATTGCTAATGACAGTCATGCCAAAACGCGACACTCAATCTTTAAACGATGTGCAGCAGCATCAGTCTGGGCCAGCAGCGCCACAGCGTGATAGCCTGTTTGCTGCCCCTATCGCCCAGTTAGGTGACTGGACTTTCGACGAAAAGGTCGCTGAAGTCTTCCCTGATATGATAAGCCGATCGGTGCCTGGCTATTCCAACATCATCTCAATGATAGGTATGTTGGCGGAGCGTTTTGTGCAGCCCAATAGCCAAATTTACGACCTCGGCTGCTCGCTGGGAGCGGCTACACTGTCAATGCGCCGTAATATTAAAGCTGAAGGCTGCAAAATTATTGCGGTGGATAACTCACCGGCGATGGTCGAGCGTTGCCGCCGTCATATCGATGCTTTCCGCGCCGAAACACCGGTGGAAGTGGTGGAATCCGATATTTTGGATATTCAGCTCGAAAATGCCTCAATGGTGGTCCTTAACTTTACTCTGCAATTCCTTGAGCCTGCAGATCGCCAGCGGCTGCTTAATCAGGTGTATCAAGGGTTACGTCCAGGCGGCGCCTTGGTGCTGTCTGAGAAATTCAACTTTGAAGATAACGATATTGGCGACTTATTGTTCAACATGCATCACGATTTTAAACGCGCGAATGGTTACAGTGAACTGGAAATTAGCCAAAAACGCAGCATGCTGGAGCATGTCATGCTGACGGATTCAGTTGAAACCCATAAAAACCGCCTGCATCAGGCCGGTTTCGAACACGCTGAAGTCTGGTTCCAATGTTTTAATTTTGGTTCATTAATTGCCCTGAAAGCGGGAGAGGCTCAATGATTGAATTTGGCGATTTTTACCGGCTGATTGCCAAAGGCCCGCTAAGCCCATGGTTAGACACCCTGCCCGCCCAGCTCAGTGCCTGGCAGCGCGAATCATTACACGGTAAGTTTAAAACCTGGTTTAACGCCGTTGAGCACTTGCCGCAGCTCACCCCGACCTCACTGGATTTGCGCGAGGGTGTGCGAGCAGAAATGTCGCCACCCATTTCTGCGGGCCAGCGCGAGGGAATGGAAAATATGTTGCGCGCGCTGATGCCTTGGCGCAAAGGCCCATTCTCATTGTATGGATTAGATATTGACACCGAATGGCGCTCCGACTGGAAATGGCAGCGGGTATTGCCGCACATTAGCCCACTGGCGGGCCGCACTATTCTGGATGTCGGGTGCGGTAGTGGATATCACTTATGGCGCATGATTGGCGAAGGTGCTCATTTGGCCGTGGGTATCGACCCAATGCAGCTGTTTTTATGCCAGTTTGAAGCCATTCGCAAATTGCTGGGCGGCGATCAACGTGCCCATGTGCTGCCGCTGGGTATTGAACAACTGCCGGAATTGGCGGCCTTTGATACCGTATTTTCCATGGGTGTGCTGTATCATCGCCGCTCGCCGCTAGACCATCTTTATCAGCTCAAAAATCAGTTGGTCAGTGAGGGGGAGCTGCTGCTTGAGACTTTAGTGGTCGAAGGTGATAGCCAACAAGTATTGGTGCCCGGTGATCGTTATGCTCAGATGCGGAATGTGTACTTTATCCCGTCGGCCTCGGCCCTAAAAGCCTGGTTGGAAAAATGCGGTTTTGTCGATGTCAGAATCGCCGATATGGCCGTGACCACCACCGATGAACAGCGCCGCACAGATTGGATGACCAGCGAGTCATTAGCTGAATTCCTCGACCCCAATGATCCCACTAAAACCGTCGAAGGTTACCCGGCCCCACTCAGAGCGGTCTTAATCGCCCGTAAGCCATAAAAAACCCCGGTCTGATTGGCCGGGGCACTGACAACTTCATTACTTTAGGTACATAAAAAACTAAGCCGGTTGAGACAACGGCGCGCTCATCATCTCCAACAAATTTTTCATGTCTTTGACCACTTCACCATCTACACAATAATGAGCAAATTCATCAACATCACTGTCTGCGCACATGGTGACGCCCGCTTTGCGGTATTTCATGGTTGAGGGCACCGTTCGACCAGCAGAACTGTGCAGTTCGCGGATGCCAATATCAATAAATTTTTGTATGTTGGCGGTGCGAACACCGGCTCCGGCCATGATAATCGGCCCTTGATTCTGCGTAGCCAGGACCAAATTTGACAATAATGCCAACCCCAGCTCAGCATTCTGCTGCTGGCCTGAGGTTAAAATCCGCGCCACATTCAGATCCGCCAATTGCTGCAAGGCAATCATTGGGTTCTGACACATATCAAATGCACGATGGAAAGTGACGGCCAATGAGCCACTGATGGACATAATTTCCCGCATCCGCGGCAAATCAATGTGGCCGTCAACATCCAGAATGCCCACCACCACACCGGCAAAACCCATATCACGAATGCGGGCAATATCATTCTTAATGATGGCAAAATCATTGTCGTTGTAGCAAAAATCGCCACCGCGTGGGCGGACAATCGGATGCACCGGAATGGTAATCTTCTCTCTGGCCTGCATTAATGCACCGATACTCGGCGTTAACCCGCCCTCGGACTGACCGCAGCATAATTCAATCCGGTCGGCTCCTGCCTTTTCTGCTATCTGTGCGCAATCGACGCTATAGCAACATATTTCCAATGTAGTCATTCTCTTCCCCCGTTTGACGGATGCCACTGCGGCAGTCATACCCTAATTATTTCCGGGCATATAAGTGATAATTTAATAATTCCACTGTTGAATAAATAAAATGCCGAATAATGATCTCAAGCTAAAACAAAATTTAATCAAGCAGGCTGAAGCATTCACTATGGCACTCATTTTGACTCTACGAGTAGATGTCAGTCACAGTGATAACCATAAGTGATAGTCGGTATTGAAATAAATAACCCATATACGTTAGCCATTGCGCTCACTATCTATAATTTGCCGCAAAGTATAGGGGTGAAACTTAATGGTTACTTCGCCATCACTCACCGCCAATGTCGGATTGGCTAACCGCTCATGCTCCCCTTGTGGAGAGCTAAACTTGATAGTCACTCCCTCTGGCAAGGTGGCCGGTAATAAGGCACGGGCGCGCTGCATCAAGGTTTGTGAGTCTCCAGACAGAACCAGTTCAACATGCTCCCATCCTTCATGTGGATAATGCGTTTTCCCCGGATAGGGTAATTCGACACAATCTATTTTCCATGGCCCAACAGTCAAAGGTTGGGTTAAATCGAACAAGCAAATTGGCCGGCCATTAATTGGTGTCTCGGACATCAAATGGCCACATTGTTGTAAACCACGACGCCAGCGCTGTGCCGTTTCTGTTTGATGACAACGCAATGAAATATGGTCAGCGCTAAATTGTGTCAAATCCAGATTTAATTTAGCCGCGAAAATAACCAGCTTTTGTTCAAAGCGCGGCAAGTCGGTTAATAAGTCCGATAATTCAACGATACTTTCCAGGCTGCTCATTTATTCTCCGGTCAAACTGTTATTCCGCGTATTTAAGCGGACATAATCTACAGTTATTACTGCTAATCAGCCATAATTAATCTAGCGGGTTTGTGGCACCGCCACGGTCGTTGCTAATAAAATCGCCAGTTGGTTTATTTGCCTGCGAGATTGGTCGCAACCACCTGACGTCGATAGCCAAATATGGTATAAATCTTGCCATATTGTGACTTCACTCTGTCAGTTTTCCCGTCACCAGCCATTTTATCGTCAAAGATCCTGGCTGTGTTTGAATGAACTGATACAGAGATTCTTTTGTGCGTAATTAAGGTAACCCGGTGAATATTCAGGCTCTTCTCTCAGATAAAGTCAGCCAGGCGCTGATTGCAGCAGGTGCTCCAGCAGGGAGCGAACCTCAGGTTCGCCAATCTGCTAAAGTGCAATTTGGCGATTATCAAGCTAATGGCGTCATGGCCGTTGCCAAAAAACTTGGCATGCAACCCCGACAACTGGCAGAAAAAGTCATTGAGCAGCTCAGCCTTGACGGCATTGCCAGCAAAGTTGAAATTGCTGGCCCCGGTTTTATCAATATTTTCCTTGACAGGCAATGGGTCGCCAGCAAAGTTGAAGAGGCACTGAAAGCACCGAAATTGGGCGTGCAGCCGGTTGAACCCCAAACTATCGTGATTGACTACTCCGCGCCTAATGTGGCCAAGCAGATGCACGTCGGCCACCTGCGTTCGACCATCATCGGTGATGCAGCGGCGCGGACTTTAGAGTTCTTAGGCCACCGTGTTATTCGCGCCAACCACGTCGGCGACTGGGGCACCCAGTTTGGTATGCTGATTGCTTATCTGGAAAAAATGCAAAACGAGAATGCCAGTGACATGGGGTTATCGGATTTGGAGCTTTTCTATCAGCAAGCCAAAAAAACCTATGATGAAGACGAAAATTTTGCAAAACGCGCCCGCGCTTATGTGGTGAAACTGCAAAGCGGTGACGAATATTGCCGTCAGATGTGGCGTAAATTGGTGGATATCACCATGGCGCAAAACCAAATTGCTTATGACCGCCTGAATGTCACATTGACCAAAAACGATGTGATGGGTGAAAGCCTGTATAACGCGATGTTGCCGGGTATCGTGGCTGATCTGAAAGCCAAAGGGCTGGCAGTGGAAAGTGATGGCGCAACTGTTGTGTATCTGGATGAATACAAAAACAAAGATGGCGAGCCTATGGGCGTCATTATCCAGAAAAAGGATGGCGGCTACCTCTACACCACCACCGACATCGCCTGTGCCAAATACCGTTATGAAACATTGGGCGCAGACCGCGTATTGTATTACATCGATAGCCGTCAGCACCAACATCTGATGCAGGCCTGGGCTATCGTGCGCAAAGCCGGTTATGTGCCAGAGTCTGTACCACTAGAGCACCATATGTTTGGCATGATGCTGGGCAAAGATGGTAAACCATTTAAAACCCGCTCCGGCGGCACGGTGAAACTCTCTGATTTACTGGATGAAGCTATCGAGCGCGCGGGTAAACTGATTGCCGAGAAAAACCCGGATATGCCCGCGGACGAACTCAAACAGGTGGTTGATGCCGTCGGCATTGGTGCCGTGAAATATGCAGATTTGTCCAAAAGCCGCACCACAGACTATATTTTCGACTGGGATAACATGCTGGCATTGGATGGTAATACCGCGCCTTACATGCAATATGCTTATACCCGAGTGGTTTCAGTGTTTAAACGTGCCGGTATTGATGAAAGCAGTCTGACCTTGCCGTTAGTGATTACAGAAGACCGCGAAGCCGTGCTGGCGACCCGTTTGTTGCAGTTTGAAGAGGTTATCACCACTGTCGCTCGTGAAGGGACGCCGCATGTGATGTGCTCTTATCTGTATGACCTGGCCGGTTTGTTCTCCAGCTTCTATGAGCATTGCCAGATCCTGAATGCTGAAAGTGAAGAGAGCCGCCAGAGCCGGCTAAAATTGGCTATGTTAACCGCAAAAACCCTGAAGCAAGGTCTGGATACCTTAGGTATTCAAACTGTTGAACGGATGTAATTTGTTATTGCTTCAATAATGTCTGAGGCACCCAAAAGGTGCCTGAGGTTATTGACAAAGTGCCCGCAGCGGTGAAAACAGGCAGATCGTAAAGACGCCGTAAATACATCCTTGTAGGCTCGAGCCGCGCCATCCCTGGCGCGGACGCTTTACTCTTCTGCCCGTCCTCACCACCTGAGATCGAGTCTTCGAGGTTTGTCAGCAGTCTGAGGCACCCAAAAGGTGCCTTTTGTGTTACTAAAGAATCAGTTTGTTCTGCGGGCGAAATCGCGCAATTTAAAGCCCAGTAACGCGAGTGCTGCAAAGTAGGCAATCACCCCCGCAATCACAACAGCAGAAAGCCGTAGCAGGCGGTAAGCCATGCCGCCAACATCCCAGGCAGGCATCACCCATAATAATCCCAGCAACACCACGGACATCACCACCACACCAATCACTAACTTAGTCAGAAACACCGCCCAACCCGGTTGCGGGTGGAAAATTTGCTGCTTACGCAATTGCCAATATAACAAGCTGGCATTCAGACAAGCCCCCAAACCAATCGACAGTGATAAACCGGCATGTTTAAGTGGCCCGATGAAAATCAGGTTCATAACTTGGGTTAATATCAGTGTAATAATAGCAATTTTAACCGGGGTTTTAATGTTCTGACGTGAGTAAAAACCGGGAGCCAGCACTTTCACCACAATGAGTCCCATTAAGCCGACGGAATAAGCCACCAGCGCACGTTGTGTCATCAGTGCATCGAAAGCGCTGAATTTCCCGTATTGGAATAATGAAACAACCAGAGGTTTAGCTAGAATGCCCAAGGCCACAGCACTGGGCAAGGCCAGCAAGAAACAGAGTCGCAGGCCCCAATCCATCAATTTAGAGTATTCATCATGGTTACCACTGGAGAAACATTTGGCCAGTGAAGGCAATAAGATAGTGCCCAAAGCCACACCCAGCACACCCGATGGGAATTCCATTAAGCGGTCAGCATAATACATCCATGACACCGAACCTGAGACCAGGAATGACGCAAAAATAGTGTTGATAATCAAAGATATCTGGCTCACTGACACCCCGAGGATCGCGGGCCCCATTTGGCGCATCACCCGCCAAACACCGGCATCACGCAATGACAACCGCGGTAACACCAGCATCCCTATTTTTTTCAGGTGAGGCAATTGATAACCCAATTGCAATACCCCACCGACCACCACCGCCCAAGCCAGCGCCATGACCGGTGGATTAAAATAAGGTGCGGCGAAGAGTGCAAAACCTATCATGCTGATGTTCAGGAAGGTCGGAGCAAAGGCCGGGATAGAGAAACGGTTCCAGGTATTAAGGATTGCCCCCACCAGAGACGCCAACGAAATCAGCAAGATATAAGGGAAAGTCACCCGCAATAGTGCCGAAGTTAACGCAAATTTGTCTGGTGTATCGGTGAACCCGGGCGCAGTAATAAAAATGACCCAAGGTGCGGCCAGCATCCCCAATACCGTGACCACCGCCAAAATCAGCGTTAATAAGCCGGAGACATACGCCACGAATGTCCGCGTTGCTTCCTCACCTTGCTGGCTTTTATATTCTGCCAAAATCGGTACAAAAGCCTGTGAAAATGCCCCTTCAGCGAAGATGCGTCGTAATAAATTTGGCAATTTAAAGGCCACAAAAAAGGCGTCAGTTGCCATACCTGCGCCAAAAACCCGCGCGACAATCGCATCACGAGCAAAACCCAATACACGGGAAAACATGGTCATAGAACTGACGGCTGCCAGTGATTTCAATAGATTCATAGGTTTTTCTGATCTGTTTTCCGATCTGTTTTTTAAAATAAGCCATAAATATCAACGCCTGCTATCAGCAGGCGCGGCTTCTACCCAATGTAGAGTTCATCCAGATTGAGATGAACTTGGGAGTGTACCAGCACTGGCAGATTATTCCGCTACCTGCTGTTGTAACAGAATTTCTATCATTCGTTGCGCGAGGATGGCCTCTTCGCCTGAGACTTGTGGCGCTGTTTGGTTACTGACCGCGGTAATAAAGTGATGAACAGCACCGCTAAACCCTCTTTGCTCCAACGTCGTTTGCCAACCAGGCGCGGGTAAGTTAATCACTTGCCCCTCGGACTCCTGCTGCCACTGGCGCATGTCAGTAATCTGATAGCAGGCGCCTGGGCTGACGACTTGCACACTTTCGCGCTGAGTTCCTGCATGGCGGTGCATACTGGTGGTTATCAGGCACTGCCCGGCCTGAAAATGGTGCTCAGCATATAGCATCTGCCCCAGTGCATTGGTTTGCACCCTGCCAGTGATAAGTTTTGCTGCATCGCCACCAAGCCACAGCGCGCTATCCACGACATGCAGATAATCATCAAGCAAAGTAAAACGGGCATCCTTTGGCCCGATACTGTTCTGCCGGTGCTTCTCCATACGCAGGGACGCCGGGTGAGTCATTTGCTGCTTAAGTTGCTGATACAATGGTGCGAAACGGCGATTAAAGCCCACCATTAGCGCCAGTTTTTGCTTTGCCGCCAGCGCTATCAATTGTTCAGATTGCTCCACTGTTTCGGCCAAGGGCTTGTCGACATAAACATGAATACCGGCCTGTAATAGCTCACTCACCACCTGAAAATGGCTGGCGGTACTGCTGTGAACAAAGATGGCATCACATTCAGCGGCTAATGTATCCAGCCGAGAGAAATACCTCATGCGATAGCTGTCACACACCGGTTGTGCTTTTATTTGATTAGGAGAAAACGCCCCTACTAATTGCCAGTCTTGCGCTTGAGTCAATATGGGTAAATAGGCTTTCTGCGCTATACCGCCAAGACCCACCATGCCAACACGCAGTTTTTTATCAACACTGAGCTGTTTCATAGCATCCTTATTCAATTAATCGTCCAGCTGTATCAACACTTCGTCTAAGCGGCGAGTCAGCGCAATGACCTGCTGCTCAAGCTGAGTGACTCGGGCTTCTAGGGCACTATCTCCCTCTGGCGCACTTTCTTCTGCCGAGATGGTTGGCGCAATGTCACCACTGAATAGATGCATAAAACGGCTTTCTCGTTTCCCCGGCTCACGAGCCAATCGCACCACAAATGGCCCATCCTCGCGTAAGGACAACTGAGTGAGAACCTGTTCTGTTTCAGCGACATCCGCGAACTCATACAGGCGGCTGGTGCGAGTACGCAATTCCCCAGGGGTCTGTGCGCCGCGCAATAATAGTGTGGTAATGACAGCAAACTCGGCAGGAGAGAATTTGAGATTGCCAAATTCAGAGTTGCAAAAACGGTGCTCATACTTCATCACCCGATTGCCACTTTGAGTGCGGATAAGGTGTTTTTTTAACAAGAAATCGAGCGTTTGTTGCACTTCTGATTCAGATAACTCCATCACCGGTTCGCGATTGGTTTTCTGATTACAGGCAATTGTCACGCCATTAAGTGACATCGGATATTGCTCCGGCGTTGTCACTTGTTTCTCCAGCAAACAGCCAATGACTCTGGCTTCCTGTGTATTTAAACTGTGTTTCATCCTGACCTCAGCGAGTTGGCGTCCATTCTTGGTTAGTCAAAGCCGTCAGCACATGATCGCGCCATTGACCGTCAATCAGTAAATAATCTTTGGCGTAGCCTTCGCGTTCAAATCCAAGGCGTTCAAGCAAATTACCACTGCGATAATTATGCGGCATATAGTTAGCCATAATACGGTGCATTCGCTCTTGCCGCTGCATATAACGAATCAAGGGTTGCAGAGCTTCAAACATCAGCCCCTGGCCCTGCCAGCGCTCACCTAATGAATAACCGAGAAAACAGGCATGAAAAGAACCCCGCAGCACATTGCTAAAATTCGCCACCCCACGGACTTCTTTTTCTTCTGGATCTAACAAAATAAAATAGTAAGCGCTGCCCTGTTTTTGCAGCTCCATAATCATTCCTAGCCTCGCCTGCCACCCTGAAGGCATGCAGTGACTTTGATCGCGCACCGGCTCCCATGGTTTGAGAAACGCCTGATTTTCGGCGTAATATTCCGCCATGCGATAAGCATCACGCTCATTAACCAGCCGTAATGACATACGGTCTGTTGTAAGGCATATTTTAGGTGTTGCTGAATGATAGCCGAACATCTGCTCCCCTTGGGCTATGCGCCGTACTTAACTTAGCCGCGATTTTTTTATTCAATATACCTGTTGTCTGGCTGCCAGGTAAAATTGCGGCTGCGCTCTTTACTCCCATAAATACAACAAAATTACGCAACTAAAGAGCCAAAAAAGCATTTTATTATGAAATTGTCTATGAGGTAACGTATTGACGATAAAAAAATATTATCAATCTAGCCCCTATCGTTTCTGACAATTTGGGTACAAACTATATACCCGTCATACTTCAAGCTGCATGTGCGTTGGCCGCTTTCCTGCAACTCGAATTATTTAGGGTATAAACGTATTTTCTATTTCCTCTTTTTTGATTTCTAACGGTGAAGCATGGCCTTGGTATCGCAAGCTCGGAGCTTGGGTAAGTACTTTTTATTGCTTGATAACTTATTAGTTGTATTGGGCTTCTTCGTCGTTTTCCCCCTTATTTCTATCCGATTTGTCGATCAATTGGGTTGGGCTGCGGTGCTGGTTGGCCTGGCTTTGGGATTAAGGCAGTTGGTTCAGCAAGGGCTAGGGATCTTCGGTGGTGCTATCGCTGACCGTTTTGGTGCTAAGCCCATGATAGTCACCGGCATGTTGATGCGCGCTGCGGGCTTCGCATTTATGGCGATGGCAGATGAACCCTGGATATTGTTGTTGGCCTGCGCACTCTCTGGTTTGGGGGGAACCCTATTTGATCCTCCGCGTACCGCTTTAGTTATCAAGTTAACCCGCCCTCATGAGCGTGGTCGTTTCTACTCCCTGTTGATGATGCAAGACAGCGCTGGCGCGGTTATCGGCGCGCTGATAGGGAGCTGGCTACTGCAATATGATTTCCATTTTGTCTGCTGGACAGGTGCGTTTATCTTTATATTGGCCGCCGGCTGGAACCTCTGGCTGCTACCGGCTTATCGAATATCGACAGTGCGCGCGCCAATGAAAGAAGGCTTAATGCGGGTGCTGCGTGACCGCCGTTTTGTCACCTATGTACTCACATTGACCGGTTATTACATGCTGTCGGTGCAAGTCATGCTAATGCTGCCGATCGTGGTCAATGAAATTGCCGGTTCACCTGCCGCCGTCAAATGGATGTATGCCATTGAAGCGGCGATCTCACTGACATTGCTGTACCCAATTGCACGTTGGAGTGAAAAACGTTTTCGCCTTGAACAGCGTTTAATGTTCGGCTTACTGATAATGACGTTGAGTTTATTCCCTGTTGGCCTGATTACCCATCTGCAAACCTTGTTTATGTTTATTTGCTTCTTCTATATAGGCTCCATTATTGCCGAGCCTGCACGGGAAACGCTGGGGGCTTCATTGGCCGACTCACGAGCACGTGGCAGCTATATGGGCTTTAGCCGCCTTGGGCTGGCGCTGGGTGGAGCATTAGGCTATACCGGCGGAGGTTGGATGTATGATACCGGCCGAACATTGGAAATGCCGGAATTACCCTGGTTCTTGCTCGGCGTTATTGGTTTAATGACACTTATTGGGCTGTACTGGCAATTCAATCAGCGCCGTATTGAATCTGCCATGTTGAGTGGTAGCTAGCCCGTCACTCGCCGGAGCGGCCTTATCCGGCGAGTCTTCCTCTTGCCCACCCAATATTGGATTCAGGGTTATCTGATTGGCAATAAGTAAACTCTGCCACACTATTCCCTAACCCCAACCGCTGTTGAACAAATGCGGTAAATAATACAAAACAGCAAATTAACCGGTTACTATTAGGCAAATTCATTTTGTTTAATGTTGTTGCACATATTGTTACGAGGCTTTAATGAATAAATTAATGTGGGGCGCGGCGGCGCTGGTAGTGACTGCAACACTGGTCGGCTGCAACCAACTGACCCAGTACACACTGAGCGAACAAGAAGTTAATGATTATCTGCAAAAACATAATAACTATGAAAAACAGATTGGTATTCCAGGGCTGGTTGATGCACATATCACCTTGACACAATTGCAAAGTCAGATTGGCCGTGCTGAACCCGGCAAAGTCACATTAACAGGCAATGCCAAAGTAGATATTTCGTCAATTCTTGGCCCGCAAACTGCGGATATGACATTAACCTTAAAAGCACAGCCAACATTTGATCGCGAAAAAGGCGCTATCTTCCTGAAAGATATGGAGTTAACTGACTATACGGTTAAACCAGAGAAAATGGACTCAGTGATGAAAGCGCTGACGCCCTATTTGAATCAGTCGCTGAAATCTTATTTTGATCAGCAACCCGCGTATGTGCTGGATGGCGAAAAGAGTCAAGCGGAAGCCATGGCGAAAAAACTGGCAAAAGGTTTAGAAGTGAAGCCGGGGCAATTAGTCATCCCACTAACTGACTAATCGACACGCCCACGAATAGCTGTAGCATCAAAAGCTAAGGGCGATACCCAAAGTCATTGGTGTTACAGCAAGGCCGCAAGCGAGCAAGTCCCGATGAGCTTACTTTGGTCAGTGATTCGGGTGCGCGAGTGCCGCTAACACAGCTGTAGCATCAAGGACGAAGGGTATCTTCTGATAACTCATCCCACATAGCTTGCAATGCCTCGCGGCTCAATTGTGCCAAAGTGCGATAAAAACCACTGGTGGCATGAGCTTCTACTTTGCCAAGAAAACGTCCGCACCAAGGCAATAAATAGTCATTAAACAGTTCAATTTGCGCCGCCATTTCATCTTCAGCGGCTTGATCCTCAAGCCAGGAAGCCGCAAGTAATAAACTGCCAAAGTGATCAATTGGCCCTTCACCTAGCGGCATACCACGTTGCTGAAGAAAGGCTCTAACCTCTGTTTCTGGACGAGCATCTTCATAATCGGAACCATAAGGTGAAACGCTGCGTTCGTCGCCAACAAACAGGGCGTTATAGTCAGCAGCCAGCGCTTCGGGCTGATAATCCTGCTGCAAACGCGCCAGTAACTCACTTTGTTCTAGCGGCCAATGCTGCTCTAATTTCCCCTGGCTTATCAGGGTGAAAAGAGGCTCCAACAGTGGGTCTTGAGGCGGCCGATAAAAAAGCGAGCCCAAAACACGGCACATCAGAGAAAAATCATTCATTTATAACATCCTGTTTACTATGTACTTTTAACTTATTTGTTTAAAAACCAAAGTTGTGACAGTGTCACACGAAAATTATAATTCGGCTAACTCAGGTATCGGCGGGCGACCACGCTGCTCAAGGTAATTCAGTAAGCGCCGCGGGCTGACATTCAAAATACGCTCTTGCGGGAAATTCACTTCAGCAATAATGCGCTCACAATGCTCAAAGATCCCCAATGAATAAGCAATATGGGAATCCGAACCCAAGGCTAGCCATCCGCCAGCATCCCGCACGGCTTCAGCTATTGCCCGGCAATTCGCTTCACTCCCTTTACGTGAATGTGAAAATGATGAGTTGTTCAATTCCAGCGCGACATTGTAGTGTGCCGCAGCTTCGGCAATGGCTTTAATATCAACTGGATACTTAGGATTCCCCGGATGGCTAATGATATGCACATTTCCCTGCGCCATGGTGGCTATCATCGCTTGGGTATTGGCCGCTTTATCTTGCGGCGGGAACACCGGTTCATGGAAACCGGCGATCAGCAAATCGATGGCATCAAGCATCGGGCCGGTACAGTCGATGTCACCTTCCAAATTTTTAATATTTGCTTCGATACCGCGCAAAATCCCTACGCCATCAACCAGCCTCGGCCATACCCGCATGTTCATAAAGTGCCAATAATGGGGGGCATCAGCCATATCTGGGCCATGGTCTGTAATGGCGAACAATTTGATATTTTTTAGCTTAGCTTCGGCGATATAATCGTGCAGGGTACTGTAAGCATGGGTGCTGGCAATGGTATGCATATGTAAATCAACAGGATACATGACTACTCCACAAAGTCTTTTAAGGCGGGATAGCTTTTTTGCAGGCAAAGCATAGTACGCTAATGATAGCAGGAATTCTTCTCATCAGCAGCGCTAAAACCTCGCCGGCAATTGTTAACCCCATCAAGCTGTGGAAATGCTTAAATCAATAACCCCGAGCTACATCAACTAATCCAACCGGTTCCCTTCCCGCTTCGATGGTCTGGATATTGGCAACCACCTGATCCATTGCCACTTCTGGTAAAGTGATAGCAGCAATATGTGGGGTAATAGTAATCCGAGGATGGCTCCAGAAAGGATGCATCGAAGACAAAGGCTCTTCAGCAAACACATCTAACGTGGCCGCGGCTATTTGACCTGCACTCATTGCCGCTAATAAATCCCGCTCTAACAAATGCGCGCCCCGAGCAATATTGATGATATAAGCATTGGCATTCAATTGTGAGAAAAGTGACTGATTAAGGATACCGGCAGTCTCTGGGGTATTAGGCAACAAGTTAATCAGCAATTGTGTCTCTTGAATGAATGCAGGCAATTTTTCCTGGCCTGCAAAGCTAGTGACACCCTCTATATGTTTAGGTGTGCGACTCCAACAACGAACGGTAAAACCAAACTCTGCCAGTTTGTGGGCAACACTTCTTCCTAACACGCCAGCGCCAAGAATACCTACTGTAAATTTATCGTGTTGATGTGGCGCCAGAGGTTGCCACAGCTTCTGTTGTTGTTGCAGCTGATATTCGTCCATGCGGCGAAAATAGCGTAATGCCGTAGCAACAACATATTCCTGCATCTGCAACGACATTCCGGCATCTTCCAGCCGAACCAGTGGTACTCCTGCCGGTAATGTCCCAGGATGACGTCGCTCTTGATCCAAAATAGCGTCCACCCCTGCCCCCAACGCAAACACCCCTTTCAGTTCAACACGGCTGGCAAGCATTTCCTGAGGCGGCTGCCAAACCAGCGCATAATCTGCAGGTTGCGTGTCACCACGCCGCCATTGCCGAATATTCGCGGTAGGTAAGCGCGACTGTAGCCCTGACAACCACTGTTTTGCATCAAAGAATGGATGATAAAAAATAATATTCATTACTTGCCAGCTCCTTACGAAAGTACTGAATAGACTTCCGCGATTAACGCGCAGATGCAAGTGCTACTCGCACGAAATGCCGATGAAATCAGCAAACTACGGTAACTTTCGCTAAACAGTAACAAAGCATGCATAAGAAGGTTGACGCTGGGCACACTTTTGCCTACATTACGCCGGTCGACCATGTGAACGCGGTTGATGATAGTAGAGAAGTAACACGGTGAGGTGTCTGAGTGGCTGAAGGAGCACGCCTGGAAAGTGTGTATACGTGTAAGCGTATCGAGGGTTCGAACCCCTCCCTCACCGCCATATTAAAGTGAAAAGCCCATGAGATTCGTGGGCTTTTTTCATTTCTGCTATTTATAAATTACGGCTTTCGATCATTGTTACCTTACGCCAGTACTAACCTCATCACTGCATTCAATCCATATTAAGATAATAAATAAGTCACCCAGTAATGACGAATAGCGTTTAACATTAATTGATTATGCTGCCCTTTATCATCACATGTTACAACGTGAAGAGTATTTCAACTTTGGAATATAAACCACAGGGGCATAACAATATGAAAATCTCTTTTATTTTATTATCACTCCTATTTTATCTGCAAAATGCATTGGCTTCCCCCTTGATAGTTGCTCATCGAGCTGGCACAGCCGACTTCCCGGAAAATACCCAACACGCTATCAGTAGGTCACTATCAAATGAGGCTAATATCATCTGGATTACGATCCAACTCAGCAAAGACGGCATTCCAGTACTCTATCGTCCCAAGGATTTAAACGAGTTAACTGACGGTAATGGTCTTGTTTCCGAGCACACGTTAGAAGAATTGCAATTATTAGATGCCGCCTATTATTTTAATCAGGATGGTCAATATGTTTATCGTGGACGTGGAGTCAAGATTCCTTCATTACATCAGGTACTTTTAAGCTATCCTGATGTAAAGTTTATTATTGATATTAAATCCCCCGATGCTGACCCCCAAATAATAGCAAATGCAATAATAGAACTACGCAAAAATATCATGTCACCTGAAAGACTCACTTTCTATTCTACTGAAAAAAAATATCTCGCTGCGCTCCCTAAATATTTTCATAAATTCGAATCACGTCATAAAACCCGTAAGATCCTGGCTAATGCTGTTATGGCAAATAAATGTGTGATAGCCCAAGAAAAGGGGAGTTCATCCATTAGCAACCCTAGTAAACATTATGCCTTTGAATTAAGACGCGATGTAAAAATAGTCGAGAGGCTTACCCTAGGTAAAGGGACGACCCACACCCAATTAGTTTGGAACCAGCAAGCAATGGACTGTTTCAAGGAAAGCGAAGAGGCAAAAGTCTTGCTGATTGGCATTAATTCCGCTGAGGATTATCAATTTGCTAAAAGTCTGGGGGCAGATTATATAATGGTCGACTCCCCTGCAGCGGCAAAATACTGGCGTTAAATGACCATGAATTGCTTGTGATTTACCCTATATGCGTGCGGAATAATCAGATGGGAAACAACAGATAAATACTACTTGACCATCTGTCTGCCGGTCACTATAGTACCGCCCCGTTGCAGTGCATAGCGCGGTAACGAAACGGTGAGGTGTCTGAGTGGCTGAAGGAGCACGCCTGGAAAGTGTGTATACGCGTAAGTGTATCGAGGGTTCGAACCCCTCTCTCACCGCCATATTCGAGCAAAAGGCTCTGACGAAAGTCAGGGCCTTTTTCTTTGGCGCGCATCCTGGGCTTTGTTGATTAAAGAGAGCGCCGACGTCGGTCTTTTACGATACGATCACCCAATGGTGAAAATGGCATTAACCGGCTGTAAGCCACCCGATTACGCCCTTGATTCTTCGCCTGATAAAGAGCTTCGTCAGTCATTTTCAATGCTTTTAGCATCGACATTCCGGGTAAATACAGCGAAGCGCCAATGGATATAGTGGCTTTTATCTTGCGTCCATCAGGTAACATTACCTCTAAATTCTCTACGCGCTGACGAATTCGTTCAGCCACTGTTTTAATCGCTTGGGGTTCATGGCGATGGGTAATAACAATAAATTCCTCACCACCATAACGGCCAACAAAATCCTCATCGCGCACCGTATTAGCGAGTAACTTTCCTACTTCCGTTAACAAGACATCACCTGCATTATGGCCGTAAGTATCATTAACCGCTTTAAAGTGATCGAGATCCAAAATCATTAGACCACATGCCTGGCGGCTGTTATTAATCGCCATGAGCCGGTAATCAATACTTGCCCGATTATTGAGCTGAGTTAATTTATCAATATTTGCTCGGTTTTTCATCGCAAAATAAGCGTGGATATGACGTTCTTTAAAATTCAATGCATGGTAACAGATGGCTAAACACAGAGCAGAGATGAGTTGATATACCAAAATCTGTGCCCAAGAGAATGCATGGGGAACCAGTAAGACAGCGGCAATTATTCGATAAGCCACAATTAAGATAATTGTGATATAAAAAATACGATTGCTCTTTTTCTCCCATACTTTGGATAGCAGAAGCGGGGTAAAAACTATTAATATTAATATGTTCCCTGTTGTCATCCAGCCGGTAAAAACGAAATTGATCGCCAATGCCGTCAAGCCGCTTAACCAACCACCATAAAATATGACCAAAATAATCGGGATCAATTCGAAGCTATAAGAGAACGCTCCGAAGAGAATCCACTGGTCTTGATTAAGATAAAGTGAAACCAGTCCTGCAACCAGACCAAACAAAATACGTTTCCAAACCTCTCCTTTATAGGAGAAAGCACTGTTCCTACTTAAGGCAAAATAACTGATTGAGAGAGTTGCATAGGTTACACAAGCATCTCGGTATAACGTCGAGAGAGATTCTAATTCAGTCATGGTATAGCATCAGTCCTGTGAGTTTTCGACGTTAATGTTGACTCATACTGATACAACCGAACTTTCACTAAGGTTAAATCACGTTCAAATCTCAAGTTATTCATTGGAACCTTGGGTATTAAAGCAGAGATTGATAGTTTCTAACCTAAATCTTAGCTGCAAGATAGGTATTTACACAATTTTCAGGGCAGATCTGAATAATTTTATTATGAGGCTAAGCCTAATTTTTGGTTAACAAGATAACTCCTAATGACTTAATTCTGCCTCAGGTGTCCAGTGTCTCTGAACTGAAAGCTTATTACTCGGTTTCTCACATCTGATGCTAAAAAAAGACGCTACCGCTGATAATGGTGACTTTTTATTAAGTCGCACGCAAAATTACCTTGTCTGGCATGAATAACTTGATGTAAACCACTTTATAAAACGGCTAGTTATCTACATTTCTGTCAGAGATTGATATACATCTAGATCTCATACTGCTATTTGGCGTATCGTTGTTGTCTGCTACTCGAGACGGACCCTTATTGGCCCGCCATTTATTTTGTCTTTTCTTTATTTGGTTTGCACCTTAGATGAAAACGCACGGAATTAACGGCATTAGGCCGTTCAGCGCGATAATTGACGCTTGCTGGCGAGAAACATATACACTTCAACGCCTTATAAAAGATACAATTGCCGGTATTACTGTCGGTATCATTGCCATTCCACTGGCTATGGCGCTGGCAATTGCCAGTGGTGTTCCCCCACAGTATGGCTTATATACTTCAGCTATCGCCGGGATTGTTATTGCGGTCAGCGGTGGTTCCCGCTATAGCGTATCCGGCCCTACTGCGGCCTTTGTGGTTATTCTTTATCCCGTATCACAACAATTTGGTCTAGCCGGTTTATTACTGGCGACATTACTCTCCGGTGTATTTTTACTGTGCATGGGGCTGGGGAGGCTAGGCCGTTTAATTGAATATATTCCGCTGTCAGTCACCCTCGGTTTTACCTCAGGAATTGGTATCACCATTGCCACGATGCAAGTGAAAGATTTCTTTGGCTTACATCTAGCGGAAGTGCCAGAGACGTATGCGGGTAAAGTGGCCGCATTGGTGCAAGCAATGCCAACCATCAACTTCAGTGATACCTTAATTGCTACCCTTACTCTGATGGTATTGATCCTCTGGCCACGTTTAAAATTAAAGTTACCGGGTCACTTACCGGCACTCATCGCGGGTACGGCCGTTATGGGGGTCTTATCACTCTTTGACCATCAGGTCGCCACTATTGGCTCACGTTTTGGTTATTTATTGGCTGACGGGACTCAAGGCCAGGGTATCCCCCCTATTCTGCCGCAATTTGTCTTACCCTGGCATTTGCCTGCTGCGGATGGGGAAAAGTTTGTTTTGAACTGGGCGATATTTTCGGCGCTACTACCGGCCGCCTTTTCGATGGCCATGCTAGGGGCGATTGAGTCACTATTATGCGCGGTAGTTCTTGACGGTATGACTGGGAAAAAACATCACTCAAACAGTGAGTTAATTGGTCAGGGGCTGGGTAACATGGTAGCGCCATTCTTTGGTGGCATCACCGCAACAGCCGCCATTGCGCGGTCGGCGGCTAACGTCCGCGCTGGGGCCACCTCGCCGGTATCGGCTATTATCCATGCTCTATTAGTGTTATTGGCTTTATTGGTTCTGGCACCGATGTTGTCTTATCTGCCACTGGCAGCAATGGCTTCCTTGCTATTAATTGTGGCCTGGAACATGAGCGAGGCCCATAAAGTGGTCAACTTACTCCGCCGTGGGCCTAAAGACGATATTATCGTGATGCTGCTGTGTATGAGCCTGACGGTGTTATTCGATATGGTGATAGCAATCACGGTGGGTATCGTGTTGGCCTCATTGCTGTTTATGCGCCGCATTGCCCGCATGACGCGCCTGAGTGAGATAGCTACAGCTGTTGATGAGAAAACGCTAGTATTGCGGGTAAACGGGCCGCTGTTTTTCGCCGCCGCTGAGCGGATATTTAGCGAGTTACTGGAGCGCTGCGAGCATTACGAAACGATAATTTTGCAATGGGATGCAGTGCCGGTTCTGGATGCGGGGGGGTTAAATGCGTTTCTGCGCTTCACAGAGGCTTTAGGCGAGCATCAGCAGCTCATCATCACGGATATCCCTTTCCAACCGCTAAAGACGCTGGCGAGAGCCAGAGTGCAGCCAATTGAAGGTAAACTGAGTTTTTATGGTTCATTGCCGGAAGCACTGGCGGCATTACAGCTGAAATAACTTTCTTCATGATCAAAATCTTTTTCGCGATCAAAAAAGGTAGCATAAATAGCTGCCTTTGAGGTTATTGACAAAGTGCCTGCAGCGGTGAAAACAGGCAGATCGTAAAGACGCCGTCAATACATCCATGTAGGCTCGAGCCGCGCCATCCCTGGCGCGGACGCTTTACTCTTCTGCCCGTCCTCACCACCAGAGATCGAATTATTGGGGTTTGTCAGCAGTCTGAAAGGCAGCATAAATAGCTGCCTTTTTATTTATTCACCGCTGCAACGTCAAGGACGAAGGATATTACTTGCTGGTATCCAGTTCTGGGAAGCTTTTCACCAAATCGTCGATAGCTTTCATCTGCACCAAGAATGGCTCCAACTTATTTAATGGTAATGCTGACGGGCCATCGCATTTAGCACTGTTTGGCTCTGGGTGTGCTTCAATAAATAACCCGGCCAAACCTACTGCCATACCCGCACGGGCCAGTTCAGCCACTTGCGCACGACGACCGCCGGATGCTGAGCCAAATGGGTCGCGGCATTGCAATGCATGGGTTACGTCGAAAATAACCGGATGACCGCCAGTGGCATTGACCATCACATTGATGCCCAACATATCAACAACCAAATTGTCATAACCGAAGTTGCTACCGCGATCGCAAAGAATAACCTGGTCATTACCAGCTTCTTTGAATTTCTCGACGATATTACCCATCTGGCCAGGGCTAACGAACTGAGGTTTCTTGACGTTGATAACCGCGCCGGTACGCGCCATAGCTTCGACTAAATCAGTTTGGCGGGCCAAAAATGCAGGTAATTGGATAACATCAACGACTTCAGCAACGGGCTGGCACTGACTTATTTCGTGAACATCGGTAATCACTTTCACGCCAAATGTCTGTTTTAGTTCCTGAAAAATTTTCATCCCTTCATCCAAGCCAGGGCCACGGTAAGAATGAATTGAAGAACGGTTGGCTTTGTCGAACGAGGCTTTAAAGACGTAAGGAATGCCGAGTTTTTGGGTGACGGTCACGTAATGCTCGCAGATACGCATCGCCAAATCGCGAGACTCAAGTACGTTCATGCCGCCAAATAGCACGAAAGGCAGGTCGTTCGCTACCTTGATATCGCCAATGCTAACCACTTTCTGTTCCATACAAATACCTTTATAAAGGATAAATCGAGATTAATTACAGTGAGTTATTACTCAACAAGGTGATTACCATAAATATACCGAAAATAATTCGAGTTGCAGGAAGGCGGCAACTGAGCGACAAATTGGTTGTAAACCATTTTGAACAGCGCCTGCGCTGGCCCGCAGGGTGAGCCTCATTAGAGGCTCATAATCCCCAGGAGTTTATTCATTTAAGGTCAACGACCCGTAAATGACTGGGGTGACAAATCTGCCAGGAGCAGATTTGAACGCTGCTTGCAGCGGCCTCGCAGAGGCGAGGCCCATGGACGGGCCGAGTAACGAAAACGGCCAACACACATGCAGCTTGAAGTATGACGGGTATCAGTGCAACGTCACTCGCTGTTGCTCAATGGAGTGGATCTGCATTTTTATCATTTCAGCAATGGGGTCTTCCGGGCACTGTTCGACAAAATAGCTTAAATCAGAGATAGCAATATGATTGCAATCCAATTGGGCATAAATCAGGCCGCGATCGCGAATTTCATACGGGTCATCGGGATCAAAAGCCAATACCGCTTCACTGGCACGCAAGGCCAGCTCCATTTGCTTCTCTTCCATTAATGCTGCTTTCAGCGTATCGAGCATTTTGCGTACAATCAGGGTATTTTCCGCTTCTTCCAAATCTTCATCTTCCAACTCGGCACTCAACCCCAGATTGCCTTTGATCCACACCTCCAGCATATGCTCGTTCAGTGTTTCGCCGTTCAACGGGTTAATCAGCCACATTTCTTCATCTAGCCAATCCGCACGCAGAATTAATTGAGTTGGGAAAATAACTGGCATCAATGGCAGCTCCAATTGATGCGCAATGTGCAGGAAAATAACGCCCAGCGACACCGGGGTCCCCTGGCGTTTGTCCAGCACATTATCGAGCCAGATGGCATCTGACAGGCGGTAAACACCACCCGCGCCACCAAATTTCCATTGACGATAAAACAGATCGATAAGCACTTCTAATTGCTGATCCTGATTGAGACCGGCGGGCATTGCGGCCTTGGCATCATCAACGAGCTGTTGTAGTTGCTTGCGCACATCAGCCAGTGGAAAATTCTGTCGAATCTCCTGGGTAACCAGTAACACCCCATCACACAGGGACGCGTTGTTAAATTCGAAATCAGCAATGCTACTCATAGATATCCCATCAGCAGTGGTAACTTAGTTGTTGCCAGTTTTATAATCAAATACAGGCAACCCAATGCGAGTATAAAGGCAAGCCAGCGGCGATTCTGGCTGCGGGTTCGCTTACCTAATGCGACATAGCCAAGCAGGATATAGATAATAACGCCAAATAGCTTTTCAGTCAGCCATGTTCCTTGCGGACTGAAAGGGTAAAATCCAGTGATAAATATCAATACAATACCGCTGACAAACAGTAGCGTATCATTGATATGCGGTGTTATTTTTACCCAGCGTTTTTCCATCATAGCTGAACCGCGACATTTCCAGAAGAAACGTAACACAAACAGCATAATACTGATAACCACTGTCAGTAAATGCAAATACTTCATGGCGATGTAATCAACCCACATGTCTCTCAGTCCTTAATTTATGCTGAACGGGAATTTTCTTGATTAAGTGCCCCACTGGCCCAGCGTCACACGATCATTATTACCATAATCTTTATGTGTCATTACAGCACTAAATCCCACTTCTTTAAGGTGCTTCTGTACTGTATTGGCCTGCTGCCAGCCGTGTTCCAGCATTAACCAGCCCCCCGCTTCTAAATAAGCCGGTGACTGGCGGATAATCTCCACCAAATCAGCCATACCTTTTGCTGAGGCCACCAGCGCACTCTGTGGTTCATAGCGCACATCACCCTCATTAAGATGAGGGTCATTGGCATCAATATAAGGAGGGTTACTAACAATAAGAGTAAACCGCCCGCTCACTGACTCAAACCAGCAACTTTGCAAGAAATGCACATTATTTATCGCGAGTTTCTCGGCATTATGGCGCGCCAGAGCAACGGCATCCGCTTTAATATCAACGCCCACTACCGAGCAATCCGGGCGCTCACTGGCTAATGCCAAAGCAATAGCGCCGGTGCCCGTCCCTAAATCCAGAATGTGGCAAGGCGTGGCCGGTAAATGCGCCAAAGCCTGCTCGACCAAGCATTCGGTGTCGGGGCGAGGAATTAATGTCGCGGAGGAAACACTCAATGGCAGGGACCAAAACTCGCGCTCCCCGACCAAATAGGCAATCGGCTCCCCTTGTTCACGGCGCGCCGCCAAGGGTTCCAACACCGCCAACTGCTCAGCGGTAATGGGAGTTTCACCGAAAGCCAGTAAATAAGTCCGCGCCCGCCCAGTGACAAAACTCAGCAGAATTTCGGCATCGCGCTTCGGGCTGTCACTTTGGCTAAAACGGGCTGCCGTTAATGACAGCCAGTGCTGATAATCCATTAGTCTTGCTCGGACAACGCGGAGAGCTGATCAGCTTGATATTCCTGCACAATCGGCTGGATCAGCATATCCAGTTTACCTTCCATGACTTCATCCAGACGATAGAGTGTCAAGTTGATACGATGGTCAGTTACGCGCCCTTGCGGGAAATTATAAGTGCGATTACGGTCAGAACGATCGCCAGACCCTAACAAGTTACGGCGCTCAGAGGCCTCAGCCAGTTGGCGTTTTTGCATTTCTGCGGCACGGATACGTGCACCCAACACCGACATTGCCTTAGCTTTGTTCTTATGCTGTGAGCGCTCGTCCTGGCATTCCACCACAATTCCGGTTGGGATATGGGTGATCCTAATGGCCGAGTCGGTGGTGTTAACGTGCTGACCACCCGCGCCTGAAGAGCGAAATGTATCAATACGCAAATCACCGGCGTTAATTTCTGGCATTTCGGCTTCTGGAATCGCTGGCATCACCGCCACAGTACAAGCGGAGGTATGGATACGGCCCTGTGATTCGGTTTCTGGCACGCGCTGAACACGGTGGCCACCCGACTCAAATTTTAATTGACCAAAGACGCCGTCACCAGACACCTTGGCAATCACTTCTTTATAACCGCCATGTTCACCTTCACTGGCGCTCATAATTTCCACTTTCCAGCGGCGAGCCTCAGCATAGCGGCTATACATGCGGAACATGTCACCGGCAAAAATAGCCGCTTCATCGCCCCCGGTTCCGGCACGGATTTCCAGGAAGCAATCGCGTTCATCATCAGGGTCTTTGGGCAATAACAGAACTTGCAATTGCTGTTCCAGCTCTTCACTGCGAGCTTTAGCTTCTTTCAGTTCGTCCTGTGCCATTTCTCGCATTTCGGGATCTTCGAGCATCATTTCTGCCGCTTCGATATCATCTTGCACACTGCGCCATTCTTTAAAACAGCGAGTGACATCCGTCAATTGCGCATATTCACGTGATAACGCGCGGAAACGGTCTTGGTCGGCAATAACATTGGCATCGCCAAGGTGCGCTAACACTTCTTCGTGGCGCTCTTGTAACGCTTCCAATTTAGCAACAATAGAAGACTTCATCCGTGGTTTTAAACCCTGTAATTAGAGGAAACTAGTGCTGATCCAGCCCAAGGCTGTCGCGTAATAATTGCAACCGCTCCATATCGCCATCGCTGGCAGCTTGCTGGAGGGATTTGGTGGGGGCATGAATCAGGCGGTTAGTTAGCTTGTGGGCCAGTTCATTGACCACCTGTTCAACATTAGCACCCTGTTCAATGGCGGCTAATGCTTTTGCCGTCATCTCACTGCGGACCTGTTCAGCTTGTGAGCGGTAATCACGAATGGTTTCAACCGCCCCCTGAGCGCGTAGCCAGGTCATAAAATTCATGCTTTCTTGTTGTACTATTGACTCGGCCTGAACGGCGGCGGCCTGACGTTGCGCCATATTGTGCTGAATAATCGCCTGTAAATCATCAACACTGTATAAATAGGAATTCGACAGTTTACCCACTTCCGGCTCAATATCACGCGGCACCGCGATATCAACAAACAGCATCGGCTGATTGCGGCGGCTTTTCAGTGCGCGCTCCACCATCCCTTTACCAATAATTGGCAATGGGCTGGCGGTGGAACTGATAATAATGTCAGCATCGGCCAGACGGGCATCAATTTCTGGCAAAGTGATCACCTCAGCCCCAACCTCTGTCGCCAGCGCTTGAGCACGCTCACGGGTACGGTTGGCGATAATCATATGCTTGACTTGGTGCTCTCGCAGATGACGGGCAACCAGCTCAATAGTTTCACCGGCACCAACCAGCAACACATTCAGTTCAGAGAGTGACTCAAAGATTTGCCGCGCCAATGTACAGGCCGCAAACGCCACCGAAACGGCACTGGCACCAATTTCAGTTTCTGTGCGCACCCTTTTCGCCACAGAGAAAGACTTTTGGAATAACCGCTCCAATTCACCGGAAAGTGATTGCTCGCGCTGAGATTCCGCAAAGGCTTTTTTTACCTGCCCCAGAATTTGTGGCTCGCCCAATACTAAGGAGTCCAGCCCACTGGCAACGCGCATCAGATGGCTCACTGCATCATTGCCATGATGCCAATACAGGCTCTTTTTCACTTCATCTGGGCTGAGTTTATGATAGTTACACAACCAGGTGATCAGTTGTTCATGCAGGTTTTCTTGCTGTTCTACGCTGAGATATAACTCAGTTCGGTTACACGTAGACAACACGACACCGCCCTGCACCAACGGCTGTTGGAGCAAGCTAGCGAGTGCCTGATCGATCGATTCCGGTGAAAATGTCACTCGTTCACGTAACGATACAGGTGCGGTTTTGTGGTTAATGCCTAATGCAAGCAGAGTCATGAGAACGGCTTCGAGTAATACTGATGTTAGTATGGATTCTCGTCTGAACCGCATTCTACTTGATGCGCGAGATCAATAAAAGTCACAGTGCAATATCCTAACTATTATCATAAATTATGCTTAAAAATTGGTTATCCGTTGTACAACAATATTGCTTATACCCAATATAAAAGAGAACAAAATATTGACGCTCCGCCTTCGGGTCGCTAGCGTGAACCCAAATGATGCCCTTTATTCAGACGTATCACCCGAATTTGCTTTATGATTAAGTTGCTTTATCAAACGTGCCGCCAGTGAAAAACCCTGCGACCGATAGGATTTATACCCATATGCTTCAGCGCAAAATCAGTTTTTATCGCCTGCTTCCATTAGCTACTCTGCTGTTGGCAGCCTGTAGTACCACGCCGCCATCTGGCCCAGCGACCAGCCCTACATCGCCACAATGGCGTCAGCATGAACAACAATTACAGCAATTAAGCCAATTTCAAACCCGGGGTGCTTTTGCTTATATTTCAGAAAAACAAAAAGTTTATGCCCGTTTCTTCTGGCAACAAACCGCCCCGGAGCGCTATCGCCTATTGCTGACAAATCCACTGGGTAGCACCGAGCTAGAACTGGTCGTACAGCCGGGCGTGACCCAATTGACTGACAATCAGGGCAAGCGCTATGTCAGTAATGACCCGCAAGAAATGATTCAAAAATTAACCGGAATGTCTATTCCTTTAGCAAGTTTACGCCAATGGATTCTGGGGCTACCTGGCGATACTACCGATTTCACCCTCGACGACAAATACCGTCTGAAACAGCTCACTTATCAACGAAATGGCGTAACTTGGGTGGTTAATTATCAAGAATACAATACTCAAATCACACCAGCATTACCTAGCCGTATGGAATTGAGTCAGGGCGAGCAGCGCATCAAACTGAAGATGGATAACTGGACGGCCCAATAGGATGACTCACACCCAACAACATATTTGGCCCTCGCCCGCAAAATTGAATTTATTTCTTTATATCACCGAGCGACGTGCTGATGGTTATCACCAATTACAGACTTTGTTCCAATTTCTCGATTATGGCGACGAACTGACGATTGTGCCGCGGGACGATGAACAAATTCGGTTATTGACCCCGCTTCCCGGTGTGGAAAACGAGCAAAATCTGATAATCCGCGCGGCGCGGTTACTGCAACAACACCCCAGTGCGACATCAGTACCTCGGGGGGCGGATATTAGCATCGATAAACGTTTACCCATGGGTGGTGGATTGGGTGGCGGTTCTTCCAATGCCGCGACGGTGTTAGTGGCACTCAATACTTTGTGGGAATGTGGCTTATCTGATGAAGAATTAGCCACTCTTAGCCTCCAGTTAGGGGCTGATGTGCCCGTTTTTGTGCGCGGACATGCGGCCTTTGCCGAGGGAGTTGGTGAAAAGTTGCACCCCGCCGAGCCGGTAGAGAAGTGGTATTTGGTGGTTCACCCCGGTGTAAGCATCCCAACGCCTATTATTTTTTCCGATCCTGAATTAAAAAGAAATACGCCAGTTCGCCCACTGGCGGCGCTTTTAAGCGCTCCATACGCAAATGATTGCGAACCGATCGCAAGAAAACGTTTTCGCGAGGTTGAACAGGCTCTTTCATGGCTGTTAGAATACGCACCGTCACGCCTTACCGGAACCGGCGCTTGTGTCTTTGCAGAATTTGACACTGAGTCATCGGCTCGGCAGGTGTTAAGTATTGCCCCAGAGTGGTTGCACGGTTTTGTCGCCCGTGGCGTGAACGTTTCGCCATTGCATCGCGCACGCTCTGGGAAATTTGAAAACGGTGAGTACAGATAAGAATGCACAGCAAGGGTCTAGATCATGGCTCCACTGACCTGAGTTTGTGAAAATACCTGTCCCACTTGTTTGAAAGTCGGTCCATAATGTTGTTTTTGACTTTAAATACCCGTATGTATATTGCAATCAGTATGAATAACCACCCGTGATTACTGATCTGACAATATCTTCTCTGGACGCATGCCTGAGGTTCTTCTCGTGCCTGATATGAAGCTTTTTGCTGGTAACGCCACCCCGGAACTAGCACAACGTATTGCCAACCGTTTGTACACCAGTCTTGGTGACGCCGCTGTAGGTCGTTTTAGCGACGGCGAAGTGAGCGTGCAAATCAACGAAAATGTACGCGGTGGTGATATTTTCATCATCCAGTCCACCTGCGCACCCACGAACGATAACCTGATGGAACTGGTTGTCATGGTTGATGCCCTGCGTCGCGCCTCCGCAGGCCGTATTACTGCTGTTATTCCTTACTTCGGTTACGCCCGTCAGGATCGCCGTGTGCGCTCCGCTCGTGTACCTATCACTGCCAAAGTTGTTGCCGATTTTCTCTCAAGTGTTGGGGTTGACCGCGTATTGACAGTGGATCTTCATGCTGAACAGATCCAAGGCTTCTTTGATGTTCCGGTTGATAACGTATTTGGTAGCCCAATCCTGCTGGAAGACATGTTGCAGCAGAATCTGGAAAACCCCATTGTTGTCTCTCCCGACATTGGTGGCGTTGTTCGCGCCAGAGCCATCGCAAAATTGCTGAACGATACTGATATGGCGATTATCGACAAACGCCGTCCACGCGCTAACGTTTCTCAGGTGATGCATATCATCGGTGATGTTGCTGGCCGTGACTGCGTATTAGTTGACGATATGATCGATACCGGTGGCACTTTGTGTAAAGCGGCAGAAGCATTGAAAGAACGTGGTGCCAAGCGTGTATTTGCTTACGCAACTCACCCGATCTTCTCTGGTAATGCGGTTGAAAACATCAAACATTCCGTGATTGACGAAGTGATTGTTTGTGACACTATTCCGTTATCAGCTGAAATCAAAGCATTGAAAAATGTACGAACTCTGACACTGTCCGGCATGTTGGCTGAAGCCATCCGCCGTATCAGTAATGAAGAGTCGATCTCTGCGATGTTTGAGCATTAATCAATAATCGGGAGTGGATATCCCTGCGGTGCTATTTGGCCGCAGTTAGCCGTGATGAGCCTCTTTGGGCATTATGTTGGGGCATTCATGACTGATAGGTAATGAAGAACTATACCCTAAATAGTTAGAGTTGCGGGAAGCCGACCAACGCACATGCAGCTTGGACTATGACAGGTATTAAGCAGATAAAGAAAAACCCGTTGATGCAGATGCAACAACGGGTTTTCTACTTTTTGGCTTATAGGTTCTTGGTCTATAGATTCTTGACTAACAGATTCCTGGGTCGTCATTCACTCCTCCTGAACATCAGCTCAATTTAAAGCTGTGGTAACAGGCTATGATTTGTCATACACCACGGTCAACACTCAGATTTTATGAGTGGCGTTGCTTATTACGAGTGCAACGTTTATCAAAGTGCTTAACCCACCAATAGCGGTCTGCGACTTCTTCACGTCCGCCAATACGAGCACCAACCAACCATAGCAATGCACCAACAAAAATGCTCATTACTGCACCATGGGCAAAGAATTGTGGTAGGCCAAACTGAGTCACTTCAGCCAAAATTGAGTAACCTACCCCAACGACCATGGTCACCAATCCCAGCCCCATCAGCACATTACCAAGCCTTGCTGCGGTTTTACGTTTCATAAGCCACCTCCACTTGAGTTGCCAATAAATAATCACTCAGCTGCACATCTAAAAATGCTTGCTTAATGCGATTATTCATGTCCACTTAATAACTTAGTATAGTCAGGCTGCTGATGAAGGTGTTGCGCTGGCGATCACATCTAAGGAATATATTTCGACAAATCTTTACACTTCCCAGACATTTGGCATTGAAATTGAATTATTACATATATTGACTATTCACATATTGAACTATTAATTCCAAATGAATTCATACTGCCAGTTTTGTCATTACGCGCCATGACGGGTAAACTGTCACACTTTAATTCCTTTAGTAATAGCGAATGACGACGTGAGCAGCATTAAATTAATCGTTGGGCTGGCAAATCCGGGGGCTGAATACGCCCAAACTCGCCATAATGCGGGAGCTTGGTATGTGGACTTATTGGCGCAGCGCCACAACCAGCAACTGAAAGAAGAAAGTAAATTCTTCGGTTATACCGCACGGTTAAACCTGGCGGGCCAAGATGTGCGCTTGCTGGTGCCCTCTACATTTATGAATTTAAGTGGCAAGGCCGTTGCGGCGATGGCCGGGTTTTACCGCATCCTACCGGAAGAAATTTTAGTCGCACATGATGAGCTGGATATTCCACCCGGTGTGGCGAAATTGAAATTGGGAGGCGGCAATGGTGGCCATAATGGCCTGAAAGACATTCAGAGCAGGCTCGGCAATAATCCGAATTTTTATCGTTTACGCATTGGTATTGGCCATCCTGGCGATAAAAGTAAAGTCACCGGTTTTGTTCTCGGTAAACCGCCGGCTAGCGAACAAAGCTTAATTGACGACGCGATTGACGAGTCTATTCGTTGTACTGAAATACTGCTGAAAGAAGATATTACCAAGGCAATGAATCGCCTGCATTCGTTTAAAGCCACGGCATAGCAACTGGCTTAGTTCCCCGGAAAGCGACTGTGCGCCGGGGAAGTTATCTGCCACTTTATTCGTTTTTATTGCACAACGCATTGATTCCCTGCTGACCTTCACCGGTCAAGACAACACCGGCAATAATCACTCTAACACGCCCGAGAAAATGATTACTTTTACCGTCATATTCATCCGCAATATCTTGTAGTGCATCGCTGCAAAAAAGCATCTCCCAATCAGTGGCTTTTTTCTTATTATCAGATAAATCGTGGCTACGCTCGAACCTGTCATTTATGGCCGTGAACGTCAATTGAATACTGTCAAAATCCTCATATAGCGTCTTTTTTTTGTAACCCACATATCTCACGCTTTTGTCTGATTGCTTTTCTATCTGCACGCCATATTGGTCTACTAACTGGGCAAAAGTGGGTCCCGATGGTTCAGTATCTGCCGTCAGAAACCACATGCCCAAAATACCCACCGCGCCCCCAAATAAAATCACTATTAACCATTTATAGATATTCATTTCCATGGGGATAATCCAAATTCAGTATGCAGACCCTAATGACTTGTTATCGGACATTAATCAGAAAACTTCAGATAACAGAAACGTGATCTCGGACACAGAGTTAGATAAATCAATTACCTATCTGCCATTACGATAAAAGCAATATCCACAACGAAAGAGCATGATCGAGATAAATCGTCATTACGTGTATAATGGCGGCATAAATTTTGATTACATCGGCCTGTTAAATCTAACTAGTTGATTTTTAAGTTATTTAAGGTGATATAAAACATGGGATTCAAATGCGGTATTGTGGGCCTGCCTAACGTTGGTAAATCCACCCTGTTCAACGCGTTGACACAAGCGGGCATCGAAGCAGCTAACTTCCCGTTCTGCACCATTGAACCCAATACGGGCGTGGTGCCAATGCCGGACCCGCGTCTGGATCAACTGGCTGAGATCGTTAAACCTCAGCGCATCTTGCCAACGACCATGGAGTTCGTTGATATTGCGGGCCTGGTCAAAGGGGCGTCCAAAGGTGAAGGCCTGGGTAACCAATTCCTGACGAATATTCGTGAAACCGAAGCTATTGGTCATGTGGTACGTTGCTTTGAAAATGACAATATCATTCATGTTGCTGGTAAAGTTGATCCAGTGGATGACATTGACACCATCAATACTGAATTGGCTCTTTCCGATCTGGAAACTTGCGAGCGCGCTATTCATCGTGTGCAGAAGAAAGCCAAAGGCGGCGATAAAGACGCTAAAGCTGAACTCGAAGCACTGGAAAAATGTCTGCCACATTTAGAGAACGCAGGCATGTTGCGTGCGCTGAATCTGACGGCAGAAGATAAAGCAGCCATCCGTTATCTAAGTTTCCTGACACTAAAACCGACTATGTACATTGCTAACGTCAATGAAGATGGTTTCGAAAACAACCCTTATCTGGATCAAGTCCGGGCTATCGCTGCGGGTGAAGGTTCTGTCGTGGTTGCCGTTTGTGCCGCAGTTGAATCTGATATCGCTGAACTGGAAGATGAAGACCGTGCTGAATTTATGGCCGAATTGGGTATTGAAGAGCCTGGTCTGAACCGTGTGATCCGGGCCGGTTATGAACTGCTGAATTTGCAAACCTACTTCACCGCCGGTGTTAAAGAAGTTCGCGCCTGGACTATCCCTATCGGTGCGACAGCTCCACAAGCCGCAGGTAAAATTCACACCGACTTTGAAAAAGGCTTTATCCGCGCACAAACTATCGCTTTTGACGACTTTATTACCTACAAAGGTGAGCAAGGTGCAAAAGAAGCAGGGAAAATGCGCTCAGAAGGCAAAGAGTACATCGTAAAAGATGGCGACGTGATGAACTTCCTGTTCAACGTCTAAATAAAATCTGTTGTCTCATGAGGTTTCACTGAATCTCTTGAGGACTGATAAATACCATAAAATCCACGCAATTGCGTGGATTTTTCTTTTCATTACATTAATGTACTTTTATAAACGCGCGACCAGAAATGAATACAAGGGCAGTATAGCTGCTGCCCAATGCTATAAGGCCAAACCTAAAGAAAATCTTGCTTCGCACCGCTGATGGTAGTTCCCCCACTTTTGCAGTAGGCTTTCAGATTATTAAGTTTCTGACGAGTAATCAGCCATTAACATTCAATTACAACAGCGAGGTTACTACGCCTCTCGAGGTTACTATGTTTCTGTTGTTCAAAAATAAAAAAGCGGTTCCACAGCGCTTGATCAGTTACGGTTTTACAGTATTCGGGGATGATTATCACTACCGCACTCGTCTGTTAAACGGCCAATTTGAGATGGTCATCACTGTTTCTAAGCTTGAACAAGTTACAACAACCTTGACGGATACTGGCTCTAATGAGGAATATGTACTCCATCTGGTACCGGGAAGTTGTGGGGCTTTTGTCGGCAGCGTGCGGGCAGAATATGAAAAGGTATTGTCTGATATCGCCAAAAAGTGCTTTGAGTCGGACATATTTAAAAGTGATCAGGCGCAAGCCGTGATTCAATATATCCGCTCAAAATATGGCGATGAGTTAGAGTTTTTATGGGAGAAATCCCCCACTAGCGCCATCTGGCGGCGGGCGGATAACGCAAAATGGTACGGCGCATTGTTGCTTATTCCCAAAAGCAAATTAGGCGTGGATGACTCTGCGCCCTGTGACGTGCTCAACCTCCGGGCTAGCCCTGAAACTGTCGCCGGGATTATTGATAACAGGCGATATTTTCCTGCTTATCATATGAATAAAAAGCACTGGCTTTCACTCTGTTTAGAAAACTCGCTTTCTCTCGAAGAACTTTATTTACGGATTGACCACAGCTATGCAATTGCCGCTAAAAAATAAGTTTAATGGCGGTTCTATGCCTATCCTTAACCATCAGACATGGCTTTTTTATACAAATTACAACCAACTGTTTTGAGTAAATATTAATGTATTCCTGCCGATAATAATTTAATTAAAACCGGAGGAATTATGGAATTACCTGAACTAAAAAAAGGAACTCGCATCTATGACCTGCTTAAAGAAGCAGGCATGGAGCTTAACAATTGGGTTCATGCAAATGACCCAAGCAAAAGTACATTTTGGGCATGGATCGAAGGCGACATTGCTGTCATGAGTATTTGGGAGGACAACATCAGCGCACCTGCATTACCCTCTGAGAGTTATTACACACGTTATATTGCTCGTGGACAGGGCCATAAAGGGGATGCAGTAGATAACATCTACAAAGCCATAATCAAACATAACTTGCCTGTACATGTCATTATAAAGACTAGAGACAAGAAGCGACGAATTCTCGACCCCATAACATGGAGTGCAACATATAATGACTCAACTGGGGAAATCACTCTTATAAGAGGCTGCACGGTTACTTATATTGACCAGAAAGGTCCAATAACTTCAGCTTCAATTACAAGTGAATCTCCGGCAGCAGCAAGAAGCCGTAAATTGCGCCAGTTGGCTATGGCAAGAAGCCGTGGTAAATGTGAGTTCTGCGATGAACCGGGTTTCCGGACTGTAGCAGGAGCTATTTTTGCGGAGGTACATCACATAGTGCCAATTTCTGAAGATGGCCCAGATGATCTGAGTAATCTCATTGTATTGTGCCCAAATGATCATCGTCGAGCTCACCATGGTGAGAATGCAGTCGCAATGAAACTGGCCTTTATTGAAACCCGAAAGACTAATATCTAGTCATGTGAACAACAGCCAATTATGCAGGTTCACCTTTGAATTCTGCACTAAAATTCTAACTTTTTATTGTTTCGCCTGAGCTGTCAGGAAATATGCATACCCCCTATTTTCAAATGAAAAAATTCCGTGCGCCGCTACCCCTTGTTCTAGCTTTTGACGCTTATGGTTCAAATGTTACTATAGCTGGCTGAAGGAATTTGAAATCACGATGACAAAGGAAACGTTTTGAACACGAAAAGCAGAATACGGTTGTGGCCACGGTTGGCGTCATATGCAATGGTTATCTTGCTATTAGCTGGGTGCTCAAACAAATCAAATCGTGACTATGCCAAGCTACCAAAAGGCAGTTACAACGACAAATCCTATACTGTTAAAAAGGGCGATACCCTCTATTTTATTGCCTGGATCAGTGACAGTGAAGTCAGTGACCTTGCCCGCATAAACAAACTAAAACCCCCTTACCGGCTGGAAGTTGGGCAAAAATTACAACTTAATAGCTCGACTCCATCTGGCCGTCTGACGTCAAATAAGCCGAAATCATCAAGTACTACGCTGGCTAAATCAACGCCACCGCCCGGAGCAAGCCGTTGCTGGCGTTGGCCGACCAACGGCCAAGTTATCTCCAAGTATTCCACTGCCGATGGCGGCAACAAGGGGATCGATATTGCGGGTAAACGCGGGCAGCCGGTCTATGCATCAGCCAAAGGGCGAGTGGTGTATGTCGGGAATCAACTGCGTGGTTATGGCAATCTCATCATGATTAAGCACGGTGAAGATTTCATCACCGCTTACGCCCATAATGACACCATGCTGGTCAATAATGCTCAGGATGTGAAAGCCGGGCAGAAAATAGCCACCATGGGAAGCTCTGGAACGGACACCCTGATGCTGCATTTTCAAATTCGCTACCGGGCAACCGCACTTGACCCACTGCGTTACCTACCGCCACAAGGAACCCCACCTAAGTGTTAGTTAATTAACGTTTTTTATGGCTTTGTACTCTTGCAGATAAACAAAAGGCCCCTTTATAGGAGCCTTGTTTTTTGGTATTAACTTCAAACATGACATCCAGCAATCATTACGCCAGAATTTGCTTCACAAATGCTTTGATTTCTTCAACCTGACAGTTGTCGAAGAAACACTGCTGGAAGCGTTCGCCGCTAACGGCTGTTTTCACCAATTCAGGGTCGATAGCGCGTAGTGTATCCAGGTAGTTTTCTTTAATTACCGCCACTTTCACTTGGTTCAAGATACCCGCGTTGCGCACTTGTGGCTCTTTACGCTCCAGTGGATAGCCTTCACCTTTCACACCAGTGAAAGCCTTCTCAAAGATGTAACGCACATTCAGTTCAGCACCCCAGCCAAAACCTTTGGCGAATGGCAGTGCCAGCGCATTACCATTGTTAATCTGAGCAAACAGGAAAGCATCCGCTGGGTCGATGCAGTAACCACATACAACACCAGGATGAATATTCAATGACATCATTGCACCCTGGCCAGTGCCACAGCCCGTTACCACGAAATCGACTGCTTTAGAGTTAAGCAGAATGCTGGCCATAATCCCAAGATGGATATAAGTCAGATGATGGTCATTTTCATCACTCATACCTACGTTGTATACCGGGTACGCTTTTTCCGAGGCTACAGTGTTCAGCTCTTTCAGAATTATCGCGTTTTTAGTTGCCTGACTGTTTTCCATCATCAGTGCAATTTTCATTATGTTCTCTCCGATTAGGTCAATGAAATAGAATTCATTGGATAGTTGTTTGGCTTAATTATAGCGAACATAGCACTAGTAAAACAACATTTCAATTTTAATGAAAATTAGTTCTACTCATATCACATATCGGAATGACTTTGATTGCGAAGCTGGATTCTGTCCCCCTGAGCTTAACCCTGTATCCGCTTAAATTCACAAAAAAAGATTAGTGGTGACCCTGAACACCTAATGCAATTACAGCATAATTTACACCATCAAGAACTGGCCTCCAGCAATAAACGCCCCACAGATTTCTGAAATAATCCGTTGAGTTTCACTCATCCAGCGCAAGACGGCAGAATTACCACATGGTAAATCATATTTTTATCTAAACCAAAGCCGCGCAACTCACCTGCGCGGCTTTTTTTATATCCTTAGTGATGTAACATTTCGTGGACAATATCATCTTTATCTAAAGTTATCGGGTAAAAAGTCGGCCAGTTATCCATTTCTTTAAGCAGTTTTTCTTGTGACTCGTTACCCATGTAAATATGGAAATGATGGGATTTTTGCGGTTCAATAATATGGTCACTAAATTGGACATATCTAGGCGCTTTAGAGTAAGCATCTTGGCATTCATATAGATAACGCACCCCCTTCTTGCCAGATTCATAATGCATGATTTTAAAGCCGGAGTAGCTGTATTGGCAGGAATTGACCGTTTCAGGAGTATGGAAATCAATAGTGTTATTCTCAATACCAATCATGGTGATATCTGTAGCGTAGCCCTTTTTATAATATTCTCTGTACTCTTCAACTGTTTTGTTTTTATTCTTTTTCGCTTTATCGACCAAAACTGGATCTAAATCCCCTTTCAATAGATATGGATTAATCGATTGCCAGACTCCATCCCAATCACTAAGCAGCCGGTCTTTAACCTCTTTATCGGTAAAAACACCTTCACTTGCTTTACGTGCGGCTTCCGATTGTTGATGCTCATGTCCGTGGCTATGCTTACCGTGCGCAAAAGCATTAAAGCTGGTCAATGATACGCAAACACTGAGCGTAATGATGAATAGATGGGGCAATTTTCTGGGCATGAATGACTCCTAACTGATTGCTGAAAATGTAATGTTATATTATTACACGCGCAGCAATCAATAGGTATTCACGACAAATAACTAACGCTTTTTGCGATTGCGATGCATATCGATAGCCACCGCACTAACAATAATAATCCCTTTAATAATGTCTTGAATGTATGAATCGACACCAATAAAAGTAAAACCACTTTTGATCAGGCCCAAAATCACCGCACCAATGAGGGTGCCGGTAATGCGCCCCACTCCCCCCATCAGACTACTACCGCCAATCACGGCGGCGGCAATGGCATCCAGTTCATACGACTGACCCATGCTCGATTGCCCGCTACTGACTCGTGCCGCCAAAACAACCCCAGCAAGGCCTGCCAATCCCCCGGCGATGGTATAAACCAGCACCAGATATTTATTAACATTAATACCAGAGACTTTCGCAGAAATCATATTCCCACCAATGGCATACACATATTTGCCGTAGCGGGTATGTTTCAGAGCAATATGAAAGATAATGGCAACAACCAAGAAAATAATGACCGGCATCGCGCCTTGCCCGATAGCCGTAAAATCATCAGAGAGAAAACTCACTGGGTTGCCTTTGGTATAATATTGAGCAAGTCCTCGGGCAGAAACCATCATCCCTAATGTTGCGATAAATGGTGGGATCCCTGTACGGGTAATCAAAAAACCATTAATAAAACCACATAATATCCCAACCCCGACCCCTGCTGTAATAGGAATTGCCGCAGGTAAATCTAATAAGTGTGGATACATGGGGGAAATACTGTCTGATGTTTGCGCCAAACTGGCGGCGACTACAGCAGTTAAGGCAATTAAAGAGCCAGAAGAGAGATCAATACCGGTAGTAATAATGACTTGAGTTACCCCAACAGCAATAATGCCAATAATTGCCACCTGTAGAATAATTAGTAACAACCGATTGGGATTCAATAAAAATGATTGATCACGAATAAACCAACCAAGAAGCTCAAAGATCAATGCGATACCAATCATGACAATAAAAATACCGGTATCTTTAGGTAGTTTTCCTTTTAGCCCGGCCAGGAATGAATGTTCTGTTATCGAGCCAGTTGTCAGTGATTTATCAATTTTTACATTATTCATTATCATTACCTTTCTACAATTATTCAGATGCCAATGCCATTATTTTCTCTTGGCTAGCGTCTTGTTTATCTAATATTCCCGTAATATTTCCACCATGCATGACCATAACTCTGTCACTCATACCGAGAATTTCAGGTAATTCTGAAGAGACTAATATAATAGCAACACCACGGTTTGCCAGTTCACTAATTAACCGGTAAATTTCCGATTTGGCTCCGACATCAATACCACGAGTTGGCTCATCAAGAATAAGTATTTTAGGCTGGGCTAATAACCAACGTGCAATTAAAACTTTCTGCTGATTCCCTCCACTTAAGTTATTAATAATTTGATCCATCGTGGGGGTTTTGATATTTAATTTTTTAATCTGCTCCATGCAGTCTTGTGCCATTTTTCCATGACTAACAAAACCTCTTTTATTGATATAATCTGAGATATTAACAATACTCATATTCTCGACCACTGACAGCACGAGGAATAATCCTGATTTTTTGCGGTCTTCAGTCAAAAAAGCTAATCCCTGTTCAATAGCTATTGATGGAGAGTCGATATTGACAGGTAAGCCCTCAATAAAAATTTCGCCACTATCCGCAGGATGCATGCCAAACAGGCTTTCCATTACTTCACTGCGACCAGCTCCAACCAAACCCGCGACACCCAGTATTTCACCACGTTTCACAGAAAATGAAATATCATGGAACAAGCCTTTACGCCGCAAACTATTGACTCTTAATACTTCTTCACCAATATTATTATTAAATTTTGGGAACATATGAGTTAACTCACGCCCCACCATCATGGTAATTAATGATTGTTTTGTCAGGTTTTCAGTCTTATCCGTAGCAACAAACATACCATCACGAAAGATACTGACTTCATCCGTGATTTCAAAAATTTCATCCATTTTATGGCTAATATAAATAATACCTTTCCCTTGTTCTTTTAATTCCTTAATAATCGCAAAAAGGTGAAATACTTCACCTTCTGTTAAGGCTGATGTTGGTTCGTCCATGATTAACACATCAGCATCATAGGAAACGGCTTTAGCTATTTCTACCATCTGCTGGCTGGCAATACTTAACTCGCCGACTATCATATTAGGTTTTAATTTTATATTAAGGTGTTGCAATAAAGTTCGTGTTTTACTGTTCAGTAAATCATGATTAACTAATCCATAGTGAACCGGTTCTCTTCCTAGCCAGATATTTTCTGCGACTGTCATATGTGGAACTAAATTCAGTTCTTGATGAATCATTGCAATTCCGGCATGGAGTGCATCTAAAGTATCCTCAAAAGTAATTGTCTCACCTCTTACTTTTATCGAACCTTCATCCGGGTGATATATCCCAATCAAACACTTCATCAATGTAGATTTACCCGCGCCATTCTCTCCCATTAATGCATGGACACTACCTGGCTTTATTTTAATGCCCACTTTATTCAGAGCCTTGACACCAGGAAATTGTTTACTAATGCCCTCAGCCTCGAGAATGTAAGGATACATATCACCATCTCCATACCATTATTTGGAATGAGTGCCGTATTTGTTAATCTGACATAATAAATACGGCGTCACCTTTCTATAAAAAAGAATAAATACACATATTATCTTTGCGTATAAGCCTAATTTTGAAAAGATATCACCCCACTCCATGAGTATTATTTATTGACTACCGGCCTAAGATAATTATATTTATTTTTTGTTTTTATTCGCGAAATCTTGATAGTTATCTTTGGTAATAAGTTGGTAAGGGATCATTACGCTACTTTCAACTTTCTGGCCAGACGCTAATTTAATCGCAGTCTCTACCGCCCCCTCTCCCTGTCCTTTGGCATCCTGGAAAATACTGATATTGAGGTCACCTTTTTTAATAAACTCAAGTGCGTCCGGCGTACCATCAATCCCACCGATCACAACACCTTTTTTCTTCGCTTGTTTTAAAGCAAGAATAGCGCCGATTGCCATTTCATCGTTATTTGAAGCAATCGCATCTATTTGCTGCCCGGAGAGGATCCAGTCAGTTGTGACATCAACGGCCTCTTTACGGAAGAATTTCGCGGTTTGTTTATCAATAATATGAATATCTGGGTACTGAGCGGCGACTTTCTCAACCCCGCGTGTTCTGTCACGGGTTGCCTCACTCGAGAGTTCCCCCATAAGGATCATAACATTACCCTTGCCACCCATCAGCTTTGCAAGTTCCTCCATCTGTAGGCGTCCTGCGAGTTCAGAATCAGAACCCACATAGGCCATACCTGCCGGCAAAGTTATCTCCGGGCGACGATTGACAAAAACTAATGGAATTTTGGCTTTTTCAGCTAATTTAATCATGGGCTTCACGCCTTGAGTATCAACTGGGTTTAGAATAATGGCATCAACACCTTGGCTAACAAAATTTTCTACTTGCTGAATTTGTTGAGCAATATCTCCTTTTGCATCTTCAAACTGTCCAGAAACATTACCCTCTTCTTTCATTTTATTTTGCATGGACTGACGCAGTATTGTCAGGAAGTTGTCATCGAAGTAAGCCATAGAAACACCAATCTTAAGGTCTTTAGCATAGGTGCCCAGTGGCAGCATACAGATAGCGAGTGAGGTAATAATGATTTTTTTCAGCTTCATGATCTATATCCTTCAATAATGGAATGCATTAACATCTCGATGCCTATTTATTGAAAATAATTTTTTACAAGTACTTAGTTCAGTACAGTGTAAAATCGCTATTTTAGACATTTCAATGCGCTTTCCGAGAATGTACCTGCCCCATTCTCGGTTTCTTTTATTAAAAAAATAATATAAAACAATAGAATAACATTCTTGCAACTCTTGTAATGATCCTCTCTTTTATTTTTAAACGGTTATTTCAAAATTAAGATTATTGAAATTTTTAACACCAAACAACCGAAATATGTGTTTTGAACCCAGAGAATAACAAAACTATGACAGGGATCTAACAAATGATGATAATTTGAGCGCTACTGAAGGTAGCCATGAGACTCAGCAAGTGGAAAGCTGCCAGCATGTCATTCGTGAAAAGAAAGGAAAGAAATCAGAAATAGGTAAGCAAGGTGAAAAAAATGAAAGAAAATAATAGAGTAATGGCTACGACGAAAGTTGTGTCATCACTCCAGTGTTTAATTTAAATATCATTATAAAACAATATATTATCTCTATTGTTTACAATAAAAAATCAACATATTATCGTTCGGGCAATAGATTTACCCACAATAGACAACTGTTAGTAGCCAGTGGTTGTAATTGACCACTTTTGATTGCAGGTAACCACCAACATCCTTGCGCAGCTGTCAGTTCGTGTGTTTCGGTGTGGCTAATAAGCCATTTTCCCCTCACCACATAGACCAACCCACCATGTGATGCAGGAAGTTCTTGCGGCGAACTAATTGACGCCACACTAGCCTGCCAACAACCTCGTCGGGTCATGATATTAAAATCCTGGCTAGTTCCACCGAGTAAATGGGCATGGATAGGAATATCACCAGGAAAAGCAAAAGGTTGCAATAGCGTTGAAAGTGTATGCGCCTCCCAGTCTGGGCTGGAGAGAACCACCCCCTCACCAGAGAGTAATGTAATCGACCGGTCAATATCAGGAAATATTGAAAATGGGCCATCTTGTTCAATCGTCGCGATGCTGGCACGCCAGGCAAAATCCTCCCCCCCGACAGGCCAACAGGCAATTTCGCGGGTTTCACCACCACCATTTCGCCATCGGCTAACCGGCAAACTAGCAAAATCAAAAACGGTAAAGCTCATCATACCTCCTGTTGACAGGCTTTTAGTACCGCCAGAAAAGCCTGTGCAGTTTGCTGTTGCATTGGATGATATCTATCCACTATTACCGCGTTGCCCGCCACATAAACATCCCGAATTTGCGATTTATCCCCCGCAAATAACCACCGATTCAATAAAGAAGCAGATTCTGTGCCACCAATATAAGGATCATCACCATCCAAAACTAACCAGTCAGCACGATACCCCTCAGCTAGCTGGCCAATATTACTACCGCAAGCTTGCCTCCCTCCGGCTAAAGCTTGGGTATAAAGTAAATCCGCTACCGCTGGATATTGTTCATTCGTCAGACGATTACGGCGCTGATCACGCAAGCGCTGTCCATATTCCAACCATCGTAATTCTTCCACTATATTCAAAGAAACATGGCTATCAGAGCCTATTCCCCAACATCCTTGGTGCTGTAAATAATCTACTGCGGGGAAAATACCGTCACCTAAATTGGCTTCCGTTGTTGGGCATAATCCAGCGACTGCCTGACTATTAGCCAATCGAACAAGTTCTGACTCATCCAAATGTGTGGCATGAACCAGGCACCAACGGCTATCGACCTCTAAATTGTCATACAACCACGCCACTGGCCGTTGCCCGCTCCAGGCCAGACAGTCGTTAACCTCTTTTTGCTGCTCGGCAATATGAATATGCACAGGTAGCTGTTTATCAGAAACCTGTAAAACCTCCTGCATCTGGCTTAACTCTACTGCGCGCAGTGAATGAAAACATAACCCCAAGTTTTGCAAAGGCTGATTCACCAGTTGTTTACTGATAACTTGCTGCTGCTTGAGATAGTTTTCTGTCGTTTGAATGAAGCGGCGCTGCCCCTGTTGGGCCGGTTGGCCACCAAACCCGGCATAACTGTACAGAACGGGTAATAGAGTCATCCCAATTCCCACGTCCTGCGCAGCCTGGCTGAGTTGCGATGTCATTTCCCCTGGGTCACTGTATGGGTTACCGTCGATACTGTGATGTAAATAATGAAATTCTGCGACCTGGGTATAGCCGCCTTTTAGCATGTCTATATATAACTGACGGGCAATCACACCGATATGCTCCGGTGTCAATCGCTGCACCAGTCGATACATCAAATCACGCCACGTCCAAAAACTATCCTGTGGATTACCGGCAATCTCAGCTAACCCCGACATCATGCGTTGGAAAGCATGAGAATGGAGATTGGGCATGCCTGGCACTATTGGCCCGGGAAGTATCTGGCAACCTACATCACTGCTGCCCTTCATAATGCGCTGAATGTTCCCCTGTTCATTGACAGTTATCTGTACGTCATTCGCCCATCCATCAGGTAAAAAAGCACGTTTGGTAAAATAAACTGGCATAGCGATATCCCAATATTTTGTTCAGAGTCAAACGCGCTGAGCAGCAGCTGCGTCAATTAATTAAATCACTCACTTGTATAGACATATACACACGCTAAATTCAACCGTAGACTTAGCATATAATTTTCTTATTTGACGAGGTTAACGTCGTGGCGGAACAACAAGCGACCTTACAATTGAGTCCCGCAATGGACGATACTCCGGCTCCAATTTATCAACGGGTTAAACTGGCTATCATGCGCCAAATCAGAACCGGAGTCTGGCAGCCCCACCAGCGCGTCCCTTCGGAGAGTGAGCTGGTTGCAGAGTTAGGGGTCAGTCGTATGACCATCAACCGAGCGCTACGCGAACTCACCAGTGAAGGTTTTCTAATCCGCATGCAAGGCGTAGGGACCTTTGTTGCTGAAGCAAAAGCGCACAGTGCCTTACTTGAAGTTCATAATATTGCTGACGAAATCACCGCGCGCGGACATCTTCACAGCAGTAAAATTTTGCAGTTAGAGGCGCGGCCAGCAAACCCTGAAGAGGCGATTGCTTTAGGTATTCAGCCCGGCCAGCAACTGTTCTACTCGCAAATTGTTCATTATGAGAATGACATCCCTATTCAAGTCGAAAATCGTTGTGTCAATCCAAACACCGCGCCCGATTATATGAAACAGGATTTCAATCAGATAACCCCTTACAGCTACCTCACCCAAGCGGCCCCGTTGACTGAAGGTGAACATATTGTTGAAGCGGTGATCCCAAATCTACTTGAGCGCCAGCTACTGCAATTAGATGAACATGAACCTTGTTTACTGATTCGCCGCCGAACCTGGTATGGAAAAGTAATTGTGACCGCAGCTCAACTGCTTTACCCCGGTTCTCGCTATCAGCTCTATGGCCGTTTTACCCCACAAGGTACCGTTACGTCCTGATCAATTTTATTTCTCTTCGAGAACTGCGAAGTGTTACGCAATTGTTTAAATCCCTATCTTGCCGATAGTGAATTTATGCGCTAGGTTGTCCATGATTGTATATACAACTTAACACTGAAGATCTTGGGGAGCCTGATGGTGTCAACAATTCACTGCGACAGTTTGTGGTACGGTGCCGATATCGTGACTATGCGTGGCGGGAAATATCACCTGATCTCGCAAGGGGCAATGGCGGTTACTGACGGTAAAATAGTCTGGATCGGGCCCTATAATGAATTACCCATGCTCAATGCCTCACGCGAGGTTGTCTACCAAGGCGGCCTGATTACTCCTGGATTAATTGATTGCCATACCCACTTGGTGTTTGGCGGTGATCGTAGTGCCGAATTCGAACAACGGCTTAATGGCGTGAGTTATGCTGACATTGCCGCCAATGGTGGCGGTATTGTATCGACTGTAAAAGCGACGCGAAATACCAGCGAACAGCAATTATTGGAGCAAGCTTTATTTCGTCTAAAACCCCTCCTTGCTGAAGGAGTGACCTGCATTGAAATAAAATCCGGTTACGGCCTTAGCCTTGAAAGTGAAATGAAAATGCTCCGCGTGGCCCGCCGGTTGGGTCAATTACTGCCTGTGATGGTCAAAACAACTTGTTTGGCAGCGCATGCTCTGCCACCTGAGTTTGCGGGTCGAGCTGATGATTATATTGATTTTGTTTGTGGCACTATCATTCCCGAAGTCGCCAACGAAAAGTTAGCCGACGCTGTTGATGCTTTTTGTGAACATCTGGCATTCTCGCCCGCACAAGTTGAGCGCGTATTTGTCGCCGCGCAACAAGCAGGTTTACCGGTCAAACTACATGCTGAACAACTTTCTTCCTTAAATGGGAGCACTCTGGCCGCCAAATTTAACGCCATGTCAGCAGATCATCTTGAATACGCAACGGAGTCAGATGTCCAGGCAATGGCTAATGCTGGCACCGTCGCGGTATTACTGCCGGGTGCTTATTATTTGTTACGAGAAACACAATGTCCTCCAATTGAGCTGTTTCGCCAATATAATGTACCAATGGCATTAGCCAGTGATGCCAATCCGGGAACATCCCCCGCACTCTCCCTACGTTTGATGCTCAATATGGCATGCACATTATTCCGTATGACACCGGAAGAAGCGTTAGCGGGTGTCACTTGCCATGCGGCTCAAGCTCTCGGGTTACAAGATACCCAAGGAACACTAGAGACCGGTAAATTAGCCAATTGGGTCCATTGGCCATTATCACGCCCTGCAGAATTGGCTTACTGGCTCGGAGGTCAATTACCTGTAACTGTTGTTTTTCAAGGAGATGCCCGACCATGAATTTAACTGATCCGTTAAGTTTTCGAGCAGGGAAACTGCCTTTATTAATCAGTATTCCACATGCTGGAACACGATTGACTCCCATCGTTGAGGCGGGATTGACCGATGCAGCTCACCCCCTATCAGATACCGACTGGCATATTCATCGTCTCTATGACTTCGCCCATAATATGGGTGCCAGTGTAGTGATAGGTCATTATTCCCGTTTAGTGGTCGACCTGAACCGCGCAGAAGATGATCAGCCGCTATACACCACCGCAACCACTGGTTTATTCCCCGAAACACTGTTCGATGGTCGCCCTTGCTTTATGCCGGGTAAAACACCGCCCCCGCAGGAGCGTCAATCCTACCTGTTACATATCTGGCGCCCTTACCACCAGCAACTTCAACTTGAGCTGGCGCGGCTTAAAGATAAATTTGGCTATGCATTACTACTTGATGCTCATTCGATTGCCTCAGTTATCCCGAGGTTATTTGATGGACAGCTACCTGATTTGAATTTCGGAACCAACAGCGGGGCCAGTTGCGCACCCTCATTAAGTCAGCAATTGATAGAATGTTGCGAACGCCAAACTGCATTTAGCCATATATTAAATGGTCGCTTTAAAGGCGGTTATATAACTAGAGCATATGGTTTACCACAGACCCACCAACACGCAGTACAACTCGAATTATCACAGTTAAACTATATGTCTGAAACTGAGCCTTACCCCTATTTGCCAGAACGTGCGGGTCACTTACAACCGTTACTCCAGCAATTAGTCAATACCATGCTGACATGGGGCGAACAACATTATCAACACTGATTTGCGCTAATACTTTCGCAGCCAATAATATCTGTCATAGGCTAAGCTGCATGTGAGTTGCCTTGGTTCATTACTCAGTTCATCCATGGGCCTCGCCTCTGCAAGGCCGCTGCAAGTAGCGTTAAAATCTGCTCCCGGTAGATTTGTCTCTCTATTGCCGTCTTTATGCGACTCGAATTATTTAGTCTATATCTGAATATGTTAAATGCAAAAAGGCGGGAATAACCCCGCCTTTCTCATTCACCTATTTCCGACACAGAAAAGGATAATATTTACTGCTTAAATTAACTTAGAAACGGTAGGTCAAGTTAACAGCAACAGTATCATCTGTGCCCAGACCCAGTGGGTTGTTGTCTTGATCCAGCAAGTTAATCTGGTAATCAACATAGGCAAACATGTTTTTATTGATGTAGTAAGTCACACCGATTTCAGCATATTTCAGCAAATCAGCACTTCCTACTGCATCCAGGTCTTTACCTTTAGACTGAACATAAGCAATCGACGGGCGAATACCGTTTTCGAATTGATACTGAGCAACCAATTCTACGTTCTGGGTTTTGTTCGCGATCAATGCCTTGTATGGTGTCATATTCAAGGTTTCGCCGTACATCGCTGCCAGGTAAACCTGGTTTGCATCATATTTCAGCGCTGTAGCCCAAGCCTGAGCTTTATCACCGGTAGCACTGTTAGCCAGAGTTTTCTGACCCAAGGTACGGTTAGAGTTAGAGTACGCACCTACGAAGCCAATACCACTGCCTTCGATGTCTTGATAATCAACAGACAAACCGAAACCGTCGCCGTTAGCTTTCTGGATTGCGCGCTCATTCTTAGAGGTATCGCCATCGTCATTGCGGCCCTGATACTGAGCTGCAACATTCAGACCTTTTACCAGACCGAAGAAATCAGAGTTACGGTAAGTTGCCAAACCGGTTGAACGGCCAGTCATGTAGTTGTCGGTATAAGCGATTGAGTCGCCACCGAACTCTGGCAACATATCGGTATAAGCCAGTGCGTCGTACACTACGCCATAGTTACGGCCGTAATCAAAAGAGCCGAATTCAGCAAATTTTAAACCAGCAAAACCTAAACGGGTTTTATTGCCTTTATCACCCTGAGATTCTGCATTTTTTGCAGCAACGTTATATTCCCACTGGCCGAAACCGGTCAGTTGGCTATTGATTTGTGTTTCACCCTTAAAACCAAAACGCACATAAGTATCATCAGCATTATTATGGTTTGAGAAAAGGTATTTAGCGGCTACGCGACCATAAAGATCCAACTTGTTGCCATCTTTATTATAAATTTCCGCTGCATTTGAAAGAGTAGGAATCATACTCAAGGTAACCGCTAAGGCCAGAACACTGCGCTTCATCATTATTTTTCCTTTAAATTTTAATAAAATTAATCTGCGGGCTAAATTAATGTTTTAGCCTCATCGAAGTTAACTTTTAATTTTTTATTTTGACCTGTCTTTGTAAAGCGAAGAAACATTATCACTAAGCACAAAAAGTTAAAACGGTAAATTTGAAGATATATAGGTATAT